>NZ_CAMPHV010000015.1 GCF_946886105.1 uncultured Pseudomonas sp. | reverse complement strand
CGGATGCCTGCCTTAAAGCTTAGTACTTGCAACACGGTCTTGGGACATAGCCTTTAATATCGGCCTGCTGTGCAAGCAGAGGTATCGCTCTACCCCCCAAGAGTGAGAGCTTGTGGAAAACTCACGATTATTGAGGTTAGGTATCGCGTGCTTAAGCGCGCGCAGGCCGAATCGACTATCTGGATCGCCAGACCGTTATGGGCATGATCATTCAAGGAGGAAAGCCATGAGCAGCGAGATCGCAATCTACGAAAGCGAAAGCGGCACTATCAGCGTTACCATTGAGCAGGACACCGTGTGGTTGAGCCTGCAGCAGATGGCTGAGCTTTTCGCGCGAGATAAATCCGTTATCTCCCGCCATCTGCGCAATATATTTAGTGACGATGAGCTGGAGCGCAATGCAGTTGTTGCAAAAAATGCAACAACTGCCGCCGACGGAAAAATCTATCAAGTCGAATTCTTCAATCTTGATGCGGTGCTGTCGGTCGGTTACCGGGTCAACTCGAAGCAGGGCACACGCTTTCGTCAATGGGCCACCCAGTTGCTCAAGGAGCACCTGACCCGTGGTTATACCCTCAATCGTGAACGCTTCGAAGCCAACGCCCGTGAACTCGAAGCCGCACTTGAGCTCGTGCGCAAGACTGCCCGTGCGCCCGAGTTGGATGTGGACGGCGGGCGTGGCCTGGTGGAAATCGTCAGTCGCTACACGCAGACCTTTCTCTGGCTGCAACGCTACGACGAAGGCCTGCTGACCGAGCCGGCCGGCAGCCCCGGCGGCCAACTACCTCGCCCTGAGCATGCCCGCGCAGCCCTGGCCAGCCTTAAGCACAATGCGTTTGATCCAGCGGGGCGAAGCCACCGAGCTGTTCGCCCAAGAGCGGGGCGATGGCCTGTCGAGTCTGCTGGGCAACCTGGAACAGAGCGTATTCGGCGAGCCTGCTTACCCGAGCCTGGAAAGCAAGGCCGCCCACCTGCTGTATTTCATGGTGAAGAACCATCCTTTTACCGACGGCAACAAGCGCAGCGGTGCTTTTCTCTTCGTCGATTTTCTGCATCGTAACGGCCGCTTGTTGAACGAACGCGGCGAGCCGCTGATCAATGACACAGGCCTGGCTGCTCTAACTCTGTTGGTCGCTGAATCAGATCCCAAACAGAAAGACACCCTGATCCGTCTGATCATCAATATGCTTGCTGCGGAAACCAGGCTTTAAGCCGTCTCAGATGGCCCTCATCGCCCGCTCGCGCCAACCGTGGGCGTAATCAAGCAATCCCATCACAGCCAGCAGGCCCAGGGCATACCAGGCGTCGACGCCGAGCATCGTCAGCACCAGGGCGCAGAGCAGGGTGCTGAAGGCGGCGAGCCAGCGCCAGATGCCGCGCAGCAACAGCGCGCCAGCGGCCATGCTGAGCAGGTAGACGACCACGAAGTTGCCGTTGGCGTAGCGGATCAGTTGGTCCAGGGACAGCGACAGGCTCCAGGCCAGGGTGGCGCACAGGGCGCAGATCGCTATCACCAGCAACAGGGCACGGGCGGGTACGCCGTGCTCATTGCGCCGAGCCAGGGCGGCCGGCAGTTTGCCTTCGTCGGCCAGACTCCAGATCAGCCGGGCGAAGCCCTGCATATAGACGTTCATCGAGGCGAAGCAGGCCAGGTAGCCGACCGCCGCAGTCAGGTAGCGGGCCTGGTCGCCGAGCAGCAGGTCGAGTATGCGCGGCAGCGAGGTCGCGTCGTTATGCACATCGCCATAGGCATTGAAGCTCAGCACCGCCACCGAGCAGGCCCAATACACCAGACCGGCCAGCAGCACGCCGAACAGCAGCGCCAGGGGAAAGTCGCGCTTGGGGTTCTTGAACTCCTCGCCCAGATGGGTAAAGGCCTCGATGCCGACGAAGCACCAGAACATCACCCCCAGCGCGGCGGGCAGCAGGTGCCAGGAGCCGTCAATGGGCGGTAGCAACGGCTGGCTGCTCAGTGGTAGATCGCCGACCCACCAGATCAGCGCGATGGTGCCGATGATCGCCACGGCGATGGCGCCTTGCACGAAACCGGAGGCTTTGGCCGGGCGCTGGCCGAGCAGTAGCAGGGCGACCAGGGTGGCGAGCTGGATGGCCAGCGTCTGGCCGCGGCTGAGGTCGAACAGCGCCTGCCAGAAGCCGCTGGCGATGTTCAGCGCCGCCGGCAAACCCACCGGCAGCACGGCGAGAAACAGCAGGGCGCTGAGGCGTTCCATGCGCGCGCCGAACGCGCGGCCGATCAGGTGCGGCGCGCCGCCGGCGTGGGCAAAGTGTCGGCCGAGTTGGGCGAAGGTGAACGCCACCGGCAGTACCAGGGCGATCAGGATCATCCAGGCCCAGAGCGAAGCTTCGCCGGCGGCGGTGGCGGCCAGCGCCGGCACGACGAAAATGCCGGTGCCGAGCAGCGATGTGCTGAGTAGACCGATGCCCTGCAGTAGACCCAGTTCCTGGTTGAGACGACTCATGTTGTGTGCTCTGGCGATTTGCCGGATATGCTATGCCGGTCGCCGGAAAACCACCGCTGTAGAAGCGTCGCCGTTGGCCGGCAAAGTGACGGAATTGGCCGTCGAATTGCTTTTTGCCCGAGAACCCCCGTGGACAAGTTCGATCAACAGATCCTCGCCCTATTGCGCGCCGACGCCCGCCTGGCCGTGAGCCAGATCGCCCGTGAAGTGAACCTGTCGCGTTCGGCGGTCAGCGAGCGTATTCGCCAGTTGGAAGAGCGCGGGATCATCGGCGGCTATCACGCGCAAATCGCCAGCCCGGGCGATGCAGGAATCAAAGCCTATCTGGAGCTGTTCTACCAGGGCGGGCGCTGCGAGGACTACGTCGAGCGCATGCGCTCTTTCGCCGAAGTGCGCCGTTGCAGCGGCATCAGCGGCGAGACCGATATGCTGGTGTATATCGAGACGCCGTCGATGCGGCGCCTCAGCGAGATTCGCGGTGCCATCGAAAACTTCCCCGGCATGCAGAAGGTCAAGACCCATATGGTGGTCAAGGACTGGGCGCTGTAGCCCGCGGCGCGCATCGCCTCAGGGCTGCACCTCGGCCGGTTCGGCATAGCACAACCGCTCGACCAGCGCCGGCAGCTCGCGCATGTCCTCGATCAGGTGTTCCACCCCCAGTTGCTGCAGGTTTTCTGCGTGTTCCGGGGGAATGTGGCTGGCGCCGAGAAAACCTATTACCTGCATGCCAGCGGCCAGGGCGGCGGTCACGCCGGTGACGCTGTCCTCCACCACCAGGCAACGCTGCGGCGCGACGCCGGCGGTTTTTGCCGCGAGCAGATAGAGATCGGGTGCCGGCTTGGGTCGCTCGACCTGCTCGGCAGCGAAGATGCCGACATCCACCCGCTCGCTCAGTTCGCAGCGCAGCAGGGCGTGCTCCACGGCCTGGTAACGACCGTTGGAGGCGATGGCCAGGGGCAAGTCGATGCTGTGCAGCGCGGCATGTACGCCAGGAATAACTTGCACCTGGCTGCGGATCAGGGCTTCGCAACGCAGCAGGTGCTGCGCATGGAAGTCGTGTGGCAGGCGGATCGCGAAGTGCGTCTCGACCCGCGCCAGGATATCGCGGCTCTGCAGGCCGAAGGTGCCGTGTAGCAGCACTTCCAGTTCAGCCAACGGCACATGAGCGGACAGTGCTTCGCGCATGATGCGTTCGGAAAGGATTTCGCTGTCGACCAGCACGCCGTCGCAATCGCAGATCAGCAGGTCGATATGGCAGGTTCGCTTCATGCGTTGTGGGGCTCCCGCGGGTGGAATGATCGTTAACAAGCCGTTGAAAAATGTAGGCGAGGCCGCCGTATCGGCAACGTAGGTAGTTTTTCAACGGCCTGTTTAGCATAGATGCACCGACCTTTGCCTATCGGCCCCGCCATCGCGCATTTGCTTCGACCGGGGCGAACAGGCAAGGTTGCCGGATCGATTGTGATGAGAGTTCAGCGAGATGCGCATCCTGCACACCTCCGATTGGCACCTGGGCCAACATTTTATGGGCAAGACCCGCCAAGCCGAGCATCAGGCGTTCTGTGCCTGGCTGATCGACCAGGTGCGCGAGCAGGCCGTCGACGCGCTGTTGATCGCCGGCGATGTGTTCGACACCGGCGCGCCGCCGAGCTATGCCCGCGAGCAGTACAACCGCTTTATCGTCGAGCTGCGCGCGACCGGTTGCGAGCTGGTGGTGCTCGGCGGCAATCACGATTCCGTGGCCATGCTCGGCGAGAGCAAGACCCTGCTGGCGCAACTCGGCAGCCGGGTGATTCCCGGTGTTTGCGCAAGCATGGAGGAACAGGTGCTGGTGCTGCATCGGCGCGATGGAGCGCCGGGGGCGATTCTCTGCGCCATCCCCTTTATTCGCCCGCGCGAGGTGCTGCAAAGCCAGGCCGGGCAGAGCGCCGAAGACAAGCAACTGTCGTTGCAGCAGGCGATCCAGCAGCATTATCTGGAGCTGTTCGCCCTGGCCGAGGCCCGGCGTGACCAGCTCGGCGGCGAACTGCCGATTATCGCCAGCGGCCATTTGACCACCGTTGGTGCCAGCGCCAGCGACTCGGTGCGCGAGATCTACGTCGGCAGCCTGGAGGCTTTCCCGACCAGCGCCTTCCCACCCGCCGCCTATATCGCCCTGGGGCATATCCACCGCCCGCAGAAGGTTGGCGGCCTGGAGCATATCCGCTATTGCGGCTCGCCGATTGCGCTGAGTTTCGACGAGGCCAAGCAGCAGAAAGAGGTGCTGCTGGTCGATCTGGATCGCAGCGGTCTGAGCGCGGTCACGGCGCTGCCGGTGCCCTGTTTCCAGCCGCTGCTGTCGCTGCGCGGCACGCTCAAGGAACTCGAACAGGCGATAGCCATGGCAGCCGCACAAGGTCGTCCCGAGCAGCCGGTCTGGCTGGAAGTGCAGGTCGCCACCGACGACTACCTGAGCGATCTACACGTGCGCATCGCCGCGCTCTGCGAGGGTTTGCCGGTCGAGGTGCTGCGCATCCGTCGCGAGCGCGGCGCTGCGGCGTTATCCCTGAGCAGGCAAACCCGCGAGACGCTCGATGAGCTGAGCCCCGACGATGTATTCGCCCGGCGCCTGGCCAGCGAGGCGCTCGACGAAGCGCTGCAGGAACGCCTGCGCGCGCTCTACCGCGACACGCTCGCCCAACTGCGCGACTGAGCCGACTCGGGTCGTCCTGCCAGGCCGTCGCTGCAGCGCAGCGCTTCCGTCGGATCGGCGCGCAAAAGCTTGAACGCCCGCCTGCCCGGACCGGTCCCCCTATGAACAACCCATTCGTAGGAGGCAGCATGTCCGAGTTCGAACAACCGTTAGCGGCGACCCATACCACGGCCGGCCACACGCGCAACGTGACCGGCCTCGAACAGGTGCTGTCACTGATCGGCGGCGGTCTGCTGCTGGGCAATGGCTTGCGCCAGGGCGGTATCGGCGGCTGGACCCAGATGCTGCTCGGCGGCCTTCTCGCCGCCCGCGGCATCAGCCAGCACTGCCCGCTCAAGGAATCCTTGACCCCCTCGCCCTGGGAGCAGCAACTGCGCCGCGAATACGGCTGGCACAACCTCGAAGCCTGCATGCGCAGCGTGACCGTCGGCAAACCGCGCAGCGAAATCTTCGATTTTCTGCGCGACACGACGAAGCTCGCCGAGGTGCTGGAGCGCGTGCAGCGTCTCGAACAGATCGAACCCAATCGTTTTCGCTGGAGCGCCGAGGGGCCGCTGGGCAAACCGTTGCAGTCGTTCGCCCGTCTCGAGCGAGTGCTGGATAACCAGCAGTTGGTCTGGGTATCCGAGACCGGCGCCTGGCTGCCCCTGCGCTGCACGATCAGCCTCGCAGACGCCCCCCAGGGGCGCGGCACCGAAATCAAAGTGGTGCTCGCCTGCGAACCGCCGGTCGGTGTGCTCGGTTATGCCGGCGCATCCCTGCTTAGCCCGTTGCTCGGCGGCCTGTTGACGCGCGAGCTGCGCCGCATCAAGCAATACCTGGAGACCGGCGAAGTGGCGGTGTCGCGTGACAGCGATGCCCGTCGCCAGCCCCGCGACGAGACGCCGCAAGCCATGCCTGAGCAGGCGCATCGGCCCCAGCAGGCGAATTGGCAGGTGCAACCATGAGGGCGCTGACCTGGCAGGCGCCGAACAAGTTGCAAGTGGATACCGTGGCGGACCCGGGCATCGTCAATCCGCGCGATGTGATTGTGCGGGTGATCATGTCCTCGGTATGCGGCTCCGATCTGCACTTGCTCGGCGGCTATGTGCCGGCGATGAAACCCGGCGACATCATTGGCCACGAGTTTCTCGGCGAAGTGGTGGAAACCGGCTCGGCGATCAGCGGCTTGGCCAAGGGTGATCGGGTGGTGAGCATTTCGATCATCGGTTGCGGCGATTGCGAGTACTGCAAACGCAGCGATTTCTCCTGCTGCGACAACTCCAATCCTAAGCCGCAGATCACCGACCTGGTCTACGGCCAGCCCTGCGCCGGGATCTTCGGTTACAGCCATGCCTTCGGCGGCTATCCCGGCAGCCACGCCACCTATGTGCGCGTGCCCTATGCCGACGTCAATCTGTTCAAAGTACCGGACGGGGTCAGCAACGAGCAGGCGGTGTTCGTCTCGGATGCCGCACCGACCGGCTATTTCGCCGCCGATATCGCCGGCATCGAAGCGGGTGACACGGTGGCCGTGTGGGGTTGCGGCGGGGTCGGCCAGATGGCGATTCGCAGCGCCTACCTGCTCGGCGCCGAACGGGTGATCGCGATCGACCGCTTTGCCGATCGCCTCGAACTGGCCGATCGCCGCGCCGGTGCTATCACCATCGACTACCAGACCACCGACGTGCACGAAGCCCTGCTGGAACTGACCGGCGGCCGCGGCCCCGACCGCTGCATCGATTGCGTCGGCATGGAGGCCCATGGCACCCAGCTCGACTACGCCTACGACAGGACCAAACAAGCGCTGCGTCTGCACACCGAGCGTGGCACGGTCTTGCGCCAGGCGATCCGCGCCTGTCGCAAGGGCGGCAATATCTCGGTGATCGGCGTGTATGGCGGCGTGCTGGATAAATTCCCCATCGGCGCCATCGTCAACAAGGCACTGACCCTGCGCTCCGGCCAGCAGCCGGGGCAGCGCTACGTGGGCAAATTGTTCGAGCACATCCAGAACGGCGAACTGGACCCCGGCTACCTGCTGACCCACCCGATGGATCTGGAGGAATCGCCGAAAGGCTACGAGCTGTTCAAACGGAAATCGCAGAACTGCATGCGCGCGGTATTCATGCCCTGAGCGCATCGGGCCGACGCGCCGGCGGAGGTTCGGATAGGATAGGCGGCCTACCGAAAGGCTGTTGCGAGCCCCGCCTGCGCGATGAAAATCCTGACCCTGCGCCTGAAAAACCTCAATTCGCTGAAAGGCGAGTGGAAGATCGATTTCGCCGCCGAGCCGTTCGCCGGCAGTGGCCTGTTCGCCATCACCGGGCCCACCGGTGCTGGCAAAACCACGCTACTCGACGCCATCTGCCTGGCCTTGTATCACCGCACGCCGCGCATGAGCACGCTATCGGCCGGCGGCAACGAGCTGATGACCCGGCACACCGCCGATTGCCTGGCCGAGGTCGAATTCGAGGTCAAGGGCGTGGCCTACCGCGCGTTCTGGAGCCAGCGCCGCGCCCGCGACAAGGCCGACGGCGCGTTGCAGGCGCCGAAAGTCGAGCTGGCCAGCGGCGACGGCCAGATCATCACCGACAAGATCAACGAGAAACTGCGCGAAACCGAACGCCTGACCGGGCTGGATTTCGAGCGCTTCACCAAGTCCATGCTGCTCGCCCAGGGCGGCTTCGCGGCCTTTCTCGAAGCCAACGCCAACCAGCGCGCCGAGCTGCTGGAAGAACTCACCGGCACCGATATCTACGGGCAGATTTCCCAGCGCGTGTTCGAACAGACCCGCGAGGCCAAAAGCCTGCTCGATCAATTGCGCGCCAAAGCTTCGGGGGTCGAACTGCTGAGCGACGAACAGCGCCAGCAACTGAGCGCCGAAGCCGAACGCTTGCGCGGCGAAGAAGTGCGCCTGGCCATCGAACAGGCCGAGCTGCAGCGCCAACGGCAATGGCGCGACGAGCTGAACAAGACCCAGGACCGGTTACACGCCGCGCTACAAGCCGAACAGCAGGCGCGCGACGAGCTGCTCGGCGCGCAGCCGCAGCTGCAGCAACTGGCGGCGAACGAGCCCGCCGCGCGCCTGCAACCGCTATATCGCGACTGGCAGGCGGCGCACCAGGCGTTGCAGCACACCGAGCAGGCGCTGCGGCAGACTGAAAGCGAACAGCAACAGGTGGCGCAGCAGATCGGCGCCTGTCTGTGGCAAGCGCGGCAGTTCAGCCGGCAACTGCTGAACCAGCGTCAGCAGGCGCAGCAGCAACTGGCCGAGCAGCGCCAGCAGTTGGCGCAGCAATTGAGCGACAAGGCCCAGCATGGGTTGCTCGGTGAACAGCTGGCGGCCTGGCGCAACAAGCTCGAAGCGCGCCAGGAACTCATCGCGCAGATCGAGCAGCTGCGCGCGCAGCAGCGCCAGGCCGAGCAGGCCGGGCAAACCCTCACAACGCAACTGACCGACCAGCGTGCCAGCCTGGACGAGCAGCAGGCGCGTTTAGTGGCGGCGCAGCAGTGCGAGGGCGAGCAACAGCAGCGAGTGAACGAACTGCTGGGCGGCGGTAGCGAAGGCGGATTGCGCGAGCGCTGGCAAAGCCTGCACAGCCAAAGCGCCTTACTGGCGCAGCTCAAGCAGCTCGCGGCGGCGCGGCGGCAGCTGAGCCTGGATCAACAGCAATTGCAGACGCAGACCGCCGAGCTGAGCGACCGCCATACCGGCGCAAATCGTGAGGTCGAGGCCTTGCGCGCGCGTTATAAAGACTTGCAGCAACAGGTGCGCGACCAGGAAAAACTGCTCGAACAGGAACAGCGTATCCAGGACCTGGAAAGCTACCGTGCCCAGTTGCAGGAGGGCGAGGCCTGCCCGTTGTGCGGCTCCCAGCAGCACCCGGCGATTGCCGCCTACCAGGCGCTGGATGTTTCCGCGACGCAGCGCACCCTGCAAACGAAAAAAGCCGAGCTGGAAGCCCTCGCCGCTAGCGGTCAGGAACTCGCCGCCGCGCTGGCGAAACTGACCTCGCAGCTCGAGCATTGCGCGCAGCAGCAACAGGCGTTCGCACAGGCGCACAACCAGCACGGCGAGCAATGGCGGCAACTGAGCCAGCAGCTCGGCCACGAACTGGCCGACGAAGCCGCGCTCGCCGCCCACGAACAACAGCTGACCCGCGAGCTCGACAGCCTGCAGCGCAGCCTGACGCAGCTCGATCAATTGAAGGCGACGCTGGAGGGCGCGCGCACTGCGCGTCAGCACATCGAACAGGCTTGTAGCAACGCCCAGCAACAGTTGCAGCTAACCGCCCAGGAACAGCAGCAAAACCAAAGTGCACTCGCGGATATCAACCAGCGTTTGGACCATCTGCAACGTCAGCACGGCGAACGCGAACAGGCCCTGAGCGCGGAGCTGGCGGGCTTCGGCTATCAGTTGCCGACCGATAGCCAACAGTGGCTCGGCCAGCGTCAGGTGGAATGGCAGGCCTGGCAGCAGGCGCAGCAACAAAGCCAGCAGCTGCAGGAGCAAGCGCGCACCCTGGAGCAGGCCGTGACCACGGCCCGAGAGATGGATGCGCACTGGCAACAGCGCTGGGCTGCAGCGCAGCCTGCCGATGCGGCAATGGCCGACGTAGCGACGCCGGACGATCCCCTGCCGGCCTTGCAGCACTGCGAAACCCTGCTGAATCAAACGCAACAGCGCCAGCAGCAATTGCAGGGCGCCGCGCATACCCAGGGCGAACGCGTGCTCGAACAGCGCCAACAGCTGGCGGAGCGGAGCGAGCAGTGGCAGCTCGCCCTGGCCGCCAGCCCCTTTGCCGACGAAGCCGCATTCCAGGCCGCCAAGCTCGACGATCAGCAATGTCAGGCGCTGACCCTGCTCAAGGAACGCCTGCACCAGGCCCTGGCCGAAGCCCAGGCGCTGAAAGGCGCCGCCGAGCAGCAACTGGCCGGCTTGCAGGCGGCGGCGCCGAGCGAAGCGAGCAGTGAGCAGCTTGATCAGCAACTGCAGCTACTCAACGATCAGCTCAAGGGCTTGAGTGAACGCCAGGGGGAGATCCGCGGGACTCTGCAAGGCGACGAAGCGCGCCGGCACAACCAGCAAAGCCTGTTCGCCGAGATTGCCGTCAAGCAGGAGGCCTACGACCTCTGGCAACACCTCAACGGTTTGATCGGCTCCTCCGATGGCGCCAAATACCGCAAATTCGCCCAGGGCCTGACCCTCGATCATCTGGTCTACCTGGCCAACCGGCAACTCGAACGCCTGCACGGGCGCTACCAACTGGCGCGCAAAACCAGCGGTGAACTGGAGCTGCAAGTGATCGACACCTGGCAGGCCGATGTCGCCCGCGACACCAAGACCCTGTCCGGTGGCGAAAGCTTTCTGGTCAGCCTGGCGCTGGCCCTGGCCCTGTCCGACCTGGTCAGCCACAAGACCAGCATCGACTCGCTGTTTCTCGACGAGGGCTTCGGCACCCTGGACGGCGAAACCCTGGAAGTCGCCCTGGACGCCCTCGACAACCTGAATGCCAGCGGCAAGACCATCGGCGTGATCAGCCACGTCGAGGCGCTCAAGGAGCGGATTCCGGTGCAACTGAAAGTGCACAAGGGCGTGGGCATGGGTTACAGCGGGCTGGACCGAGTATTTCGCCTCGGCTAAGGCGCGTTACCTTGGTCGTGGTGCATCTCCGCATATCTGGCACAGGATGGGGCTGCGGTTGTCAGCAAGCACTTGGCGGAAAAGCTTCCACCTGTATCGTTGCTTTTCTAGTCTGCGCTGTAAGACGTGCCGATCAGTCGGAAGCCTGGGAATGTGAAAAAAATGTGAAAAAAGATTGTAGAGGTGGTGGCATGTCGCTATCTTTTTCGCCCCTGATTTTGAGCATGGATGCGTGATGTATTACTTGCGAAATTACCGACAAGCTTTTCCCCTTACAGTCAACTTTGAGGATTTGACCCTGCATCTGGACGATGGCAGCGTCGGCAATGTACTTCCTTCCATCGCTCGGTTGATCGAGGAGCGCAGCTCGCGCAGCAGCTCATCCCGGCGCACCTCCAGCGTGTTGCAAGCAAAGCATGCGGCTCTATTCGTGAAGACCTCGGCGATCGATAATCTGCGCTCGAAACTGCGGGTGACTCTGGGCAAGCCGCGTCGCAAGGGTGGCTTCGATTGGCCTATCGCCGAACTGATCAACACTTCCGAGGCCTGCCGTCTTGGGCTGTCGCTACCGCTTCTCAAGGGATTCGGTTATCGGCGCAAGGGGTTAGGTATGATCGAAGAGGTTTTCCTGGTCAGCGAGTGTCTGGAAGGCTATGTCAACGGCGTTGAATGGCTACAGCAGAATGGCGCCGACGTGGAGATATTCCTCGCTGATGCCTTCAATCTGCTCCGCGAGCTGCATGACAAGGAAGTATTCCATCTCGATCTATGGGCCGAGAATTTCATGGTGCACCCGCAGGCACCACGTAAGCTGCAGGTGATCGATCTGGAAAACTGCCATATCGGTCCGGCTCCGTATCTTGCCGAGGTCCTTGGCTTTCAGTTCGGCTTTCTTTATCAACGCTGCGTAAAGGACTACCTCGATGAAATGCGCTACGACCAGTTGGTCGCCGGCGCACTGTCCGCTTACCCGGCTATAGACCGCCAGCGTTTCGAAGAATTCTTTCAAGTCTGCAAGCATGCCATCGTCGGTCGTAAGGAGCGCCGAGAAATCCTCTTGCATGGTGTGTTGCTGGCGGGCTAATCCACCGCCAGCGACTTCCGAAATACGTTCTGGGCTGCCGCCGAGGTCATCACCGAGTAGCGTGTACGGCGCGATACCTTGTGGTCCCTGAATTGATGGTAAACGGGTTCGAAAACTTGTCGGTCGAGCGTCGGATGGGCGCGCTCCAAGTAGCGGTTGCTGACCCTGTGATAGTCATCCTTGCCGATGAAGCGCTGGAACCAATAGGTATAGAAATAACCATGTAGAAAGCCGAGGGCGAAATCATGGTTCAGCACTTCGTGCGCGCAGCATTCGAAGTCGATTAAACGCAAACCGTTGTTCGGGCCGATGAGAATGTTTTTCGGGTGAGGGTCGAGGTGGCAAAAACCCTGGGCCAACATGTTGCTGAAAAACGTGAATATTTGTTCGAGCAGCGGCTCGGCCTGGTCCGGGCTGCTCCGCAAGCGCTCGTCGACATTGCAATGGTCGGCGAAGTAGCTGATCAGCAGATATTCCTCCTTGAGAAAGAATAGCCATCGGGTGCGATATCCGTAGGCTCTGACTCGTGGGATGAAATCCACTTGCGCCGGGATTTTTCGTAAATTGACGAATTCGTTGGTCAAGTCGTGCAGGCCGTAGCTTTTCTTCAGGCCGAAGAAGTTGGCCAACTGTTTTTTCCAACTGATCAGGTGGTTGTACTTGAGCACCCATTGCTGCGCACCTTGCAGCAAGTAGACTCCGCGGTTTTCCTCCAGCGGATCGAGCGTTGGCTGACTCTGCGGGGCATCGAAGAAACGCTCCAACACCACCTGCACTTCGTCGAAATACTGCCGCTCAATCAGGAAGTTGGCACTGGGTAGTTTGAGACGGGCGAATGGAGCGGTCAGGGGCTTGAGGTGCAACATGCTTCGTCCTTGGCGTGGGTTCTAGTCCGAGGCGCGCATATTACGGATTTTTCCCAGGGTGTCATCAAAATGATGGCGCATGCCTGGCAGCTAGCTTGGCAACCAGCGCCAGTCGGCAGCGCTGATTACGTGAGGTGCTGGTTTCTGCATGTGCTAGTAGCTGGTGGATCTGCTCAGCCTCACAACGTTTTTCAACTTGCCGGGGCCGCGCGTGCAGGCGCGTCTTGTTGTTAAAGAGGCGTCGCAGCGATAAACCTCACCACCGTTTCGGCTAGCTGTTCGCCCTGGTCTTCCTGCAGGAAGTGCCCGGCGCCGACGATGGTGGTGTGGGCCTGGCCGCGGGTGCCGGGGATCAGTTTCTGCATCACCTTGTCGCCGCCGGCGGTGACCGGGTCCGAGTCGCTGAAGGCGGTGAGGAAGGGTTTTTGCCATTGGCCGAGCACCTGCCAGGCGGCGCGATTGGCCGCCGACGCCGGATTGTCCGGGGTGGTCGGTACCAGCAGCGGGAATTGCCGGGCACCTTCCTTGTAGCGTTCGTCCGGGTAGGGCGCGTCGTAGGCATCGACCACCGCCTGTGGTAGAGGGTTGATGGTGCCGCCCTTGATCACCCCGCCGGCGGGAAACACCGGTACTTCCTGGGAGAATTTCTGCCAGTTCTTGAACGCCTCGCCGGGGTTGTGATCGCCGGTCGGCAGCATGGTGTTGGCGGCGACCACGCGGGCGAATCGTTCGGGATGCGCCGCGACCAGGCGTAGGCCGAGCAGACCGCCCCAGTCCTGGCAGACCAGGGTGATGCGCTCGAGCTGCAGTTGATCGAGCACCGACTGCATCCAGCCGACATGCCGCTGGTAGCTATAGTCCTCGCGGCGGGTCGGTTTGTCGGAACGGCCGAAGCCGATCAGGTCGGGGGCGATCACCCGGTGCCCGGCGGCGACCAGAATGGGGATCATCTTGCGGTACAGATAACTCCACGACGGCTCGCCGTGCATCAGCAGCAGCGGGTCGGCCGCGGCGGGGCCTTCGTCGAGATAGTGCGCGCGCAGTTGGCCGCCCTCGCCATCGTCGACCATCAGGTAGTGCGGGCTGAACGCATAGCCGGGGAGGTTGGCAAAACGACTGTCGGGGGTTCGCAGAAATTCCATGGCGAGCGTCCTCTGGGTGGCCAAGCGATCAGCCTGGCGGTTCCGTAGGCCAATGCACAGCACATTGCGCTTGTGAATAGGCTGGAATTATTCAGGGCTTTATTCGTTCCAAGCGTCAGAGCGCTCGGCGCGTTCGCTCAGGTATGCTGGCGCAGGTCGCCCGCAGGCATATCGATTAACCGAGACAACCCGTGATTAGTTTATTCGCCGTCAACAGCCTGATCGTCGTGTGTGTGGTGGTGCTGCACTACGAATTCTTGTCGAGGATGACCCTGTGGGTGCAGCGAATGAAGGTCAGGCACCGTTTGCGCATCCTGTTCGGCGTCGTCGGGGCGCTGATCGCCCATGCCATCGAGGTCTGGATATTCGCCTTCGCCTATTACCTGATGGACCGCGCCGAGGGCTGGGGACATTTGGAAGGCAATACCGATGGCGGCCTGCTCGATTGCGTGTATTTCTCCTTCACCACGTTCACCACCCTGGGGTTCGGCGATATCCAACCGGTCGGCGATCTGCGTTATCTGACCGGGATCGAGGCGCTCACCGGCCTGGTGCTGATCACCTGGACCGCCTCCTTTCTGTTCGTCGAGATGCAACGCTACTGGAACGCCAGGTAGGCAGCCGTGGCGTTGGGGTAGCCGATGGCGGGCAGCGATTCGCGCTAGCGCATGGTTTCGATCGGCACCGCCTTGCCGTCGCGTATCTCGATAAGGAATACCGCATCGGAGCCCTGGTGGTTGCTTGGCGAGAACGCCACCTTGAAGCCGCCGAGGTCGAGGTTCAGCGCCTCCAGCGCCTTGACGAGTTCGAGGCGCGTCGGCTGCGGCCCGGCAGCGCGTAGCGCCGCGACGAAAACCGCCGCGTCTATATAGCCTTCCAGGGAGGTGTAGCCGACATCGGCGGGGGCGATATCGGCCAGGTAATTTTTCACGATGGCGCGCGAGGCGTCGTGCGGCGAAGGCATGACCTGGGTGATATAGACGCCATCGGCGTTGGCCCCTGCCGCTGCGATGAAATTTTCCGTGCCGATAAAGGATACGGTGAAGAACCGCGCCGCGCTGCCCAGGGCTTTGGCGCGGGCGATGGCTTCTGCCAGTTGCTGGTAAGTGCCGATGAAGACGATGGCCTCGGGCTGCGCGGGCAGCAATGCCGCGACCGCGGCTTCGACGTCCAGCGAATTGCGCTGAATACGCGCCTCCGCGTGGATTTGCATGCCGCGCTTGTGCAGGGCGCCGACAACGCCGCTTTTGACCGTTTCGCCGAAGGAGTCGTCTTGCATCAACAGGGCGATTTTCTCGATGCCGAGGTCGGCGGTCATGCGCTCGACCATCTCTTCGGTTTCATCGAAGTAGGAGGCGCGAATATTGAATACCCAGGGTTTTACCGGGGTGCGTAAGAACTCGGCACCGGTAAACGGAAACAGGTAGGGCACCTGAGCCCTCAAGGCGATGGGGACGGCCGCTCTCGAGGTCGGTGTGCCGACGTAACCGAGCAGCGCGAACACCTTGTTCGTTTCGATCAGCGCTTCGGTATTGGCAACGCTGCGCGCGGGCTCGTAGCCGTCGTCATTGACGATCAGGACGATTTTGCGGCCATGCACGCCACCTTCGGCGTTGATCCGGGCGAAGTAGGCCTGGGCGCCGGCCCGAATGCCGATACCCAATCCAGCGGCCGGGCCGCTCTGTGCATTGGCCATCCCCAGGCGGATTTCGTCGGAGCGCACCCCGTCCTCGGCGTCGGTCGCAAGCGCCGGCAGCAGGCCGAACATCGCCGCGAGAAGCGGGCGCCAGCGCCTGAGGCTCAAGGCTTGACTCCTTGCATTACGTGCGTTGCTTGCCGACACCGAGCAGCACTGTTCATCGAATGGCACCGTTCTCGGGCTGATCGAGTTCGTATTTGCCTTGTTGCAGGTCGTCGAAATAGCGTTGATAGCGGCCGTTATCGCGGTAACTCTGCAGGCGCCGATTGAAGCGCTCGAGCAGCGCCGGGCTGGCCTCGAGCGACTTGGGTAACATCAGGTAGCTGAGGTTGGTCAGCAACGGTTTCGGGTGGTGGGTGATTTTGGCCCTGTCCGCTTCGCTGAAGTGATGGCGCAGGGCGGCGTAGCCCACCTGCATTTCCTGGGGATAGAGCACCACGCGCTCTCTGAGCAGTTTCTCGAAATTCTGCACGTCGCTGGATACCCGCTCCATCTTCACCTTGTCTTGCTTAAGGAATGCATCGAAGTCCGGCCCATAGCTGTATTCCAGGCCGCCACCAAGGGTCATGCCGGTCAGGTCGTCGAAGGTCCGCCAGCCGAAGGGCAGACTTTTCAGGTGGAAGAACACGAACTGCTCGTCCAGCAGCGGCGCGCTGAAGAGAAAGTCCGCCTCGCGTTCACCCTTGTGCATCCAAACCGCGGTGGCGTCGAACTTGCCCGCGGCGGCCGCCGCGTAGGCGCGCGGCCAGGGCAGGAACTGGAAGCTGACGCGATAACCCTCATCGGCGAACAGGTCGCTGATCAGATGGGCGACGACACCGTTGTGTTTCAGGCTGGCGGAGAGATAGGGCGGCCAGTCGCCTACGCTGATCTTCAGGGGCAGCCGTTCGCTGGCTTGGGCGCCCAGACACAACGCTAAGCACAGGCTGGCGAACAGTTGTTTTCGATTCATCCAATTCCCTCGGTGGCGCGACTGGGCGGTGCTCGGCGGCCGTCCCGTATGCATATTACTTGCAGTGTAGGTGAGCGATAGGGAGCGCGAGCGCTTGGGCGTATAGCTGATGGGCGGTGTCGTTTGCACGACATCTAACCGTCATCAACTGGTCACTTTGGCGATGGAGACTGCTGCGGTTTTGTTTATTCCCCGTCTTGCATAAGGATCTTCGCCATGCTGCGTATCCCCGCCCTCTGTGCGGTTTTTGCCCTGGCCCCGATGGCCTCGGCACTCGAACTGAAAGCCTCCTCGGTCTACCAGAGCGGCTTTGCGCTGGGCACTGAAATCGTTGCTGTGCAGGCCTCGAGCATGCGCGTGATCGTGTCCAACAGCGTCGAGGGGCTGGTGG
Organism: uncultured Pseudomonas sp.; assembly: GCF_946886105.1. Next base: position 102,608 of record NZ_CAMPHV010000015.1, on the reverse strand, counting down.
ATATCCTCCGCCTCGATCCGAGCGCCGGCCTGCAGCGGATTGCCCGGCACACCCTGATGGGCCAAGACGCAGGGGAGATCACTGCGGTGGCATTCCATCCCAGCGAAGATATTTTCGCGGTATGCGTGCGTGACAGCGACGGCCTGAAGAACGGCCGCGTGGAGTTCCGCTCGGCCACCGACGGTACACTGCTGAAGCGCCTGGAGGTCGGTATCTGGCCGGACAGCCTGGCGTTCTCGCCGGCCGGCGACTTCGTTGTGGTGGCCAACGAGGGCGAAGGTTATGTGCGCGAGGGCGAGGGCTTTCGCAGCGGCGCCGGCTCGATCAGTGTGATCGATCTGCGCGAAGGTCTGGCGCAGGCCAAGCAGCGCCTGATCGCTATGCCGGATCTGGCCGGCGTGGCGGGCACCACCCAGGACGAACACAAGCGCCTGCTGGAGCGGGCGATCGATGGTGAAGAATTGAAGATTCCTTTCGGCACCAGTGCCGAGCATATCGAGCCGGAATACGTGGCCTTCAGCCCGGACGGCACGCGCGCTTATGTCAGCCTGCAGGAGAACAACGCCATCGCGGTGGTCGATGTATTGCAAGGCGAACTGCACAAGGTGTTCGGCCTGGGCACCGTGCGCCATGCCGCCGATGTGCTGGACGATGGTCGCTATGAGCCGAACGTCGAACTCTTCGCCCTGCGCGAACCGGATGCCCTGGCCGTCAGTGCCGATGGTCGCTACCTGATCAGCGCCGACGAAGGCGACAGCGACCCGAAAATCGCCAAGACCAAAGCCGGGCTGCCAAGCGGCGGCGGACGCACGATCAGTGTGTTCGATAGCGCCAGCGGCGAGCTGCTCGGCGATACCGGCAGCCAGCTCGACGATATGGCGGCCAAGGCCGGTGTCTATCCGGATCAACGCAGCCCCAATAAAGGTAGCGAGCCCGAAGGCGTGGTGAGTTTCGACGCGTTCGGCAAGCGCCTGGCCATTGCTTCCCTGGAGCGTGCCGATGCCTTGGCGCTGATCGATCTGGACCAGCCGGCGCAACCACGGGTGCTGCATGTGGTCGGGGTGGGCGAGGGCGCCGGTGCGGGTAATCTGGCGCCGGAAGGCTTGGCCCATGTCGAACACCAAGGGCGGCATTTCCTGGTGACCGGCTTGGAGAAAAGCGGCAACGTCGCCCTGTTCGAACTGGTCGATTAAAGCCTGCTGCCGGCTGGTGTGATTGCTTCACGCTCGGCCGGCCCTTTTTTCAGCATGCGGGATTCGGTCTGTTAAATGCGTTTTTCCGTGCGCCAGTTCACCGCCATCTGGACGCGGTGGACAAGGCTCCACCATGTCCACCCAAAGCGCACTTCGTAGCCCGGATGCAATCCGGGAAGCGATGTCGGTCCTGCAACCTGCCTCCCCGGATTGCATCCGGGCTACAAGAGCACATCTTTTGTCTCCGCTTCAGCGGGGAACAGCATCGCTCAGAGTATTTTTTCCGCTAACTACCTTGTCCTGCTTCTCGCCACTTCGCGCCGCGGTTAGAGTGCTGCCGCGCCACTGCGAGCAGTGGTAGGCGTTAACGCATGGAATTCGGGGGCGGCATGGCGATGACGTCATGGGTGGTGCTGGGCCTGTTCGTTTTGACCTACCTGGGCATGGCCGCGGGCGGTATTCGTGGCTTGCGCGTCGATCGCAGCTGGATCGCCGGCTGCGCCGCGGTGGTGTTGCTGTTCAGTGGTGCGCAGTCGCCAGGCGAGGCGGCCGGCCATCTGGATGCCGGTGCGCTCTTGCTGTTGCTGGCGCTGATGCTGATTTCTGCGCAGTTCGATTTTTCCGGGGTCTATGCCTGGCTCAACGAGTGGCTCAACCACCATGCCCAGCGCCCGGAGCGTTTGTTGGGCGGTGTGGTGGTTCTCGGCGGGCTGCTGTCGGCGGTACTGGTCAATGACATAGTCGCCTTCGCCCTGACGCCGCTGCTGTGTCACAGCCTGTTGGCCCGGGGCCTCGATCCGCGGCCGTTTCTGCTGGCGTTGGCGTTGTCGTGCAACGCCGGCTCTTCCGCCAGCCTGATCGGCAACCCGCAGAACATTCTGATCGGTCAGGCCGGCGGCCTGGATTTCTGGTCGTATGCCTTTATCGCCGGTCCGCCGGCATTGGCCGCCTTGGCGATCACCTATGCGGTGATCTGGCTGCAATGGCGCAAACGCTGGGGCGTGCCGAACCAGCGGATCGCCGAAGAGACGCCGGTCGCGCGCATCTATGGCGCGCACAGTTACCTCAAGCCCTTGCTGGCGACCCTGGTACTGCTCGGGTTGTTTTCCACCGGCATGCCTCGCGAGCTGTCGGCGCTGATGGTCGCCGCGTTGCTGATGATTTCTCGCCGCGTCGACAGCCGCGACTATGTGCACAAGGTCGACTGGAACCTGCTGCTGTTGTTCGCCGGCTTGTTCGTGGTTACGGGCGCGGCCCTGGGCCTGCCGGAGGTGGCCGCCGTGGCCGCGATGCTGGGTGACTACGGCTTGTTGCCCGAGGGCGTATTGTCGCTGGCCAGTTTTTCCTTGCTGGCCAGCAACCTGATCGGCAACGTGCCCTTCGTGATCCTTCTGCTCGGCGCCGTGCCCGATGCCTCCGAGCCCGTGCTGGTGGGGCTGGCGGTGATGTCGACGCTGGCCGGCAACCTGCTGCTGATCGGCAGCGTGGTCAACCTGATAGTCGCCGAGAGCGCCCGCCGCCAGGGTGTGCTGCTGAGCTTCGTCGACTTCGCCCGCAGCGGTTTCCCGGTCACGCTACTGAGCATGAGCCTCGCCGGGTTGTGGCTGGGCCTGGGCGGTTGGTTGCCCTGGTAATACCTCTCAGCGTGGCTGCTTGAGGTTTTCGATGTATTGAATACCCAGCACCTTGAGCACCAGATTGCGCACGGCCTTGCCCAGTGGGTAGAGAATCCGTGAACCCAAGCGGGTGCTGAACAGGTAGTAGTTGAACCGGTTGAACAGGTCGGAGGGGCTGCTCAGCAGCGTCAGCATATGTATGGCATCGGCACCGTAGTAGAGCTGCCCGGACATTTTCAGCACCATGCCCTGATCGATATCCAGGCCCGCCGCGGTGATTTCGTCCATCAATGGGCCGGGTTGACGCGCGTCGACTAGATGCAACTGGCCCACCGCCTGGCGAATGCGGATATAGCTGCAATAGGTTCGGCACACCGGGCATTCGTCGTCATACACCAGCCATACGCCTTCATCGGGGATTTTCATTGCGCTCATCTCGGCTCCTGGTCTGCTTGGCAGATTGCTTGGACGGGCGTAAGCTTAATTCACATTTAGCTAATTAGTTAATTAATTTATGAGTATCGACGCAATTTTCGAAGCCCTGGCCTCCACCCCGCGGCGCAAGATTCTGGCTTATTTATCCGAGACCTCGCTGACCGCGGGCGAGATCGCCGAGCGTTTCGAGATGAGCAAGCCGGCGCTCTCCAAACACCTGAAAATTCTCGAACATGCCGGCCTGGTACGCAGCGAGCGCCGTGGCCAATTCATTCACTACAGCATCGTCCAGGACAACCTGGTCGCCGCCATGCACAACTTTCTGGCCGGGGTCTGTCCTGTGGGCGGGCCGCTGAAGAAGGAAAGCGCGGCGATCGCCAGGCGTCGGGCCGGTGAACCGGATATTTAGTGTTGTCAGGCGAGGTTGGTATGGCGAACATCGATAACGATATCTATAACCGCGTAGCACCCACCTGGTGGGACGAGGATGGCTTCATGGCCATTCTGCGGACCTCCCTCAATCCGCCGCGTGCGGCCTATTTTCGCAACGTCATCGTCCAGCGTATGGGCCTGCAACCGAGCGGGTTGCAGGTGCTGGATGTGGGCTGTGGCGGCGGACTGCTGTCCGAAGAGTTCGCTGCGTTGGGATGCCAGGTCACCGGCATCGACCCTTCCGAACCCACCTTGCAGGTAGCGCGGGAGCATGCGCGCAAGGGCGGGCTGAATATTCGTTACCTGTCCGGGCGCGGTGAGGCGCTGCCGTTCGAGGATCGCAGCTTCGACCTGGTGTGCTGCTGCGATGTCTTCGAACATGTGGAGGATCTCGACGCGGTTCTGCGCGAGATCGGCAGGGTGCTCAAGCCGGGTGGAGTGCTGTTGTTCGACACCATCAACCGCACGCTGCGCAGCAAACTGGTGGCGATCAAGCTGGCGCAGGATTGGCCGCCGACGCGTTTCATACCGGCCGATGTTCATGTGTGGGAGAAGTTTATCCGGCCGCAGGAGCTGCAGGAGCGCATGCAGAACCAAAAGCTGGTCGGTTGCGAATTCGCCGGCTTGTCGCCGCGGCTCAACCCGTTCGGCCTGTTGTTGGCGTTGTGGCGGACCAAGTTGGGCCGCATGCCCTTTGCCGAACTCGGGCGGCGGTTGCGGCTACGGGAAAGCCGCGACCTGTCGATTTCCTATATGGGCTTTGCCGTACGTAGCTTGGCGTAGGTCCAGTGACGTAGCCCGGATGCAATCCGGGGGCTGCTCATGTAGAGGCCATATTTCCCCGGATTGCATCCGGGCTACGTTGTGATCATGCGTAGCGGGTCTTATTTCCAGTGCTGCTGCCGCCACTCCTGTTGTTGCGGCGGCGTAAGAAAGGTCCAGGCGACGAAGCGGCTCTGCTTCTGGCCCTGGGCCATTTCCACGGTGCGCACCTCCAGCGCGCCGGCTTTTTTCAAGGCGGCGTAGACCGCGGGCAGGTTGCCGGCCTTGGAGATCAGGCTGCTGAACCACAGCACCTGCTGGCGGACATCCGCACTTTCCTTGATCAGCCGCGCGACGAAGGCCGCTTCGCCGCCCTGGCACCACAGCTCCGCCGCCTGGCCGCCGAAATTCAGCACCGGCAGTTTGCGTTTGGGGTCGAGCTTGCCCAGGTTGCGCCACTTGCGCTTGCTACCGCTGGCGGCTTCCTCGGCGCTGGCGTGGAACGGCGGGTTGCACAGGGTCAGGTCGAAGCGTTCGTCGGCCTGCAGCAAGCCTTGGAAGATATGGGCGGGATCGGCTTGCTGGCGCAGTTCGATGGCTCCGCCCAGCCCGGGATTGGACTGCACGATGGTCTTGGCCGAGGCGATAGCATTGGCGGCGATATCCGAACCGAGAAACTGCCAGCCGTACTCACGGTTACCCAGCAGCGGGTAGATGCAATTGGCGCCCACACCGATATCCAATGCACGCACCTGCGCCCCGCGCGGCACCGAGCCGCCATTGCCGCTGGCCAGCAGATCGGCCAGGTAGTGCAGATAGTCGGCGCGCCCGGGGATTGGCGGGCACAGGTAGTCCGCCGGAATATCCCAGTGCTCGATGCCGTAGAACTGCCTGAGCAGCGCCCGGTTGAACACCTTGACCGCAGCCGGGTTGGCGAAGTCGATGCTCTCCTTGCCGTAAGGATTGATGATCACGAAGGCCGCCAGCTCGGGGCTGGTCTTGATCAACGCGGGGAAGTCGTAGCGCCCCTGATGGCGGTTGCGCGGGTGCAACTGCCCCTTGGCCGCATCGGGTGTGGCCGGAGCAGGGCGGGGCGCGGTTGGTTTACGGTTGGGGCGTTTCGGCGGCAGGGACATGGCGGGCGGATCTAAGGCTCGGGGCGCGGGATTTTCCCACAGCTGGGCGCGCTCTGCTCGCCGGCGTTGCGGTTAGCCGATATTCAAGAGCATCGCCAGATAGTCGAAAAACAGACAGTACAGCGCGATCGGCAGCGGCAGGCCGAGCAGGGTGCCGAGCAGGTAGTGGCGAAAGCGCACGCCGGACAGCGCCAGGGCGTAGTTCAGCGCCGGTACGGTCTGAAACAGCATGCGCAGGGCGATGATGCTCCACAGCGGATGGCGATCCAGCCCCGCCAGCAGGCGCCTGGCCAGGCGATTGTCGAGTTCGCGCAAGGCATCGCCGCCAATCGCGCGAATGGTGAAGTAGGTGAAGAGGCAGGAGGCGCAGGCCGCCAGGTAGGTCGCGATACCGCCGTAGAGCCGCCCGAGCGCCAATACCGCGGCGGCGAGGAAGATCCAGCCGGGAATCTGGATCAGGTTGCCGAGGGCGAACACCAGGGTGAACAGCAGCAAGCCGAGTATCGGGTGCATCAGGATCAGCGATTGCAGGGCGTCCAGGCTGAATTGCGCACGAATGCCCAGCGCTTCGAAGAGGGCGAACAGGGCGAGCAGAAACACCACGACCAACAACAGGCGGCGTGAGCCACTCAGCGTCGTTGCGGCCATCAGGGGTAGCCCAATACGCTCTTGATCCGCGCCAGATTGGCAGCAATCCACTGGCGGTCGATCGGGCCCCAGTCGCGGATGGCATAGTGCCCGGCGTTATTGCGCTCGCCGTCCTGCTGCACGAATACGCAGTCGATATCCAGTTCGCTCAGCGCGTTCAGGGTGTCCTGGGCGGTGCGGCGGGGCATGCCGGTGGCGGCCATCAACGCCGGCACATTGCTTGCGCCGCCGCTGTCGATCAACCAGGCCACGTAGAGGCGGCGGTAGAAGCTGGTTCTGGTTTTGCTCACATCCATGGCTAACTCCTACTGGGACGAAAGCCCGGAGACCGGGCTTTCGTGATGTTGGATCAAGCCAGGCTGTGCAAGCCGATATAGGTAATGGCGCCACCCAGATAACCGATCAGGGCCAGCCAACTGATTTTCTTCAGATACCAGATGAAGTTGATCCGCTCCATACCCATGGCGGCGACGCCCGCGGCCGAGCCGATGATCAGGCAGCTGCCGCCGGTACCGGCGCAATACGCCAGCAGTTCCCAAAACGTACCGTCGACCACGAAGTTGGCGATCCAGGCGCTATCGCTACCGGCCAGCGACAGCGCCTGGGGGGTGACCAGCGGGTACATTTTCATGGCGCCCGCTACCAGCGGTACGTTATCGACTACCGAGGACAGCAGGCCGATGGCGATGTTGATCGCATAGACGTTGCCCAGACTGTCCTTCAGGTAACCGGCGATCTGGGTCAGGTGACCGGCGGTGGCGAGGCTGGAAACGGCGAGGAGGATGCCGAGGAAGAACAGCACGCTGGTTGTATCGATCTTGCGCAGCACGCCGATCACCGACAGCGGGTGCTTGTCTTCATCGTTCTTACTGCGGTGCAGGATTTCAGTTACGACCCAGAGCACACCCAGGCCCAACAGAATGCCCATATAGGGTGGCAGGTGGGTCACGGTTTTGAATACCGGAACAAACAGCAGCGCGGCGATACCGAGGATGAATACCAGGTTGCGTTCGAACGGAGTGGTCGGGTCACGGCGTTCTTCTTCGCTTTCGCTCTGCACTGGGCGCTTGAACTCACCCTTCATAGTGAAACTGAGGAAAATCAGCGGCACCAGCAGGCACACCAGGCTAGGAATGAACAGCTGAGTGACGATGCCGCTGGCGGTGATCTGGCTGCCGATCCACAGCATGGTGGTGGTGACGTCGCCGATCGGCGACCAGGCGCCACCGGCGTTGGCGGCGATGACCACGATACCCGCGTAGAACCAGCGTTCCTTCTGATCATCGATCAGCTTGCGCAGCAGGGAAACCATGACAATGGTGGTGGTCAGGTTGTCCAGGGCAGCGGAGAGAAAGAAGGTGATAAAGCCGATCATCCACAGTAGCTGCACGCGCTTGGTGGTGCGAATGCGGTCGGTGATGACCTTGAAACCTTCGTGAGCGTCGATCAGTTCGACGATGGTCATTGCGCCCATCAGAAAGAAGAGGATCTCGGAGATTTCACCGAGGTGTTCGCGTAGCTGCTCGATCGCATGGTGGCTGTTATCGAATGCGCCCGCAGTGCCGGTGCCGAGTACTGGCAGGATGCTGTCGGCACTCAATACCAAAACCGTCCAGGCTAACACCGCAGTGAGCAGCGCCGAGGCGGCCTTGTCGATTTTCAATGGATGTTCCAGTGCGATGCACAGGTAGCCAAAGACGAAAATTAACGCCATCAACGCATACATGGTGGAGTTCCCTGGTTAGGTGTTTTTATTAGAAGTTGCAGACAAAATTCGTCGGGGCTGAACCATGCCTGATTTTTCGAGAAATAGGCAGGGGGATTAATTCATCGATGCGACCTTAAGTTAGGTGGCTCGATAAATTAATACCTCTAACGAGTTACAGGCCCGCTACTAAATGCCGCACTGCGCTCCCGCGCGGAGCCGGGCGATGGCCCCGCGCCTGGTTGGCGTGCGGGGCCGTAGCCGTGAAGATCGATTAAAGGTTGGCGATCTTTTCCCGCTGTTCGGCCAGCTTGCTCAAAGCCTGTTCCGCCTCGGCCAGCTTGGCGCGCTCTTTATCGAGCACCTCGGCTGGGGCCTTGGCGACGAAGCCTTCATTGTTCAGCTTGCCGCCGACGCGCTTGACCTCGCCGTCCAGACGGGCGATCTCCTTGTCCAGACGCGCCAGCTCGGCATCCTTGTCGATCAGCCCGGCCATCGGTACCAGCACTTCCATCTCGCCGACCAGTGCGGTGGCGGACATCGGTGCTTCCTCGCCGGCGGCCAGCACGCGCACCGACTCCAGCTTGGCCAGCTTGTTGAGCAGCGGCTCGTTGTCGGCCAGGCGACGCAAATCCTCGGCATTGGCGTTGGCGACAATGATGTCGATGCGCTTGGCCATGGAGATTTTCATCTCGCCGCGGATCTGCCGCAGGCCGAGCATCAATTGCTTGACCCATTCGATATCGCCTTCGGCGGCGGCATCGATGCGGCTCTCGTTGGCCACCGGCCAGGCCTGCAACATGATGGTTTCACCACTGACGCCGGCCTGAGCCTTGATCCGCTGCCAGATTTCTTCGGTGATGAACGGCATGAACGGGTGAGCCAGGCGCAACGCCACTTCAAGCACCCGCACCAGAGTGCGACGGGTGCCGCGTTGACGCTCGATAGGCGCGTTCTCGTCCCACAGCACCGGCTTGACCAGCTCCAGGTACCAGGCGCAGTACTCGTCCCAGACAAATTCGTAGAGCGCTTGTGCGGCCATGTCGAAGCGGAAGGCGTCGAGCTGGCGGGTCACTTCGGCTTCCGTGCGCTGCAGGGCGGAGATGATCCAGCGGTCCACCGAGGACAGTTCCACCGGCTCACCGTTGACGCCGCAGTCCTGGCCGTCGGTGTTCTCGATAACGAAGTTGGCAGCGTTCCAGATCTTGTTGCAGAAGTTGCGGTAACCCTCGACCCGGCCCATGTCGAACTTGATGTCGCGGCCGGTGGAGGCCAGCGCCAGGTTGGTGAAGCGCAGGGCGTCGGTGCCGTAGGCGGCAATGCCCTCGGGGAATTCGGCGCGGGTCTGCTTGGCGATCTTCTCGGCCAGCTTGGGCTGCATCATGCCGCTGGTGCGTTTCTCCAGCAGCTCGTCCAGGCTGATGCCATCGACGATGTCCAGCGGGTCGAGCACGTTGCCCTTGGACTTGGACATCTTCTGGCCCTGGCCGTCGCGCACCAGGCCGTGCACATAGACGGTCTTGAACGGCACTTGCGGCGTGCCGTCGTCGTTCTTCACCAGGTGCATGGTCAGCATGATCATCCGCGCGACCCAGAAGAAGATGATATCGAAGCCCGTGACCAGCACGTCGGTGGGGTGGAAGGTCTTGAGGAATTCGGTCTGTTGCGGCCAACCGAGGGTGGAGAAGGTCCACAGGCCCGAACTGAACCAGGTGTCGAGTACGTCCTCGTCCTGGCGCAGGTTGGCGTCGCCGAGGTTGTGCTTGGCGCGTACTTCCGCCTCGTCACGGCCGACATAGACGTTGCCGGCGTCGTCGTACCAGGCCGGAATGCGGTGGCCCCACCAGAGCTGGCGGCTGATGCACCAGTCCTGGATATCGCGCATCCAGCTGAAGTACATGTTCTCGTACTGCTTGGGCACGAACTGGATCGCGCCGTCTTCCACGGCCTTGATCGCCGGTTCCGCCAGCGGCTTGGTGGAGACGTACCATTGGTCGGTCAGCCAGGGCTCGATCACGGTGCCGGAGCGGTCGCCTTTCGGCACTTTCAGGGCGTGGGCGTCGATGCCCTCCAGCAGGCCGGCGGCCTCGAACGCCGCGACTATTCGCTTGCGCGCCTCGAAGCGGTCCAGGCCGGCGTATTCGGCCGGCAGGCTGCCATCGATCTCGGTATTGACACTGCCGTCGATGTTGAACACCTGGGCGGTGGCGAGCACCGCGGCGTTTTTGTCGAAGATATTGATCAGCGGCAGGTTGTGGCGTTTGCCGACTTCATAGTCGTTGAAGTCGTGGGCCGGGGTGATTTTCACGCAGCCGGTGCCGAACTCGGGGTCGCAGTAATCGTCGGCGATGATCGGGATGCGTCGGCCCACCAATGGCAGCTCGACATAGGTGCCGATCAATGCCTGGTAGCGTTCGTCGTTCGGGTTAACCGCGACGGCGCTGTCGCCGAGCATGGTTTCCGGGCGGGTGGTGGCGACTATCAGATAGTCCTTGCCGTCGGCGGTCTTGTTGCCGTCGGCCAGCGGGTAGCGCAGGTTCCACAGGCTGCCTTTCTCGTCGTGGTTTTCCACTTCGAGGTCGGAAATGGCGGTATGGAACTTGGTGTCCCAGTTGACCAGGCGCTTGCCGCGGTAGATCAGGCCGTCCTGATGCAGGCGCACAAAGGCTTCTTTAACGGCCTCCGACAGACCTTCGTCCATGGTGAAGCGCTCGCGCGACCAGTCCACCGAACTGCCCAGGCGGCGGATCTGCCGGGTGATGGTACCGCCGGACTGCTCCTTCCACTCCCAGACCTTCTCGAGGAACTTCTCGCGGCCCAGGTCGTGACGGCCGATGCCTTCGGCGGCCAGTTGCCGTTCGACCACCATCTGGGTGGCGATGCCCGCGTGGTCGGTGCCCGGCTGCCACAGGGTGTTGCGGCCCTGCATGCGGCGGAAACGGATCAGCGCATCCATGATCGAGTTGTTGAAACCATGGCCCATGTGCAGGCTGCCGGTGACGTTCGGCGGCGGGATCATGATGGTGTAGGGCTCGCCCGAACCCTGCGGGGCGAAATAGTTGTTCGCCTCCCAGTTCTGGTACAGGGCGGTTTCAATGGCGTGCGGCTGGTAGGTCTTGTCCATGCGCGGCGGGACCCTTATGACGGCTAGACGGAAAAGCCGGCAAGTATAACGCCTATAAGCGCCAGCCATAAGCGCCAAGCTACAAGCGGGGAGGCGTCTTGAACGTGGGACGCGGGGCAACTTGCAGTCCGTAGGTTGGTTAGCGGCGTTCCATGTCAGTTGTCGCAACGCGGTGGATGGGCGCCGCGTAACCCAACAAGGCGTCTGCACGGTGCTCCGGTACGACCGTGGATGGCCAAGTCTGTGCCGAAGCGCATGACCAGCGGCTGATCATCCGCAATACCGCATAACATCTTTGTTAGGTTACGCGGCTGCCGAGGGCTATGTCGCTGGTTGAGCCGCGATAAACGCCGCTAACCCAACGGACTCAACCTCCAGCTGCGCTACTTACGTGGCGGCAGCAGGCGGCTCAGGCGGGCGCTGAGGCGGCGTTTCAGTTCGGCTTCGATCTGCGGCACGAAATCATCGATCACGTCTTGCAGAATCAATTGGGCGGCGGCGCGTAGTTCGCTATCCAGGCGGTTCAGCTCGGCGCTCTGGCTGACGCCGTGGGCGACGGCATCGCGCATCCCGGGCATCGCCGTGGGCTTGGCCGGAGTGGCGGGCAGGGGACGCGGCGACGGGGTGACGATATCCGACAGCAGGGGAATGCTGTCGGGGTCGAGCGAATCCATCAGTACCGGCGGATCGAAGCTTTTATCGCCCAGCAATTCGCGGATCGACTCCAGGTCGTTCAGCAGTTGCTCGGGTTTTTGCGGTGTTTTCGGGTTGTCCATGGTGCGCGATTAAAGCTCGACTCGTTGCGGATCATAGCCACGCTGGCGATAGCTGCGGAAATTCTCCCGGCAGGCGCTCAGCAGGTGCGGTTCTTGGTTGACGATTTCGATCACCCGGCTGAAGCACTCGACATACGGCGACAGGCTGCTGGCCAGGTTGATCAGCACGCCCTGACGGCTCGCGGGCTGATCGTCCAGGCCGATCACTACCGGTGCATGCGCATCCTCGTGATGCAGGCTGTGCGGTACGAAACTTTCGGCTTTGAAACGCCACAGGAGTTCATTCGCTTCGTCGCATTGCGCGGCATCGCTGCCGCGCAAAAACACCGGTAAACCGGCGCGCCACGCCTTCATCGCCAGTTGGCAGGCCGCACGCAGACGGTCCGCCGGGATGTCGGACGAGAGTACGTAGAACTCGATTCTCACTTCACCCGGTCCAGCAGGTATTGCGTGAGCATCGGCACCGGTCGGCCGGTCGCGCCTTTTTCCTTACCGCCGCTGATCCATGCGGTACCGGCAATATCCAGGTGCGCCCAGTGGTAATTCTTGGCGAAGCGCGACAGGAAACAGCCGGCGGTGATGGTGCCGGCCTTGGGCCCGCCGATGTTGGCGATATCGGCGAATGGGCTGTCCAGCTGCTCTTGGTACTCGTCGAACAGCGGCAGCTGCCAGGCGCGGTCGTCGGCGCGCTTGCCGGCGGCGAGGATCTGCTCGATCAGCTCCTGGTTATTGCCCATCAAGCCCGAGACATTGCTGCCCAAGGCGACGATGCAGGCGCCGGTCAGGGTAGCAATATCGATCACCGCCTGGGGCTTGAAGCGTTCGGCGTAGGTCAGGGTGTCGCACAGCACCAGACGGCCTTCGGCGTCGGTGTTGAGAATCTCCACGGTCTGCCCGCTCATGCTCGTGACGATATCGCCGGGGCGGGTCGCGCGGCCGCTCGGCATGTTCTCGGCGCAGGCCAGCAGGCACACCAGGTTGATCGGCAGCTGCATCTCCAGCACGGCTTTCAGGGTGCCGAACACGCTGGCGGCACCACACATGTCGTACTTCATCTCGTCCATGTTGGCCGCAGGTTTGATGCTGATGCCGCCAGTGTCGAAGGTGATGCCTTTACCCACCAGGGCGAAGGGTTTTTCGCTCTTCTTGGCGCCTTGGTAGTGCAGCACGATCATCCGCGGCGGCTGCTCGCTGCCCTGGGCGACGGCGAGGAAAGCACCGGCACCGAGTGCCTTGAGCTGCTTCTCGTCGAGAATTTCGACCTTGAGGTTCTTGTAGGCTTTGCCCAGCGCCCTGGCTTCCTCGGCGAGGTGGCTGGGGTGGCAGAGGTTCGGCGGCAGGTTGCCGAGATCCTTGGTGTAAGCCATGCCGGCGGCGATCGCCTGGGCATGCTGGGCCGCGCGGGTCACCTCGGCCAGGTTGGCTTTATCGCTGAGCAGGGTGAGCTTCTTCAGGGCAATGGCGTCGGCTTTCTGGCTCTTGAAACGGTCGAACTGATAGCCGCCATCGGCCAGGCTCTCGACCATCAGGCGGGTTTTGCCGTAGGCGTCGCGATCCTTGATCCGCAAGTCTTGCAAGGCCAGCAGCGCATCGCTGCCGGCCAAACCTTTCAATACGCCGTAGACCGCAGCGATCACTTTGCGCAATTGGCGGTCTGACAGTTCGCTGTCCTTGCCGGTGCCGACCAGCAATACCCGTTCAGCCTTCAAGTTGGGCAGATCGCGCGCCAGCAACATCTGGCCGAGCTTGCCGGCCAGGTCGCCGCGCTTGAGCAGGGCACTGATGGCGCCGCCGCTGGCGCTATCGATCTGTTGGGCGGTTTCGCCGAGGGTGCGGCCCTCGCCGACTGGGATGACCAGGGTGGCGGTTTTTAGTGTTTCCGGGCGTGCGCTTTTAACAATAAAGTCCATTACGTGGTGTCCCCAAGACAACGAGTCGTTATTGCAGGATAATGCCGGCTATTTTTTCGATGGTTCATCTATCAGGTGGGCCGGCAAGCAGTGCGGCTAGTTTGATCGTAGCCGCCTGAGCCTGACAACCCTGGAGTGTCTGGTTTGATCGTCTTCCGTTATCTGTCCCGTGAAGTGTTGCTGACCTTGAGCGCGGTAAGTGCCGTGCTGTTGGTGATCATTATGAGTGGCCGCTTTATCAAGTACCTGGCGCAGGCTGCGCAAGGGGTGCTCGATCCGGGGGTGTTGTTCCTGATCATGGGCTTTCGTCTGCCCGGCTTCCTGCAACTGATTCTGCCGCTGGGGCTGTTTCTCGGCATTCTGCTGGCCTACGGACGACTTTATTTAGACAGCGAGATGACCGTGCTCTCGGCCACCGGCATGAGCCAACAGCGCTTGGCGCTCTACAGCATGGCGCCGGCGCTGTTGGTGATGCTGCTGGTGGCATGGCTGAGCTTGGGCTTGGCGCCGCAGGGGGTAGAGCGGGTCGCGCGGATTCTCAACGAGCAAAATGCCTTGACCGAGTTCGACACGCTGGTGCCGGGGCGCTTTCAGGCGCTGCGCGAAGGCTCGCGGGTGACCTATACCCGGGAAATGACCGAGGACCGCAGCGAACTGGCTGGCGTGTTCATCTCCGAGAAGCGTCTCTCCGAGAAAGGCGATAAGGAGCGCGGTATTACCGTGCTGGTCGCAGAAAGCGGTCGCCAAGAAGTTCAGGCCGATGGCAGCCGCTATCTGATTCTGCAAAACGGCTTCCGCTATGACGGCAACCCGGGGCAGGCGGATTATCGGGAAATCCAATACGAAACCTATGGTGTGCTACTTCCCAAGCCCACGGTCAGTGTTGAGGTTGGCGAGCGCGAGGCGATACCGACCCGCGAATTGCTCGGCAGCGACAATCTCCGTTTACAGTCGGAGTTGCAATGGCGTTTGTCGTTGCCGCTGCTGGTGCTGATAGTCGCGTTGCTGGCGGTGCCGTTGTCGCGGGTCAATCCGCGCCAGGGGCGCTTCCTCAAATTATTGCCGGCGATTCTCTTATATATGGCGTATCTGGCGTTGTTGATCACCGCCCGCGGCGCTTTGGAGAAAGGCAAGATCCCACAGGCGTTGGGTTTGTGGTGGGTGCATGGAGTTTTCTTGGTGATCGGTTTGTTGATGCTGTATTGGGGGGCGCTGCGCCTGAAGTTGGCGAGTCTGCGCGTTGGCCGGGAGGTGGTCCGTGGTTAGGTTGGATCGCTACATCGGCGCCCAGGTGTTCGTCGCCATCCTCGCCGTGCTCGGGATCATCGTCGGCCTGGCTTTGCTGTTCGCTTTTATCGACGAACTGGGCGATGTCGAAGGTAACTACAGCTTATTGAATGCGGCCTGGTACGTGTTCCTGACAGTGCCGCGGCGGATTTACGAAATGCTGCCGATGGCTGCTTTGGTGGGTTGTCTGATCGGCTTGGGCAGCCTGGCCAGCAGCAGCGAATTAACCGTAATGCGCGCTGCCGGGGTGTCGATCGGGCGGATTGTCTGGGCGGTGATGAAGCCCATGCTGGTGTTGATGCTGGCGGGGATTCTGATCGGCGAATACCTGGCGCCCCTGAGCGAGAACAAGGCCCAGGCCGATCGTGCCATGGCGCAAGGCGCTGGCGAGGCGCAGAGCGCCAAGCGCGGCTTGTGGCACCGTCAGGGCGACGAGTTCGTGCACATCAACGCGGTGCAGCCCAATGGCGTACTGTTCGGGGTGACCCGTTACCGCTTCGACGACCAGCGCAATATGCTGTCTTCCAGTTTTGCCCGGCGTGCCAAATACCAGGGCGATTACTGGCACTTGGAAAACGTCGCCACCACGCATTTTCGCGAGGGCGGCACCGAGGTGACCAAGGCCGCCAGCGAGCGTTGGGACGTGCAATTGAATCCGCAATTGCTCAGCACCGTGGTGCTCGAGCCGGAAGCGCTGTCGATAACCGGGCTTTGGCGCTATGCCACTTATCTGGCCGAGCAGGGTTTGAACAACGGTCGCTATCTGCTGGCGTTCTGGACCAAGATGCTGCAACCGGTGATCACCATGGCGCTGGTACTGCTGGCGATTTCCTTCGTGTTCGGGCCGTTGCGCTCGGTGACCCTGGGTCAGCGCGTGTTTACCGGGGTGCTGGTGGGATTCGTATTCAAGATCACCCAGGACTTGCTCGGTCCGTCCAGCCTGGTGTTCGGCTTCTCGCCGTTGTTGGCGGTGCTGGTCCCCGCGGGCGTTTGCGCCTTGGCCGGGCTGTGGTTGCTGCGCCGCGCGGGATAATCGCGGGTGCAAAAAAGCCGGCATGCGCAAAGTTGCGCATGCCGGCTTTTTTATGCGCGGTGGCTTATTTCTTATGAATATTCTTCGGTAGCTGAACGACCTGGCTGTCCGAATAGATGTCGTGCCAGGTGCGTTTTTCCTTGTCCCAGAGCATCCAGAGAAAGCCCAGGCCGAGTAACAGCCAGGAACCGATGGCGACCAAGAAGCGCAGCATGGCCTGCCACAGGGTGATCGCGGTGCCGTCGGCATTCTGAATGCGAACCCCCCAAACCTGCATGCCCAAAGTCTGACCGCTATGGGTCCAGAACTTGCCGAAGAAGCCGAACAGGCTGAGCACCAGCAGTGTCGACAGCAGGGGGTCGCCATCCAGCGCGCCGGCATCCGATAACTGCCTGAGTTGCGCTTCGCCGTAGAAACCCATCAGAACCAACTTGTAGATAAAGGTCACGACGATCAGCAGGGCAATGCATAGCAAGGTGTCGTAGAAGATCGCGGCCAGGCGGCGGATCAAGCTGGCGGCGGGGAATTCACCCTGCGGGCGCAGTAGGTGTTTCGGCATGATGGGCTCGTTATATCGATAGGGCGTTGACGCTCGGTCGCGCAGCTTGGCGCATTGCCAGGCATAAAAAAACCCCCGATGTCGCCATCAGGGGTTCTTCACAGCAGCAGGATTATTCCTGGATTTGAACCTGGTCGGCCTGCATGCCTTTTTGACCTTGTACTGCGATGAAGCTGACTTTCTGGCCTTCTTTCAGGCTCTTGAAACCGTTGCCTTCAATCGCGCGGAAATGCACGAAAAGATCCGGACCGCTTTCGGGAGTGATAAAACCAAAACCTTTCTCGTCGTTAAACCACTTGACGGTACCGTTCTGACGATTCGACATATCTTATTTCCTTGAAACTAAGTGAATGACAGCCTCTACCAATAGAGAACTGAAACTGGTTGCAAGGAGTAGTACGAAGTCGAACGGATGTAGCGGATCTAGACGATCTACTGCATCAGGCCACGATTTACAGCGACCCATGCAAACACAGTTGGTCAAACTCTACGCTAACTCCCAGGCAAATGCCAACCCCTGCGCAGCCCTCATATCAGCCTCTGTTCAGGGCCTTTGGGAGCGACTCAGGGCGCATTGCGGACGCCGTCAAAGCAGGCCTTCCAGGGCGCCGGAACAGACCAGAACGCCGGCGCCGCGCGATAGACATTGATAGCGCTCCAGGGCGCTGCCTTTACTGGTGACGCAGTCGGTCATGGTGATGGATGAGTCGACCTGGTCGAGCGCACGCGTGCTCTCGCGATATTGTTCGCGGGTAATTTTCTGATCCTTCAAACGTTGTTCCGCGATTTTCTTCAGGTTGGGAATATCGATACGCGTCCAGCGCATGGCCTCTTTGCACATCTCCTTTTGCGATTGTGCGGTTTTTGGCGTTTCGCCATCGCCGCCACTCGCGGCTGCGTTATCGGTTTCAGTGGCGATGTCAGGTGCCGTGCCCTCGTAGCCTAAGCGAACGTTGACGGCCTCGACTGGTTGCTCCGGTGCCGAAGGCGCGTTGCCGAAATGGGTCTGTCCGTTGGCGTCGACCCATTTATAGACCTGTGCCTGCGTCGCTGACGTCGTGAGCAGGGCGAAGGCTAGCGCGAGCATGCGGCTGTTCACGGACATGGTAAGACTCCTTTCTCTGGGCAATACGAATAATGGCAATCCGCCAGATTCGAAAGATAATCGGGGTCGATGCGTTTGCCAATATTTAAGAGGCGCAATGGTCGGCTGCGAGGAGGGGTGGCATTCCCGATGCGGAATGCGGAAAACAAAAAGCCCGCGTTAGCGGGCTCTTGGGTCAAGCGCAGACATCCTTGGATATCTGTATGGGATAAATGGTGCCCCGGGGGAGACTCGAACTCCCACTTCTTTCGAAAACGGATTTTGAATCCGCCGCGTCTACCGGTTCCGCCACCGGGGCACAATGGCGGCGCAGTATAGGGATGCCTTTGCGGTTGGTCAATCCACTTGCGTGGTCAGATTGCATGATTTCCGGTAAGCTTTGCCGCCCTGCAAGACGACCCCTCCTGAATCATGCGCGTTGCCGACTTTTACTTCGAGCTGCCTGACGCTCTTATCGCCCGTCATCCCCTCACCGAGCGCCGTGCCAGCCGTTTGCTGGTGCTCGATGGCCCCAGCGGCGAGCTGGCCCATCGCCAATTCGGCGATCTGCTGGATTATCTTCGCCCTGGCGATCTGATGGTGTTCAACAATACCCGGGTGATTCCTGCGCGTTTGTTCGGGCAGAAGGCTTCCGGCGGCAAGCTTGAGGTGTTGGTCGAGCGCGTGCTGGACGCCCATCGTGTGCTGGCCCATGTGCGTTCGAGCAAGTCGCCCAAACCCGGCTCGACGATTCTGATCGATGGAGGCGGTGAGGCCGAGATGGTCGCGCGTCACGATGCGTTGTTCGAGCTGCGCTTTGCCGAAGAGGTGTTGCCGCTGCTCGAACGAGCCGGCCATATGCCGTTGCCACCCTATATCGACCGGCCGGACGAAGCCGCCGACCGCGAGCGCTATCAGACCGTATATGCCGAGCGCGCCGGCGCAGTGGCAGCGCCGACCGCGGGGCTGCATTTCGATCAGGCATTGCTCGCGGCCATCGCCGAAAAGGGCGTCGAGCGCGCTTTCGTCACCCTGCACGTGGGCGCCGGTACCTTTCAGCCGGTGCGGGTAGAGCGTATCGAAGATCACCTCATGCACTGCGAGTGGCTGGAGGTCGGCCAGGACGTGGTCGATGCGGTCGCCGCTTGCCGGGCCCGTGGCGGGCGGGTGATCGCGGTGGGCACCACCAGTGTGCGCTCGCTGGAAAGCGCGGCACGCGATGGTGAATTGAAAGCCTTCAGCGGCGACACCGATATCTTCATCTACCCGGGCCGGCCGCTGCATGTGGTCGATGCCCTGGTGACCAATTTTCATTTGCCGGAATCGACCCTGCTGATGCTGGTGTCGGCGTTTGCCGGCTACCCCGAAACCATGGCGGCCTATCAAAGCGCGATCGCCGAGGGTTACCGCTTCTTCAGTTATGGCGATGCCATGTTTATTACCCGCAATCCCGCGCCGCGCGGGCCAGAGGATTCCGTATGAGGCGCACTTGCCGGATGTCGTTCGAATTATTGGCAACCGATGGCAAGGCGCGACGGGGTCGCTTGACCTTCCCGCGCGGCGTGGTGGAAACCCCGGCTTTTATGCCGGTGGGCACCTATGGCACGGTCAAGGGCATGCTGCCGCGCGATATCGAGGCGACTGGCGCGCAGATCATTCTCGGCAATACCTTTCATCTGTGGCTGCGCCCCGGCACCGAGGTGATCAAGCGTCATGGCGATCTCCACGATTTCATGCAGTGGCAGGGGCCGATCCTTACCGACTCCGGTGGTTTCCAGGTGTTCAGCCTGGGCGCGATGCGCAAGATTAAGGAGGAGGGCGTGTGCTTCGCCTCGCCGGTGGATGGCGCCAAGGTATTCATGGGGCCGGAAGAGTCGATGCAGGTGCAGCGCGATCTGGGTTCGGACATCGTGATGATTTTCGACGAGTGCACGCCTTACCCGGCCGAGTTCGATGTAGCCAAGCGCTCCATGGAGCTGTCGCTGCGTTGGGCCAAACGTTCCAAGGAAGCCCACGGCGACAGCAGTGCGGCACTGTTCGGGATCGTCCAGGGCGGTATGCACGAAGAGCTGCGCATGCGCTCGCTGGAAGGTTTGAACGAGCTGGATTTCGACGGCTTGGCGATTGGCGGCCTGTCGGTCGGTGAGCCGAAAGAAGAGATGATCCGCGTACTCGATTATTTGCCGGCCCAACTGCCGAGCGATAAACCGCGTTACCTGATGGGCGTGGGCAAGCCGGAAGACTTGGTCGAGGGTGTGCGCCGCGGGGTGGATATGTTCGATTGCGTGATGCCGACCCGCAATGCGCGCAACGGTCATTTGTTCGTCGATACCGGCGTGTTGAAAATCCGCAATGCCTTCCACAAGCAGGATGATTCGCCGCTGGATCCGACCTGCGATTGTTACACCTGTAAACACTTCTCCCGCGCTTACCTGCACCACCTGGATAAATGCGGCGAGATGCTTGGCAGCATGCTCAATACAATCCACAACTTACGTCACTATCAGCGCCTGATGGCTGGTTTGCGCGAGGCTATTCAACAGGGTACATTGGCCGCCTTTGTCGATGCCTTCTACGCCAAGCGCGGCCTTCCGGTTCCGCCGCTCGATTGATAATCAACGTTTTAAGATTTCTGAATAGGAGTGTTACATGAGCTTTTTGATTCCCGCCGCATACGCCGATGCCGCCGCTCCGGCCGCAGGTCCTGCCGGCACCGGTTTTGAGTGGGTGTTTCTGGTCGGTTTTCTGGTCATCTTCTATCTGATGATCTGGCGTCCCCAGGCCAAGCGCGCCAAAGAGCACAAGAACCTGATCGGCGGCCTGCAGAAGGGTGATGAAGTGGTCACCACTGGCGGCATCGCTGGCAAGGTCACCAAGGTCAGTGACGATTTCGTGGTTATCGAAGTGTCCGATACCGTCGAGCTGAAGATCCAGAAGGTCGCCATCGCAGCCACCCTGCCTAAGGGCACGCTTAAAGCGATTTAAGTTCAACACCTTTACCACTTCGACGGGGCGCTTAATGCGCCCCGCGTCATAACGGGCGGCGTCATGCTCAACAAATTCCCCCTCTGGAAGTACCTGCTGATCGTGGCTGTGCTGGCGATCGGCTTTATTTATTCTGCGCCGAATCTGTACCCTGATGACCCAGCGATCCAGGTCAGCGGCAACAGTGCAGCCATGCAGGTTCAGCAGGCCGACCTGGAGCGCGCGAGCCGCGCCTTGCAGGAAGCCGGTATCGAGGTCAAGGCGACAAACGTCACCAATCAGGGCCGTGCCGGTTTATTGCGTCTGACCAAACAGGCCGATCAGTTGCCGGCCAAGGATGTGGTGCGCAAGGCGTTGGGCGAGGATTTCGTGGTGGCGCTGAACCTCGCGCAAACCACCCCCGACTGGCTGCGCAGCATTGGTGCAGGACCGATGAAGTTGGGTCTGGATTTGTCCGGTGGTGTGCACTTCCTGATGGAAGTGGATATGGACAAAGCGCTGGATGCCCGGCGCAAGGTCTATGAGGGTGAAGTCAAGAGCATGCTGCGTAAGGAGCGTGTGCGTTATCGCAGTCTGCCGGAAGTCAATGGTGCGATTCAGCTAGGCTTTGCCGACGAAGCCACTCTGGAAAAAGCGCAAAACCTGATCCGCAAGGAGTTCAACGATTTCGAGCTGGCGACCGTCGAGCGCGATAGCTTGCAGGTGCTGCGTCTGTCGTTGAGTCAGGCCAAGGTCGCGGAAATCCGCGAATACTCGATCAAGCAGAACCTGACCACGGTGCGCAACCGGGTCAACGAGTTGGGCGTGGCCGAACCGCTGGTGCAGCGCCAGGGCGCCAACCGCATCGTGGTGGAGTTGCCGGGCGTGCAGGATACGGCCGAAGCCAAGCGCATTCTCGGCAAGACCGCCAACCTGGAATTCCGTTTGGCGGCTGAGCCGGATGCTTCCAAAGCCACCACCGAAACCTTCGAATTCCGCGAGGAGGGTCGCCCGCCGGCGCAACTGGAGCGTGAGCTGATCATCACCGGCGATCAGGTGACCGATGCCCAGGCCAGCTTCGACGAAAACGGTCGTCCGCAGGTCAATATCCGCTTGGACGGTCATGGCGGCGAGCTGATGAACCGCGCCACCCGTAACAATGTCGGGCGCAGCATGGCGGTGATCTTTATCGAGCAGAAGCCGACCTTGCGTTATATGCGCCAGACGGTCGATGGCGTCGAGAAAGAAGTCGCGGTGCAAACCTTCACCGAAGAAAAGAAAATCATCAGCCTAGCGACCATTCAGTCGGCCCTGGGCAGTCAGTTCCGCATCACTGGCCTGGATGGTCCGGGCGAGTCGACCGAGTTGGCGCTGCTGCTGCGTGCCGGTGGTTTGGCCGCGCCTATGTACTTCGCCGAAGAGCGTACCATCGGCCCGAGCCTGGGGGCGGACAATATCGCCAAGGGCGTCGACGCCTCGCTGTGGGGCATGCTCTTCGTGTCGCTGTTCATCATCGCCATCTATCGCGTGTTCGGCGTATTGGCGACCATCGCACTGGCTTTCAACATGGTGCTGCTGCTGGCGCTGATGTCGCTGCTTAGCGCCACCCTGACCTTGCCGGGGATTGCCGGTATCGTCCTGACCATGGGTATGGCGGTGGATGCCAACGTGCTGATCTTCTCGCGCATTCGCGAGGAAATCGCCAATGGCATGTCGGTGCAGCGCGCCATTCATGAAGGTTTCGACCGTGCTTATTCGGCGATCATCGATGGCAACTTGACCACTTTGCTGGTCGGCGGCATCTTGTTCGCGATGGGTACCGGTCCGGTCAAAGGCTTCGCGGTGACCCTGTCGCTGGGCATTCTTACCTCGATGTTCACTGCCATTCTGGTGACTCGTGCCATGGTCAACTTGAGCTTCGGCGGGCGCGACCTGAAGAAGTTGTGGATTTAAGGGGTTGAAGATGAATCGTGTAATCAACTTTATGGGTGTGCGCAATCTGGCGCTCGCCATCACCATACTGATAACGCTTATCGCATTGGGCAGTCTGGCGACCAAGGGCCTGAATTTCGGTCTGGATTTTACCGGCGGTACGCAGATCGAACTGGCCTATGAGCAGCCTGCCGATCTCGGCAAAATCCGCGAGCAACTTGCCGGTGCCGGTTATTCCGACGCCGTGGTACAGAGTTTCGGCGCCACTACCGAGGTGGTCGTGCGTATGCAGGGTGACGACCCGGATTTAGGCGTCAAGGTCGCGACTGTATTGCAGCAATCGGGCGATAAACTGCAGGTGGAAAAGGTCGAGTTCGTCGGCCCACAGGTCGGTGAAGAGCTGCGCGATCAGGGCGGCCTCGGCATGCTGCTGGCGCTGGGCGGGGTTATGCTGTACCTGGCCTTCCGCTTTCAATGGAAGTTCTCCGTGGGCGCCTTCGTCTCGCTGGTGCACGACGTAATAGTCACCTTGGGATTTTTGTCGTTCTTCCAGATCACTTTCGACCTGACCGTGCTGGCGGCGTTGCTGGCGATTATCGGTTACTCGCTGAACGACACCATTGTGGTATTCGACCGAATCCGTGAGAACTTCCGGGTATTGCGCAAGGCCAGCTTGATCGAAAATATCAACATCTCCACCACTCAGACGTTGCTGCGCACCTTGGCGACTTCGATTTCCACCTTGCTGGCCATTGCCGCTCTGTTGATCTTTGCCGGCGATAACCTGTTCGGTTTCTCCATTGCATTGTTTGTGGGGGTGCTGGTCGGTACCTATTCGTCGATTTACATTTCCAACGCCGCGCTGATTTGGCTCAACCTGACCGTTGACGATCTGATCCCGCCGGTGGTCGCCGAGGAAGTCGATGATCGTCCCTGATGGCATGGCTGTTTATAAAAAGGTGCTCGCACAAGGCCATTAATATGAACCATTTTCACCTGATCGTTGTCTCAGGCGTAGGTCAGGCGCAATGCGTCTGGTGGCATCGATCAGGAGTTTAGCTATGAACAAGTCAATGGTTGTCGGTGCGGTACTGGGTGCGGTGGCGGTAACGGCCGGTGGTGCTGTCGCGACCTACAACTTGGTTAGCGGTCCGGAATACGCTGAGGTATTGGCGGTGAAGCCGGTTAAAGAAACCATCAAAACACCCCGTCAGGTCTGCCAGGATGTGACCGTCACGCGTCAGAAGCCGGTGCAGGATCAACACAGAATTGCCGGTACGGCCATCGGTGCGGTAGTCGGTGGGTTGTTGGGTAATCAGGTGGGCGGCGGTAACGGTAAGAAGATCGCCACCGTTGCCGGTGCGGTTGGCGGCGGCTACGCCGGCAACAAGGTGCAGGGCAGTATGCAGGCCAACGACACCTATACCACCACCGAGACCCGTTGCAGTACGGTCACTGACACCTCCGAGAAGGTGATCGGCTATGACGTCAAATATCAGCTGGATGGCAAGGAGGGGCGGGTGCGCATGGACAGCGATCCCGGTAGCCGGATTCCGGTCGAGGATGGCCAGTTGGTGCTGACTCAGCTTGCCAACTGAATCTTACTCAATAAAAAAGCGCCCCGCGGGGCGCTTTTTTATTGTCCGTCTTTCGTTCGATCAGCGTTTCAGCGAGGCCGACAGGTGCGGTTGGATCGCTGTCAGTACCGCTTTGAAGCACTTGGTGTTGCCGGCCACGATCTGGCCCTTTTCGAGAAACTCATGGCCACCGCTGAAGTCGCTGATCAGGCCGCCGGCTTCCTGGATCAGCAGTGCGCCGGCTGCCATGTCCCATTCGGAAAGGCCGAACTCCCAGAATGCATCGAAGCGCCCGGCGGCTACGTATGCCAGGTCCAGGCTGGCGGCGCCGGCGCGACGGATGCCAGCGGTCTGGCCGACCAGGCTGCGGAACATGCCTAGGTAGTTTTCCAGGTTGTCCATCTGGCTGTCGCGGAATGGGAAGCCGGTGCCGAGCAGGGCGCCTTCCAGGCTCTTGCGCGGGCTGACGCGCAGGCGGCGGCCGTTGAGGGCGGCGCCACGGCCGCGGCTGGCGGTAAATTCTTCCTGACGTACCGGGTCGATGACCACGGCGTGCTCCAGGCGGCCACGGTATTTGCAGGCGATGCTGACGGCGAAATGCGGGATGCCACGAACGAAGTTGGTGGTGCCGTCCAGCGGGTCGATGATCCACAGGTAGTCCGCGCCATCGCCGCTACCTTCGATCAGGCCGCCTTCTTCGCCGAGGAAACCATGGTTCGGGTAGGCCTTGCGCAGCGCCTGGATGATCAGCTGCTCGGCGGAGCGGTCGATCTCGGTCACGTAATCTTTGGCATCTTTCTCGTCGACCGAGATGACGTCCAAGCGTTCGGTAGAGCGGAAGATCATTTCACCGGCGCTACGGGCTGCGCGCAGCGCGATGTTCAGCATGGGCTGCATGGATGTTTCACCTGGGTCGTTAAAGAAAGCCGGCCATGTTAGCAGAAAAGACCGCTTGTTGAAGCGCCGTCTATGTCCTGCATGGCATTAATGGGGGGGCTTCTGTAAGATTTGCTCCCCCTCCGCTGTCCGTGTGAGCGTTCGTTTTGCTGGAAAATATTCGCGTAGTTTTGGTCAATACCAGCCATCCCGGCAATATCGGCGGCGCGGCGCGGGCCATGAAAAACATGGGTTTGTCGCGCTTGGTGCTGGTCGATCCGCAGGATTTTCCCAGTAGCGACGCGGTGGCGCGTGCTTCGGGCGCAACCGATATTCTCGATACGGCGCAGGTGGTCGAGACCCTCGAGCAGGCGCTCGTCGGTTGCAGTCTGGTGCTGGGTACCAGTGCGCGAGATAGACGCATCCCATGGCCGTTGCTCGATCCGCGCGAGTGCGGCGTCACCACGTGCGAGCAGGCGATGCAAGGCGGCGAGGTGGCGTTGGTGTTCGGTCGCGAATACGCCGGCTTGACCAACGAGGAACTTCAGCGCTGTCATTTCCATGTGCATATTCCCTCCAATCCGGAATTCAGTTCGTTGAATTTGGCGGCGGCGGTGCAGGTCTTGGTCTATGAGGTGCGCATGGCCTGGCTGGCGGCGCAGAATAAACCGACGAAAACGCCGAAGCTGGAAACCACCGCGATTCAGAGTTCTCAGCCGGTTACCGCGGACGAATTGGAGTCGTTCTATGCGCACCTGGAGCAGGCCTTGGTGGAAATAGGCTTTCTCGATCCGGCCAAACCACGGCATCTGATGAGTCGTTTGCGACGCTTGTATGGGCGCAGTACGGTGAGTAAGTTGGAAATGAATATTTTGCGCGGCATTTTGACGGAAACGATCAAGGCGGCGCGTGGCCAGCACCATAAACAGGGGAAGTCTGATGTTTGAGCGCATGCAAGAGGATATCCAGAGCGTATTCCACCGCGATCCGGCGGCGCGTAACACTCTGGAGGTCGTGACCTGCTACCCCGGTCTGCATGCGGTCTGGTTGCATCGGGTGTCGCATGCGCTTTGGAGTTCCGGCTGGAAGTGGCTGGCTCGCGTGGTGTCGAACCTCGGGCGCTGGGTCACTGGTATCGAGATTCACCCTGGGGCGAAAATCGGCCGGCGTTTTTTTATCGACCATGGCATGGGGATCGTCATCGGCGAAACTGCCGAAATCGGCGACGATGTTACGCTCTATCAGGGCGTGACCCTGGGGGGCACTAGTTGGGACAAGGGCAAGCGCCATCCGACGCTCGAGGACGGTGTGGTGGTGGGAGCCGGTGCCAAGGTGCTGGGGCCGTTCACCGTGGGCATGGGCGCCAAGATTGGTTCCAATGCGGTGGTCACCAAGGCGGTGCCGGCTGGCGCGACGGCCGTGGGCATCCCGGCGCGGATCATCGTCAAGGTGGATGACGAACAGCAGGCCAAGCGGCAGGCAATCGCCGAAAAGCTCGGTTTCGATGCCTATGGCGTCAGTCAGGACATGCCTGATCCGGTAGCGCGGGCGATCGGCCAGATGCTCGACCATTTGCACGCGGTGGACGGTCGTCTGCAGGGGATGTGCGGTGCGCTCAAGGCCTTGGGTAGCGATTACTGCGCCAAAGACCTGCCGGAGTTGCGTGATGAAGACTTCGCCGGGGTGGTGAAGGAAGCCGATGACAAACCGGTTAGCTGATGCGCGAAGGCTAGCGTTTTGCTATTCTTTGCGCCCTTCGGTCGCGCTTAATCCCGAGTAAATTGATAGGTCTTATAGTTGACTTAAATGCTCGGGAATTGCATACTCGCGTCAAATTGTGATTCCGTGGTAATCCTCCATGCGACTGACTACCAAAGGCCGTTACGCCGTTACTGCGATGCTCGATTTGGCGCTGCATGCGCAGCACGGGCCGGTATCCCTGGCGGACATTTCCGAGCGCCAGGGCATCTCCCTGTCTTACCTCGAGCAATTGTTTGCCAAACTGCGTCGCGGCAACCTGGTTTCCAGTGTGCGGGGGCCGGGCGGGGGTTATCAGTTGTCGCGCGATATGCGCGGTATTCAAGTCGCGGAAGTGATCGATGCGGTCAACGAGTCGGTCGATGCCACGCGCTGTCAGGGGCAAGGCGATTGCCATGCAGGCGATACTTGTTTGACCCACCATCTCTGGTGCGACCTCAGTCAGCAGATTCACGAATTCCTCAGCGGTATTAGCCTGGCCGATCTGGTAACCCGTCGCGAAGTGCAGGAAATCGCACAGTGCCAGGACCAGCGCCGCAGCCATGGCAGGACGCCGCATTTCGATAAGATTGAAGCATCCGCCGTCGAGTGATCGTGGGGTGCCGGCCCATGTGGTCAGAAACCTGATTAGGAGAGAGTCAATGAAATTGCCGATTTACCTCGATTATTCCGCTACTACCCCGGTCGACCCGCGTGTGGCGCAGAAAATGAGCGAGTGTCTGCTGGTGGATGGCAACTTCGGCAATCCGGCGTCCCGTTCCCACGTGTTCGGTTGGAAAGCCGAAGAGGCCGTCGAGAATGGCCGTCGGCAGGTCGCGGAACTGGTCAATGCCGATCCGCGCGAAATCGTCTGGACCTCCGGTGCCACCGAGTCCAACAACTTGGCGATCAAGGGCATTGCGCATTTCTACAGTAGCAAGGGCAAGCACATCATCACCTCGAAGATCGAGCACAAGGCGGTGTTGGACACCACTCGCCAGTTGGAGCGCGAAGGCTTCGAAGTGACTTACATCGAGCCGGGCGAAGACGGCCTGATCACCCCGGCTTTGGTCGAGGCGGCGCTGCGCGAGGACACTATTCTGGTGTCTGTTATGCACGTCAACAACGAGATCGGCACGATCAACGACATCGCCGCGATTGGCGAGCTGACCCGCTCGCGTGGCGTGTTCTTCCATGTCGATGCCGCTCAGTCGACTGGCAAGGTGGAAATCGACCTGGAAAAACTCAAGGTCGATCTGATGTCCTTCTCGGCGCATAAAACCTACGGCCCCAAGGGCGTCGGCGCGCTGTACGTACGACGCAAGCCGCGCGTGCGTCTGGAGGCTCAGACCCACGGTGGCGGTCACGAGCGCGGTATGCGTTCGGGTACCCTGGCGACTCACCAGATCGTCGGCATGGGCGAGGCTTTCCGTATCGCCAAGGAAGAAATGGCCCAGGAGAACCAGCGTATTCTGGCCCTGCGCAACCGTTTCTTCGAACAGGTCGATGGTCTGGAAGAGCTGTACGTCAATGGCAGCATGACCGCCCGTGTACCACACAACCTCAACTTGAGCTTCAACTATGTTGAGGGCGAGTCCTTGATCATGGCGCTCAAGGATCTGGCGGTATCTTCCGGTTCGGCCTGTACTTCGGCCTCCCTGGAACCGTCATACGTATTGCGTGCGTTGGGCCGTAACGACGAGTTGGCGCACAGCTCCATCCGCTTCACCTTCGGCCGTTTCACCACCGAAGAAGAGGTCGATTACGCGGCGCAGAAAGTACGTGAAGCCGTAACCAAGCTGCGCGAGTTGTCGCCGCTATGGGATATGTTCAAAGAAGGTGTCGATCTGTCCAAGGTTGAATGGGCGGCACACTGAAGCTGCCAGAGTATGGCAGCGTGCACACGCATCTTGAGGCGTGTGGCCCGCAGTAATTTCACCGCCAGCAGAGCGGTACCTGATGAAAGAGGAATACCAGCATGGCTTATAGCGAAAAGGTCATTGACCATTACGAAAACCCGCGCAACGTCGGCAAGATGGACGCGGAAGATCCGGATGTCGGTACCGGCATGGTCGGTGCGCCGGCTTGTGGCGACGTGATGCGTCTGCAGATCAAGGTCAACGAGTCGGGCGTTATCGAAGACGCCAAGTTCAAGACCTATGGCTGCGGTTCCGCGATCGCTTCCAGCTCCCTCGCTACCGAGTGGATGAAGGGGAAGACCCTGGATGAGGCGGAAACCATCAAGAACACCCAACTCGCCGAAGAGCTGGCCTTGCCGCCGGTAAAAATTCACTGCTCGGTACTCGCCGAGGACGCCATCAAGGCGGCCGTACGTGATTACAAGCAGAAGAAAGGCTTGCTCTAAGGAGAACTGCCGATGGCTATCAGCATGACCGAAGCTGCCGCTCAGCATGTGCGTCGTTCCCTCGAAGGGCGCGGCAAAGGCGAAGGTATCCGCCTGGGTGTTCGCACCACTGGCTGCTCTGGCCTGGCGTATGTGCTGGAGTTCGTCGACGAAACCGCAGGCGAAGATCAGGTCTTCGAAAGTCACGGGGTCAAGGTGATCATCGACCCTAAAAGCTTGGTGTACCTCGACGGAACCGAGCTGGACTTCGTCAAGGAGGGCTTGAACGAAGGTTTCAAGTTCAACAACCCTAACGTGCGCGGCGAATGTGGCTGCGGCGAGAGCTTCAATATCTGAGTGTCAGGGTCTGCCCTCGCTTCGCTCGCGGCCGCGCCGGAGCCGGTTTTTGCGCGGGGCAAGGCAGGAGGAGAGAGGTTTGGTTATTCCAAATGAACGACGAGTAACGCTGCAGCGCGCAAAAACCGGCCCGGCCCTTCGGGTTGCGCGGCAAATGGCGCCATGCTGCGTTGCGGGACTTGGCAAGGGAGCACCATTCCCAGCGTCCCGCGCCTTGCCTGGCGCCATTTGGCGCGGCAACGCGGCTCGCGTGCGAAGCGAGGGCAGGCCCTAGTGGGAAGTCCTTGTCATTTTGCCCTGTTTGATTTGCAGCCGAGCTTTCGTTTAGATGCCGAGCTGTTGGCCGCGCGTTACCGCGAGCTGGCGCGCAGTGTCCATCCGGATCGTTTTGCCGATGCTTCGGAAAGCGAGCAGCGCTTGGCGTTGGAGCAATCCGCCGACCTCAACGAGGCTTACCGCACGCTGAAGAATGCACCGCAGCGGGCGCGTTATCTGTTGGCGCTGCGCGGGCCCGAGTTGCCCTTGGAAGTGACGGTGCAAGACCCGGACTTCCTGCTGCAACAGATGCAGCTGCGCGAAGAGCTGGAAGACTTGCACGATAGCGCCGATCTGGCGGGCGTGGCGGCCTTCAAGCGGCGCCTGAAGGTCGCGCAGGAAGACCTGAACGAAAGCTTTGCGGATTGTTGGGACGATGCGGCTCGGCGCGAAGAAGCCGAACGCCTGATGCGCCGTATGCAGTTTCTCGACAAGCTCTCTCACGAGGTTCGCCAGTTGGAAGAGCGCCTCGACGACTAACGCTCGCACGCCCAACCCGGTGTGCCTGACACCCTCGATTCCAGATAAATAAGCATTGATTAGCCATGGCCCTACTGCAAATCGCTGAGCCCGGACAAAGTCCTCAGCCCCACGCGCGTCGGTTGGCGGTGGGGATCGATCTGGGTACCACCAATTCTCTGGTCGCTGCGGTGCGTAGCGGCCTATCCGAACCCCTGGCGGACGCGAGCGGGCAGGTCATCCTGCCGTCGGCGGTGCGCTATCACACCGACCGTGTCGAGGTCGGCGAGACCGCCAAGACGGCCGCATCCAGTGATCCGCTGAACACCGTGTTGTCGGTCAAGCGTCTGATGGGGCGCGGCCTGGCCGACGTCAAGCAATTGGGTGAGCAATTGCCCTATCGCTTCGTTGCCGGTGAGTCGCATATGCCTTTTATCGACACTGTGCAGGGGCCGAAAAGTCCGGTCGAAGTGTCTGCCGATATTCTCAAAACGCTGCGCCATCGCGCCGAAGCCAGCCTTGGCGGCGAGTTGGTTGGCGCGGTGATTACGGTGCCGGCCTACTTCGATGACTCGCAGCGTCAGGCCACTAAAGATGCCGCGCGCCTGGCTGGTTTGAACGTTCTGCGTCTGCTTAACGAGCCGACTGCGGCGGCCGTAGCCTATGGTCTTGATCAGCATGCCGAAGGTCTGGTGGCGATTTACGATCTGGGCGGCGGCACCTTCGATATCTCCATTCTGCGGCTGACCGGTGGCGTCTTCGAAGTGTTGGCCACCGGTGGCGACAGCGCCCTGGGCGGCGACGATTTCGATCACGCGATTGCGGGCTGGATAGTGGAGCAGGCTGGCGTTTCCGCCGATCTCGATCCCGCTCAGCAGCGCCTTTTGCTGCAGGCGGCGTGCGCCGCCAAGGAAGCCCTGACCGAGGAGGAAGTTACAACGCTCGGTTATGGCGATTGGCAGGGGCAATTAAGCCGTACGCAATTCGATGAACTGATCGAGCCGATGATTGCGCGTAGCCTCAAGGCCTGCCGCCGTGCTGTGCGCGATGCGGCTATCGAGTTGGAAGACATTCGAGCGGTGGTCATGGTCGGCGGTTCGACCCGAGTGCCGCGGGTACGCCAGGCGGTCGCCGAGTTATTCATGCGCGAACCGCTGACCGATATCGACCCCGATCAGGTAGTGGCAATAGGGGCGGCCATCCAGGCCGACGCCCTGGCGGGCAACAAGCGTGGCGAAGGCGAAGAGTTGTTGCTGCTGGACGTGATTCCGTTGTCGCTCGGCCTGGAAACCATGGGCGGCCTGATGGAAAAGGTGATTCCGCGCAACACCACGATTCCGGTGGCGCGGGCCCAGGATTTCACCACTTACAAAGACGGCCAGACAGCCATGATGATTCATGTGCTGCAGGGCGAGCGGGAGTTGATCAGCGATTGCCGTTCACTGGCGCGTTTCGAATTGCGCGGTATACCGCCGATGGTCGCGGGCGCAGCGAAAATTCGCGTGACCTTCCAGGTCGATGCCGACGGCCTGCTCAACGTATCCGCCCGCGAGTTGGCGTCGGGCGTGGAGGCGAGCATTCAGGTTAAGCCGTCCTACGGTTTGACCGATGGCGAGATCGCGCGGATGTTGCAGGACTCCTTCCAGTACGCAGGTGACGACAAGGTCGCTCGCGTGCTGCGCGAACAGCAAGTGGACGCTCGGCGCCTGCTGGAGGCTGTGGAGGCGGCGCTGGAAGCCGATGGCGAGCGTTTGCTCGACGCCGACGAGCGTCTGGCCATCGAAGCGCAGATGCAACAGTTGCGTGAGTTGATGGCTGGGCAGGACGGTCTGGCCATCGAGCGACAAACCAAACGCTTGACCCAGGTCACCGATGCCTTTGCGGCGCGTCGCCTGGATGCCACGGTCAAAGCCGCGCTGGCGGGCCGTAGTCTTAACGATATCGAGGAATAAGCATGCCGCAGATCATCTTCCTGCCCCACGCCGTATTCTGCCCGGATGGGCTGGTCGTAGAGGTTGAGCCCGGTATTTCGATCCTGAAAGTGGCGCATGACAATCATATCGAGATTGAAAGTGCCTGCGGCGGTGTCTGCGCCTGCACCACGTGCCACTGCATCGTTCGTGAGGGGTTCGACTCGTTGAACGAAGCTGACGAATTGGAGGAAGACCTCCTGGATAAGGCTTGGGGGCTGGAAGCGCAATCGCGGTTGTCCTGCCAGGCTATAGTGGGGGATGAGGATCTAACCGTCGAGATTCCGAAATACTCGCTCAACCATGCCTCTGAGGCGCCGCATTGATTCAAGGAGTTGTTATGAGTTTGAAATGGGTCGATGTGCTGGAAATCGCTATTCAGCTGGCGGAAAGCAAGCCCGATGTCGATCCGCGTTTCGTCAATTTCGTCGATCTGCACCGCTGGGTGCTGGAGTTGCCGGAGTTTTCCGACGACCCGCAACGTGGCGGCGAGAAGGTGCTCGAAGCCATTCAGGCAGCCTGGATCGAAGAGTCTGAGTGATAGGCCGCTTACCGCCGCTCTTATGCTTTCCCCCTAACCCGCGTATAATTCGCGGGTTTAATTTTTCGCTATAACCCTTGTTTCTGGAGTTTTACATGGCTGTTCAACGTACTTTTTCCATCATCAAGCCCGACGCCGTCGCTAAAAACGTCGTAGGCGAAATTGTTACCCGTTTCGAGAAGGCCGGCCTGCGCGTCGTCGCTTCGAAAATGGTTCAGCTGTCCGAGCGCGAAGCCGGCGGCTTCTACGCCGAGCACAGCGAGCGCGGCTTCTTCAAGGATCTGGTGGCTTTCATGGTTTCCGGTCCGGTCATCGTTCAGGTGCTGGAAGGTGAAGACGCCATCGCCAAGAACCGTGAGCTGATGGGCGCAACCAACCCGAAAGAAGCGGCTGCCGGCACCATTCGCGCCGATTTCGCGGTCTCCATCGATGAAAACGCCGTACACGGTTCCGATTCCGAGGCTTCCGCCGCTCGTGAAATCGCTTACTTCTTCGCTGCGACCGAGGTATGCGCACGCCTTCGCTAACAGCGAAACGTGTGAGGGTGAAGCCATGACTGAAGCTACCGGTAAAATCAATCTGCTGGGTTTGACCCAGACGGAGATGGAGCAGTTCTTCGAGCGTATTGGGGAGAAACGTTTCCGCGCCGGTCAGGTGATGAAGTGGATTCACCATTTTGGCGTCGATGACTTCGATGCCATGAGTAACGTCGGCAAGGCCTTGCGCGAGAAGCTCAAGGCTTGTGCCGAAATCCGCGGCCCGGAAGTGGTCAGCGAAGATATTTCCACCGATGGCACGCGCAAGTGGGTAGTGCGAGTGGCGTCGGGCAGTTGCGTGGAAACCGTGTATATCCCCCAGGGCTCGCGTGGCACCCTCTGTGTCTCGTCGCAAGCCGGCTGTGCGCTGGATTGCAGTTTCTGCTCGACCGGTAAACAAGGTTTCAACAGCGACCTGAGCGCGGCCGAAGTGATTGGCCAGGTATGGATCGCCAACAAGTCGTTCGGCAGCGTTCCGGCGAAGATCGATCGCGCCATTACCAACGTGGTGATGATGGGCATGGGCGAGCCGCTGCTGAACTTCGATAACGTGGTCGCCGCCATGCGGATCATGATGGACGACCTCGGTTATGGCATCTCCAAGCGCAAGGTGACCTTGTCCACCTCGGGCGTGGTGCCGATGATCGACAAACTTGGCGAAGTCATCGACGTCTCCCTGGCGCTGTCCCTGCACGCGCCGAACGACGAGCTGCGTAACCAGTTGGTGCCGATCAACAAGAAATACCCGCTGGAAATGCTGTTGGCGGCCTGCAAACGCTATGTCTCGCGCCTCGGCGAGAAGCGCGTGCTGACCGTCGAGTACACCTTGCTCAAGGATGTCAACGATAAGCCCGAGCAGGCTGAGGAGATGATCGCACTTCTCAAAGATGTGCCTTGCAAGATCAATTTAATCCCGTTTAATCCCTTCCCTCATTCGGGTTACGAACGGCCCAGTAACAATGCCATTCGCCGTTTCCAGGACCTGCTGCACAAAGCCGGGCACAATGTCACCGTGCGCACCACGCGAGGGGAAGACATCGATGCCGCCTGCGGCCAGCTGGTTGGCCAGGTCATGGATCGTACCCGTCGCAGCGAGCGTTATATCGCCGTGCGTGAATTGAGTAGCGAGGCAGAGACGCCGCGTTCCGCCGCCAATCGAACCTGAAGAGAGGACACCCATGATCCTGCGCCCAGCGCTGTTCTTATTAGTCGCCAGCCTGTTGGCCGGTTGTGTGTCGACGGGTAAGGTCGATCCGATGAGAACCGATGAGGGGCGAGATGGAGCCCGTGACGCTTACATCCAGTTGGGGCTTGGGTACGTGCAGCAAGGTTTAAGCGAGCGCGCCAAGGTGCCGCTGAAAAAAGCCCTCGAACTCGATCCCTCCAACGCCGATGCCCACGCCGCCCTGGCGCTGGTGTTTCAGATGGAAATGGAAGCCAAACTGGCCGACGAGCACTACCGCAAGGCCTTGTCGCAGCGTGGTAGCGATGCGCGTCTGTTGAACAATTACGGGAGTTTTTTGTTCGAACAGAAACGTTATCAGGAGGCCTACGAATATTTTCAGCGGGCTGCTCAGGACACTCTCTATCCGGAACGTTCCAGAGTTTTTGAGAACCTGGGGATGAGCGCGATGATGCTCGACCAGCGGCAGCAGGCCAAAGGCTATTTCGAGCGCGCGTTACGCCTCAACAGCAAACGCGCCACGGCGCTTCTGGAAATGGCGTTGTTGTCCTACGAGGACAAGGAGTACATTCCCGCGCGCCGCTATTACGAAGGCTTTAGTGCGCTGTCCGAGCAGAACGCACGCAGTCTGTTGCTCGGCGCCCGCCTGGCGAAAATTTTCGACGATCGCGACAAGGCCGCCAGCATCGGTTTGCAGTTGAAGCGGTTTTATCCCGGTACGCCGGAATATCAGCAATACCTTTCGGAGCAATGATGAAAGCGGCACCTTCTGAAGTTGCAGTAGTCCATCGCGTCAACCCCGGTGAATCCCTGCGCAAGGCTCGCGAGAGCAAAGGTTGGACGATCGCCGAGGTGGCCGCGCAGCTCAACCTGACCCCGCAGCGCCTGGGGCAGATCGAAGTCGGTGCTTTCGATAAATTGCCAGGGCATACCTTTGCCCGTGGTTATATTCGTGCCTATGCCAAATTGCTCGACATGGACCAGAATCGCCTGGTGCTCGAGTTCGATCAGTTCACCGGTAGCGATTCAGCCGGGGCCAGTGTGCACAGCCTCGGGCATATCGAAGAGCCTGCGCGCTACTCGCAGAAGGTGCTGCGTTTCGTCAGCTTCCTGCTGCTCTTGGCGTTGGCGGGCGTAGGCTTTTATTGGTGGCAGGAGCAATCCAACGCCCAAACCGATCTGCTGCCGACCAGTGGCATTGGCCAGGTCGAAGTGGAAGGGGCCGACGGTGCCACCCAGATCCATGTGCTCGATGAGCCTGAAGACCAAGCGGTGATCGACGCTCAGACCGGTACCGAATTGGATCTGCCGAGCGTATCGGCAGACGTCGCCGCCCAGCCCGCCGCCACCGGCGAGGCGCCAGAGTCGGTAGCAGCAGAGGAAACTGCGGAGGTAACCGCGGAGCAGCCTGAAACCCCCGCTGAGGATCCTGCGCCTGAGGTGCCGGCGACCGCCGAAGAAAGCCCCGCAGCCGTTGTCCCGGAGCCCGTCACAGAGCCTTTGGCCGTAGCGGCGGGCGAAGGTCTCGTGGCGCTGCAGTTCAGTGCCGATTGTTGGGTGCAGTTGCGCGATGCCAACGGCAAAATAGTGTTTGGTGGGCTCAAGCGTAAGGGCGACAGCCTGCAATTGGCTGGCAAGGCACCACTTGAGTTGCGCCTGGGTTATGCGCGCGGTGCTCAAGTCAGTTACAACGGCGCGGCAGTCGATGTGGCCCCCTTTATCTCGGGTGAAACCGCGCGCATCACATTGGGTGGGCAATAAGATGCATGGTGAATCACCGATCAAGCGCCGTATCTCGCGCAAGATTTGGGTCGGCTCGGTACCCGTAGGGGGCGATGCACCCATCGCGGTGCAGAGCATGACCAATACCGATACCAACGACGTGGCCGCCACGGTCGCGCAGATTCGCCGCCTGCAGGATGCCGGTGCCGATATCGTGCGTGTCTCGGTCCCCGATATGGACGCCGCCGAAGCCTTCGGTCGGATCAAGCAGCAGGTCAGCCTGCCGCTGGTGGCCGATATTCATTTCGACTATCAGATCGCCCTGCGCGTGGCCGAACTGGGTGTTGACTGCCTGCGCATCAATCCGGGCAATATCGGCCGCGAAGACCGGGTCCGTGCGGTGGTCGAGGCGGCGCGAGCGCGCGGCATCCCGATTCGCATCGGGGTCAACGCTGGCTCGCTGGAAAAAGACCTGCAGAAGAAATACGGCGAGCCGACCCCGGAAGCTCTGGTCGAGTCGGCTCTACGCCATGTCGAGCACTTGGATCGCCTGAACTTCCCGGATTTCAAAGTCAGCGTCAAAGCGTCGGACGTGTTTATGGCGGTCGAGGCTTACCGCTTGCTGGCCAAGCAGATCGAGCAGCCGCTGCACCTGGGTATCACCGAAGCCGGCGGCTTGCGCTCCGGTACGGTGAAGTCTTCGGTCGGTCTGGGTATGCTGCTGGCCGACGGGATCGGCGATACCATCCGCATTTCGCTGGCGGCCGACCCGGTCGAAGAGATCAAAGTCGGTTTCGATATCCTCAAGTCGTTGCGCCTGCGTTCGCGTGGTATCAACTTCATCGCTTGCCCGAGCTGCTCGCGGCAGAACTTCGATGTGGTCAAGACCATGAACGAGCTGGAAACGCGAGTCGAAGACCTGCTGGTACCGCTCGACGTCGCGGTGATCGGTTGTGTGGTCAACGGCCCCGGCGAAGCCAAGGAAGCCCATATCGGTTTGACCGGTGGTTCGCCGAACAACCTGATCTATATCGATGGCAAGCCTGCGCAGAAACTGAATAATGACAACCTAGTCGATCAGCTGGAAAAGTTGATCCGCCAGAAGGCGGCCGAGAAGGTCGCGGCTGACGCCGCCTTGATCGTGCGCAGCTAACCCGCTAAGGAACCGAATTGAGCAAGTCCCTGCAAGCCATCCGTGGCATGAACGACACCCTGCCCGAGCAAACCCCGCTCTGGCGTTATTTCGAAGACAGCGTGGCACGTCTGCTCGATGGCTATGGTTATCGGCAGATCCGCATGCCCATCGTCGAGTTCACCGAGCTGTTCAAGCGCTCGATCGGCGAAGTGACGGATATCGTCGAAAAAGAGATGTACACCTTCGAGGATCGCAACGGCGATTCCCTGACCCTGCGCCCCGAGGGCACCGCGGCCTGCGTGCGGGCGGTGCTCGAGCACGGCCTGGCCGGTGGCGGGCAGAGCCAGAAACTTTGGTATATCGGCCCGATGTTTCGTCATGAGCGCCCGCAGAAGGGCCGCTACCGCCAGTTCCACCAGATCGGCGTGGAAGTGTTCAATATCGAGGGTCCGGATATCGACGCCGAGTTGATCGTGCTGACCTGGCGCCTGTGGGGCCTGCTCGGCATTCGCGACTCGGTCACCCTGGAATTGAACAGCCTGGGTACCAGTGCAGCCCGTGCGGTCTATCGCGAGGCATTGGTGGCGTATCTCAGCGCTCGCGCCGATCAATTGGACGAAGACAGCCGCCGGCGCCTGACCAGCAACCCACTGCGCGTGCTCGACAGCAAGAACCCCGAGACCCAGGCGCTGCTCACCGACGCACCGAAGATGGCGGATTACCTGGACGAAGAGTCGCGCATCCACTTCGAAGGCCTCAAAGCCCGTTTGGATGCCGCGGGTATTCCTTATGTG
This sequence comes from uncultured Pseudomonas sp., assembly GCF_946886105.1. The sequence goes on along the minus strand of NZ_CAMPHV010000015.1, from coordinate 64,466 downwards.
ATCAATCCCAAGCTGGTGCGTGGCCTGGACTACTACAGCAAGACCGTGTTCGAGTGGGTCACCGATCAGCTCGGCGCCCAGGGCACCGTTTGTGCCGGTGGCCGTTACGACGGTCTGGTCGAGCAGATGGGCGGCAAGCCGACGCCGGGCGTCGGTTTCGCCATGGGCATCGAACGTTTGGTGCTGCTCCTCGAAACCCTGGGTAAAGTACCCGCGGAAATCGCCCGTCAGGTCGATGTCTACCTGTGCGCCTTCGGCGAACCGGCGGAACTGGCGGCGCTGGCATTGGCCGAGCGCTTGCGCGATCAATTGCCGCGACTGCGTTTGCAGGTCAACGCCGGCGCTGGCAGTTTCAAGAGCCAATTGAAGAAGGCCGATAAGAGCGGCGCGCTCTTCGCGTTGGTCTTGGGTGAAGACGAACTGGCCCAGCAAGTGGTAGGTTGCAAGCCGCTACGCGATCAAGGCGAACAACAAAGTATTGCCTGGTCGGCATTGGCCGACCATTTGGCGACCTGCGCGGTGCAGGCTTAAGCGATTTAGCTATTTAGCGAAAAGGAGTATTGGGGTGGTTTCGCGTACCGATGATGAAGAGCTTGCGGTAATCAAGGACTGGTGGCAGCGCAATGGCAAGCCATTGCTCACCGGTGTGGCGTTGGCCTTGGTGGCGGTATTTGGCTGGCAGGGTTGGCAGAAGTACCAGGCCAATCAGGCCCAGGGCGCATCCATGGTTTACCAGCAATTGCTGGAAACCGCCTTGAACCCGAATGGGCAGCCCGATATGGCCAAGGTCGTCGAGTTATCGAGCAAGCTCAAGAGCGATTACGCCGGCACTCATTACGCGCAGTACGGCAGCCTTTTCGTTGCCAAGGTCGCGGTCGAGTCCGGCAAGCTGGACGATGCCTCCGCCGAATTGCAGGCGATTGTCGACAAGCCAGCCGATGACACTTTGGCCGAGCTGGCGCGTCAGCGCCTGGCGCGGGTATTGGCTGCCCAGGACAAGGCACAGGAAGCCCTGCAACTGCTCGAAGGCGACGCCGTGCCGGCCTATCAGGCCAGCCGCGAAGAATTGAAAGGCGATCTGCTGGTCAAGCTGGGTCGCGACGACGATGCGCACGCCGCCTACCTCAAGGCCAAAGCTGCGTTGTCCGAAGAGGCCGCTGTCGGTGGCCTGCAATTGAAGCTCGACGATCTGGCGAAAGGGGATGCATGACGTGATGCGTTGGAAAACTGCCGCACTGCTGGCCCTGGCCGTTATGGCTGCGGGTTGCAGCAGCAATAGCAAGAAGGAACTGCCGCCGGCAGAGCTGCCGAAGTTCGAGAAAGAAGTGCAGCTGAAAAAAGAATGGAGCCGTTCGATCGGTCAGGGCCAGGGCGAAACCTTCAATATGTTGGTGCCGGCCATCGATGGCGACAGCATTTTCGCTGCCGATGTCGAAGGCCTGGTCATGGCGCTCGACCGCATGAGCGGTAAGGTGATCTGGAAGACCGATCTGGAATTGCCGGTTTCCGGTGCGGTCGGCGCCGGTTACGGCCTGGTCGTCGTCGGCACCCTGAAAGGCGAAATCATCGCCCTGGATGCGGTTTCCGGCGAAGAAAAGTGGCGTGCCCGGGTGCCCAGCGAAGTGCTTGCGGCGCCGGCGATCAACGGCGATATCGTTCTGGTGCAAACCCAGGATGACCGCCTGATCGCGTTGGACGCCGATACCGGTGACCAGCGTTGGTTGTTCGACAACACCCCGGCGGTGCTCACGTTGCGCGGTACCGGCAGCCCGGTGCTGACCAACCGTCTGGCCGTTGCCGGCTTGTCCAGCGGCAAGGTCATCGCCCTCGATGCTCAGCGCGGTATCCCGGTTTGGGAACAGCGTGTGGCGATCCCGCAAGGGCGCTCCGAGTTGGAGCGCGTGGTGGACATCGACGGCGGCCTGCTGCTGTCCGGCGGCACGCTGTACGCAGTCAGTTACCAGGGCCGCCTCGCCGCATTGGATCTGGAAAGCGGGCGTATCCTCTGGCAACGCGAAGCCTCCAGCTCGGTAGGCCTCGCCCAGGGTTACGGCAGCGTTTACGTCAGCCTGGCCAGTGGCACCGTCGAAGGCATCGATGAGCGTTCTGCGTCAGCGTTGTGGAGCAACGATGCGCTGGCCCGTCGTCAATTGTCGGCACCGGAAGTATTTTCCAGCTATGTAGCCTTTGGCGATCTGGAAGGCTATCTGCACCTGATCAGTCAGGTGGATGGTCGTTTCGTCGGTCGCGAGCGTATCGACAGCGACGGCCTGCGTGCCCGCCCGCTGGTGGTTGGCGATTGGCTGTATGCCTTCGGTAATGGCGGTAACCTGGTGGCCATGACCATCAAGTAATGACCCGCTAATACCTTGGCTATGCTGCACAGCATTCACGGCTGTGCAGCATGGTCAGTATTGATTTCCGGCCGCTGCCCATGCAGCGGCTTTTGTATTTTCTGAAATAACGAAGTGGAGAGCCTAATGGTTCCCGTAATTGCCCTGGTGGGCCGCCCGAACGTGGGCAAGTCCACGCTGTTCAACCGCTTGACCAAAAGCCGCGACGCGATTGTCGGCGACCTGTCCGGTCTGACCCGAGATCGCCAATACGGCGAGGCCAAGTGGCAGGGCCGCACCTATATCGTCATCGACACCGGCGGTATCTCCGGCGACGAGGAGGGCATCGATGCGAAGATGGCCGAGCAGTCGCTGCAGGCCATCGAAGAAGCCGATGCCGTGTTGTTCCTGGTGGATGCGCGCGCCGGCTTGTCGGCCTCCGATCAGATGATCGGCGAGCACCTGCGCCGGCGCAACAAGCGCAGCTTCCTGGTGATCAACAAGGTCGACAACCTCGACCCCGACCTGGCCCGCGCCGAGTTCGCCAGCATGGGCATGGGCGAGTCCCTGGCGATTGCCGGCGCCCACGGTCGCGGTATCACCCAGATGCTCGAGGCGGTGTTGGGTTCCTTCCCCAAGGACGAGGCAGAGCCGCAAGAAGGCGAGGAAGAAGAGGAGGTGCTGGAAGGCCAGGAAGCCAAGCGCATTCCCGGGCCGAGCGAAAAGGACGGGATCAAGCTGGCGATCATCGGTCGGCCCAACGTCGGCAAGTCGACTCTGGTCAATCGCATGCTCGGCGAAGACCGGGTGATCGTCTACGACCAGGCCGGCACCACCCGTGACAGCATCTACATTCCGTTCGAACGCGACGACGAGAAGTACACCCTGATCGACACCGCCGGCGTGCGTCGGCGCGGCAAGATCTTCGAGGCGGTGGAAAAGTTCTCGGTGGTGAAAACCCTGCAGGCGATCCAGGATTCCAACGTCGTGGTGTTCGTCATGGACGCCCGCGAAGGCGTGGTCGACCACGACCTCAATCTGCTCGGCTTCGTCCTGGAAAGCGGCCGCGCCCTGGTCATCGCCCTGAACAAGTGGGACGGTATGGAGCCCAGCGAGCGCGACTATGTGAAGACCGAATTGCAGCGCCGCCTGTTCTTCGTCGACTTCGCCGATATTCACTTCATCTCCGCTCTGCACGGCACCGGCGTCGGTAACCTGTACAAATCGGTGCAGGCCTCGTTCAAGTCGGCGATCACCCGCTGGCCGACCAACCGCCTGACCCAGATCCTCGAAGACGCGGTCGGCGACCATGCGCCGCCCATGGTCAACAACCGCCGGATCAAGCTGCGTTACGCCCACCTGGGCGGCGCCAACCCGCCGTTGATCGTGATCCACGGCAACCAGGTCGAGGCGGTGCCCAAGTCCTACGTGCGCTACCTGGAAAACACCTACAGGCGCGTGTTGAAGCTGGTCGGTACGCCGATCCGCATCGAGTTCAAGGGCGGCGAAAACCCCTACGAGGGTAACAAAAACACCCTCACCGACCGTCAAGTGAACAAGAAGCGCCGCTTGATGAGCCACCACAAAAAGGCCGAGAAGAAGCGCAAAGACAAGCGTTGAGTTGCGTGCGCGATTCGCTGAAAAGGGCACCTTCGGGTGCCTTTTGCCTTTCTGGGCGTTCGGCTATCCTGCGGCCTCGATAGCGCTCAAGTGCAGCGCTCGGCTACGGATACCGCACGCCATGATCACCAGCAAACTGCCCAACGTTGGCACCACCATCTTCACCCGCATGTCGCAATTGGCCGTGGAAACCGGGGCGCTGAACCTGTCCCAGGGTTTTCCCGATTTCGATGGGCCGCAGGCGTTGCGCGAGGCGGTCGCGCGCCATGTGCTGGCCGGGCATAACCAGTACTCGCCCATGACCGGCTTGCCGGCATTGCGCGAACAGGTCGCGGCGAAGATCGCCCGCTGCTATGGCCGCACGATCAGCCCCGGCAGCGAAGTCACCATCACACCGGGCGCGACTCAGGCGATCTTCTGTGCGATCCAGGCGCTGGTCCAACCGGGCGACGAGGTCATCGTTTTCGATCCCAGCTACGACAGTTACGAACCCTCGGTGACCCTGGCCGGCGGACGTTGTGTGCATGTACCGCTGAGCTTGCCGGGCTTTTCCATCGACTGGCAGCGCCTGGGCGATGCGCTGAGCGCGAAGACTCGGCTGATCATCCTTAACAGCCCACATAACCCCAGCGGCGCCTTGATCTCGCGGGCGGAGTTGGACCAATTGGCTGCGCTGATCCGCGACCGCGATATCTATCTGGTCAGCGACGAGGTCTACGAGCACCTGGTGTTCGATGGCCGCATGCACGCCAGCGTGCTCGCCCATGACGAGCTATATCAGCGCGCCTTCGTGGTCAGCTCGTTCGGCAAGACCTATCACGTCACTGGCTGGAAGACCGGCTATGTGGTGGCGCCGCCGGCCTTGAGCGCCGAGCTGCGCAAGGTGCACCAATACGTCAGCTTCTGCGGCGTCACCCCGTTGCAGTGGGCGCTGGCCGATTTCATGGCCGAGCATCCCGAGCATGTCGATGAACTGCCGGCGTTCTACCAGGCCAAGCGTGACCTGTTCTGCGACCTGCTGATCGACTCGCGCTTCGAGTTCGTTCGCGCGGCCGGTACTTACTTCCAGTTGGTCGACTATGCGGCGATCCGCGATGATCTGGATGATGTGGCCATGGCCGAATGGCTGACCCGCGAACACGGCGTGGCGGCTATCCCGGTGTCGGTGTTCTATGAGCAGGCGCCGAAGGACCTGCGTCTGGTGCGTTTCTGTTTCGCCAAGCGCGAGGAGACGCTGCGCCAGGCGGCGGAGAAGCTATGCGCGATTTAAGCAACTTGCCGAATCTCGAGCTGGCGCTGATCCAGACCGAATTGGCCTGGCAGAACCCTGAGGCCAATCGCGCGCATTTCGAAGCACTGCTGAAGCGGGCGCGTGGCGCCGACCTGATCGTGCTGCCGGAGATGTTCAGCACCGGTTTTTCCATGGACTCCGCAGCGCTGGCCGAGCCGGAAAACGGTCCGACCAGCCTCTGGATGAGCGAGCAGGCCAAGCAGTCGCAGGCGGTGATAACCGGCAGCCTGATTATCCAGTCCGCCGACGGCAGCTACCGCAATCGCCTGCTCTGGGCGCGTCCGGACGGCAGTGTGGCGCATTACGACAAGCGCCACCTGTTCCGCATGGCCGGCGAGCACAAACACTACAGCGCGGGCGAGCAGCAGGTGCTGCTGGAGCTCAATGGCTGGCGCATCCGCCCGCTGATCTGCTACGACCTGCGTTTTCCCGTGTGGAGCCGCGACCCGCATACCACCGATCTGCTGCTATACACCGCCAATTGGCCCGCGGCGCGGCGCCAGCACTGGAATCGGTTGTTGCCGGCGCGGGCGATCGAGAACCTGTGTTATGTGGCGGCGGTCAACCGCATTGGCGAGGACGGCAAGGGGCATCCCTACAGCGGCGATTCCCAAGTGCTCGACTTTCAGGGCGAAGCCCTATTGAGTGCCAGCGATGGTGATGGCGTATTCAAGGTCCGCCTGGACGCTGCGGTGCTTGCGGCATACCGAGAGCGCTTTCCGGCGTACATGGACGCCGATACCTTCGAGCTGTCCTGAGGGCTAATGTATAGACGCAGCCCTTTCGGTCGAATTGGTAGATGCTGACGGCACGGTTTATGGCAAACATTCCAGCCTGAACGCCGCGCCGTGGGTCTTACTGGCGATGGAGGGCTGAGTCAAAAATGAAAAAGCCGGGTGAAAGCCCGGTTTTTTATTTCGTGAAGTTGGCTGACGACATGTACTGGCAAGTTGCCTACTATTTGCCGCGCAGGGATGCGAACAATGAATCAAGTGAGAAAGTTTGCTCCCTGCAAAAAAACCATTGTAAGGAGCAAGGATATGCGAATTGCCTTATTGGCTATTGTAGGAGGGTTGGCTGCTTTTCCGGCGTGGGCACAGAGTTACTGTGACAGTCGGGCAAATAGCAGCAGCTATGAGTGGATTTCCTCCGTTGCGGTTAACGGCGAAGTCAAGGCGAGTGGCACAAATGGCGGTTATCGGGATGGCACGGCGGAGACGCCATTCAAATTAACCGGCGTTGAGGATCGCCTGGAAGTGCGGCCGGGGTTCGCATCGACGAACTATTCGGAACATTGGGGAGCCTGGATTGATTTCAACCAGAACAGTGTCTTCGAAACGTCCGAGCGGGTATTGACCGCCCGAGGTACAGGGCTCCAATCAGCTACTCTAAAAATCCCTGCGGGTTTGTCTGCGGATACTGCCCTAATGCGGGTGGTCATGCGTTGGGGGAGCGATCCACAGCCTTGCGCCAGCTATAGCTATGGGGAGACGGAGGACTATCAAGTCAAGTTGCCTGCGGCAGCCTCGTCCGAGTATCCCTTCACCTTATCTTTGCAGCCGGGGTTCTGGGTTGTTCGCAGTGGCGAGCCGGAAGACAAGCTGACGCTGGTCGTGCAGAAGGACGGTCAGACAGTACTCGAACGCAATGCTGCCGGGAATTTACGGGACCGCTACTGGAGTAACACGGCCGGTAGCCATTACCAGTTATGGCTGAAAGCGTTTGTCGATGGCGCTTATCGGCAGGTTTCCAATAAGGTGGAATATCGCCCCGGAATCACCGATAGCGTGACGCTGGAACGTATGGCTGATGGCTCCATTCAATCGACCCCGTTCATGGGCGCTTGGGTTGTGGAGCAGAATGGGCAGATCGTTTATCGCCAGCCGACCCAGGGCGAGCCATTGTTTTTCGCTTTCCAGTTCGGGGGCCAATACCGCATTTGGGCTGAATCAGTGGTCAACGGCATCGAACAGGCAGTTTCCATTCCACTGGCTTTTAGGGAAGGTTTCCCTTCTCCCTATATCGATCTTGAAGTGGACGCTGATTTCCGTCTTTACCACAACGAGCCGAGCGGCCAACCGCTGATCTGGATGATTCGCGAAGATGGCCAGGTGGTTTACCAACAACCCACCCAGGCAGATAACCAATTACGCTATCCGTTCCAGGCTGGGCGCAAATACAAAGCATGGTTAAGCCAGGCGGTGAGCGGTGAGATAGTTCAGGTCTCGGACGCCGAGTATTTTTCTCCTGGTCTGAGCGATCAATACCGGTTGGATGTCGATACCAATCGCCAGGTAACCCGTAGCGGTGCTTTGGGCGAAAACCTGACGTGGGTGATCGAGGAGGGCGGCGATATCGTTCTTAGACGAAATGCGTCCAACGAACTGAGCTACAGCTACTACCAGTTTGATCCTGCCAAAGCCTATCGTGTCTGGTTGCACAAGTTCATCGATGGGTATTACCAGAGAGTTTCCAACGTGGTGCGTTACGGAGCAGGCAATACTCCTGCCGAGCCCGAGCCCGAGCCCGAGCCGGTGGGACAGTTTCAACTGACTGTGGATTCTAACCATACCTTGGCCCGGTCTGGCGGCACTGCCCAGGCCCTGCAGTGGGTCATCGAAGAGAATGGCCAAATTGTGCTGCAGCGTTGGGCGGAGACCGAACTGAGCTACCAATATTTTGGCTATACCCCAGGTAAAGCCTACCGGTCTTGGTTGGTGGCGTTCATCGATGGGGAATACAAGCGGGTTTCGAATATCGTTGGCTACTGACGAGAGGTATGAAAAAGCCGGGTGGAAACCCGGCTTTTTTCGTTTCGCTGATGGAAGCTTAGGCCGCCTGCGCCTCTGCCTGAACCAGCGCGCGATTCAGCGCGCTGAACAAGGCGCGAAAGCTCGCGGTGGTGAGGTTTTCGTCGATACCGACGCCATGCAGGGCGCGGCCGCTGTTGACCCGCAGTTCGATATAGGCTGCGGCTTTGGCATTGGTGCCGGCGCCGATGGCGTGTTCGCTGTAGTCCATGATCTCCACGGCCACCGGCAAACCGGCCACCAGGGCTTCCAGCGGGCCTTTGCCGATGCCGCGCCAGTGCTGGCTTTCGCCTGCGCTGAGGACTTCGACGTCGACCGCACTGGTACCGTTTTCCTCCTGCAGACGATGGCCTTTCAGGGCATAGGGCGCGGTCGCTTGCAGGTATTCGCGGTCGAGCAATTGGTAGATCTGCGCGGCGCTCATTTCCAGGCCGAGGCGGTCGGTTTCCTTCTGCACCACCTGGCTGAACTCGATCTGCATGCGCCGCGGCAGGCAGATGCCGTATTCCTGTTCCAGCAGGTAGGTGATGCCGCCCTTGCCGGATTGGCTGTTAACGCGGATCACCGCCTCGTAGCTGCGGCCGATATCGGCCGGGTCGATCGGCAGATAAGGCACTTCCCAGATGCCGTTCGGGTCCTGTTGGCTGAAGCCCTTGCGGATCGCATCCTGGTGTGAGCCGGAGAAGGCGGTATGCACCAGGTCGCCGACATAAGGATGGCGCGGGTGCACGGGGATCTGGTTGCACTCCTCGACCACCTTGCGCACGTTGTCGATATCGGAGAAATCCAGACCCGGGTGGATGCCCTGGGTGTAGAGGTTGAGCGCCAAGTTGACCAGGTCGACGTTACCGGTGCGCTCGCCGTTGCCGAACAGGCAGCCTTCGACGCGGTCGGCGCCGGCCATCAGGCCCAGCTCGCTGGCGGCCACGCCGGTGCCGCGATCATTGTGGGTGTGCAGGCTGATCAGCACGCTGTCGCGGCGGCTGATATGGCGGCCGAACCACTCGATCTGGTCGGCATAGACGTTGGGCGTAGCGACTTCCACGGTCGCTGGCAGGTTGAGGATCGCCTTGTTGTCCGGGGTCGGTTGCCAGACGTCGAGCACCGCATCGCAAACTTCCACGGCGAATTCCAGCTCGGTGGAGGTGAAGATCTCCGGTGAGTACTGGAAGGTCCACTGGGTGTCCGGTTGCCGAGCGGCGAGGTCCTTGATGATCCGCGCGGCATTCACCGCGATGTTCACCACGCCGGCCTTGTCCTGGTTGAAGACGATACGGCGAAAGCTCGGCGCCGTGGCGTTGTAGACGTGAACGATGGCCCGCTTGGCGCCGACCAGCGACTCGAAGGTGCGGGTGATCAGGTCTTCGCGGGCCTGGGTCAGCACCTGGATGGTAGTGTCGTCGGGGATATGCCCACCTTCGATCAACTCGCGGACGAAGTCGAAATCGGTCTGCGAGGCCGAGGGGAAGCCCACTTCGATCTGCTTGATACCGACCTGCACCAGGGTCTTGAAGAAGCGCATCTTCTTCTCGGCATCCATCGGTTCGATCAGCGACTGGTTGCCGTCGCGCAGGTCTGAGCTGCACCAGATCGGTACTTCGGTGATGGTCTTCGACGGCCAGGTGCGATCCGGCAGATCGATAGCCGGGAATGCGCGGTATTTGCTGGAAGGGTGTTTAAGCATGCTCATGAGGGAATCCTTTTAGCGCCAACCTTGGGCTGGCCTGAACAACGAAAAAAAAAGAGACGGGTCTAGCAGCCCCGCAGTCGCTCGCTGACCAGGCAGAGGTTGGAGCGTTGCCGCAGCAGAATAAGGGTATGGGTAGCGTTCATGGGCTCAACCCTAACCAGAGCGGTTAAAGCTGGCAAGCATTGTGAAAAGAACGATATTTAAATGCGGTAGCCAGGGTTTATGCGGCTATTTATTGCGGGAGATTTGTTTTCGGGTAGGGGAAATTGCGCAGGCTTATCCGAGCAGGGTGAGTACGGCCTGCGGACGTTGATTGGCCTGAGCCAGCACGCTTTGCGCGGCTTGCTGGACGATCTGGCGCGAAACCATTTGCGAGGTTTCTTCGGCGAAGTCGGTATCGAGGATGCGCGAGCGGCTGGCCGAGGCGTTCTCGGCGATGGTCTGCAAATTGGCGATGGTGGCTTCCAGGCGATTCTGTATGGCGCCCATGTAGCCGCGTTGGCGGTCGACGTAGGCCAGCGCATCGTCGATATCCATAACCGTCAGGCCCGGCGTTTTGGTCAGGTCGACCCGGCTCAGGGCCAGGGCATCCGCGCTGAACGAGCTGAGGCCGATTTGCAGGGTTTCGTATGCCTCCGCACCGATCTGGAATTGGGTCAGCATATTGCCGCCCACGCCGTTCTCATTGAACAGCTCGGGCTCGACCAGGGTGAAACCCTGCGAGCCGGGGAGCCCGGTGCCCTGGTTGCTCAGCACGCTTTCTGCGCTGACCACCGTGCCGCCGTCGGCATCGAAACCGCCAATGGCGCCGGTATCGGTATTGCTCAGATCGAGGCTGGCGACATAGGTGGCGGCATCGTTATTGAACTGGGTATCGAAATCCGCCAGGCTGGCGAAGGCGCCGCTGCTGGCGTTGGTCAATGCCTGATCGAGGGTGGAGCCGGCGTTCGCGCTCAGATAACCCATGATGTCCTTGATGCCCTTGCCGCCGGCTGCCTTGATCTCGTCATGCATGTAGCGGACCGCCGCGTAACCGCCCGAGTAGCCGGCCGAGGCGCTGACATCGTCGGCATTGTAGGCCGCGAGAATCGCCGCGGTATTGGTGCCGCCCGCCGTATCGCCGGACAGACGCTCGTCGGCGCCATGCACCGCTTCCGCGGTGCCTTCGACAAACCAGCTGGGCAGCCCGGCGAAATTCATGGTGCGGCCCATTACCGCGTGGGCCATTTCATGGGCGATGACCCTGTCGGTGTACATCGGTGCGCCGCCGCCGTTGGGCAGGGATTCGGCATCGAAAAACGCCATATTGACGTTGAGCACCTGGTCGAACACCTTGCCGCCCGCGCCGACCGAGCCGGAGACCGATGCCAGCGTCGAGCTGGACGGATCATCACTCAGGGTGATTTCCAACTCGGCGCCATTGGCTTTCAGGCCAAAGGCGTCGAATACCCGTTGCTCGCCTTCGCTGATCCAGAAACCTTTCAGGGCATTCAGTACGGCGCGTTGGTCGAGGTCGCCGAGCACCGAAAAGCTGCCCTGGTCGAAGACTTTCTTTCCGGCGAAGGTAGTGGTTTCGTTGATTCGGTTGATTTCCTGCAAGAGCTGCTGGGCTTCCTGGTCCAGCGCTTTGCGTTCGGATACGCCATTGGAACCGTTCATTGCCTGGAGCCCGAGCGCGCGAATGCGCTGCAAGGAGTCGGTGACGCTTTGTAAAGCGCCTTCCGCCACTTGCAGCAGCGATATGCCGTCGTTGGCATTGCGTGTAGCCACGTTCAGACCGCGCACCTGCGAGGTCAGACGGTTGGAAATCTGCAGCCCCGCTGCATCGTCCTTGGCGCTGTTGATGCGCTGTCCGGTGGACAGGCGCTGCAGCGAAGTGGCGAGGGCGGTGCTGTTGCTTTCCAACTGGCGACGCGTGAACGACGAAGCGATGTTGGTATTAACCGTCAGCATCGGCTTACGTATCCAGTCAGCCGGACGGGAAGTCCGGCGTCACTGATTGATTCGGCTACAGCTGAAGAATCTTGAACGAGGGGGAGGCGAAAGGCGACGAACGGTCATGACTTGAACGCGCCGATAAAAATCGCCGGATCGACCCTGGCGTCGTTCAGGCTGACATTCCAGTGCAGATGCGGGCCGGCGGCGCCGACTTTGCCGAGCACGCCGTCGCGCGGCAGTTCGTCGACTAAGCGGGCATTCAGGCGTTGGCCGGTGACGCGCTTCGCCACTCGCGCATGTCGGCGCCGCTGGGATGCTGGAACACGCGCAGGCCGAACTCGGGGAGGATCGCCAGCAGGTGGTCGAAGATGTCCGCCTGGACGCTCTCGTAACTGCCCCAGGCCGTGGTGTTGGTGAAGCAGTACAGCTCCAGCGGCAGGCCGTCGGCGCTCGGTTCGAGCTGGCGGACCAGTTGCGTCATCTCCTGGTGAATCTGCGGGTGCTGGCGCAGGTAGTGCTCCACATAGGCGCGAAAGGTGCCCAGGTTGGTCAGGCGGCGGGTATTGGCCGGCAACTGGCTGGCTTCGGCCAGGGCGGTGTTCCAGCTGTTCAGCTCGCTGTGCTTGTGCGTGAGGTACTGGCCGAGCAGGGTGAAGCGCTGCAGGTGGGCGATGTGCGCGGCGTCGAGGAAGCCGATGCTGGTCTGATCCAGATACAGGCAGCGCTTGATCCGCCGGCCTCCGCATTCCTGCATGCCGCGCCAATTCTTGAACGGGTCGGTGATAAAGCGCTTGGTCGGGATGCTGGTGATGGTCTTGTCCCAGTTCTGCACGGTGACCGTGTGCAGGGCAATGTCGATCACGTCGCCGTCGGCATTCAGTTGCGGCATCTCGATCCAATCGCCGACGCGCACGATGTCGCTGGAGGTGATCTGCACGCTGGCCACCAGCGACAGCAGGGTGTCCTGAAAGATCAGCATCAGCACCGCGGCCATGGCGCCGAGACCGGAGAGCAGAATCAGCGGTGAGCGGTCGAGCAGGGTGGCGACCATCAGGATCGCCGCGACGGCGAACACGGCGATTTTCAATACCTGCAGGTAACCCTTTACCGGCCGCAGATGAGCATCGCGGCGCAACTGGTAGAGGGTATTGGCGATATCCAGCAGGGTGCTCAGGGCCAGCGCGCCGGTCAGCACGATAAAGGCGCTGCAGACGTTGCGTGTCACCGTCACCAGGGCGTCCGGCAGGTGCGGCACCAGGCCGACGCCGGCGGCGAGAATCAGTGCGGGCACTATATTGGCCAGGCGTCTGATCAGCGCGTTGTCCAGCTCCTGGGCGTTGCGCCCCAGTGCGGTGGCGTCGATCAGGCGGCACAGCGCGCGTACCAGGATGCGCTTGACCAGCCAGTTGCCGAGCCAGGCCGCGATCAGCAGCAAGGCCGTGGCGGCCAAGGCGAAGAGTTCGGCGTGTTGCTGCAGCCAGTCAAACCATGTGGCCAGCGTTTGTGGCATACCCAGCTCCCTCGATCAGGCGATAGAAATCAGCGGCGATGCCAGGGCGCGCCGGCTATTGGGCGGCAAACCTTAACAAAGCCCTGCGGGTAGCCCAAGGCGGAGTCGTACGTTCAGGTGTTTCAGGGTTTGAACGCGCCGATAAAAATCGCCGGATCGACCCTGGCATCGTTGAGGCTGACGTTCCAGTGCAGATGCGGCCCGGTGGCGCGGCCGGTGGCGCCGACCTTGCCGAGCACGCCGCCGCGCGGCAGTTCGTCGCCGACCCGCACATCGATCGCCGACAGGTGGCAGAACATGCTGATCAGGCCCTGGCCGTGGTCGACGAATACGGTCTTGCCGTTGAAGAAGTAGTCGCCGATCAGGATCACCTTGCCGGCCGCCGGCGCCTTGATCGGGGTGCCCTGGTTGGCGGCGAAATCCAGGCCCGAATGCGGGTTGCGTTCTTCGCCATTGAAAAAGCGGCGCAGGCCGAAAGGGCTGGACAGCGGGCCGTTGACCGGCTTGTCGAACAGCAGGTTGCTCGGCTGGCGTGGGCTGAACTGCTGGTAGGCGTGGGTCTGCTCGGCGAGCTCGCGCTCGATGCGTTTGAGGTTGGCTGCGTTCGGGTTGACCTGCTGCTGATTCTTGATGGTGATGCGTTGTTCGACGTAGTGCTTGGCGCGAACCTGGAAACTCAGGCGTTCGCCGCTGTCGAGTTCGATCCGCTCGGTACCGGGCTTGGTACTTAGGGGCAGGCCGACGATGGCGATCCAGCGCTGGCCATCTTCGCGAATTACCAACAACGGCTTGCCCTGATAGGTCGCGCTCGGGGCTTTGGCCTCGGTTCCCAGATCGACCACCGCCACCCCGCCGGGCACCGGCTGGTTGAGCAGGCGGCTGATAAAGCCTTCGGCTTGGGCGGGCAGGGCGAGGCAGAACAGGGTTATGAGAGTGAATAGGCGCATTGGGTATCCGTAGGGTGGATAACGCGAAGCTTATCCACCTGTATAAAAGGTCAATCGAGCAGCGACAGGGTCGCCGGCTGAACATGGTTGTCTTCGACCCGCACATCCAGTTCGCCCTCGCCCAGGCGTGCTTTCAATCGTTGGCCGGGTCGGGTGTCGGCGGCCTTGCGGATCGCCCGGCCGCGCTCGTCGAGCAGGATGCTATAGCCGCGGCCGAGGGTGGCCAGGGGGCTGACCGCATTCAAGGTCTGCACCTGGGTTTGCAAGCGCAGCTGACGCGCCTTCAAGCCTTCGCGCATGGCGCGTTGCAGGCGTTCGGTGAGCGTGCCCAGGCGCTGGTCCAGCAATTTCAGGGTGCGCTCGGGATGTTGCACGGCGAGTCGACCGCGCAGGCGCATCAAGCGTTCGCGGCGTTCGTTGAGCTGACGTTGGCAGGCGCGGGTCAGGCGCATCTCCAGATCGTCCAGGCGCTGGGCGTGCTGGCGCAGCCGTTCGCCGGGGTGGCGCATGCGTTTGCTTAGCCCCTCCAGGCGCATGCGTTCGCGCTCCAGGCGGTTATGCATGTGCAGAATCAAACGGCGCTGCAGGTTGTGCAGGCGCTGCAGCAACTCGCTGCCGTCGGGGGCGAGCAACTCGGCGGCGGCTGAGGGCGTGGGTGCGCGCACATCGGCGACGAAATCGGCGATGGATACATCGGTCTCATGGCCCACGGCGCTGACGATGGGCGTGGCGCAGGCATCGACGGCGCGGGCCACGGCCTCTTCGTTGAAACACCAGAGGTCTTCCAGCGAGCCGCCGCCGCGGGCCAGGATCAGTGCATCGAAGCCCTGGCGGTCGGCCAGTTGCAGGGCGCGGACGATCTGCGCGGTGGCCTCGCGACCTTGCACGGCGGTGGGGATCAGGGTCAGTTCGACCTGCGGTGCGCGGCGGCGGAACACGCTGATGATGTCGCGAATCACCGCGCCGGTCGGCGAACTGACGATGCCGATGCGCTTCGGGTGCGACGGCAGCGCGACCTTGCGTTCGCTGGCGAACAGGCCTTCGGCGCCGAGTTTTTCCTTAAGCGCCTCGAAGGCCAGGCGCAAGCTGCCGTCGCCGGCCGGCTCCACGGCATCGAGAATCAGTTGGTAGTCGCCGCGCCCTTCGAACAGCGAGACCTTGCCGCGCACCTTGACCGCCAGGCCGTCGCGCAGGGCCTGACGCACCCGCGCGGCGTTCTGTCGGAACAGCGCACAACGCACCTGGGCCTGACTATCTTTAAGGGTGAAGTAGATATGCCCCGAGGCCGGTTTGGCCAGGTTGGATATTTCCCCTTCGACCCAGATGCCGGCGAACACGTCTTCGAGTAGCAGACGTGCGCGGTTGTTGAGCTGGCTGACGCTGAGCACTTCGCGGTCGAGGTTCAGGCGTTGGAAGGGGTCTTTGATCATGGTCGGCATGATAAAGGCTTTACGCGAGCATCCATAGGCCGTTGGCCTTGACCGGGGCACATTGGCCGCTAAGCTGCGCGCCTTTCTTCCTGACCGGGTTCCGCCATGAGCGAACGACAAGCCATTCTGGTGCCGCAAATTTCCAGCTTTCCGGGGCATGAGGCGCGTGCTCGGGTGATGCTGCGCTGGCTGGTGCAGCGCAATATCGTCGAGGAGTTGGCGACCACCTGTGGCAGCATCGGCAATCGCATGGGCTATGCCATTGCCCCCGGCGCACGACGAGTCGTGGAACGGCCGGCGCTGTTGCCGTTCGAGCGGCCATGCAATGGGTTGGAAATCGTCAGCAAACGCTGCATCTATACGCCCACCGAAGGCTTCCTCGAGGAGGCGGGCTGCCCGCAATGCCGCCAGGAGATCGGCGAGGCACTGTTCGACAGCCTGGAGCAGTGGATGCCCGGTCACACCGATAACTTCATCTGCCCCGAGTGCGGCTATGAAGACGACATCAATGGCTTCCTCTTTCTGCAGCCCTGCGGCTTTTCCAACCTCGGTTTTATCTTCAATAACTGGGGCGAGGCCGGGTTCAAGCAAAGCTTTCTCGACGAGTTCGCCGAGCGTTTGGGTTATCCGCTGTCATTGGTGCAGGTTGACTTATAAGTCAGATTGACGACGTTGGCGGCCGATATCTTAACTATCCCTGAGCCAGCCGATTCTTTGCATTGAGTGCAGGGGGGCGTCTGAGTATAATGGCGCGCTTCCAATTTTCCCGTCCGGGAGCCCCCGCCATGTTGCGTATCAGTCAAGAAGCTCTTACCTTCGACGACGTTCTACTTATTCCTGGTTATTCCGAAGTTCTGCCGAAGGATGTCAGCCTCAAGACTCGCCTGACCCGTGGCATCGAGCTGAATATTCCGCTGCTTTCAGCCGCCATGGACACCGTTACCGAAGCCCGTCTGGCCATCGCCATGGCCCAGGAAGGCGGTATCGGCATCATCCACAAGAACATGACCATCGAGCAGCAGGCCTTGGAAGTTCGCAAGGTCAAGAAGTTCGAGGCCGGCGTGGTCAAGGACCCGATCACCATCGAGGCCGATGCCACTGTCCGTGATCTGTTCGAGCTGACCCGGCAGAACAACATCTCCGGCGTGCCGGTGCTCTGCGATGGCGATCTGGTCGGTATCGTCACCTCCCGTGACGTGCGTTTCGAGAACCGCCTGGAAGCCAAGGTGCGCGAAGTGATGACGCCGAAAGAGCGTCTGGTCACGGTCAAAGAAGGTGCCGACAAGGAAACCGTACGCGAGCTGCTGCACAAGCACCGCATCGAGAAGGTCCTGATCGTCGATGACGCCTTCCGCCTGAAGGGCATGATGACCGTCAAGGACATCGAAAAAGCCAAAGCCTACCCGCTGGCCAGCAAGGACGACCAAGGTCGCCTGCGCGTCGGCGCGGCAGTCGGCACCGGTGCCGACACCGGCGACCGGGTAGCCGCACTGGCTGCCGCAGGCGTCGATGTGATCATCGTCGACACCGCCCACGGCCACTCCAAAGGCGTGATCGACCGGGTGCGCTGGGTCAAACAGAACTTCCCCGACGTGCAAGTGATCGGCGGCAATATCGCCACCGGCGACGCCGCGAAGGCCCTGGCCGAAGCTGGCGCCGACGCGGTCAAGGTCGGCATCGGCCCGGGTTCGATCTGCACCACCCGCATCGTCGCTGGTGTCGGCGTGCCTCAGATCAGCGCGGTGGCCAACGTTGCCGCGGCACTGGCCGGTACCGGTATTCCGCTGATTGCCGATGGCGGCATCCGCTTCTCCGGTGACCTGTCCAAAGCCATTGTGGCCGGGGCTTCGGCGGTGATGATCGGTTCGATGCTGGCCGGCACCGAAGAGGCACCGGGCGAAGTCGAGCTGTTCCAGGGGCGCTCCTACAAGGCCTATCGCGGCATGGGTTCGCTGGGCGCCATGTCCCAGGCCCAGGGTTCCTCGGATCGTTATTTCCAGGACTCTTCCGCCGGTGCCGAAAAGCTGGTGCCCGAAGGTATCGAAGGCCGTGTGCCTTATAAGGGCGCCATGGCGGCTATCGTCCATCAGTTGATGGGCGGCCTGCGTGCCTCCATGGGCTACACCGGCTGCGCGACCATCGAAGAGATGCGCACCCGGCCTGAGTTCGTGCGCATCACCGGCGCCGGCATGGCCGAGTCCCATGTTCACGATGTGCAGATCACCAAGGAGGCGCCGAACTACCGGGTCGGCTAAAAAATCGATTTGCCGCTGCTGCGCTTGTGCCAGCGTTGTTGGAGAGAAACTCGAAATGCTCATTTGCTACAGCAAGCTCCGCTTTCTCGTCTCTCTCCACCTAGCTGGCCCTGCGCTCGCGACGTGGCAAATCGATTTTTGAAAAGATATCTAGTCACGGGGCTGTTCGATTCAGCCCCGTGTCATTTGTGAATTCCGCTACGAGAGACGGCCATGTCCCATCCTGACATTCACGCCCACCGCATCCTGATTCTGGATTTCGGTTCCCAATACACCCAGTTGATCGCCCGCCGCGTGCGCGAGATCGGTGTGTATTGCGAGCTGCACCCCTTCGACATGAGCGACGAGGACATTCGCGCCTTCGCCCCGCGCGGGATCATCCTCGCCGGCGGTCCGGAGTCGGTGCACGAACTCGACAGCCCGCGCGCGCCGCATGCGGTGTTCGACCTCGGTGTGCCGGTGTTGGGTATCTGCTACGGCATGCAGACCATGGCCGAGCAGCTCGGCGGCAAGGTCCAGGGTTCGGATATTCGCGAATTCGGTTACGCCCGCGTCGACGTGGTCGGCAAGGCCCGCTTGCTCGACGGCATCGAAGACCATATCGATGACGACGGCGTGTTCGGTCTGGACGTGTGGATGAGCCACGGCGACAAGGTCACCGCCTTGCCGGAAGGCTTCCATATCCTCGCCAGCACCCCGAGCTGCCCGATTGCCGCGATGTCCGACGACAAGCGCGGCTATTACGGCGTGCAGTTCCACCCGGAAGTGACCCACACCAAGCAAGGCGGTCGCATTCTTTCGCGTTTCATCCTGGAAATCGCCGGCTGCGAAGCGCTGTGGACGCCATCGAATATCGTCGAAGACGCCATCGCCCAGGTGCGTGCCCAGGTCGGCGGCGCCAATGTCCTGCTCGGCCTGTCCGGCGGTGTGGATTCCTCGGTGGTCGCGGCGTTGCTGCACAGGGCGATCGGCGATCAGCTGACCTGCGTATTCGTCGACAACGGCTTACTGCGTTTGCATGAAGGCGAACAGGTGATGGCCATGTTCGCCGAGAACATGGGGGTCAAGGTGATCCGCGCTAATGCCGAGGCGCAGTTCCTCGACAACCTGGCCGGCGAAACCGACCCGGAGAAGAAGCGCAAGATCATCGGCCGCACCTTTATCGATGTGTTCGATGCCGAGGCCAGCAAGCTCGAGAACATCAAATTCCTCGCCCAGGGCACCATCTACCCGGACGTGATCGAATCGGCCGGTGCCAAAACCGGCAAGGCCCACGTGATCAAGTCGCACCACAACGTCGGCGGCCTGCCTGAGGAAATGAACCTCAAGCTGGTCGAACCGCTGCGCGAGCTGTTCAAGGACGAAGTACGCCGCATCGGCCTGGAGCTGGGCCTGCCCTACGACATGGTCTACCGCCACCCGTTCCCGGGTCCGGGCCTGGGTGTGCGCATCCTCGGCGAAGTGAAGAAGGAATACGCCGATCTGCTGCGTCGCGCCGACCATATCTTCATCGAGGAGCTGCGCAACTTCGACTGGTACCACAAGACCAGCCAGGCGTTCGTGGTGTTCCAGCCGGTCAAATCGGTCGGCGTGGTCGGCGACGGTCGCCGTTACGCCTGGGTCGTGGCCCTGCGCGCGGTGGAAACCATCGACTTCATGACTGCACGCTGGGCACACCTGCCCTACGAGCTGCTGGAGAAAGTCAGCAACCGCATCATCAACGAAATAGAAGGCATCTCCCGCGTCACCTACGACGTGTCGAGCAAGCCGCCTGCCACTATCGAGTGGGAGTGATGTGACCGACAAGGGCAGCGTGAGCTGCCTTTGTCGTTTCTGCTGCGGCATCCTGTCCGCTTTTCGGGGTCGTCAGTCCCGTTGTTTAAATGAGAAGATATTGCAATTGATGGCCCGAAGATAATTCGGGTCGATGTCTTCCCGGATTGCATCCGGACCACGGGAATCACTATGTCCTTCACCCGCAGGCAAATCCTCGTCGGCTTGGCCGGTCTTGGCGTTGCCGGCCTTGGCGCCGGCGGTGTGCGCTATTGGCTGGGCCGTCCGGAAAACGTGGCAACTCACTACTACGAACTGATCGCTGCGCCGTTGGATCTCGAGCTGGTGCCGGGGCACACCACGCTGGCCTGGGGCTATGGCGGTCAGGCGCCGGGGGTGGAGTTGCGCTGCCGGCAGGGCGAGCGTTTGCGTGTTCGTTTCGTCAATAAGCTGGAAGTGCCGACCACCATCCATTGGCATGGTATCCGCCTGCCGTTGGCGATGGATGGCGTGCCCTATGTGTCGCAGGCCCCAGTGTTGCCGGGGGAATACTTCGACTATGACTTCATCACCCCCGATGCCGGCAGCTTCTGGTATCACCCGCACACGGCCAGCAGCGAGCAGTTGGGGCGTGGGTTGGTCGGTGCGTTGATCGTCGAGGAGCGCGGGCCGAGTGGCTTCGCGCATGAGCGCACCTTGAATCTGAAAAGCTGGCATGTCGATGCGCAAGGTGCCTTTAGCGAATTCAGCGTGCCCCGCGAGGCGGCGCGTGGCGGCACGCCCGGGCGTCTGAGTTCGGTCAATGGTCAGCATGCGCCGACCCTGGATCTGCCCGCCGGCCAGGTGGTACGCCTGCGTATTTTGAACCTGGACAATACTCTGACTTATCGGCTCAACCTGCCGGATGCCGAAGCGCGTATCTATGCGCTGGACGGTAACCCGGTCGAGCCGCGGCCGCTGGGCAAGGAGTACTGGCTGGGGCCGGGGATGCGCATCGAGCTGGGCCTCAAGGTGCCGGCCGTCGGGGTGGAATTGGCGCTGCGCAACGGTCCGCTGCGGTTGGCGACTTTGCGCTCGGTCGCCAGCGCCGCAGCGGCCGGGCAATGGCCGCCGGCACTGCCCGCTAATCCGATCGCCGAGCCCGATCTGGCCACTGCCGAAACCCTGAGTTTCAACTTCGAGTGGGCCGGGGCCTTGTCGGTGGGTGTAGCGCAAGGCGCCAACCATACGTTCTGGCAGATCAACGGCCAGGCTTGGGATATCGACGACAAGACCTGCGCCGATCGGCCGATTGCCCGTTTGCAGCTGGGCAAAAGCTACATCTTCGAGCTGCGCAACCTTAGCCAGTACCAGCATCCGATCCACCTGCATGGCATGACCTTCAAATTGCTGGATTCCAACCGCAGGAAGATCATTCCCTATTTCACCGACACCTATCTGCTGGGCAAGAACGAGCGTGCCCGCGTGGCCCTGGTCGCGGATAATCCGGGAGTGTGGATGTTCCATTGCCACGTCATCGATCACATGGAAACCGGCCTGATGGCTTCTATCGAGGTGGTTTGAACATGCGTCGGGTGCAGATCATCGACCGCGGCCAGGACCAGCATTTCATGCGTGAAGCCCTGGCCCTGGCTGCACAAGGCGCAGCGCTCGGCGAGGTGCCGGTCGGCGCCGTGCTGGTGCAGGATGGGGCGATAGTCGGTGCCGGCTTCAACTGCCCGATCTCCAGTCACGACCCCAGCGCTCATGCGGAAATGGTCGCGATTCGCGCGGCCGCCCGCGCCGTCGAGAATTACCGGCTGCCCGGCAGCACCCTGTACGTGACCCTGGAGCCGTGCAGCATGTGCGCCGGGTTGATCGTGCATGCGCGGGTGCAGCGGGTGGTCTACGGCGCGACCGAGCCCAAGGCCGGGGTGGCGGTGAGTCGCGGCGATTTTTTCAATCAGGCGTTTCTCAATCACCGGGTGCTGATCGAGGGAGGGGTATTGGCCGAGGAGTGCGGGGCGGTACTCAGCGCGTTTTTCAAGGCGCGGCGCGAGCAGCGTTAGCGCGGTTGAGCCGCTATAGCGGCGGCATGTCGTCCTGCGGCGGTACTTTGTTCACGCCCGGTACATGCAGATTGTTCACAGTCACTTGAGAACCCTCCAGCTGGGGTTGGGTCACCCAGGTGAGGATGTCGTAATAGCGGCGGATGTTGCGTACGAAATGCACCGGTTCGCCGCCGCGGGCGTAGCCGTAGCGGGTCTTGCTGTACCACTGCTTCTGCGACAGGCGCGGCAGGATCTTCTGCACGTCCAGCCATTTGTTCGGGTCCAGGCCTTCGGCCTCGGTGAGTTTGCGCGCGTCTTCCAAGTGGCCGCCGCCGACGTTATAGGCGGCCAGGGCGAACCAGGTGCGGTCCGGCTCCTGGATGCTGTCGGGCAGTTGGCTCTTCACCTGGGCGATGTATTTGGCGCCGCCGGCAATGCTTTGCTTGGGGTCGAGCCGGTCGGACACGCCCATGGCCTGGGCCGTGCGCAAGGTCAGCATCATCAGCCCGCGGACCCCGGTTTTCGAGGTGGCGGTAGGTTGCCAAAGCGATTCCTGGTAGCCCATGGCGGCTAAGAGGCGCCAATCGATGTCCTGTTTCTGGCCCGCCAGGCGAAAATCCTTCTCATAGCGCGGCAGGCGCTGCTGCAGGTGTTTGGCGAAGGTATAGGCGCCGACATAACCGAGCATGTCGACGTGACCGTAGTAGCGTTTTTTCAGGCGCTGCAGGCTGCCGTTCTCGTGGGCGCGGTTAATAAAGGTATTGATCTCGTCGAGCAGGCTGGTGTCTTCGCCGGGCGCCACGGCCCAGGCCAGGTTTTGCGAGTCGCCGAAATCGAAGGCCACGCGTACGTTGGGGAAGTACACCTGGTTCATCGCCAATTCGTTGGAGTCGACCAGGGTCAGGTCGATCTGCCCTTCATCGACCATACGCAAGAGATCGACCACCTCCACCGCGGACGATTCCTCGTATGCCAGATCCGGCAGCTGCATCTTCAGCGTCTTGAGTTGTTCGGCATGGCTGCTGCCTTTGAGCACCAGGATGCGTTTGCCGATCAGGTCTTCCGGGCGGGTAGGGCGTCGTTGGCCGTCGCGGTAGATGACTTGCGGCTCGACTTGTAAATAAGGTGCGGAGAAGCGGGCAACTTGTTTGCGCCCGTCGCTGGCGACCAGGCCGGCTGCGGCCAGCACCGGGCCGTTTGGCCTGTTCAGGCTGGCGAACAGTTCATCGAGGTTGTCGGCCGTTTCGATTTGCAGCTCCAGGCCCCAATCGTCGGCGAAGCGCTTGACCAGTTCGTATTCGAAGCCGGTTTCGCCGTTGCGATCCTGGAAATAAGTGGCCGGGCTGTTACGGGTGATCACCCGCAGTACACCCTCCGCCTGAACGCGCTCGAGTGTGCTGGGTTCTTCAGCACAGCCGCCGAGCAGCAGGAGGATTCCGATCGCTGACAACCATAAGGTGCAGCGGCAGCGGAACGCGAGTTGGGCAAACATTGGCGCAGTATACGCAAAGCATTCTCCTCGCCATATCTCGACAGCGGGCCGCTTCTCTGCTAGCGAAGCGGCGAGCCCTTATGGTCTGCACCGTAGCGGTGCAGGCATACGCGGCGATATGCCCGATCCGCCACCCGCAACCTTCAGGCCACGGGTGCCGCGGCGAACGGTTTAGGCTAGAATGCACGGCCTCCAAGAACCAGTTCTGGGGCTCGCGAGCTAGAGCCGGGCAAGGCGAAGGTGGGCGAGGACGCGGAATTTACGAGTTGTAAATGAGCAGTCCGAGCCCGCCTTCAATGCCGTCCGGCCGACGCGCAGCAGACCCGGGACGGTTCGAAGTACACCCCCTTCTCAGAGGCTGTTTTCCATGTTGATCCTGCGCGGCGCTCCCGCCCTTTCTGCTTTTCGCCACGGTAAATTGCTTGCCCAACTGACCAGCAAAGTACCCGCTGTGACTGGGCTGTACGCCGAGTTCGCGCATTTCGCCGAAGTTGCCGGCATGCTTGGCGCCGATGAACAGCAGGTATTGGCCCGGTTGTTGAAGTACGGCCCGAGTGTGCCGGTGCAGGAGCCCAACGGTCGTTTGTTCCTCAGTGTTCCGCGCTTCGGCACCATTTCGCCCTGGTCGAGCAAGGCCAGCGATATCGCGCGCAACTGCGGTTTGGCGAAGATCCAGCGTCTCGAGCGCGGTATCGCCTACTACGTCACCGGCGAGCTGAGCGAAGCCCAGGCGGAGCAGGTCGCTGAGCTGCTGCACGATCGCATGACGCAGATGGTGCTGGGCAACCTGGAAGACGCCGCGGCGCTGTTCAGCCATGCGCAACCCAAGCCGCTCACCGCGATCGACGTGCTCGGCGGCGGTCGCGCCGCGCTGGAGCAGGCCAACGTCGAGCTGGGCCTGGCCTTGGCCGAAGACGAAATCGATTATCTGGTGACCAGCTTCAATGGTCTGGGGCGCAACCCCCACGACATTGAACTGATGATGTTCGCCCAGGCCAACTCCGAGCACTGTCGCCACAAGATTTTCAATGCCAGCTGGGATATCGATGGCGAAAGCCAGGAGAAATCCCTGTTCGGCATGATCAAGAACACCCACCAGATGCACAACGAAGGCGTGTTGTCCGCTTATAAGGACAACGCTTCGGTGATCGTCGGCAGTGTTGCCGGGCGCTTCTTCCCGGACCCTGAGACCCGTCAGTACGGCTCGGTACAAGAGCCCGTGCATATTCTGATGAAGGTGGAAACCCACAACCACCCGACGGCCATCTCGCCGTTCTCCGGTGCGTCCACCGGTTCCGGTGGCGAAATTCGCGACGAAGGTGCCACTGGCCGTGGTGCCAAGCCGAAGGCAGGGCTCACCGGTTTCACCGTATCCAACCTGAACATCCCCGGTTTCGAGCAGCCCTGGGAAGTGCCTTACGGCAAGCCTGGGCGCATCGTTACCGCACTGGACATCATGATCGAAGGCCCACTGGGCGGCGCGGCGTTCAACAACGAGTTCGGCCGTCCGGCCCTGACCGGCTACTTCCGCACCTTCGAACAGGCGATCCAGACCCCGCGCGGCGAAGAAGTTCGCGGTTACCACAAGCCGATCATGCTCGCCGGCGGTATGGGCAACATTCGTGCAGATCACGTGCAGAAGGGCGAGATCACCGTGGGAGCCAAGCTGATCGTACTCGGCGGCCCAGCCATGCTGATCGGTCTGGGCGGCGGCGCCGCTTCGTCGGTCGCGACCGGTGCAAGCTCGGCTGATCTGGATTTCGCCTCGGTACAGCGCGAGAACCCGGAAATGGAACGCCGCTGTCAGGAGGTTATCGACCGTTGCTGGCAGCTGGGCGAGCAGAACCCCATCGCCTTTATCCACGACGTTGGTGCCGGTGGTATTTCCAACGCCTTCCCGGAGCTGGTCAACGACGGTGGCCGTGGTGGCCGCTTTGAACTGCGCAACGTGCCCAACGATGAGCCGGGTATGGCGCCGCATGAAATCTGGAGCAACGAATCCCAGGAACGTTACGTGCTGGCCGTCAGCGCCGTCGATTTCGAACGTTTCAAGGCCATCTGTGAGCGTGAGCGTTGCCCGTTTGCCGTGGTTGGCGAGGCCACCGAAGAAGCCCACCTGACCGTGACCGACAGCCATTTTGCCAACACCCCGGTGGATATGCCGCTGGAAGTGCTGCTCGGCAAGCCGCCGCGCATGCACCGTTCGGCCGCTCGCGAAGCCGAGCTGGGCGACGATTTCGACGCCGGCAGCCTGGCCCTCGACGAGGCCGTGAGCCGTGTGTTGCATCACCCGGCCGTGGCCAGCAAGAGCTTTCTGATCACCATCGGCGATCGGACCATCACCGGTCTGGTCGCCCGCGACCAAATGGTCGGGCCTTGGCAGGTGCCGGTGGCCGATTGTGCGGTCACCGCCACCAGCTTCGACGTCTACACCGGCGAAGCCATGGCGATGGGCGAGCGCACGCCGCTGGCGCTGCTGGATGCCGCCGCTTCCGGGCGCATGGCGATCGGCGAAACCCTGACCAACCTGGCCGCCTCGCGGATCGATAAAATCTCAGATATCAAACTCTCCGCCAACTGGATGGCCGCCGCCGGCCATCCGGGCGAAGACGCGCGTTTGTACGAGACGGTCAAGGCCGTGGGCATGCAGCTGTGCCCGGAGCTGGGCATCTGCATCCCGGTGGGCAAGGACTCGATGTCGATGAAGACCCGCTGGACGGAGGAGGGCGCGGAGAAGAGCGTCACCTCGCCGCTGTCGCTGATCGTCACCGGCTTCGCCCCGGTCAGCGATATCCGCAAGACCCTGACCCCGCAACTGCGCATGGACAAGGGTGAAACCGATCTGATCCTGATCGACCTGGGCCGCGGGCAGAACCGCATGGGCGCGTCCATTCTCGCCCAGGTCTACGGCAAGCTCGGCAGCCAGGCGCCGGACGTCGACGATGCCGAGGACCTCAAGGCGTTCTTCGCGGTGATCCAGGGGCTGAATGCCGACGGTCGCCTGCTGGCCTATCACGACCGCTCCGACGGCGGCCTGATGACCACCGTGCTGGAAATGGCTTTCGCCGGTCACTGCGGCCTCAACCTGGCACTCGATTCGCTGGCCGCGAGCCGCGAAGAGCTGGCCGCGGTGTTGTTCAACGAAGAGTTGGGGGCGGTGATCCAGGTGCACCAGGACGCCACCGCCGAAGTGCTGTCGCAATTCAGTGCCGCCGGCCTCGATTGCGTAGCGGTAATCGGCCAGCCGGTGAACAACGATGAAGTAACGATTCGCTTCAACGATCAGCCGGTATTCGCCGGCCAGCGTCACCTGTTACAGCGCGAATGGGCGCAAACCAGCTACCAGATCCAGCGCCTGCGCGATAACGAGCGCTGCGCCGATCAGGAATTCGATGCGCTGCTCGAGGAAGACAATCCGGGTCTGCAGGCGACCCTGGGCTTCGACGTCAACCAGGACATTGCCGCACCCTACATTCGCAAGGGCATCCGCCCGCAAATCGCCGTGCTGCGCGAGCAGGGCGTCAACGGCCAGGTGGAGATGGCCGCGGCCTTCGACCGTGCCGGCTTCGCCGCCGTCGACGTGCATATGAGCGATATCCTCAGCGGGCGCGTCAGCCTCGAGGCGTTCAAGGGGCTGGTCGCCTGCGGCGGCTTCTCCTACGGCGACGTGCTCGGCGCCGGCGAAGGTTGGGCCAAGTCGATTCTGTTCAATGGCCGTGCCCGCGATGGCTTCCAGGCGTTCTTCGAGCGTAAGGACAGCTTCGCCCTGGGCGTGTGCAACGGTTGCCAGATGATGAGCAACCTGCACGAGCTGATTCCCGGCAGCGATTTCTGGCCGCATTTCGTGCGCAACCGCTCGGAGCAGTTCGAAGCCCGCGTGGCCATGGTGCAGATTCAGGAGTCGGCGTCGATCTTCCTGCAAGGCATGGCCGGTTCGCGGATGCCGATCGCCATCGCCCATGGCGAAGGCCATGCCGAATTCGAAAGCGAGGAAGCGCTGCTCGAAGCCGATCTGTCCGGCTGTGTGGCCATGCGCTTTATCGACAACCACGGCAAGGTCACCGAAAACTACCCGGCCAACCCCAACGGCTCGCCGCGCGGGATCACCGGCCTAACCAGCCGCGACGGCCGCGTGACCATCATGATGCCGCACCCGGAGCGGGTGTTCCGCGCCGTGCAGAACTCCTGGAAGCCGGATGACTGGCAGGAAGACGCCGGTTGGATGCGCATGTTCCGCAATGCTCGGGTGTGGGTGGACTAAACCGGATCACGGTAACAACCCGGTAGGGTGGACATGGCGAAGCCTTGTCCACCGCTGCGGCCTTAATGGCGGACAAGCCTTCGGCATGTTCGCCCTATTGCTTCGGTTATCGCCTTGCCCCCTTGTCGGCTTTCTTGGCTGACAGTCCTTTACTCCGTTGATTCGCCCCCCTCGCTGTGACGCCCGTCGCGGCGTTTGCCCTCTCGCTTGCCCGCCTGAAACTTCAATCGCCAGCTGCAGGTCTCTGACTGGTGCTTAACTACTAAGTAGCAGCCGACGAACAGCTGCGCAGTAGCGGAGTCAAATGTTCAAGCTGTGATCGCCGCCGCGATCTCGGGTGCGGGCAAAATGCCATTATCTTGTGGCATGATTGTTCGACTGTAAGTGGCTACCCCTGTCTGCGGAGAGATTGATGTACAAGCTGTGTTTCTATGTTCCAGAAGCTCATCTGGAAGAAGTCAAGAAAGCCGTCTTCGCCGCCGGTGGCGGGCGTGTCGGTGCGTATGACAGCTGCTGTTGGCAGGCGCTGGGGCAGGGGCAGTTCCGACCCCTGGATGGGAGTCAGGCGTTTATCGGGCAGGTGGGGCGGGTCGAGCAGGTGGCCGAGTGGAAGGTCGAGTTGGTGGTCGCCGACGAGTTGATCCATGACGCCGTCAAAGCGCTGAAAACCAGCCATCCCTACGAAACGCCGGCATTTGAAGTGTGGCGTTTGTCGGATATCCAGTTCTAGCAGGAACACCTCAAACCATCAGCTGCAGATTAAGAGCGAAACGGCCTGATCGACGTTTGACGTCGATCAGGCTGATTGCAGCTTCAGGGCCTGATCTCGATCAGAGTGCCGTCTTTAACCAGGCTCCAGACCTCGTGCATGTCGGCGTTTTTCATGGCGATGCAGCCTTCGGTCCAGTCCAGGGTATGAAAAAACCACTCGGGGTATTCCTCATCCAGAGGCGTGCCGTGAATCATGATCATGCTGCCGGGTTTCAACCCTTTGCTACGGGCATTGGCCTGGTCGCGGGCGTTGGGGTAGGAGATATGCAGCGATAGTTGGTACTTCTCGCTGGCCTTGCGCCAATCGATCCAATAGAAGCCTTCCGGGGTACGCAGGTCGCCTTCGTTCTGCTTGGCGCCGACCGGTTGCTTGCCCAGGGAAATACGATAGGACTTGAGGGGTTCGCCGCGGCTCATCAGGTGCAGTTTGCGTTCGGATTTGACCACCAGCACCTTGTCTATCTGCTTGCCGTTCGGCGCCGGGGCGGCCGTGGCATGAGCGCTGAAGGCAAAGGCCAGGCAGCATACGGAGGAAAGCAGGGCGAAAAACCAGCGCATCGTCATTCTCATTGATCAAAAAGTGTTCTTGTAATGCGCGCGCAAGGCTTCCAGCGGTTCGTTACGCACCGGGTAGTCGTGCTGCAGGCGGTCGGCGAAGAAGCATTCTAAGGTGCGGCCGATGGTCGGGAAAGCCAGCTCCGACCAAGGAATCTCGGATTCATGGAATAGCTGTACTTCCAGGCTTTCCTCGCCTACGGCGAACTGCAAATCGACCAGCTCGGCGCGGAAGAACATGTACACCTGGTTGATATGCGGCAGGTCGAACAAGGTATAGAGGCGCAAGTCGCGTACCCGCGCGCAGGCTTCCTCCTCGGTCTCGCGAGCGGCGGCCTGTTCCAGGGTCTCGCCGTTCTCCATAAAGCCGGCCGGCAGCGTCCAGTAGCCGCGTCTGGGCTCGATGGCGCGGCGGCACAGCAGCACCTGTTCGCCCCAAATCGGCAGGCAACCGGCAACTATCCGTGGGTTCTGGTAGTGGATGGTGTGGCAATGCCCGCAGACGTGCCGCAGACGGTTGTCGCCTTGAGGGATGGCTTGGCTGACGGGGCTGCCGCATTGGCTACAGAACTTCATAACGGGGTCTCTCGATTCACGGCTTTATCTTGGCTCGGCTATGGCTTTGCCGGCAAGCGGCTCGCGCGTCGGAAACGAGCGCTCGGCGGGCGTCTTTGCCCGTGTGGGGGCTTGGGCCGTGCGCTGCTTTCGTGCAATCATCGGTCCTAGAATAAAGACCGAGAATGCCCATGCTGGACGATCTACTCCATCGCATACGTGGCTATAGCCCGCATCTTCTGCATGCCGACTGCGCCTATCCCGAGGCGGCAGTGTTGGTGCCGATTACCCGCAGCGACGAACCCGAAGTGGTGCTGACCTTGCGCGCCAGCGGTCTGTCGACCCATGGCGGCGAGGTGGCTTTCCCGGGCGGGCGACGCGACCCGGAAGATCTCGACCTGATCCGCACCGCATTGCGCGAGGCCGAGGAGGAAATCGGTTTGCCGCCTGGTCTGGTCGAAGTGGTGGGGCCGCTGAGTACGCTGATCTCGCTGCATGGTATCCAGGTCACGCCCTATGTCGGGCTGGTGCCCGATTTCGTCGATTACCGCGCCAACGACGGCGAGATCGCTGCGGTGTTTGCCGTGCCGTTGGCATTCTTTCGCGAAGACCCGCGGGAAACCACCCATCGCATCGACTACTTCGGGCGCAGCTGGTACGTGCCCAGTTACCGTTATGGCGAATACAAAATCTGGGGTTTGACGGCGATAATGCTGGTCGAGTTGGTCAACCTGGTTTACGACGCCGGTATCGATTTGCATCGGCCTCCGGCGCATTTCAAGCAACCCAGCGAAAACGTCTGATCTGCGAGCGAGGAGTACCGAATGAAATATCGCTTGGGGCAATCCCATGTCGAGGCGCATCCCGAAAGTTGGGTCGCACCCAATGCCACGCTGGTCGGCAAGGTTAAGCTCGAGCCGGGCGCCAGCGTCTGGTTCAACGCCGTGCTGCGCGGCGACAACGAGTTGATCCATATCGGCGAAAACAGCAATGTGCAGGACGGCACCGTCATGCACACCGATATGGGCTTTCCGCTGAGTGTTGGCAAGGGCGTGACCATTGGCCATAACGCCATGTTGCATGGTTGCACGGTGGGCGATTACAGCCTGGTCGGGATCAACGCGGTGGTGCTCAACGGCGCCAAGATCGGCAAGTACTGCATCATCGGCGCCAACAGCCTGATCGCCGAGGGCAAGGAAATTCCCGATGGCTCCCTGGTCGTCGGTTCGCCTGGCAAGGTGGTGCGCGAGCTCAACGAGCAGCAGATGAAAATGCTCGAAGCCGGCGCCGCGCATTATGTGCACAACGCCCAGCGCTATGCCCGCGAGCTGGCGGAGCAGGACGAGTGAGCGAGCAGGAGCGCCCGGTCGCTTCGCCCTGCGTGCATGTCTGTGCATTGGACGACGAGGATATCTGCATCGGCTGTCAGCGCAGCGTAGCGGAGATCACCCGTTGGAGCCGCATGGACAATGCCGAACGTCGCCAGGTGCTGCGCCTCTGTCATGCGCGCGCCGAGGCCAAAGGCGTGTTGCTGTAAGTCCTTCCATTCTTTAAATCCCCTGCGTTCGAGGAATACCTATGTCTCGTATCGGAACCCCTTTATCGCCGAGTGCGACCCGCGTGCTGCTGTGTGGCGCTGGCGAGCTGGGCAAGGAGTTGGTGATCGAGTTGCAGCGCCTCGGCGTCGAAGTCATCGCCGTCGATCGTTACGCCAATGCCCCGGCCATGCAGGTGGCGCATCGCAGCCATGTGCTCGATATGCTCGACGGCGCCGCATTGCGCGCGGTGATCGAGCAGGAACAGCCGCACTACATAGTCCCGGAAATCGAGGCCATCGCCACCGCCACCCTGGTCGAGCTGGAGCGCGAAGGCTTTACCGTGATTCCCAGTGCGCGGGCCGCGCAGCTGACCATGAACCGCGAGGGGATTCGTCGTCTGGCGGCGGAGGAGTTGGGCTTGCCGACCTCGCCCTACCGTTTCGCCGATTCGTTCGAGGCCTGCCGTGAGGCCGTCGAGGAAATCGGTTTTCCGTGCCTGATCAAGCCGATCATGAGTTCCTCGGGCAAGGGCCAGTCGCTGCTCAAGAGTGCCGGCGACCTGCAAGCCGCCTGGGATTACGCCCAGGCCGGTGGTCGCGCCGGTAAGGGGCGGGTGATAGTCGAGGGCTTCGTCGACTTCGATTATGAAATCGCGCTGCTCACCGTGCGCCATGCCGGCGGCACCAGTTTCTGTGCGCCTGTCGGGCACCGTCAGGTCAAGGGCGACTATCAGGAGTCCTGGCAGCCGCAGCCGATGAGCGCGAAAGCGCGCGAGGAGGCCGAGCGCATTGCGCTGGCGGTCACTGATGCATTGGGTGGGCGCGGGTTGTTCGGTGTCGAGCTGTTCGTCAAAGGCGATCAGGTGTGGTTCTGCGAGATTTCACCGCGCCCCCACGATACCGGCCTGGTCACCCTGATTTCCCAGGACCTGTCCGAGTTCGCCCTGCATGCGCGTGCGATTCTCGGTTTGCCGATCCCCGTTATCCGCCAGTTCAGCCCCTCGGCATCTGCGGTGGTGCTGGTCGACGGCCTATCGCGGCAGGTCGCTTTCGGTAATCTGGCCGCTGCCCTGGCCGAACCGGACACAGCGTTGCGCCTGTTCGGCAAGCCCGAGGTCAACGGCCAGCGGCGCATGGGGGTGGCCCTGGCGCGTGACGAGTCGCTGACGGCGGCGCGCGCCAAAGCGACCCGTGCGGCGCAAGCGGTGGTTATCGAGTTATAAGTCGTGTGCCGCTGGCGCGGAGCTGCTTGGTGGCTGACGCTCTGTCTGCTGCTACCGGTATTGCTGCCGCTGGCGCTGCATACCCGTCGGCATGCTTTGCGTTTGCCCGCGGCGGCCGGCGCGCAGCGTGGCCTGGCGGGTGCCGATTGGCCCGGCGAGCCTCTGCGCTTGTTGGTGCTGGGGGAATCCACGGTGGCCGGTGTCGGTGCCGCTTCGCAGGAACAGGCCCTGGTCGGTCAATTGGCGCGCGCGTTGGCCAATCGTCAGCGGCGGCCGGTGGCCTGGCGTGCCTGCGGCGAAAACGGTATCACCGCGGCGCAGGCCTGGGAGCGCTTGGTACCCGAGGTGGTGGGCGAGCGGGCTGATCTGGTGTTGCTGGTATTTGGTGTCAACGACACCGCGGGCCTTAGTTCGCTGCGCCGCTGGCAGTGCGCGCTGAATAGCCTGGCCGCGCACTTCTCGGGCGGCGGGGCGCGTGTCGCGTTCAGCGCGGTGGCGCCGATGCAGCATTTCAGCGCCTTGCCCTGGTTGTTGCGGTCGATGTTGGGGATGCGGGCCGCCATGCTCGATGCGGCCTTGCGCCAGGTTGCGGCGGATTCGGCGGTTGAATATTGCCCGTTGCAACTGCATTTTTCCGCCGAATATCTGGCGCTCGATGGTTACCACCCATCGAGCGAGGGTTACCGGGTTTGGGCCGAGGGGCTCGCCGAGGCGCTTACTCTTCCGCCGCTTCCGGCTGCGGCGTAGTGCTGGTCTGCCAGGCGCGGACGCTTTTCACGCGGTTTTCCGACGACTGCAGGATTTCCAGGCGATAGGGTCCGATCGCCAGGCACACGGCGCTGTCGGGAATGCTCTCCAGCACTTCGGTGATCAAGCCGTTGAGGGTCTTCGGACCGTCGCAGGGCAGATGCCAATCCAGCGCCTTGTTCACTTCGCGAATATAGGCGGCGCCATCGATCACCTGGGTGCCGTCTTCCTGGGGGTGGATATCCGGGCTGCGCAGGGCGCTTTGGTTGCTGAAGTCGCCAACTATCTCTTCGAGAATGTCTTCCAGGGTGACGATGCCGATCACGTCGCCGTACTCGTCGACGACGATGCCGATGCGGCGTTTCTGCTTCTGGAAGTTGATCAGCTGCGTCGACAGCGGGGTGCTTTCGGGGACGAAATAGGGTTCGTTGCACGCGGCGACCAGGGCTTCCTTGGTCAACTGGTCGTTGTTCATCAGGCGGGCGATCTGGCGCATGTGCACGATGCCTTCGACCTGGTTGATGTCATGCCGGAACAGCGGCAAACGGGTATGGGTGGTGGTGGTCAGCTGGCTGATGATCGTTTCGAGATCGTCCTCCAGATCGATACCGGTGACCTCGTTGCGCGGGATCATGATGTCGTTGACCGTCACCCGCTCCAGATCGAGGATGCCCAGCAGCATGCTCTGGCGGTTCTTCGGTAATTCGTGTCCGGACTCGCGCACCACGCTGCGCAGCTCTTCGGTGGTCAGGCTGTCGCTGTGTTTGCTGGCCGGGTCGATGCCGATCAGCTTGAGCAGACCATTGCTGATCCAGCCGAGCATGATCACCAGTGGATAGAACAGCTTTTGCAACAGCAGCAGCGGCAGGCTGAACGGGTAGGCCACTCTGTCGGGATGCAGCGCGGCCAGGGTTTTCGGGGTGATTTCGCCGAAAATCAGCAGCGCCAGGGTCAGGCCGATGGTGGCGATGGCGATACCGGCTTCGCCCCATAGCTTGATCGCCAGAACCGTGGCGATCGACGAGGCGAGGATGTTGACGAAGTTGTTGCCGATCAGGATGGTGCCGAGCAGGCGATCCGGGCGGCTGAGCAGATCGCTGACGCGCTTGGCGCCGCGATGTCCTTCTTTGGCCAGGTGGCGCAGGCGGTAACGGTTGAGGCTGAGGATGCCGGTCTCGGAGCTGGAGAAAAACGCCGAACAGGCTAATAGAAAAATCAACAGCCCGAGCAGAAAACCTGGGTGTACGTTGTCCACGGCAGATGACCTAGATGTGCAGAATGAATTCGCGGACCAGCTTGCTGCCGAAGTAGGCCAGCATCAGCAGGCAGAAGCCCGCCAGGGTCAAGCGAATGGCCTTGTGTCCGCGCCAGCCGAGTTGGTGGCGGCCCCAGAGCAGTACGGCAAAGACTATCCAGGCGAAGCAGGACAGAATGGTTTTGTGCGCCAGATGTTGGGCGAACAAGTTGTCGATATAGAGCGCCCCGGACAACAGCGACAGCGACAGCAGCAGCCAGCCAGCCCATAGGAAGCCGAACAGCAGACTTTCCATGGTTTGCAGCGGCGGGAAATTCTTGATCAGCCCGGACGGGTGCTTGTGCTTGAGCTGATGATCCTGCAGCAGCAACAGCAGCGATTGCAGCACGGCGATGGTGAGCATGCCGTAGGCGCTGATCGACAGCAGGATGTGTACGCGGATGCCCGGCTGTTCGGTGATCGGCTGGATGGTGCCGCTGGGCATGAACTGCGCGAGCAGCACGGTCAGGCAGCCGAGGGGGAATAACAGCATCAGCAGGTTTTCCACCGGGATGCGCACGCACGCCATCAGCGTCAGCAGAATCACCGCGAAGGCGATCAGGCTGGAGGCGTTGAAGAAATCCAGAGTCAGGCCCGCGTCGCTGTGCATCTGCATGAACAGGCTGGCGCCATGCAGGAGCAGGGCGAGCACGCCAAGCAGCGCCAGCAGGCGTTTGTCGGGTGTGCTGCGCTGGCTAAGGCGCAGACCTTGGTAGATGGCGGCGCCCGCATATAAAGAGGCGGCGGCCAGGCTGGGCAGCAATGGGAACATAAATCCTTGTTGGGCGGGCCCGAAAGGCGCTGAGTGTGTCATACAAAGGTTATTTCACGAAAGACCGTTGGCGGTGTCGGTGCCGCGGACACTTCGCTATAATCCGCCGCCTGCTACAAGCCCATCCGTGGCTCCATTAGGGCCTGAAAGGAACGCGCATGTTCGAAAATCTGACAGACCGCCTCTCGCAAACTCTGCGAAACGTCACTGGCAAGGCCAAGCTGACCGAAGACAACATCAAGGACACGCTGCGCGAAGTGCGCATGGCCCTGCTCGAGGCCGACGTCGCGTTGCCGGTGGTCAAGGACTTCGTCAATAAGGTCAAGGAGCGTGCGATCGGCACCGAGGTGTCGAAGAGCCTGACGCCGGGCCAGGCCTTCGTGAAGGTGGTGCGCGCCGAGTTGGAAGAGCTGATGGGCGCGGCCAACGAGGATCTGGCGCTCAATGCCACGCCGCCCGCGGTGGTGCTGATGGCCGGTCTGCAGGGTGCCGGTAAAACCACCACCGCCGGCAAGCTGGCTCGCTTTCTCAAGGAGCGCAAGAAGAAAACCGTCATGGTGGTCTCGGCCGACGTTTATCGTCCCGCGGCGATCAAACAGTTGGAAACCCTGGCCGGCGATATCGGCGTCAGCTTTTTCCCTTCTGATATCAGCCAGAAGCCGGTGGCGATTGCCGAGGCGGCGATCAAGGAAGCCAAGCTCAAGTTCATCGATGTAGTGATCGTCGATACCGCCGGCCGTCTGGCCATCGATGCCGAGATGATGGCGGAGATCCAGGCGCTGCATGCGGCGATCAAGCCGGTCGAAACCCTGTTCGTGGTCGATGCCATGACCGGTCAGGACGCCGCCAATACCGCCAAGGCCTTCGGCGATGCGCTGCCGTTGACCGGTGTGGTGCTGACCAAGGTCGACGGCGATGCCCGCGGCGGTGCGGCGCTGTCGGTGCGGCATATCACCGGTAAACCGATCAAATTCATCGGTATGGGCGAGAAAAGCGATGCGCTTGAGCCTTTCCATCCGGATCGTATCGCTTCGCGCATCCTCGGCATGGGCGACGTGCTCAGTCTGATCGAGCAGGCCGAGCAGACCCTGGATCGCGAGAAGGCCGAAAAACTCACGAAGAAGCTGAAGAAGGGCAAGGGCTTCGATCTCGAAGACTTCCGCGATCAGCTGCAGCAAATGAAGAACATGGGCGGCCTCGGCGGCCTGATGGACAAGCTGCCGCAGATGGGCGGGGTCAACCTGGCGCAGATGGGTAACGCCCAGGGCGCGGCCGAGAAGCAGTTCAAGCAGATGGAGGCGATCATCAACTCCATGACCCCGGCCGAGCGGCGCGACCCGGAAATCATCAGTGGCTCGCGCAAGCGCCGCATTGCCATGGGCTCCGGTACCCAGGTGCAGGACATCGGGCGTTTGATCAAACAACACAAACAAATGCAGAAAATGATGAAGAAATTCACCGCCAAAGGTGGCATGGCGAAGATGATGCGCGGCATGGGTGGGATGATGCCGGGCGGTATGCCGAAGTTTTAGAAGTTATAGCCACAAGCGATAATCCAAAACTTTGGGCTTGTCGCTTAACGCTTGCAGCGACCCTATTTGCACGGCCTTTTCCGCTCCTCGGAAAAAGGCTTTGCAAAAAAGCCGATAATCCTTAGAATATGCGGCCTTTCGGGCCCAGTGCCCTATGCGTGCATTTCAGTTTTGCAGCACCGACTACAGGAACGAAGTTCAATGGTAACCATCCGTCTTGCCCGTGGCGGCTCCAAGAAGCGCCCTTTCTATCACCTCACCGTGACCAACAGCCGCAATGCGCGCGATGGTCGTTTCGTTGAGCGTATCGGCTTCTTCAACCCGGTTGCATCGGGTGCCGAAGTCAAGTTGTCCGTCGACCAGGAACGTGCCGCTTACTGGCTCGGTCAGGGCGCGCAGCCGTCTGAGCGTGTTGCTCAGCTGCTCAAGGAAGCTGCTAAGGCTGCTGCCTAAGCATTTATGAGCATGACGCCAGCTCCCGCCGAGGAACTCGTGGTTCTCGGCAAGATTGTCTCGGTGCATGGCGTAAAAGGCGAAGTGAAGGTGTATTCCTTTACCGATCCTTTGACCAACGTGCTCAATTACCCTCGCTGGACGCTTAAACGCGACAACGAGGTGAAAGAAGTCGAATTGGCCGGTGGACGCTTGCAAGGCAAGGTTCTGGTGGCGCGACTCAAGGGTCTGGATGATCGCGAAGTGGCTCGTACCTTCGCGGGTTTCGACATCTGTGTGCCCCGCGGTCAATTACCGGAACTCAGCGAAGGCGAGTTCTACTGGTATCAGTTGGAAGGTCTCAAGGTCATCGATCAGGCAGGGCAGTTGCTCGGCAAGATCGACCATTTGTTCGAGACCGGCGCCAACGACGTGATTGTGGTCAAGCCGTGCGTCGACAGTCTGGATGATCGTGAGCGTCTGCTGCCCTATACCGGGCAATGCGTGTTGGCGATCGATCTGAGTGCTGGCGAGATGCGGGTCGACTGGGATGCGGACTTCTAAACGTGCGCGTTGAAGTCATTACGCTGTTCCCGGAGATGTTTGCCGCAATCGGCGATTACGGCATCACCAGTCGTGCGGTGAAACAGGGGCTGTTGCAGCTGACCTGTTGGAATCCGCGGAGCTACACCACAGACCGTCATCACACCGTGGATGATCGGCCTTTTGGCGGTGGCCCCGGAATGGTGATGAAGATCAAGCCGCTCGAAGATGCTTTGCAGAATGCCAAGCAATCCGTGGGTGGTGCGGCCAAGGTGATTTACTTGTCGCCGCAAGGCCGTCGGCTGACGCAGGCGGCGGTACGTGAGCTGGCCAATGAGGATGCATTGATCCTGATTGCCGGCCGCTATGAAGGCATTGATGAGCGCTTTATCGAGGCGCATGTCGATGAAGAGTGGTCGATCGGGGATTACGTCCTGTCCGGCGGTGAGCTGCCGGCCATGGTGCTGATCGATGCGGTAACGCGCCTTTTGCCTGGTGCATTGGGTCATGCTGACTCGGCCGAGGAGGACTCCTTTACGGATGGCCTGCTCGACTGCCCGCACTACACCCGACCTGAGGTGTATGCGGATAAAAGTGTTCCGCAGGTGTTGCTTAGCGGCAACCACGAACACATCCGGCGCTGGCGTTTGCAGCAGTCCCTTGGTCGGACCTGGGAACGTCGCGCTGATCTTCTGGAAAGCCGCTCGCTTTCTGGAGAAGAGAAGAAGCTGCTGGAGGAATACATCCGCCAGCGGGACGATAGATGATGTATCGATGGCAGGCCTGGCCGGCTTGTCTTAGGAGCGCAGTATGACTAACAAGATTATTCAGCAGATCGAAGCTGAGCAGATGAGCAAAGAGATCCCTACCTTTGCACCGGGCGACACCATCGTCGTTCAGGTCAAGGTAAAGGAAGGTGACCGTCAGCGTCTGCAGGCGTTCGAAGGTGTTGTTATCGCCAAGCGTAACCGCGGCCTGAACAGCGCATTCACCGTTCGCAAAATCTCCAACGGTGTTGGTGTCGAGCGTACTTTCCAGACCTACAGCCCGCTGGTCGACAGCCTGGCCGTCAAGCGTCGCGGCGACGTGCGTAAAGCCAAGCTTTACTACCTGCGCGACCTGTCCGGTAAAGCAGCACGCATTAAGGAAAAACTGGGCTGATAAAGCCTCGGTTTTTCAGAAAAAGCAGCCTACGGGCTGCTTTTTTCGTTTTGGGCTCCAGGTCAGCGTGCAGGCGAGTACCGCTTATGGGGATGGGACGCTACGCAGCGAATCGCCAGCGTAGCGCCGTGTTCATGCCACCGCGGATGCTTGCGCCGGATTAGCCTCGACCAGTGCGACCAGGGTCCAGCCGGTTTGCGGCTGTAGCTGTTCTTCCGGTGTCGCGACATGCACGCGGCCTTCGCGATCGCGGGCGAACAACAGGGTTGCGCGTTGGCCGTGCAGGGCTTGGTAGTCGCTCCAGGAAAAGCCATCGGTCAGCGTGGTGCTGTAAATCTCCGCACCCTGGGCCATGCGGCTGGCGGCATGCGGGTAGGTCAGCGGCTGGCTGCCGAGCGGTCGGCCGCGATGCTCGTCGCTGGCGCGGTGTTTGTCGGTGCGGCGGCTTTCCTGGCCGCTGGCCAGGCTGAACAGGCGCTGGCTACCGAACTCGTGGCGAAAGCGCATGCTCGCCAAGGTGTTCAATTCCCCGGCGGGCGACAGTGCCAGCAGGTGTCCGAGGCCGACCAGGTCGAGATGGGCTTCGGCATGCTGCGAAGCGGGATTGCCGAAGTAGGTCGGCAGGTTGTCCATGCGCGCCGCGCGAATGTTTTCCCAGCTCGAATCGGTCAGTAGCACGCGGCAACCGAGCTGTTGCAAGGCTTTGCCGATCGCTCGGGCTATGCCATTGGCACCGACGATAAGAAAGCCACTGGGCGCCGGTTCTGCGACGTTCAGTAGTCTGGCCAGCGGACGTGCCGTGGCGCTTTGCAGGACCACGGTGCCGATGATTACCGCAAAGGTCAGCGGCACCAGCAGTTGCGCGCCATCATGGCCGGCTTCGCCGAGGCGG
Organism: uncultured Pseudomonas sp.; assembly: GCF_946886105.1. The sequence continues at coordinate 25,072 of NZ_CAMPHV010000015.1, read as the reverse complement.
ATGGCGAATATCGCCGACACCGCGGCGGCAACGATGCCGCGCGGCGAAATCCAGGCGAGCAAAGCGCGTTCGCGCCAATTGAGGCTGGAGCCGAACGTGGAGAGGGCCACGTTCAATGGCCTGGCGATGAACTGGATCACCGCCAATAGCAACAGTACTGCGGGGCCCAGGGCGAGCAGGGCATTCAGGTCGAGGCGCGCGGCGAGCAGAATGAACAGTCCGGAGATCAGCAGAACGCTGAGGTTCTCCTTGAAGTGCAGGATGTGTCGGACGTCGACGCCTTTCATGTTGGCCAGCCACATGCCCATCAGGGTCACGGCGAGCAGGCCGGATTCGTGCATGACTGCGTTTGCCGCGATGAAGATGCCGAGTACGGTCGCCAGTACCGCGAGGTTGTGCAGGTAATCCGGCAGCCATTGGCGACGCAGCACCTGGCCCAGCGTCCAGCCGCCGGCTACGCCGAACAGGCTTCCGCAGAGGATGACGCCGGCGAAGGTGCCGAGGCTGTGCTGCCAGCCGCTGCCGTCGGCGTTGGCGATGATGAAGCTGTACACCACGACCGCCAGCAGCGCGCCTATGGGGTCGATGACGATGCCTTCCCAGCGCAGGATATTGGCGACCGAGGCCTTGGGCCTGACCACTCGCAGCATCGGCACTATCACCGTCGGCCCGGTGACCAGGGTCAGGGTGCCGAACAGCAGCGCCATGTCCCAGGAAAACCCCAGCAGGTAATGGGTTGCGGTGGCGATCACGGCCCAGGTGGACAGGGCGCCGATCGTGACCATGCGCCTGACCACGCTGCCAATTTCCCGCCATTCGGACAAATGCAGGGTCAGGCTGCCTTCGAACAGAATCAGCGCCACCGACATCGATACGATCGGAAATAGCAGGGGGCCGAACAACGCCTGTGGGTCGAGCCAGCCCATGACCGGCCCGGCGAGAATGCCGCCGACCAGCAGGAACAGAATCGCCGGCAAGCGCAAACGCCAGGCCAGCCATTGGCAGGTCAGGGCGGCGGCGCCGATGGCGGCGAAAGCGAGAAGAATGTGCTGCTCGTTCATCAAGAGTCCTTTTGGCGAGTCGTCTAGCCCGGGTTGACGTCAATCCTCATCGCCATTTTGCAGGTGGTCCGGGCTGGCGATTGGGGCATGGGCTGTGAAAGACTAGCTCGCCCGCCATTGCGACATAACCCCATGCCCGCTATCGACCATCCGCTGATTGATCGTTTTCTCGAAACCTTGTGGTTGGAAAAGGGCTTGTCCGCCCATACCCGGGCGGCCTATCGCAGCGATCTGGCGCTGTTCAACGGTTGGCTGCAGGCGCGCGATCTGGAGCTTTCGAGTGTCGGTCGCGAGCTGATTCTCGATCATTTGGCCTGGCGCATGAACGAGGGTTACAAGGCCCGTTCCACTGCGCGTTTTATTTCCGGGCTGCGCGGTTTTTATCGCTTTTTGCTGCGCGAGGGTGTTATCGCCACGGATCCGACCTTGCAGGTGGATTTGCCGCAGCTCGGCCGGCCGCTACCCAAATCCCTCTCCGAGGCAGATGTCGAAGCGCTGCTGGCGGCGCCGGAGCTGGACGACCCCGTCGGCTTGCGCGACCGGGCCATGCTCGAGGTGCTCTATGCCTGTGGCTTGCGGGTCAGTGAGTTGATCGGCTTGACCCTCGAACAGGTCAATCTGCGCCAGGGCGTGTTGCGGGTTTTCGGCAAGGGCAGCAAGGAACGCCTGGTGCCGATGGGCGAGGAGGCGATTGCCTGGGTCGAGCGCTACTGCAAGGAGGCGCGACCGTTCCTGCTCGACGGCAAGCCCAGCGATGTGCTGTTTCCCAGTTTGCGCGGCGAGCAAATGACCCGGCAGACGTTCTGGCACCGGATCAAGCATCAAGCAAAAGTGGCGGGTATCGCCAAGAGTTTATCGCCGCATACGCTGCGCCATGCCTTCGCCACCCACTTGCTCAACCACGGCGCGGATTTGCGCGTGGTGCAGATGCTTTTGGGGCACAGCGACCTGTCGACGACGCAGATTTACACCCATATCGCCCGTGCGCGTTTGCAGGAGTTGCACGCACAACACCATCCGCGCGGTTGAGATGGCCGTCCGGCTGCCATGGTCGGTGTTTCGGGGCTTCTATGGTAGGCTTCGCCCATCGCTATAAGACCGTTGCAGTATTGCTGTAAGTCTCGCTTGCAAGCGGCTCAATCGTCTGCCTGGCATTCTCGCTCGATAGGAGTTTCCATGGGTTATAACCGTATTTTCGCTGCGTTGGCTTTGAGTGCTGTCAGCGGTCTGTGTTTGGCTGACGATGCGGATGCCGATCAGGCGATCCGTAAAACCTTGAAGGCGATTCAGCCCGATCTGCCCATCGAGGCGATTGCCGAAAGCCCCATGCAAGGGCTTTATCAGGTGCAGCTCGCGGGCGGCCGCATGCTGTATGCCAGCGCCAACGGCGAATTCGTCATGCAGGGTTACCTGTTTCAGGTCAAAGATGGCAAAGCGCTCAATCTGACCGAACAATCGGAAAGCGTTGCGGTGGCGAAAACCATCAATACCATCCCGCTATCGGAAATGGTGGTGTTCGCCGGCGACAAGCCGAAAACCCATATCACGGTCTTTACCGATACCGACTGCGGCTACTGCCAGAAGCTGCACAGCGAAGTGCCGGAACTCAACCGCTTGGGCGTGGAAGTGCGTTACATGGCGTTCCCGCGTCAAGGCTTGGAGAGTGCGGCGGCTAAAGAACTGGCCAATGTCTGGTGCGCCAAGAATCCCCAGGAGGCGATGAACCGCGCGAAAACCCGGCAAGCCGTCGAGGCCGCCGAGTGCGCCAATCCGGTGGCGAAACAATATGCTTTGGGTCAGATGATCGGTGTCAGCGGCACGCCGGCCATCGTCCTGGCCAACGGCAAGATCATCCCGGGCTACCAACCGGCGCCGCAACTGGCGAAAATCGCTCTGGAAGCCCAATAGGCTGGATTGACTAATAAACAGCCGCTTCGTATGGTGCGGCTCTTTTTCCTCGGCCGGAGCTTGCTCCGGCCGTTTTATGCGGTGCAGATGGGGAGTTCAGTGTGAAACCGGTCAAAGTAGGCATCTGTGGGCTGGGTACTGTCGGTGGCGGTACTTTCAACGTGCTCAAGCGCAACGCCGAGGAAATCGCGCGTCGTGCCGGGCGTGGCATCGAGGTGGTGCAGATTGCACTGCGTTCGCAGAACCCGCAGTGCGACATTACCGGTACCGCTATTACCCGTGATCCCTTCGAGCTGGTCGATAACCCGGAAATCGAGATCGTCATCGAGTTAATCGGTGGCTACGGTATCGCTCGCGACTTGGTGCTCAAGGCCATCGACAACGGCAAGCACGTGGTCACCGCGAACAAGGCGCTGATCGCCGTGCATGGCAACGAGATTTTCGCCCGGGCTCGTGAGAAGGGCGTGATAGTCGCGTTCGAAGCGGCGGTGGCCGGCGGTATTCCGGTGATCAAGGCGATCCGCGAGGGTTTGGCCGCCAACCGTATCAATTGGCTGGCCGGGATCATCAACGGCACCGGTAACTTCATCCTCAGCGAAATGCGTGAGAAGGCCCGTGCCTTTGAAGACGTGCTGCAGGAAGCGCAGGCGCTGGGCTATGCCGAGGCCGATCCGACGTTCGACGTCGAAGGCATCGACGCGGCGCATAAGCTGACCATTCTCGCCTCCATCGCGTTCGGCATTCCGCTGCAGTTCGACAAGGCCTATACCGAGGGCATCACCCAGCTGACCACGGCCGATGTGAGCTACGCCGAGGCCCTGGGCTACCGGATCAAGCATCTCGGTGTGGCGCGCCGCACCGACGCGGGCATCGAACTGCGCGTGCATCCGACGCTGATCCCGGCCGACCGCCTGATCGCCAACGTCAACGGCGTGATGAACGCGGTGATGGTCAATGGCGATGCCGCGGGTTCGACCTTGTTCTACGGCGCTGGCGCCGGTATGGAGCCGACCGCGTCCTCGGTGGTCGCCGATCTGGTCGATGTGGTGCGAGCGCTGACCGCCGACCCGACCAATCGCGTGCCGCATCTGGCGTTCCAACCGGATTCGCTGTCCGATCACCCGATTCTGCCGATCGCTGCCTGCGAGAGCGCCTATTACCTGCGCATCCAGGCCAAGGACCATCCGGGCGTGTTGGCCCAGGTGGCGAGCATCCTTTCGCAGCGTGGGATCAATATCGAATCGATCATGCAGAAGGAAGTCGAAGAGCATGATGGTCTGGTGCCGATGATCCTGGTCACCCATCGGGTGGTCGAGGCGCGTATCGACGAGGCGCTCACCGCTCTCGAAGCGCTGGACGACGTGGTGGGCAAGGTCATGCGGATTCGCGTGGAACAGCTTAATTAACCAGCAGCTGCGAGCTGCAAGCTCCTGGCAGCAAGCGCTTCGTGCCGCTTGCAGCTTGTCGCTTGAGGCTTGGGGCTCAAATCGTAGGTTTGCATAAATGCGCTATATCAGTACCCGCGGCCAGGCACCGGCCCTGAATTTCGAAGACGTATTGCTGGCCGGTCTGGCCAGCGACGGCGGCCTTTACGTGCCGGAGAACCTGCCGCGTTTCACCCAGGAAGAGATCGCTTCCTGGGCCGGCCTGCCTTATCACGAGCTGGCGTTTCGGGTGATGCGCCCGTTCGTTGCCGGCAGCATTGCCGATGCCGACTTCAAGAAGATTCTCGAAGAGACCTATGCGGTGTTCGCCCATGGCGCCATCGCCCCGCTGCGTCAGCTGAACGGCAACGAGTGGGTGCTCGAGCTGTTCCATGGCCCGACCCTGGCATTCAAGGACTTCGCCCTGCAATTGCTCGGCCGTCTGCTCGACCATGTGCTGAAAAAGCGCGGCGAGCGCGTGGTGATCATGGGTGCCACATCCGGCGATACCGGTTCGGCGGCGATCGAAGGCTGCAAGGCTTGCGAAAACGTCGACATCTTCATCATGCACCCGCACAATCGGGTATCCGAGGTGCAGCGTCGGCAGATGACCACGCTGTTCGGCGACAACATCCACAACATCGCGATCGAAGGCAACTTCGACGATTGCCAGGAGATGGTCAAGGCCAGCTTCGCCGACCAGAGTTTCCTCAAGGGCACGCGCCTGGTGGCGGTCAACTCGATCAACTGGGCGCGGATCATGGCCCAGATCGTTTACTACTTCCATGCCGCCCTGCAGTTGGGTGGTCCGGCGCGTTCCGTGGCGTTCTCCGTGCCGACCGGTAACTTCGGCGATATTTTCGCCGGTTACCTGGCGCGCAATATGGGTCTGCCGATCAGCCAACTGATAGTCGCGACCAACCGCAACGACATCCTCCACCGCTTTATGAGCGGTAACCGCTATGCCAAGGATGCGCTGCACCCGACGCTGTCGCCGTCCATGGACATCATGGTCTCGTCGAACTTCGAGCGCTTGCTGTTCGACCTGCACGGGCGCAACGGCGCGGCCATTGCCGGGCTGATGGGCGAATTCAAGCAAAGCGGCGGCTTCAGCGTCGAGGATGATCGCTGGACGGAAGCGCGCAAGCTGTTCGATTCCCTGGCGGTGGACGATGCACAGACCTGCGAAACCATTGCCGAGGTGTTCGCGCAGAGCGGCGAGCTGCTCGATCCGCATACCGCCATCGGTGTGCGCGCCGCCCGCGAATGCCGTCGCAGCCTGGCCACGCCGATGGTGATTCTGGGCACCGCGCACCCGGTTAAATTCCCCGAAGCGGTGGAGAAGGCTGGCATCGCTGAAGCGCTGACGCTACCCCCGCACCTGGCCGACCTGTTCGAGCGCGAAGAGCGTTGCACGGTGCTGGCCAATGACCTGAAAGCGGTGCAGGACTTCGTCAGCCAGCACGGCAATCGCGGTAAGCCGTTGTAAGTTTGACGTCTGTCGCCAAAGCCGGTACCCGCAAGGGGCCGGCTTTTTTTGCGGCTATGCTCTGGGGTGGTTGCTCGAATGGAGAGTGTGATGACCGGGTCTGATCAGGATTTACCGCCGCAAGTGCTGGATGCGTTGCAGCGTGGGCAGAAGATCGAGGCGATCAAGCTGTTGCGCGAGCTTAAAGGTGTGGGTTTGAAAGAGGCCAAGGATGCTGTGGATCGGCACAAACCTGAGCGGTATCCGGGCGATGTCTCGGTGGTGCAGCCCGGCGGGCATGGCGGTATTTTCTGGTTATTGGGGTTGCTGGTGCTGGGCATGGCAGTCGCCTGGTTGTTTGGCGAGTTCTAGCAGGCTGTTGAAAAACTACCTGCGTTGCCATTGCGGCGTTAAAAACAGGCTCGGGCGCGAGTCCGATCAAAATGCTCATTTACAGCTCATAAACTCGCGTGCGAGCCCAGTCCGTTTTTCGCCTGTTTTTGCCTTGCACTGGCGGCCTCGCCAACGTTTTTCAACGGCCTGCTAGCGGCGGTTCGTAGCGCAGAGGTGGTAAGGATGATGCTGTGAAGTGGTTGATCAAGGCGGTTTTTCTGCTGTGTGTTGGCTACCCCGCGGTTGGCGTTCATGCCGCCACCTTTACAGTCGGTTTTTATAACTACCCGCCGATGATGATCGAGCAGGACAAGACGGGTATTTATCAGGACATCTTCGATGAGCTGAGCAAGCTGACGGGCGACACCTTCAGCGTGCAGTACTACCCCTATCCGCGCATCGGTTTGCTGTTCAACAGCGGGCAGCTGGATATAGAGCCGGGCGTGTATCCGGGCTGGGTGCGCAATCAACCGACCCCGGGAATGTTTTCGCTGCCGTTCGGCAAGGTTGTCGATGTCATGGTGTTCGCGCCCGGCAAGGCGTTTCCGGTAACGCGGCCTGAGGATTTGCGCGGCAAGTCGGTGGGGTTGGTGCGCGGCTACGCCTATCCAGACTTGCGGGCGTTGATCGAGGCGGGGCAGATCGATCGGCGCAATGCCTTGAATGAAGCGCAGTTGCTGGAGATGTTGGCCAGGTTGCGCTTCGATCAAATTGTCGTCAACAAGGCGATCGCTCAATACAGCCAGACCAGGGTCCCGGAATACCGCAGCCTCGAGATTGGCGATGTGATGAATTCTTTCGATGTCAGCATGCGGGTTCATCCGCGCCACGGCGCTTGGCTGAATAAGTTGGATGCGGCAATTCTGGAGCTCAAGCAGCGGGGCGTTATCGAGAAGATTTACGCCAAATACGGTGTCCACCTTTAGCCATAACGCTGGTCTACGTTTTCAGCGGTCTACCCGCCGATCAGATTGCGCCGTCGCGACGCAAGTCGGCGATCTGTTCAGGCCTATAACCCAACCCCTTGAGTACCTGCTCGTTATGCTCGCCCAGCTCCGGGCCGACCCAGTCGACTGCGCCCGGCGTGTCGCTCAGCTTGGGCACGATGCCGGGCATCTTGAACGGCTTGCCGTCCGGCAATTAGGCGCTGAGCAGCATTTCGCGGGCCAGGTATTGCGGGTCGCCGAACATGTCTTCGGCGCTGAAGATGCGGCTGGCCGGCACTTCGGCGCGGTTCAGCGTGTCGAGCACCTGATCGAGCGGCAGCGCGCCGACCCAGCGGTCGATCACCCCATAAATCTCGTCGCGTCGCACATCGCGGCCGTCGTTGCTGGCCAGGCTCGGGTCTTCGGCCAGATCCACGCGGCCGATGGCCTGCATGAAGCGCTTGAAGATCGCATCGCCGTTGGCGCCGATCTGGATATGTTTGCCGTCGCTGCTGGTGTGGATCGAGGAGGGAGTGATGCCCGGCATGATATTGCCGCTGCGTTCGCGGATAAAACCGAATACGTCGAACTCCGGCACCATGGACTCCATCATGGCGAAAATCGCCTCATACAGCGCCACATCGACCATCTGGCCGCTGCCGCCGTTCACTTCGCGGTGACGCAGCGCCATCAGTGCGCCTATCACGCCCCAGAGCGCGGCGATCGAGTCGCCGATGGAGATGCCGGTGCGCACTGGCGGGCGATCCTCGAAGCCGGTGATATAGCGCAATCCGCCCATGGATTCGCCCACTGCGCCGAAGCCCGGCTGGTCCTTCATCGGCCCGCTCTGGCCGAAACCGGACAGGCGCACCATCACCAGTCCGGGGTTCAGGGCGTGTAGCACGTCCCAGCCCAGGCCGAGTTTTTCCAGCACCCCGGGACGGAAGTTCTCGATCAGGATATCGGCCTCGTTCAGCAGTTTTTTCAGGACTTCGCGGCCTTGCTCGTGCTTGAGGTTAAGGGTGATCGACTGCTTGTTGCGCGCCTGTACGAACCACCACAGCGAGGTGCCTTCATAGAGCTTGCGCCACTTGCGCAGGGGGTCGCCGCCGTCCGGTGATTCGACTTTGATCACCTCGGCACCGAACTCGGCGCAAATGCGGGCGGCGAAGGGGCCGGCTATCAGGCTGCCGAGCTCTATCACTTTCAGGCCGGCGAGGGGTTTGTTGGCTGTAGTCATCGAGATGGTCCGTATCGGGAGGCTGGCCAAGCCTATTCGATTATGCGCTGTCGCGTCATATCCCGATTGCCTGGCCTTGCTGTTCCAGCTGCGATGAGGTTGGCGGTTTTGCCGGTTCAACCGGGGCGCGATATAGGGTTAAATTGCCATCACGAATGGATACGCGGCGTTTTGAACCTGGATGGTTTCCCTTCTGCAATTTCTCCTTATCTATCTGCTCGTTGCTGCCTGGTTCGGCGGTGCCGAGTTGCGCCTGAAAACGAGCGTTTGAAAATATTACATGTGATGCATTGATTCATTACATGTGTGGAACTAGTCTCTGTTCATGGAAAGCAAATCATCAGCCCATTACCAGCGTCTTTTCCGTCAGCGCCTGCGCGAGCAGGGGCTGGTAAAGAAGGAGGTCTGGATACTGCCAGAGCATGCCCCGCTGCTTATGGCGTTCGAAAGGAAACTGCGCCAGCCGCACTCGGTAAAGCTGGCTTCGATGGAAAAGGAGGAGGGTATGAGCATGCCGCAGGTTTGGACTGCACAGGCTTTGCATGATGCGTTGTCGGCCGCCGAGCTGTTCAAGGGTGGCCAGGCGAGCATTGAATTGATTCAAGGCGCCGATGCCAGCTTGCACGTCACCATGCACGACTACGGCGATCTGCCCTTGTTCGTCGCGGTGTACGGCGAGCAGATCATTGTCGAGAGCCTGCTCTGGCCGGCCGCCGATGTACGCGACAGCGCGGCCTTCAACGAGGAAGTGCTGCGCACCCACAAGCTGTTTCCGCTGTCGTGCATCGGCCTGGAAACCCTGCCGGACGGCCAGCCGTGCTACACCATGTTCGGCGCGCTGAGCTCGGCCTCCACCCTCAGCGATGTGGTGTTCGAGATCGAATTGCTGGCGGACAACGTGATCAAGGCCACCGAAGCCTATGAAGGCTTCCTCAAGGTCGACGCTTAAGGAGAAATGCTATGAACGTCTGGAGCAAGTTGCTGACGGCGCTGCGTGGTGGTGCCAACGAAATGGGCGAGGCAGTGGTCGATGGTCAGGCGCTGCGAATCCTCGATCAGGAGATTCGCGATGCCGACCTCGAGCTGCGCAAGTCCAAAGAAGCCCTCGCCGAAATCATGGCCAAGCAGAAGCTCGCTGCCGAGCGTGTCGGCAAGAGCGCGGAGAAGATCGCCGAGTACGAGCAATATGCACTGAAAGCCCTGGAAGCCGGCAACGAAGCGCTGGCGACCGAAGTGGCGGAGAAAATCGCCAACCTGGAAACCGCCCAGGCCAGCGAGCGCGAACAAGCCGAAGCTTTCGCCGCCAGCGTGGCGCAGTTGCGCAAGGCCGTGACCCAGGCCGAAGGGCATATCAAGCGCCTCAAGCAGCAAGTGGATACGGTCAAGGCCACTGAAAGCGTGCAGAAGGCGCAGATGGCCGTGGCCCACCGTTACGGCGGTTCCCAGGCCAAGCTGCACACTGCGGTCGAGTCGCTGGAACGGATAAAGCTAAAGCAGGCCGAGCGCGCGGCGAAGATGGAAGCGGCGGCGGAGCTGGCCGAAACCAGCACCCCGGACGACGCCCTCGAGGTCAAGCTGCGCGCGGCCGGTATAGTGCCGGCCAATGCCAGCGCCGACAGCGTGTTGGCGCGGCTCAAGGAAAAAGCCAAGTCCTGATTCGTCGGGCACGAGCGGCGGGGCCTGCGGGCCTCGCCTGATCTTCTTCCAGGGATGTGAGCGCGATGGATATTTTCCTGCAGACGGCCTTGTCGTTCCCCACGGCGCTGTTCAGTTTCCTGCTGTGCGTGGCGGTCTTCTACTGGCTGGTCGTGGTGCTCGGCGGCGTCGACATCGACCTGCTCGACACCGATGGGGTGACCGAAGGCGGCCAGACCGAGGGGCTCGCCGCGCTGCTGAGCAAGTTGAAGCTGGACGGCGTGCCGGTCACCCTGGTGTTGACCCTGCTGTTCTTCTTCGCCTGGTTCTTCAGTTATTTCGCCGAACTCTGGTTGCTCAGCCACCTTCCGCTGGGCCTGTTGCGCTACCCGCTGGGGCTGGTGGTGGCATTTGCCGTGCTGCTGCCGGCAGCGCTGGTCAGCTCGATACTTTGCCGGCCCTTGCGCCCGCTGTTTCACAAAATGGAAGCCACCAGCAGCAAAAGCGTGCTCGGGCAGACCGCCGTGGTGCGCAGCGCCAAGGTTACGCCGAGCCATGGCGAAGCGCTGCTCGAGGACGGCGGCGCGGGTTTGATCCTGCGGGTGCGCGCCGATGAGGTTTGTGGTTTCAAGCGCGGCGATCGTGTCGTGTTGTTGGAGTACCTGAAGGCCGAGCACGCCTATCGGGTCATTACCGAGGATGAGTTTCGGAACGTCTGATCCCGGCTCACATAAGAATCCGGCACTTTAAAATCAAAGGAGATTGATTTCGATGAATATAGCGACTTTGCTGCCACTCCTGATGGGGGCTGGCCTGGTCATTCTGGTGATCGTGGGCCTGCTGGCGCTGTTCAAGGCGTTCTATATCAAGGTTCCGCAGGGGACCGCGCTGATCGTCAACGACATGTCCTCGACGCCCAAGGTGCATTTCACCGGCGCCCTGGTCTACCCGGTGATCCACCTCAAGGAGTTCATGAAGATCTCCCTGATCACCCTGGAAGTCGATCGCCGCGCCAAGGACGGGCTGATCTGCCGCGACAACATGCGCGCCGATATCACTGTGGCCTTCTACCTGCGCGTCAACGAGACCCAGGAAGACGTGCTCAAGGTGGCCAAGGCCATCGGTGCGGACCGCGCCTCCGACCGCTCCGCGGTCAACGAACTGTTCAACGCCAAATTCTCCGAGGCGCTGAAGACCGTCGGCAAGCAGTTCGACTTCGTCCAGCTGTTCGAGAATCGTCAGGATTTCCGCGACCGCATCGTCGAGGTGATCGGCAATGACCTCAATGGCTATGTGCTGGAAGACGTGGCCATCGACTACCTGGAGCAGACCTCCAAGGCCTCTCTGGACCCGAGCAACATCCTCGATGCCGAGGGCATCCGCAAGATCACCGAGCTGACCGCCGCACAGAACGTCATCACCAACGAGCTGGAGCGCAACGAAGAGCTGGCGATCAAGAAAAAGAATGTCGAAACCCGTGAGGCCACGCTGTCCCTGGAACGCCAGGAAGCCGACGCCGTGGCGCGGCAGAAGCGCGAGATCGAAACCATCCGTGCGCGCGAACAGGCCGAAACCCTCAAGGTCCAGGAAGAAGAGCGCCTGAAGGCCGAGCAGGCGCGGATCAATACCCAGCAGGAGCTGGATATCCGCGCCGAGAACCACCAGCGCGAAGTCGAAGTGGCGCAGCAGAACCGCCAGCGTGCGGTGGTCATCGAGGTGGAAAAAGTCACCCGCGCCAAGGACCTGGAGATCGTCTCGCGCGAGCGTGAAGTCGAGCTGCAGCGCATCGAGAAGGAAAAGGCCCTGGAAGAGGAGCGCAAGAACATCGCCGCGGTGATCCGCGAGCGCGTGGCGGTCGAGAAGACCGTGGCCCAAGAGGAAGAGCGGATCAAGGAAGTACGCGAAGTCTCCGAAGCCGAACGGGCCAAGCAGGTCATCGTGTTGCAGGCGCAAGCCGAGGCCGAGCAGGAGCTGGTGCGTCAGGTCAAGCAGGCCGAAGCCGACGAAACCCGTTCCAAGCACAAGGCGGTGGAAATCAACAACCTGGCCCAGGCCGAGTTGGAAGCCGCGGCCAAGCAAAGCGAAGCCAAGAAGAAAATGGCCGAAGGTATCGAGGCTGAGCGCGCCGCGCCTGGTCTGGCCGACGCCCGTGTGCGTGAAGTCACCGCCGCGGCCAAGGAGAAGGAAGGCCTCGCCGAGGCTCGCGTCGAGGCCGAGCGCCTGATCGCCGAAGCCAAGGGCGAGCAGGAAAAAGGTCTGGCCGAGGCACGGGTCACCGAAGCCAAAGCGACCGCCAAGGAAAAAGACGGCCTGGCCGACGCCAAGGTGCTCGAAGAGAAACTCACCGCCCAGGCGCGTGGCGAGGAGCAATTGGGTGTGGCCAAGGCGAAGGCGACCAAGGACCTGGGTTCGGCAGAGGCCGAAGTGCTGCTCGAACGCCTGAATGCCGAGGCCGAAGGTCTGGGCAAGAAATTCGGCGCCCTCGACGCGCTCAGCGACAGCGCACGCCAGCACGAAGAGTTCCGCATGCAGCTGGAGAAGAACTTCGACGAGGCCATGGCCGCGATCGCCGCCAACAAGGAAATCGCCAAGGACCAGGCCGAAGTGCTCTCGGCGGCGCTGTCCAAGGCTAAGATCGAGATCGTCGGCGGCGAAGGCGACTTCTTCAATTCCTTCGCCAAGTCGCTGTCGGTGGGCAAGGCCATCGAAGGCGTGGTCGGCAAGAGCCCGGTGGTGCAGGACGTGCTGGCCCGTCTGCTGGCCGGCAAGCCCGCGGTGCCGAGCGTTACCCCGGTGCCGGTAGCCGCGGCGCAAGCGTCAGTCGGCAATGGTGCCAGCGAGGTATAAGTCGCTGCCTCGGTGCCCGTATCCAGGGCGCCGAGCGATTCGAACAAAGTCACTGTGCTCCTTGTAGGAGCCAGCTTGCTGGCGATCCGGCGTTCCTCGTCTAACGCGCAGCAAGCCGGTTCCCACATGATCGACATGACCGCCAAGACGCCGCAGATTCAGGAAGACCACGATGTCGCAGCCGCAAACCGCTAACCAGGCACAGGACGTATTGGACAAGGCCGTCGCCGAAGGTGGCGCTTACGAAGTGTTGCACAAGCGCCTGCTGGACCAGGGCCTGCGCTTGCGCCAGAGCACCGAAGCACTCAACCAGCAGCGTCTGGAGGAGTTCGGCAGCAGCAAGATGGATGTGGTCGGGCGGGTACGTATCCGCACCGAAAACAACTGCACGGCGCGCGATATCGTCCAGGTCGGCGAGAACCTGCTGTTCGGCTACAACGTGTTTCTCGGCCTGAAAAAGGAAACCCGCGTCGAGGACGTGTTCTCCCTGTATCGCCTGAGCGAGCAGGACGAAGGCTATGAAGCCGAAAGCGTCGCGCTGGCCGACAGCTTTCTCGGCCAGAGCAGCTTCGTCAACGACTTCAACGAGCTCTACACCTACTACAAGAACACCCGCCTGCTGCAACTGCTGGTGCGCGACGGCAAGCTGCTGGCGAGCTTTCAGATCGGCGAGCGGGTCAGCGATATCCGCGTGTTCCGTTGGTCGATCGCCGAAGGCGGCAAAGAGGTTCGCTATATCGATAACCGCGGCGAGCGCGATATCGCGCTGCCGGCGCCGTTCGATTTCGAATGGCAGAAAACCTCCCGCGAGATGGTGGTCAATGGCCGCCATCCGCATATGAATATCCTCGATACGATCTTTGTCGAGACCATCGGCGGCGACCTCACGGTCAAGGTCGAGAACAACACCGAGGACGGCCAGGGCATCTACCGCGAAGCGGTGCTGGACAAGACCCAGTCCCTGGACGACGCGCAGATCGAATACGCCAGGCTCGGCAGCCTGATCCTGCTCAAGGTGCTGCCGTACCGCGAAGAGCAATGGCGTTACCTGGTGTTCAACAGCCTGACCCGCAAGGTCGAGCGCATCGACGCCATCGGCCTGGCTTGCGTGCAGCTACCGGAAGACCACGGCATCATCTTTCCCGGCGGCTATTACCTGCAAAGCGGTGAGTCCAAGGCTTTCGAGCAGTCGATGACCGGCATGCGCTTCAAGCGCGCGGTGCGTTCGCCCAATGGCGAGGACGTGCAGTACATCTTCTACCACCCGGAACAAGGCCGTTCGGCGCTGTTCACCTACAACATGATCAACCGCCAGTTGCACAACCCGATCTTCGGCCACGGCTACGCGCGCCTGGAAGACGGACGCATGGTGATCTTCGCCGCCGAGGGCAGCGAGCCGACCCGCATCCACCCGATGCAGATCTGGCAAACGCCGTTTTGCAGCGACGATTTCGCCGCCCGCCAGCCGGCGCGCAGCGGCTTCTTCGGGCGCATCGGCAATGCCGAATTGGTGCGCGGCGTCTCCGATCTGCTCAATCTCAGCCGCGAGATCGAGAGCCCGGAAGTCTCGGTGCCGCGCTATACCCAGCTGTGCCAGAACACCCGACGCCTGTTCGATATCTATCACTGGCTGGGCGATGCCCATTGCCAAGGCATGGCGCCGCTGCTGCGCGAGATCGCCGCCACCGGCGAACTGGTGCTCGACGAATTCGAGAAGGTCGAGAGCATCCGTCAGCAATCGGCGCGCGCCATGGCCGAAGCCGAAACCCGGCAGAAGGCGTTGCTCTCCGGCCTGCTGCTCGACAGCTGGGACGAGGTGCAGCAGTTCGTCGACGCGCTCAACGGCATCAATGCCCAGCGCGGGCAACTGCTGACCATTCGCGATTACCGCTATATCGACGTGGCGCGTATCGATGCCATGGAGGCGGATCTGCTGGCCGCCCAGGAACGGGTTGCGGCCGCCACTTCGGCGTTTCTCGCCAGCCCGGCGGCGCTGCAACCCTATGTGCAGCAGCTGGCCCAGCTCGACGCCCAGGCGCAGAAGGCCGAGAGCGTCAGCCAGCTGAACGAGCCGCTCGCGGCCTTGCAGGCCATGGCCGGCAACCTGGATATGCTCTCCGGTCTGATGGCCTCGCTGCCGATCGACGACGCCACCCAGCGCACCGCGATCGTCGAGTCGATTTCCGAAGTCTACGCGCGCCTCAACCAGGCCAAGGCCCGCGCCGAACAGAGGCGCAAGGGGTTGGGCTCGGCGGAGACGGTGGCGCAGTTCGGCGCCCAGTTCAAATTGTTCAGCCAGGGCATCACCAACGCCCTGGCCATGGCCCAGGACCCGGAGCGCTGCGACGAGCAGCTGTCGCGCCTGCTGGTGCAGCTGGAAGAGCTGGAGAGCCAGTTCGGCGATCAGGAACAGTTCCTCGGCGATATCCTGAGCAAGCGCGAAGAGCTGCTGGAAACCTTCGAGGCGCACAAACAGGCGCTGCTCGACGAGCGCCAACGCAAGGCCCAGGGCCTGCTGGATGCCGCGCGGCGCATCCTGGAAAGTCTCGGCCGGCGCACCGCGCGCCTGACTCAACCGGATGAGCTGAACGCCTTTTTCGCCGCCGACCCGCTGATTCTCAAGCTGCGCGAACTGGCCGAGCGCCTGCGCGAGCTGAAGGACAGCGTCAAGGCCGAGGATGTCGAGGCGCGTCTCAAGGCCGCCCGCGACCAGGCGGTACGCAGCCTGCGCGACAAGAGCGAGCTGTTCGAGGAGGGCGGCAACGTCATCAAGCTCGGCCCGCGCCACCGCTTCAGCGTCAACACCCAGGAGCTGGATCTGACCCTGATGCCGCGCGGCGATCAGCTCTACCTGCACCTGACCGGCACCGAATTCCTCGAACCGTTGCAAAACGCCGAGCTGGAAGCGCTGCGCGATTATTGGCAGGTATCCCTGGAGTCCGAATCCAGCGAGCTGTACCGCGCCGAATACCTGGCCGGCGAAGTGCTGGCGGCGGCCGATGGCGGACGCGACGGCCTCAGCCTCGATCTGCTCAAGCAGCAATTGACCCAGCCGGAGGCACTGATCAAGAGCATTCGCGATTTCGCCGCGCCGCGCTACAAGGAAGGCTACGAGAAGGGCATTCATGACCACGATGCGGCGCTGATCCTCGCCCAGTTGCTGCCGCTGCGCGACAGCGCCGGGCTGCTCAGCTACGGCGCCTTGCCCCGTGGTTTCGCCAGCTTTTTCTGGGGCCAGGCGCAGCGCCGCGACGAGGCCAAACAATGGCCGCAGCGTGCGCGCAGCGCCCGGCATATCCAGCAGCTGTTCGGTCAATGCGACAGCCTGTTGCAGTTGCAGGCGGAAATTGCCGAGGCCATGACCGGCTATATCGCCGAGCACGGCATGAATTTCAGCCAGGCGACGCTCGCCGAAGCCGCGGAATACCTGGTGCAGGAACTGGCCGCCGAGCGTATCGAGTTCGTCTTCAGCAAGTACGCCCGCGAGTTGCTGGCCGGTTTGCAAGCGCGCTTGCAGGCGGCGCATATGTGGGAGGTCTATCAGCAGACTTTAAGTGGCTTGCAGAAACGCCCGGCGGCGCAGTGGGCGCTGGTCGAGAATTGGCTGCGTGGCCTTTGCGCAGCCGATGAGTTCGCCGCATTGAACGCCTATGTGCCCGAGGCTGTGGCCTTGAGCCTGCTCGCCGAGGATCTGCCCAAGCGCATCACCGAGGTGGACCTGCGTTTCACCGTCAAGGAACTGATGGGCGAGCACCCTCGGATCGGCGAACGGCAACTGGTGCTGGCGGTGGACGATTTCTTCGCCCGCCTGCGCGTGCACTGCGAGCGGTTCCTGCCCGGCTTGCAGCGCTACCAGGCGCTGCGCCAGGCGGTGGTGGCGAGCGAACGCGAGGCGCTGCGCCTCGACGAATTCAAGCCCAAGCCGCTCAGCTCCTTCGTCCGTAACAAACTGATCAACGACGTTTATCTCGGGGTGATCGGCGACAACCTGGCCAAGCAGATGGGCACCGCGGGAGAGAACCGTCGCTCGGACTTGTCCGGCTTGCTGATGCTGATTTCGCCGCCGGGTTACGGCAAGACCACGCTGATGGAATACGTCGCCCACCGTCTCGGCTTGATCTTTATGAAGATCAACGGCCCGGCTCTGGGTCACGAGGTGCGCTCCCTGGACCCGGCCCAGGCGCCGGACGCCACCTCGCGCCAGGAGCTGGAAAAGCTCAACCTGGCGCTGGAGATGGGCAACAACGTGATGCTCTATCTCGACGATATCCAGCACACCCATCCGGAGTTCCTGCAGAAGTTCATTTCGCTGTGCGACGGCACCCGGCGTATCGAAGGTGTGTGGAAGGGCCGCACCCGCACCTACGACATGCGCGGGCGCAAGTTCTGCGTGATCATGTCGGGCAACCCCTATACCGAGTCCGGCGACGTGTTCAAGATCCCGGACATGCTGGCCAATCGCGCCGACATCTATAACCTCGGCGACACCCTGGGCGGCATGCAGGAAGCCTTCGCGCTGTCCTATATCGAAAACGGCCTGACCTCCAATCCGGTGCTGGCGCCGCTGGCCACCCGCGATATGGCCGATGTCTATCGCTTCGTCGCCAAGGCCGAGGGCAAGCCGTTCTCCAGCAACGAACTGAGCCACAGCTACAGCGGCGCCGAGGTCAACGAAATCGTCACCACCCTGCAACGCCTGATGCAGGTGCGCGACGTGGTCGGGCGGGTCAACCAGCAGTACATCGCCAGCGCCGCTCAGGCCGATCAGTACCGCACCGAGCCGCCGTTCAAGTTGCAAGGCAGCTACCGCAACATGAACAAGATGGCGGAAAAGATCAGCGCGGTGATGAACGATGCCGAGGTGCTGCAACTGATCGCCGACCACTATCAGGGCGAATCCCAGCTGCTGACCACCGGCGCCGAGGAAAACCTGCTGAAGCTCGCCGAACTGCGCGGCAATATGACCGCCGAACAGGCCGAGCGCTGGGCGCAGATCAAGCGCGACTTCATGCGCAACAAGGCCATGGGCGGCAGCGATACGGACGTCGGCGGCCGGGTGGTGGCGCAGCTCAACGACCTAGTCGAGGGCGTGCGTGGGCTGGCCAAACTGGCACCCGGCGAACAAGCCGCGGCGCCGACCGTTCCCTGGGCCGAGTTGCTCGCCGGCCTGGATAACCTGGGCAAGCTGCGCCCGCAGGTCGAGGTGATCGCCCCGGCTCAACCGGCGGTGCAGAAACTCCTGGAAAGCCTGGCCGACAGCTTGCAGAACAGCTTTCTGCCGTTGATCAAGGCGATGGACAAGAAGATCGATATCGACCTGCGCACGCACAACCGCATGTTGGAAATCTCCACGCAACTGCGCGACCTCGGCGAGCAGCTCGGTCACGAGCAGCGTGTGGGCGACGTCGACGGCGAGCCGCTGTGACCGCTTGGCTGATCCCGCGCGTGCAATTGCTGTTCGGCATCGCCGCGCTGATGCTGGTGCTGCAACTGCTCAACAGCGTCAGCGGTTACAGCCTGAATGCTTGGGGCGTGATCCCGCGCCGGCCCGAGTCCTTGCCGGGCATTTTGTTTGCCCCTTGGTTGCATGGCGGTTGGCTGCATCTGTTGGGCAATCTCAGCGGGTTGCTGGTGCTCGGCGCGCTGACGTTGATCGAGTCGCGCCGCGACTTCGTCAAAGCCAGCCTGTTTATCCTGCTCGGCAGTGGCCTGCTGGTCTGGCTGTTCGCCCGCGAAGGCATCCATGTCGGCGCCAGCGGTTGGTTGTTCGGGCTCTGGTCGCTGCTGCTGGCGCGGGCCTGGTTCCGGCGCAGCTGGCTGGACTTGCTGCTGGCGATCCTGGTGCTGTTTCTACATGGCGGCTGGGTCTTCGGCCTGCTGCCGCAGCAGGGCGTTTCCTTCGAATACCATCTGGCCGGTACGCTCTGTGGCGGCCTTTATGCGGCCTGGCGCTATTCGCCACGCCAGCGCCGCAAACAAGGAGGTTAAGTGGATTTCAACCGTCTCGATCAGCAGTTGCGCGACAGCCTGGCCGATCTGCGCCTGAGCAATGAGGAGCGCGACGAGCTGCGTCAGCTTGGCAGCGAGCTGAGCCCCGACCAGGTGCGCTATATGCGCAACCGCGCCTTCGCCCTGGTGCGCGAACTGATCCGCGAGCCGGCCAATGCCGAGCGGGCGCTGAAGTGGTTGGAACAGGTGATCAAGACCCTGGACGCCAATGTCGTGCCGACGCGCAATATCGCCAGCGCCCATTTCAGCCCGGGCGACGACTGCCGGCGGAAAATCCGCGAGCTGTGCCGGCAGGCGCGCAAGAGTGTGGATATCTGCGTCTACACCATCTCCGACGACCCGCTCAGCGAGGAAATCCTCGCCTGCCACCAGCGCGGCCTCGCCGTGCGGGTGATCAGCGACAACGAAAAACAGTTCGATGTCGGCAGCGACGTGCAATGGCTACGCGACAAAGGCGTGCCGCTGCGTATCGACTCCGGCCCCTATCATATGCACCACAAATTCGCCCTGTTCGATGGCCAACTGCTGCTCAACGGCAGCTTCAACTGGACCCGCAGCGCCAGCACCAGCAATGAAGAGAACTTCGTGGTGGTCGATCAGCCGCAACTGATCGCCGCCTTCAGCCGCGAATTCGACAGCCTGTGGGCGCGTTACGCGGATAACTGATGAACAGTGCATCGTCCGTTCGCCAACTTATCGGTTTCTACCGCAGCTGCTACCTGGCCGATAGCCGCGACCTGGATCTGGATAACCTGAGCAAGTTGCCGGCCGAGCGCTGGGCTTGGCTGGGCGGGCGTGAAGAACTGGTCAGTGGCGGCTTGCTCAGCCTGCCATTGACGGCGGAATTGGGCGCGGCGCTGGAGCGGCAACAAAGCCTCTACCAGCGCGAGTTGCAGTTGATTTATGGCGTGCTGCCGATTTGCGGGCGCCTGACTACGACCGACGCGGCAGCCGTGCCGATCTGCGGGCCGCTGTTCTATTACGAAGCCCGTCTGGAGCGCACTGCCGACGGGCAGAGCCAATTGCTGGCCATCGATCTGCAACAGCCTCATGGCAACTGGCGCTTGTTGCGGCAGCTGCTCAGCGGCGAAGAGAACGACGCGTTCGCCGGTTTGACCTTGCCCAGCGAACCGCTGGATGCCTTGGTCCTTGGCGTGCTGTTGTCCTGGGTCGCGGCCACCACCCGGGTCCAGGATGTCGCCGCCGCTGCCGGATTTCCCGCTTTGGCCGACGAGGCCGCGCTGGGCAAAGCGCTGCGCCGGCGCAGCCTGTCGGTGCAGGCTGGGGCCATGGTCGCGCTGGTGCCGCGCGGTAGCGGCAGCCGCGGTATCGCCCATGAATTGCAGCAGTTGCAGACGGCCAGTGAATTGTCGCCGCCGCTGCGCCAGTTGCTCGGCGATCCCGCTACAGCCGCCAATGCGGCTGGCGTCAGTGCGCCGCAAAACTTGCCGGCGCAACTCAGTGCCGCCCAGAGTCGGGCGCTGGAAAACGCCGCGCGCTATCCCTTGAGTCAGATCAGCGGCCCGCCGGGCACCGGCAAGAGCTACACCCTGGCCGCCCTGGCGCTGGATCGTTACCTGCACGGCGAAAGCGTGTTGCTGGTCAGCCGTAGCGAGCAGGCGGTGAAAGTCATCGCGCAGAAGCTGCGCGACGACTTCGGCTTACGTGATGGGGTGCTGGAATGCGATGGCCAGGGTCAGCTCAAAGGGCTGCGCGAGCGCCTGGCGCGCGCCCTGCAAGGTGAGCTCGAACAGGTCGAGGAGGGCGTTGAACGCCAGCAGCGGCGCGAGCTCAAGGATTTGCAGCGTAACGAGCGACGTTTGAGCCTGGCTTTTCGCCGGCGCGGCGAACAGGCGCTGGCCTGGAGTCGGTTGCTGTTGCGTGCCGAGCGCGGCAGCCTGAGTTTCTGGCAGCGCTGGTTGCAAGTGCCCTGGGTGCGCCAGCGTATCGGTTCCAGTGCACGACCCTGGGCATTGCTCGATGAGTTGCGCGAGTGCCAGCAGCGCCGCCAGCGGCTCAGCCGCGACTACCTGAATACTCGCCGGGCCCTGGGTTTGCAACGTTTGCTGGCCAAGGATCGACAGACCTTCGTGCACTACAACCAGGCGATCCGCGCGCGCAGCTCGCAGCGCCAACTGGCGTTGTTCGAGGATATCGACCCGGCGCGCCTGCTGGCGGCGTTTCCTATCTGGGTGGTGACGCTCGACGAACTGCACCGCATGTTGCCGCTACGGGCCGGGCTGTTCGACGTGATGGTGATGGACGAGGCGACCCAGTGCGATATCGCCTCGGCGTTGCCGGCCTTCCAGCGTTGCAAGCGGGCGGTGGTGGCAGGCGATGTGCGGCAGTTACGGCATATCTCGTTTTTGTCCATCGCCGCCGAGGCGCGGCTGGCGAGCCGTGCGCAAGTACCGGCCGAGCAGGGCGAGCAGTGGAGTTACAGAGCCAATAGCGTGCTGGATCTGATGGGCCTGCAATTGGCTCGGCAGGACGCGGTGATCTTTCTCGACGAGCATTTCCGCAGCCGCCCGGCGCTGATCCGCTTCAGCAATCAACACTTCTACGACAACCGCCTGCGGGTGATGAAAGAGCGCCCGGGACAGGAGGGCTGCGCCAGCCTGCAAATCGAAAGGCTGAGCGGTGAGCGCGGCGCCAATGGCGTCAATCCGGCCGAGGTGGCGCGGGTGCTGGAATTGCTCGGCGAACATATGGCGCGCTATGCCGACAGTCCGCTGAAGCCAAGCATCGGCGTACTCTCGCCGTTTCGCGATCAGGTCGAGGCGATCCGCCAGCGAGTCGCCGCAACGCTGTCGCTGGAACAATTGCGTGAGTTCGCTCTGTTGATCGCCACGCCCTACGGTTTTCAGGGCGAGGAGCGCGATCTGATGATCATCAGCTTCGCCATGCATGGTGGCGGCAGTCAGGTGGCGACCTACCTCAACCGCGCGGATATGTTCAACGTCGCCATCACCCGCGCCCGTGAGCGTCAGGTGCTGTTGTTCAGCGGCGACGAGCAGCAGTTGCCGGCGCAGCACTTGCTGCGTCGCTATGTGGAATCGATTCGTCCGTCCACCCCGGTAGCCGTTGCGGGCACTGCTCAGGACGCTTTTCAGCGCCAGGTCTGCGCCGCGCTCGAAGCCCATGGCGTCAGCACCTGGACCAGCTATCCGTTGGCCGGGCTGCTGCTGGATATCTTCTGCCAGCGCGGCGACAGGTGTTTGGCCATCGACCTGATCGGCTTTCCCGGCGAAGGCGAGGGCTTTCTCGAACTGGAGCGTTATCTGGTGCTGGCGCGCGCTGGCCTGGAAACCTTGCCGCTGAGCTACGGCTTGTGGAAGCTCGAACCCGAGTTGGCGTTGCAGGCCCTATTGCAGCGCTTGTAGCTGTCGGCCATCCATCCCCGCTCAAGGCACGCTGCCTGGATTCAAGGTAGACTTGCCGCCTTTGCGAATAACCAAGAAGCCCGTCCATGGCCCTGCCTTCCACGACCTACAAGATCGATCTGAACCTTACCGATATGGACCGCAGCGTCTATGAAACCCTGCGTTTCACCGTCGCCCGTCACCCCTCGGAAACCGAAGAGCGCCTGGCCGCGCGTTTGATCGCCTATGCCCTGTTCTATCACGAGCAACTGGCCTTCGGCCGCGGCCTGTCGGATGTCGACGAGCCGGCGCTGTGGGAGAAGAGCCTGGACGACCGCGTGCTGCACTGGATCGAAGTCGGTCAGCCGGACAGCGACCGCATCACCTGGTGCTCACGGCGTACCGAGAAGTTCAGCCTGGTGGCCTACGGCAACCTGCGCGTGTGGCAGACCAAGGTGCTCGACCCGGTGCGCAGCCTGAAAAACATCAACGTGGTGGCGCTGGACCAGGAAGCCCTGGCCAGCCTGGCCCTGGATATGCCGCGTTCGCTGAGCTGGAGCGTGATGATCAGCGACGGCGAGCTCTTCGTCACTGACGAGCGTGGCCAGCATGAAGTGCCCGTCGAGTGGCTGATCGGCCAACGCTAAAACCTGTTTCAACGCTGTTGCGCTTGGTTATGCGGCGTTAAAAGCTGGCTCGGCAAGCCGCTTGCGGCTAACGCGCTTTAGCGCGGCCCGAAGGGCGAGCGAAGCGAGTAATGCTTATTTACAGCAGTAAAGTCGAATGCGACCCCAGTCGCTTCCTCGCCAGCTTTTGCCTTGCCTAACCTGCGCTCACGACGCGTTGAGAATAGGTTTGTTACCGTAGGGCGGGTGCAACCCGCCAAGCAAGGAACCCGGCGGGTTGCACCCGCCCTACACGAAAAAGAATGACCATGCGTATCGAAGCCCGCCCGTTACCCGCCGTCATGCCCGATCTGGGCAACCTGCCGCCGCTGTTGACCCGTCTGTACGCCGCCCGTGGCGTGCAATCGGCGGCCGATCTGGACAAGGGCCTGGCGCGCTTGATCCCCTATCAGCAGATGAAGGGTATGGACGCGGCGGTCGAGTTGCTGGTGCAGGGCCTGCAGCAGGGCCAGCGGATGCTGATCGTCGGCGACTTCGATGCCGATGGCGCCACCGCCAGCACGGTCGGCATGCTCGGCTTGCGCATGCTTGGCGCGGCGCATGTCGATTACCTGGTGCCCAATCGCTTCGAATACGGCTATGGCCTGACCCCGGAGATAGTCGCGGTGGCGCTCGAACGCGAGCCGCAATTGCTGATCACCGTAGATAATGGCATCTCCAGCGTCGAGGGCGTGGCGGCGGCCAAGGCGGCCGGTTTGACCGTGCTGGTCACCGACCACCATTTGCCCGGCGCCGAATTGCCGGCGGCGGACGCCATCGTCAATCCCAATCAGCCCGGCTGCGAGTTCCCCAGTAAGGCCATGGCCGGCGTCGGGGTGATGTTCTACGTGCTGCTGGCGCTGCGCGCGCGCCTGCGCGAAATCGGCTGGTTCAGCGTGCAGCGGCCGGAGCCCAACCTCGGCGAATTGCTCGACCTGGTGGCCCTCGGCAGCGTCGCCGACGTGGTGCCGCTGGATGCCAATAACCGCATTCTGGTGCATCAGGGCCTGGCGCGGATTCGTGCCGGCCGGGCGCGGCCGGGCTTGCGCGCGATTCTCGAGGTGGCGGGGCGCGATCACAGACGCATCACTTCCACCGACCTGGGTTTTATCCTCGGCCCGCGCCTGAACGCGGCCGGGCGCCTGGACGACATGAGTCTGGGTATCGAATGCCTGCTCTGCGACGACGAGGCCCTGGCCCGCGATATGGCGGTGCAGCTGGATCAGCTCAATCAGGATCGTAAGGCGATCGAGCAGGGCATGCAGCGCGAAGCCCTGGCTCAACTCAAGGATCTGCCGCTGGCGGATATGCCGTTCGGTCTGTGCCTGTTCGAGGCGGATTGGCACCAGGGCGTGATCGGCATTCTCGCCTCGCGCATGAAAGAGCGTTACCACCGCCCGACTATCGCCTTCGCCGATGCCGGCGACGGCGTGCTGAAAGGCTCGGCGCGCTCGGTGCCCGGTTTTCATATCCGCGATGCGCTGGATGCGGTCGCCGCCAAACACCCGCAATTGATCAGTAAATTCGGCGGCCACGCCATGGCCGCGGGTTTGTCCCTGCCCCAGGAAAACTTCGGCGCCTTCGCCGTGGCGTTCGATGCCGAGGTGCGTCGTCAGCTGTGCGAGGACGACCTGACCGGCCGCTTGCTCTCCGACGGCGCGCTGTCGCTCGAGGAATTCCACCTGCCGCTGGCCAAGGAACTGCGCAACGCCGGACCCTGGGGCCAGCATTTTCCCGAGCCGCTGTTCCATGGGGTGTTCCAGCTGACCCAGCAGCGCATCGTCGGCGAGCGCCATCTCAAGATGGTGCTGAAGACCGAGTGCGGCGGGCAGACCCTGGACGGCATCGCCTTCAATATCGACCGCGAACTCTGGCCGAATCCGACCGTGCGTTGGGTCGAGCTGGCCTACAAGCTGGATGTCAACGAGTACCGCGGGCAGGAAACCGTGCAGCTGCTGATCGCGCATATTCAGCCGCGCTAGGCACGGCTCGCGGGTGCTTTTGTAGCCCGGATGCAATCCGGGGAGCGGTGTTAGTCGCACAATATTCCCCCGGATTTCATCCGGGCTACGGGAGCAACTGATCGTTCCCACGTGGACGGTTCGACGCCTCGATGTGGGAACGATCGAAGTCA
>NZ_CAMPHV010000014.1 GCF_946886105.1 uncultured Pseudomonas sp. | reverse complement strand
AGTACTCGGCTACGAACCGAGCGGTCGGAGGTTCGAATCCTCCTGAGTGCACCATATAGAAGTAACAAAAAAAGGGCCTGCAGCGATGCAGGCCCTTTTTCTTTGCTCGGTCATTGCGCGTTCTAACGTTTGCCTTTGACGCAGCCGGCTTCATCGAAGCTCACCTGCCGGCTATTACCCTGTTGATCGCGGTAGTGGTAACGGGTTTGGCCGTTCTGGCGGCTGACCTTGTCCGGTGTGCCCAGGCTGCTTTCCACGTCGCTTTGGGTCATGCCGCTGCGGATCTGCTGTTTGATCACCGCCTCGCGTCTTTCGTTGCCGGTAACGCGATTGCCGCAGCCGTCCTGCTTTTCGCCGACCACCACCAGCTCGCTGACGTTGTCTGTTTCCTTGGCTTTTTTGCGCGAGGATTTCGCTGTTTTCGCCAGGGGGATCGGCTTGCCGTTGCCGGGTGTGGGGTTGTAGGCGTCTTGCAGGTGTTGCGACTGCTCCACGGGGCAGCCTTGCAGGGTGAAAGTGACATGGCCGTTGGCGTCTTCGCAGCGGAAAACCGTAGAAGCCAGGATGGGTGTTGGGCATAGCACGATGACGCAGAAAGCGACGCGATGCAGTCCTTGCATGCGGGTGTCCTCCTTGACGGTTGAAAGGCAAGGGTAGTCGATGCTGCTGGTGGTGCCAGTGGTGTCTTGAATTGGATCTTGGGCGTCGCAACTACGGACGTTGAAAAACTGCTGAAGATTGTGATGCAACGGCTTGTTCTACACTGGTTTTGTAACGTGCAAAGGGGGCTTGCAGTGTTATCATTCGCGGCGTCAGCTCCGCCGGGGCTTATGGAATACCACCATGGACTTACCCAGTAGTTCCTCAGAATCTCGATTGTGCAATCGCGTATTGACTGATTGACCCTCTGTGGCGTGCGCTGCCGCTGGGGGTGGAGCGCGCCATGACTGAAGTAGAAGTAAAAAAACCGCAAGAAAGCCTGCAGGATCGCCTGGCCCAGGTGATCGAACTGCTGCATCGGCACAAGCTGGTAGAAGACCTGACCCATCGTCAGGAAGGCCAGCAGCAAAGCCGGGTGGAAAACCTGGTGCATCGGCAGAATCTCGTCGAGTTGCAGCGCAAACTCGACGAGCTGCACTCCGCCGACGTCGCTCATATCCTCGAGGCGCTGCCACTCGATGACCGCCTAACCATTTGGCAGTTGGTCAAGGTCGAGCGCGACGGCGATATCCTCCTCGAAGTGTCCGACGCGGTGCGCGAAACGCTGCTGGCGGACATGGACGACCACGAAATTCTCGCGGCGGCCAAGGACATGGACGCCGATGAATTGGCGGATCTGGCCTCCGAGCTGCCGCGCGATGTTGTGCATGAGTTAATGGAAACCCTCGACGCGCAACAGCGCGAGCGCGTGCGTTCGGCGTTGTCCTATGAGGAGGATCGGGTCGGTGCGCTGATGGACTTCGAGATGGTCACCATCCGCGAAGACGTCAGCCTGGAGGTGGTATTGCGCTACCTGCGCCGCCTCAAGGAGCTGCCGGGGCATACCGATAAATTATTCGTGGTCGACTACGACGGCGTGCTCAAGGGCGTACTGCCGGTCAAGCGCCTGCTGGTCAATGATCCGGAGAAACTGGTCAGCGAAGTCATGGCGACCGACCCGGTGAGTTTCCATCCGGATGAGGATGCCTACGACGCTGCCCAGGCGTTCGAGCGCTACGACTTGATCTCCGCGCCGGTGGTGGACAAGAACAGCAAGCTGATCGGGCGTTTGACCATCGACGAAATGGTCGATTTGATCCGTGAGGAGAGCGAAAGCGAAGTCCTCAACATGGCGGGTCTGCGCGAGGAAGAAGACATCTTCGCCTCGGTATGGAAATCCTTGCGCAACCGTTGGGCCTGGCTGGCGATCAATCTGATCACCGCCTTTATGGCCTCGCGGGTGATCGGTCTGTTCGAGGGGTCGATCGAGAAGCTGGTGGCCTTGGCCGCGCTGATGCCGATAGTCGCGGGCATCGGCGGTAATTCTGGGAACCAGACCATCACCATGATCGTGCGCGCTATGGCGCTGGATCAGATGGGCACCGGTAATACCCGGCGCCTGATTCGCAAGGAGCTGGGCGTCGCCCTGGTCAACGGCATCGTCTGGGGTGGAGTGATCGGCGTCGTGGCCTATTTGCTGTACGGCAGTTGGTCGTTGGGGGTGGTGATGACTGCTGCGATGACCCTCAACCTGCTGTTGGCGGCATTGATGGGAGTGCTGATTCCGATGACGCTGGTGCGTATGGGGCGCGACCCGGCATTAGGCGCCAGTGTGATGATCACGGCGGTGACCGATAGCGGCGGCTTCTTTATTTTTCTGGGACTGGCCAGTCTGTTTTTGCTTTAACGGCTCCGGTCGATCCATGGCGCATTTTTATCAGAAAATGTCCCATTAGTGGCGCTTGGATTTGCCTCAAACAACTGTTTCAGGCTAAGGTTCGCCAGCTTTGCCCGGGGCAAATTCCCGGGCGCTCCTCTTAATAATGAATGCAGCTGGCGCTGCTGGCACAAGGAGCCAAAATGACCCCTAGTGAACTCCTGCTCGAGGGTGTCGAGCTTATGCTGTTCGGCTTAGGCTTCGTGTTTCTCTTCCTGGCGCTGTTGGTGCTGATGATTCGTGTGATGTCGCGGATCATCGAACTTCTGTCCTCCAAAACACCCGTGTCCGCATCCGCGCCCGTTGTCGCCAAATTCGCCGATGACGCCCCCAGCGCAGAGCTGCTTGCCGCCATCCAGTCCGCTATTCATCAGCACCGCGCTCGTCGCGGTTGAGTCAGGTTCGAAAGGGAGCACCTGTATGACTGCCGTAAAGAAAGCACTCGGAATTACCGATGTGGTGCTGCGCGACGCCCACCAGTCGATCCTGGCCACCCGCGTGCGCCTGGAAGATATGTTGCCGATCGCGCCCAAGCTCGATCAGGTGGGTTTCTGGTCGGTCGAGTCCTGGGGTGGGGCGACTTTTGATGCTTGTATTCGTTACCTGGGCGAAGACCCATGGGAGCGTATTCGCGAGCTGAAAAAGGCCATGCCCAATACCCGTCAGCAGATGCTGCTGCGTGGGCAGAACTTGCTGGGCTATCGTCACTACGCCGACGATGTGGTGGAAAAGTTCGTCGAGCGTGCGGCGTTCAATGGTGTCGATGTGTTTCGCGTATTCGATGCAATGAACGACCCGCGTAACCTGCAGACCGCGCTCAAGGCGGTCAAGCAAGTGGGTAAGCACGCTCAGGGCACTATTTCCTATACCACCAGTCCGGTGCACACCTTGGATATGTGGGTCGATCTGGCCAAGCAGATCGAAGACATGGGCGCCGATTCGGTGGCCATTAAAGACATGGCCGGAATTCTCAATCCCTATACCGCTTTCGAGTTGGTGACGCGCCTGAAGGCCACCTTGTCGATTCCGATCCACATGCAATGCCATGCCACCGCGGGCTTGTCGACCGCGGCCATCCTCAAGGCGGTGGAGGCAGGGATCGATAACGTCGATACCGCTATTTCCTCGCTGTCGATGACCTACGGCCATTCGCCGACCGAGTCGGTGGTCGCGATTTTCCAAGGTTCCGAGCGCGACACCGGCCTGAACCTCGAGCTGCTCGAAGAAATCGCCGCTTATTTCCGCGAAGTGCGGAAGAAGTACGCCAAGTTCGAAGGCAACCTCAAGGGCGTCGATTCGCGCATTCTGGTCGCTCAGGTTCCGGGTGGCATGCTCACCAATATGGAAGGCCAGCTGAAAGAGCAGGGCGCTCAGGATAAATTCGATGAAGTGCTGGCGGAAATCCCGCGCGTGCGCGAAGACCTCGGTTTCATCCCGTTGGTAACGCCGACCTCGCAGATCGTCGGCACTCAGGCGGTGATCAACGTCCTGACCGGCGAACGCTACAAATCGATTACCAAGGAAACCGCGGGTGTGTTGAAGGGCGAATACGGCGCAGCGCCGGCACCCTTCAATAAAGAACTGCAAGCGCGCGTACTGGATGGTGCCGAAGCCATTACCTGTCGCCCGGCCGATTTGCTGGATGCGGAGATGGATAAGCTCACCGTCGAGCTCAAGGGTCTCGCCAAAGAGAAAGGCATCAAGCTGGCGAAGGATGAGATCGACGACGTCCTGACCTATGCGCTCTTCCCGCAGATCGGTTTGAAATTCCTGGAAAACCGCGGCAATCCGGCGGCTTTCGAACCTGTGCCGACGGGTAACGAGGCGCCGGCTCGTGAGGCCGGCAAGCCTGAGGTCTATACCGTCGAAGTCAGCGGCAAGTCGTTTGTCGTGCAGGTCAACGAAGGCGGCGATATCGAGGGCATCAAGCCTGTCGGCGGCTCGGTCGGTTCGGCTGCTGCCTCTGTGCCCACCGCGCCGATCGGCGCGGGCGAGCCGCAGGCTGCGCCGTTGGCCGGCAATATTTTCAAGGTACTGGTGCAGCCGGGCCAGATAGTCGAGGAAGGTCATCTGTTGATCATTCTCGAGGCCATGAAGATGGAAACCGAGATTCGCGCGTTCAAGGCTGGCACCATTGGTGCGGTCAACGTCAAGGTTGGCGATGCGGTGGCGGTGGGCGACAGCCTGCTGACCATTGGTTAAGGAGCGCGGTAATGGATAAGCTCCTCAAACTTTGGCAAAGCACGGGCTTGTACCATATCGAGCCGGGCCAGCTGTTTATGATGGCGGTCTGCGTGTTGCTGATCTATCTGGCGATCAAGAAGGGCTTCGAGCCCTTGCTGTTGATCCCGATTGGCTTCGGTGGTCTGTTGGCCAACATTCCCGTGGCCAACATGGCGGAGGGCGCCGGCTTTCTGCATATGATCTATGAGGTCGGCTTGCCGACCAGTATTTTCCCATTGCTGATCTTTCTCGGTGTCGGTGCCATGACCGACTTCGGGCCCATGCTGGCCAACCCCAAGACGCTGTTATTGGGGGCCGCTGCCCAGTTCGGTATCTTTGGTACGCTGCTCGGCGCTTTGGCGCTGGCTGCCACGGGGATTCCGGGGCTGGAGTTCACGCTCAAGGAAGCCGCATCCATCGCCATTATCGGCGGTGCGGACGGCCCGACCTCGATCTTCGTGACCTCCAAGCTGGCGCCGCATCTGCTCGGGCCGATCGCCGTGGCGGCTTATGCCTACATGGCTTTGGTGCCTTTGATCCAGCCGCCGATCATGCGCGCACTGACCACCAAGGAAGAGCGCGCCATCGTCATGCAGCAACTGCGTCCGGTTGGCCAGACCGAGAAGATCATCTTCCCTATCGTGTTATGCCTGTTGGTCGGTTTGCTGCTGCCCGATGCCGCGCCGCTGGTGGGTATGTTCGCCCTAGGTAATCTGCTGCGTGAAAGTGGCGTGGTCGAGCGTCTGGCGGATACCTCGCGGAACGCGTTGATCAACATCGTCACGATCTTTTTGGGTCTGACCGTGGGTTCGAAGTTGTCGGCCGAATCCTTTCTGCAGATTAAAACCCTCGGCATCCTCACGCTGGGTATGTTGGCGTTCTGTGCGGGCACGGCGGCGGGTGTGTTGATGGCCAAATTGATGAATTTCTTCAGCAGCAACAAGATTAACCCGTTGATCGGCTCTGCCGGCGTATCCGCGGTGCCGATGGCGGCGCGGGTGTCGAACAAGGTCGGCCTTGAGGCCAACCCGCAGAACTTCCTGTTGATGCATGCCATGGGTCCGAACGTGGCGGGCGTCATCGGTTCGGCGGTGGCGGCGGGGGTGTTGCTCAACTTCGTTGGCTAACGCCGCATTTGAACGAAAAAAACCGCCTGCCCAGGCGGTTTTTTATGTTTTCGCTTGTTGCGGCGATTGCACGGCTTGCGTTGATAGTGCGCGGAGGTGGCGATGCTTTGGCGATCCGTGCTTCTGTCGGAAATACCGCCCATGTGCATCGGCGTCGGCGCTTGCTTAAGGTTTTTCCGCGCAAACCAAAAAACCGGCAGGGAGCCGGTTTTTTCGGTGTGCCGACTATCAGGCTTCTTCGGCGGCCATCTCGGCATCGTGAGCAATCAATGCCACCAAGGCATTTTGCTGACGACGAGACAGTTGTCGGAAGCGCTGCAGTAGCTCTCGCTCATGCAAGGACAGTTCGGGACTGTCCAAACGCATGTTCAGGTCATCACCCAAACTGCCTTCCTGGAGCATGCTTTGCTCGAGGCGGGCGATGATTTCCGAATTCATGCTGCGATGATGGTTGCGAGCTACATCGGCAATGCGTTCGCGCATGCCATCAGGCAAGCGAACGACGAATTTGTCAGCGGTACGGCTGGAGTAGAGAGCTTGTTTCATAGGGCGCACACAATAAACCGGTTAGTTCAGGAAGGCGATACTGGCAATGAGCTATTTGATAGTCACCGTTTTGACCACCTTTAGCATTAGCCGTTCCGTCAGGATCGCATTTTGTATCGGTACGGTCGCTAGCTTAAAAATGTTGTCAGTTGCTTGACGCCAAATACATGGCATATTTTGGTAGCAATAAAGGCTTTTTGCCAGTACCAGCTGTCAGAAATGCGCGCTAATGCATGCTATTGAGCATAAAAGCGCAATTTAGTGCACTGCGTAAAACCTTCAAGCCATTGTCGCCGCAGTGGGAGCTGGTCATTCATTGACTGCACTGAAACGAGAACTGCCTACCTCGGTTTACCGGCGAGCCTTCAAGCCGTTTCGTAACCCTTTATAAAGGAGGCACTTCATGGCTGTAGTGATCCGGGTCGAGAGTTTGAAGAAAATCTTCGGTCACAAATAGGTGCTAGCCGATTTGGTATTGACCATCGAGCCCGGTGAAATGGTTGCACTAATCGGCGTGTCCGTTTTCACATCACCATCCTGTTCGGTGTTCTGGCGAGTGGCGGTGCCAGCTCTGCGGTAAGTACGTGCACCAATTACAGGCGATGCTGGCGGGCCGGGCAACGGCTATGATCTACCGCGGGCGAGTGACAACAAGTCTGGCTGCGGGCGAATAGGGTGTTTTGATGGGCGGCAGGTTGATCTATCTGATGGGGCCTTCGGGTTCGGGCAAGGACAGCTTGTTGAATGCCGTGCGCGAGCGCCTGACGGACGAGGGCGTTCTCAACGTGGCATCGGCGGCCCAGGCAATCGCTCAGCGGTCTACCAGTGTTTGCCGGATCGCCCGCCGGGTGATCACCCGTTCCGCCGAGGCGGTCGGCGAAGATGCCGTTGCGGTGTCCCTGGCCGAATTCGAACAGGTGGAGGCCGCTGGTGCTTTCGCCTTGAGTTGGCGTGCAAATGGCCTGGCCTACGGTATTCCCAGGCAGATCGACGATTGGCTGGCGGCTGGCGAGAATGTGCTGGTCAACGGCTCGCGGGCCTATTTGAGCCAGGCGCGTCAGCGCTACCCTGATCTGGTTGCGGTGTTGCTGCGGGTCGATGGCGCGGTGCTGCGCGAGCGTCTGTTGGCCCGTGGTCGTGAAGCGCCGGCGCAAATCGAAGAGCGCTTGGCGCGTAATGCACTGTTCGACGAGGCAGTCACCGACCTTGACGACATGCATGTGTTGGACAATTCCAGCCATTTCGAGCGCACCGTGGATAAGCTGCTGGCATTGATCGGTCGCCGCGCATGCACTTGAGCCTGCTGGACACCGGCGATGTTCGCACGGCAGGTGCATTGGGGCAGTCTGGCGCTCAATCCAGCGGCAACTCGGTGGTGCGTTTGACCTCGCTCATGGCGATATTCGAGTGGGCCTCCTGCACGTGTGGGCGCTGCAGCAGGTGGTCACGCAGGAAGCGCTCATAGCTGGCGATGTCCTTGGCCACCACCTTGAGCAGGTAGTCCGAACTGCCGGCCATGGTGTGGCACTCCAATACCTCGGGGTAGCCGACCACCGCCTGTTCGAATTCCTCCAGGTTCTTGCGGCCGTGGGCCGACAGTTTGATATCGACGAAGACCGTCATGCTCAGGCCCAGCAGCTTGGGGTTGAGCAGGGCGACCTTGCGTTCGATCAGGCCTTCCTCTTGCATGCGATGTATCCGCCGCCAGCAGGGCGATTGCGACAATTCGACCTTCTCGGCGATCTCGGCGGCGGAGAGGTCGGCATTGTGTTGCAGCAGGCGGAGAATCTTGCGATCGAGAGGGCTGAGCTTTTCTTGCATGTTCTATCTCTTCTTCCTAATTTTATTAGAGGATTTATGCGCAGTATCAGCGTTTAGGCCGAAAATTAGAAAGAAAAAAGCGATACCGTTCAGTCATATTTTTAGCCAGCCGTTACGCCCGGCGATCCCGGGCGCGACAGAATCGGGACGGCATTAACCGGTGCCGCCATAGCTCGTCAAAATAATAAAAGGAGCGCACGCATGTCTCTGGCCGAGATCCGCCTGGATGACAAGTACCGCCTTGCCACTGGTCACCTGTACCTCACCGGCACCCAGGCGCTGACCCGCCTGCCGATGCTGCAGAAGCAACGCGACACGGCCCATGGTCTGAACACCGCCTGCTTCATTTCCGGCTACCGCGGCTCGCCGCTGGGCAACCTCGATAAGAGCTTGTGGGAAGCCAAGGGCTTTCTCCAGGAAAACCACATCCACTTCCAGCCCGGGGTCAACGAAGAGTTGGCCGCCACCTCGGTGTGGGGCAGCCAGCAGACCAGCCTGTTTCCCGGCGCACGTTATGACGGTGTGTTCGCCATGTGGTACGGCAAGGGCCCCGGCGTCGATCGCTGCGGCGACGTGTTCAAACACGGCAACTCGGCCGGCGTTTCTGAGCATGGTGGTGTTCTGCTGCTGGCTGGCGACGACCACGGCTGCAAGTCTTCGAGCATCGCCAACCAGAGCGAGCACGCGTTTATCGCCGCCTCGATTCCGGTGCTCAACCCGGCCAACGTCCAGGAAATCCTCGACTACGGGATCATCGGCTGGGAGCTGTCGCGCTACAGCGGTTGCTGGGTGGCACTGAAAACCATCGCCGAAAACGTCGATTCCTCCGCTGTGGTGGATGTCGATCCGTTGCGTATTCAGGTGCAGATTCCGGAGGATTTTCAGCTGCCGGGAGATGGCGTCTACATCCGTTGGCCCGACCCGCCCCTGGCCCAGGAAAAGCGCCTCAATACCTATAAGATCTATGCGGCTCGGGCCTTCGCCCGCGCCAACAACCTGAACCAAGTGATGCTCGATTCGCCGAATCCGCGCCTGGGCATCATCACCACCGGCAAGTCCTATCTGGATGTGCGCCAAGCCTTGGAAGACCTCGGCCTGGACGAAGAGCTCTGCGCTCGGGTCGGTTTGCGCGTGCTCAAGATCGGCATGAGCTGGCCGCTGGAGCCGGTCTCGGTGCACGAGTTCGCCGAGGGTCTGGACGAAATTCTGGTGGTCGAGGAGAAACGCAGCATCATCGAGGACCAACTGACCGGCCAGCTCTACAACTGGCCGGTGGGCAAGCGCCCGGTGGTGGTCGGCGAGTTCGACGAGCAGGGCGTCTCGCTGCTACCGAACCTGTCCGAGCTGACCCCGGCGATGATCGCCCGGGCCATCGCCAAGCGTCTGGCGCCGATCTATACCAGCGATACCATCGAACAGCGTCTGGCCTTTCTCGCCGCCAAGGAAAAGGCCCTGGCCGCGCCCAAACACTCCACCGCGCGTACCCCGCATTTCTGCTCCGGCTGCCCGCACAACACCTCGACCAAACTGCCGGAAGGCAGCCGCGCCCAGGGCGGTATCGGTTGCCATTACATGACCCAGTGGATGGATCGCAATACCGATACCTTCACCCAGATGGGTGGCGAGGGCGCGACCTGGATCGGCCAGGCGCCGTTCACCGATACGCCGCATATCTTCCAGAACCTCGGCGACGGCACCTACTTCCACTCCGGTCAATTGGCCCTGCGTGCGGCGGTCGCGGCCGGGGTGAATATCACCTACAAGATTCTCTACAACGATGCGGTGGCGATGACCGGCGGCCAGCCGATCGACGGCGAATTGCGTGTCGACCAGCTCAGCCAACAAATCTTCGCCGAGGGCGTCCAACGCATCGCCCTGGTCAGCGATGAGCCGGACAAATACCCGACCCGCAAGACGTTCGCGCCCATTGTGACTTTTCACCATCGTAGCGAGCTGGATGTGGTGCAGCGCGAGCTGCGCGAATGCAAAGGCACTTCGGTGATCATCTACGACCAGACCTGCGCCACCGAGAAGCGCCGTCGGCGCAAGCGTGGCAAGCTGGTCGACCCGCAAAAACGCGCCTTTATCAATCCGGCGGTGTGCGAGGGTTGCGGTGATTGCAGCGTGAAATCCAACTGCCTGTCGGTGCTGCCGCTGGAAACCGAATTGGGGCGCAAGCGCGAGATCGACCAGAATTCCTGCAACAAGGATTTCTCCTGCGTCGAGGGTTTCTGCCCGAGCTTCGTCACCGTGCATGGCGGCGGCCTGCGCAAGCCCGAAGCGGTGGGCGCCAATGCGCTGTTTATCAGCCTGCCGGAGCCCAAGCAACCGAGCCTGGAGCGGCCCTGGAACATCCTTCTGCCGGGTGTCGGCGGCAGTGGCGTGACCACGGTCGGCGCGCTGCTGGGTATGGCCGCGCACCTCGAAGGCAAGGGTTGCAGCGTGCTCGACCAAGCGGGTCTGGCGCAGAAATTCGGCCCGGTGATCACCCATATCCGCGTCGCCGCCAAGCAGGACGATATTTTCGCCGTGCGCATCGCCGCTGGCGAAACCGATTTGCTGCTCGGTTGCGATCTGGTGGTGGCCGCCAGCGAAGAGGCCCTGGCCAAACTCAACGAAAATATCGCCCATGCGGTGATCAACAGCCATGAAGCGGCCACCGCTGAATTTACCCGCAACCCGGATGCCCAGGTTCCTGGCGCGGCCATGCGCGAGGCATTGATCGAGGCGGTGGGCGAGGGCAAGACGCATTTCGTCGACGCCACCCGCCTGGCCACCCGCCTGCTCGGCGACAGCATCGCCGGTAACCTGTTTATGCTCGGGTTTGCTTATCAGAAGGGCTTCGTCCCGGTTTCCGCCGAGGCCATCGACAAGGCCATCGAACTCAACGGCGTGGCGGTGCAACTGAACCAGCAGGCGTTTCTCTGGGGGCGTCGCACGGCCCACGATGCGGCCGCGGTGGAGAAGTTGGCGATGCCAAAAACGGCAGCGTCGCCACGCTGCGAAACCCTGAAAGAAATCATCGACTACCGCGTCGAGCTTCTCACCGCATACCAGGATGCGGGCTACGCCGAGCGTTACCGCGAGCTGGTGGCGCGGGTAAGCCGCGCCGACAAGGGCGCCGATCAGGCGCTGAGCCGCGCGGTCGCCCGCAACTATTTCAAATTGCTGGCCTACAAGGACGAGTACGAAGTGGCGCGGCTGTATAGCGACGGCAGCTTTATCAAGCAGCTCGAGGCGCAGTTCCAGGGCGATTACCGCCTGGAGTTCCACCTAGCGCCGTCCTGGCTGAGTAAGCCCGATGCGCTTACCGGTCAACCGCGCAAACGTCAATTCGGCCCTTGGATGCTCAAGGCTTTCGGTGTGCTGGCCAAGTTCAAGTTCCTCCGCGGCACGCCCTTCGATCCGTTCGGCTACAGCGCCGAACGCCGGCTGGAGCTGGACTTGATCGAGGAATACGAGCGCAACCTCGATTACCTGTTGAAAGAGCTCTGCGCTGACAACTACCGCACCGCGGTGGCCCTGGCCGAGTTGCCGGAGCAGATCCGTGGCTATGGCCACGTCAAGGAGAAGAGTTTGCCCAAGGTGCGCGAGCAGAGCCGGCAGCTCAAGGCGCGCATGTTGGTCAGCGAAATCCAGGCGGTGCAGTTGTTCGAACCGGCCGCCTGATACCCATCCCCCTGTAGGAGCCAGCTGTGACCCACATGGATGTGGGAAATGCCGCAAGGCGTAGGGAACGGCAGCGGCCTGGCGATCATTGGCGCCCAGTGCAGTCCAACGGATCGCCGGGACGCCGGGCCGCAGCAAGAACTAGGCGTTCCCCTGGCTCCTACAGGTCGTTAGGTCTACGCAAAGCCCCCAAATCCCTCATAACAAAAACGCCCAAGGAACCCCCATGTCCGTGTTTTCCCATATCGAGTTCGATGGCCACGAGCAGGTTGTATTCGGCCACGACAAAACCAGCGGCTTGAAAGCCATTATCGCCATCCATAACAGCAACCTCGGCCCGGCCCTGGGTGGTTGCCGCATGTGGCCCTACGCCAACGACGAGGAGGCGCTGCGTGATGTGCTGCGGCTGTCGCGTGGCATGACCTATAAGTCGGCGCTGGCGCGCTTGCCGCTGGGTGGCGGCAAGGCGGTGATCATCGGCGACCCGCACACCGGCAAGAGCGAGGCGCTGTTCCAGGCCATGGGCGATTTCGTCAACAGTCTGGGTGGGCGCTATATCACCGCCGCGGATTCCGGCACCGGCGTGGCCGAGATGCAGATCATGGCCGAGCGCACCAAGCATGTATCCGGCGCCGGCCAGCGTGAGGCGTTCGAAGGCGGCATGCGCAATGGCGATCCGTCGCCGTCGACCGCCTATGGGGTATTCGTCGGCATCCAGGCGGCGGTTAAACAGCGCCTGGGGCGCGACGATTTGCACGGTCTCAAGGTCGCGATTCAGGGTGTCGGGCAGGTCGGTTTCAGCCTGGCGCGGCATTTGAAGGAAGCCGGTGCCGAATTGTGGGTCACCGATATAGTCCCCGCCAATGTGCAGCGCGCGGTCGAGCAATTGGGTGCCAAGGCGGTGGGGCAGCAGGATATTTTCGGCTTGGATGTCGATGTGTTCGCCCCCTGTGCCATGGGCGGCATCATCAACCAGCAGACCCTCGAAGCCTTGCGCGCGCCCGTCGTTGCCGGGGCGGCGAACAACCAGTTGGCCGATGCCGGTCTGGCCGAGGACCTGCGCCGGCGCGAATGCCTGTATGCGCCGGACTATGCGATCAACGCCGGCGGCATCATCGATGTCTGCTACGAGCGCACCGGCGGCAGCGCCATGCAGCTGAAGGCGCATATCGAAGGCATCGGCGAGACCTTGCAGCAGATATTTCAGCGCGCCGAGCACGAGGGGCGTACCACCGTCGAGGTCGCCGATCGCCTGGCCGAAGAGCGTTTCGGCCGACGTTGATCCTCCGCTAGTCCAGCGCCAGGGCCAGGCTGATGCCGTGGGGCCCGAAGCCCAGTCGCGCATAGAAACGATGAGCGGCTTCGCGGCTCTGGCTGCTGGATAGCGCCACCTTGTAACAACCCCAGGCACGGGCGCGTTCCACGGCTTTGCCCACCAGTGCCTGGCCGATGCCCAGGCCGCGGGCATCGCCATCCACCACCACGTCTTCGAGAATCGCCGAGTGGGCAAAATTGTGCGCCAGGTGTTCGATCAGGTTGAGCGTGCAGGTACCGAGCAATTTGCCGTCGCGCTCGGCCACCAACACCACCCGGCTGCTGGGCAGTTCGGCTAAGCGCAGAGCCATCAGCTTGGCGTCGGCTCTCGGTTCGTGCGGGGCCAGTTGTTGCAGCAGAGCGGTCAGCGCCGGCGCGTCGTTGACGCTGGCGGCGCGCAGTTGGAAGTCGGCGAAGGGGGAGTCGGGCGGGTGTTGCGGGGCGGCTTGGCGCATGGCGATCTCCAAAGCGATCTCTGAGCAGTATGGCAACGCGACAAGGCATTGGCATGACAAATTCGCTCAGGCTCGCTAAGATGCCGCCCGCTGGATGTTCGCCGTCCGGCCTGAATAAGTCTCCTTAGTTCAATGGATAGAACAAGCCCCTCCTAAGGGCTAGATGCTGGTTCGACTCCAGCAGGGGACGCCATATGAAGAGCCTGCGCAATGCGCGGGCTTTTTTTTGTGTGTCTATCGGTAAGGTGGCGCGACGTTCGCGTATCAAGCGCTCGCCAGTCGGGCTAGGCTTAGCGCCAGCTACCCATTAAGAGAGAGCCGCCATGTCCAGCGATACCCTCACCGAGACCGCAGAAGCCCCGTTGACCGCGGTTGAAGCGCGCATCCTCGGCTGTCTGATCGAAAAGCAGGCCACTACCCCCGAAGTCTACCCGTTGACCTTGAATGCGCTGGTGCTGGCCTGCAATCAGAAGACCAGTCGCGAACCGCTGATGAACCTCACCGCCGGAGCGGTCGGCCAAGGTTTGCGCAGTCTCGAAGGGCGTGGGTTCGCGCGTCTGGTGATGGGCAGTCGCGCCGATCGCTGGGAGCAGCGTTGCGACAAGGCCCTGGAATTGGTAGCGCCGCAGCTGGTGTTGCTGGGGCTGTTGCTGTTGCGCGGGCCGCAGACGGTCAACGAGCTGCTGACCCGCAGCAACCGCATGCATGATTTCGAGGACGCCGAGCAATTGCAGCATCACCTCGAGCGCATGATCAATCGCGGACTGTTCTGCCAGCTGCCGCGACAAGCCGGGCAGCGCGAAGATCGCTATATGCATCTATTGGGCGAACCGGCGGATTTGCAGGCTGCACTGGAGGCGCGTGCCCATGAGCCGCTGCGCGCGGGGGCGCAACAGGAGAGCCGGTTGGAGGCCTTGGAGGCCCGGGTCGCCGCGTTGGAGGAGCGTCTGTCCCGCTTGGAGTAACCCGTAGCGGACTCCAGAAAGTCCAAAGGCGCCTGATGGGGCGCCTTTGGTATAGGTGCGGGACAAGCCGCTATCGGCATCATGGTCTCAACCAATAAGTTGATTGCCGGTGCGCTCGCTGCCGCCTTCGGCGACACGGTTAGGCGCAGTACGGTCGGCGCCGTCTTCGGCAATCCGCAGGCGTTCCTGCCGGCGATCGGCCCCGCCTTCGGCGACACGGTTAGGCGCAGTACGGTCAGCGCCGTCTTCGGCAATCCGCAAGCGTTGTTGCAGACGTTCGGAACCGTTTTCCGCCAACGGATCGAGAGGGCTGAAGGCTTTGAGTGTGCTCGTTTTGGCTTCGCCGAGCAGCGGTTGGGGATCGCTTTGCGGCAGGGCGAACGCGCCCGCGGATAAGCTGGTGAGGATCAAGGCGGCGAGGATTTGCTTTTTCATGTCTGGCTCCTTGTATAGGGCGGTGGGTGACTACGGAGCCCATGTTACATGGGGAAATTTGATGAAGAAGTGCAGCTCGGGCATGGTAATAATCGATGCCGTCGATAGTGTGTTTTGAGCGCTCTATTTTGGGGTATACAGGTTTTTATTGTGCTTTCATAAGGGGGGCTGGAGGCAAAATGCCTTCAATTTTAATTATCTAATTAATCGATGTTTTATCGGGTTGGAGCGTCAGTTTGACCAAGACCCCATGTATCTCGAGGCGATGCGAGCTTGCATCGACCGGCTTAGGTATCCTGCACAACTCGACAGCTTTTCCGTCGTTTCTGGATATACAGGGCTCTAGGACATAGCCTAGGGTTTATTCGCCGGCACTCGACCGGCGTTTCACTTTCTTCGGAGCCATCTGCAGGTCCATGCCACTCATTCTGAAATCCTTCGGTTCGCTGTATTTCGCCACCCTGCTGATGCTCCTGGGCTCGGGTTTGTTGAGCACCTACCTGGCCCTACGCCTGGCGGACACGGTAGATGGTCTTTGGGTGGGTGCCCTTATGGCGGCCAACTATGTCGGCCTGGTGCTGGGTGGCAAGGTGGGGCACCGCTTGATCGCCAGGGTGGGGCATATCCGCGCCTATGTTGCCTGCGCCGGCGTGGTCACGGCGGCGGTGCTCGGCCACGGCCTCAGCGATTGGCTGCCGAGTTGGTTGGTGCTGCGCATGCTGGTCGGTCTAGGCATGATGTGCCAATACATGGTGATAGAAAGCTGGCTCAACGAGCAGTCCGATAGCAGTCAGCGCGGCCAGGTGTTCTCCGGTTACATGAGCGCTGCGTACCTCGGTCTGATCCTCGGTCAACTGGTGCTGGTGGTACATCCGGGCCTTGGCGTTGAGCTGCTGATGTTGGTCGCGCTGTGTTTTTCCCTGTGTCTGGTGCCCGTGGCCTTGACCCGCAGGCTGCACCCGGCGCCCTTGCATCCGGCGCCTCTGGATTTGCGCTTCTTTATCGAGCGGGTGCCGTTGTCGCTGACCACTATCCTGGTTTCCGGGCTGCTGATCGGCTCCTTCTATGGTTTGGCGCCGCTCTATGCTTCTCGTATGGCGCTGTCCACCGAGCAGGTCGGCCTGTTCATGGGCTTCAGCATTCTTGCCGGGTTGTTGGTGCAGTGGCCGTTGGGTTGGCTGTCGGATCGCAGCGACCGGGTCTGGTTGATCCGTATCTGCGCGGGGTTGATGGCACTGGCCGCGTTGCCGTTGGCCATAGCTCCGCAAGTCTCCTTGCTGTTGCTGTTCGGCATGGGTTTCGCCTTCAGTTCATTGATGTTCAGTCTGTACCCGCTGGCGGTCGCCCTGGCCAACGACCATGTCGAGGGCGAGCGGCGGGTATCGCTTACCGCGACGCTGTTGGTCACCTTCGGGGTGGGCGCCAGCCTGGGGCCGCTGCTGGCCGGTGTGCTGATGCGCTTTTACGGCGCCCATATGCTCTATGCCTTTGCCTGCGCCTGCGGTTTGATCCTGGTCTGGCGCGTGCGTCCGGACAACGTCACCCATCTGCATCAGGTTGACGATGCGCCGCTGCACCATATCCCCACGCCGGACAACATGACCGGCTCGCCGTTGATTGCCGCTCTCGATCCGCGCGTCGACGAACAGGTTGTGCAGGAGCAGATGCTCGATGTGCCGCCGGATGGGGGCGCCACCGAACCGCCGGTTGAGCAAGGCGTACCTCGGTGAAAGCGGCTTGCCTGAGCGTGATCGTTCCCGTGCGCAATGAGGTGCAGGCGTTGCCCTTGTTGCTGGCGGATCTGGCGCCGTTGCGCGCGGCCGGCGCACAGCTGATCGTGGTCGATGGCGGTAGCGACGACGGTACCCGTGAACGGGCGCTTGGGCAGGTCGACCTGCTACTACAGAGTGAGCCCGGGCGGGCGCGGCAGATGAATGCCGGCGCGGCGGCGGCCGACGGCGAGTACCTGTGGTTCGTGCATGCCGATACGCGGGTTTCCGCGCAGGCTGTCGAGCGTCTGCTCGGCTCCTTGGCCGGTCGGCCGTGCTGGGGGCGATTCGATGTGAGCTTGTCCGGTCCGGGGT
The DNA here is from genome assembly GCF_946886105.1 of uncultured Pseudomonas sp. The sequence goes on along the minus strand of NZ_CAMPHV010000014.1, from coordinate 104,128 downwards.
TGGCATTTCGGCTTATCGGCAGCATGATCAACCTACGCTCGCGGTTGACCGGAGTGGCGAGTGGCGATCAAGGCATTTTCGTGGCGCGTGCCACCTTCGATGCGTTGGGCGGCTATGCACCGATCCCGTTGATGGAGGATCTGGAACTCTGTCGCCGCCTCAAGCGTTTGGCCCGCCCGCAATGCCTGCGACCGCCCTTGTCGACTTCCAGTCGGCGCTGGGAGCGCGGAGGCGTCTGGCGTACCGTGCTGCTCATGTGGCGTCTGCGTCTCGCCTATTATTGCGGCACGAATCCCGAGCAGTTGGCGCGCCAGTATTATCGAGGGCCATCTTTATGAGTCTGACGATTTCCTTGCATATGCTGGCGCGTTCGCCCATTCCCGGCCAGGTGAAAACCCGTTTGATTCCCGCCTTGGGCGAGGAGGGCGCGTGTGACTTGCAGCGCCGCCTGCTCAACCGTGCCTTGCAGCTACCGGATGCGAATTTCAGCCAGCGTTTTCTCTGGTTGGACGATATGCCCGATGACGAGCTGGAGACGCTGGCGGAGGATCGGGGGTGGATACTGGTCGAGCAGCCTGCGGGCGATTTGGGCGAACGCATGCGTCGCATAGCGACTTTAGGCCTGGCGGAAAGCGATGCCGTGGTCCTGATCGGCAACGACTGCCCGGCGTTGGATGGCGGGTACCTGAGCAGCGCCTGCTTGGCCCTGCAGAACGAACCGGTGGTATTGGGGCCGGCAGAAGATGGTGGTTATGTGTTGCTTGGTCTGCGCCGCATCGATCCGCAACTGTTCAACAACCTGCCCTGGGGCACCGATCAGGTCCTGGCCATGACTCGCGATCGCTTGCAGCAATTGGGGTGGGGGCACCAATTGCTGCCGGTGCTATGGGACGTCGACCGTCCGGAGGATTTGCCGCGTCTGGCCGAATTGGGTATCCACGTCGATCACTGAGCGGACTCAGAACAAGCCGTCGCTGTCGAAGCGGCGGGCCTCGCGCTGCAATTGATAGACGAAGCGCTCGATTTGGCGCTGCTCCAGCCCGCTCAAACGATGAAAACGCGCACCGGCGAAGGTGGTGTCGACTTTTTCTACGTACTGAATATGGCGCAATTCAACTGCAGTGGTCATCGCGCCGAACGGCAGTTGAATGGTCAGGCGCTCGTAGATTTGGCCGGATTGCAGGCCGGTGGTGAAGTCGCCGGGTATGCGTAACTTACAGCCTGTGGCGGAAATATCCAGCAGGTAACCTTTCAGCGGTTTGCTCAGTTTATCCCCGGCCAGTTCGATCGAGACTTGTTCGCCTTGCTTCAGCGGGGCCCTGAATGCATTGCGGCGCTGATGATAATGCACCTCGCGGGGCATCTGGCTGACGTAGCAACGAGCGCCCTCGTGTTCGACGATTTCCGGGCTTTGCAGGCATTCCCAGGCGACACGCACGCCTTCGTGGTAGGCCTCGATATGAAAGGTTTCGCCATTCTGCAGGTAGCGTTCGCCGTCCCGGGGGATCATTTCGTCGAGCAGGACCTGGTTCTTGTCGCGGTCGACCTCGATCAAATAGCTTTGAAAGCGCTGATTGCGTTCATGAAAGGTGATGATCAGCGGATCATGGTTCTGCTGCAGTTGGCGCAGGTTGGCAACGATCTCCACAGGCGTCTTGAGCACCTTGGGCGGTTGCGGGCCATTGTCCTCGATAAAGGGATTGGACACGGTCCAGTAATCTCCGAGCAAAAAACTTGGGCACTAGCATACTGGCATTATGGCAGCATGTCCCCCGGTGCCTTATTGGAATATTTCAGGCTTGGCTGAGTGGGCGATGCTGGCCGATTCTAGCGGCACTGCCACGGCTGTCATAGAGGTTTGGCGTTTCGCCACCGCGCAGAATACCGAGCATGCTGTTGGTCGAGGCCTGGCTGGAACGAATCAGTCGTCCGTTGCGCAGGTTCGCCGCCTGGCAGCGTTCGAGCAGCACATTCAAACGATCGCCGCTGGTCATCAATTCATCGCCCCGGGCGGAATTCGCAGCGACTGCCTGCAGACCGGCACGATCGGCGCTCAATTTCAGGCCGAGCAGCACCTGGCTGCGCGCCTTGGCGTGTTGATCGAGCAGGGCGAGCAGCGGCAGTTTGTCGGCGAGAATGCTTTGCAGGCGGGGGAGGTCGCGCTCACCGAGGATGTGGAATTCTTCATCGATCAGTTCGAGCAGGTGCTCGGCTGTAACGATGTCCTGGGTGAAAAGGTCGAGCAGGGTAATGTCTTGCATGCGCGGGCTCTTGGGGGAGGCAACGAATCGAAGCGGTGCTGCGCGACAATCTGTTGCTAAGCGTCAAACATCCCCAGCGCCCGTCTGAAGCTAGCGCTGGGATTCGAAATTGAGCAGTTTGCTGGCAACGCGCTGGCTGTCGACCTGATAGCTACCATCGGCAATCGCTTGTTTCAGCTGGGCGACGCGCTCTTTATCCACGCTGGGTTGGTCGCGCAGCTTGTCGCTGATGCTCTGCAACTGCTGAGCTTCACGGCTGAGCTGAACGGATTCGCCGCTCTTGCTGGCCTGTTGCGCTTGCTCGGTGGCGGGTGCGCTCGCAGGTTGCTGGGTGCCGATGGCTTCGTTGCGACCGCCGGACTGAGCACCGCCGGTACGCCCCGAATTGGCTGGCGATGCGGCATTGTTAGGTCGGTTGAAGTCGATGACCATGGTGCTAAACCTCGAACAGTGTTTGGACGCTTGCCTAGCTTGTCGGCCATGCCCAGTAAAACTTTAGCCACTTATTGAAAAACTATCGCGACAGGCTAAAGGGGCGGTACCGCCTGGATCGCTCGCTACCGACCGCGACAGCGGCTAAGCCGATAGTGTCCGTGCAGTAGCCATAGTCTAAACGCAGTATGAAAACTCGTCAGCCAATCGTCGTTATTCCGGCATTTGATTCGACTTAATAAATAGCTAACAAGAATCGTGCCTACATAGCCACTTCGACTTGGCCGGGGCCGGTCACCCGTGCCTTGACCACCCGTTGCGAACCCAGATTGCGAACACTGATCTGTTTGCCCATACCGCCGTCGGACAAGGCCTCGCCCGGCATGCGCACACTGATGCCGCCGCTGCGCGCGCTGATGATCACCTGGTCGCCGCGGCGAACGACTTCGGCCTGCTCGACGTGAATCGGTGCGAGTACTTGATCGGGCTGCAATGGCCGCGTCAGTTTTTTGCCGATGGCCTGCGTGAGTGCGTTCAGGTAGCCCTGGTTGAGCAGGCCGACATCCCGTTCGGCCAGGGCGACATCCCTTTCGCTCAATACGCTGTCGCGCTTGAGCGGACGGACGGCGGTGACCACTTCGCGATACAGCTGCACCTGTCCGGGTACGAACAGGGTCCAGGGCGCGCTGCCGTCGCAGCGCACGCGCAGGGTGACGCGGCCTATGGGCTGGGCGGGGCTTTCCAGGGTCGTAGTCAATTCTTTGTCGCATAGCGGCATGCGCAGGCGCGGATCGAGCCGATTGATCTGAATTTCATGGCGTCCTTGGATTCCGCTACGCTGCAAATAGTCGCTGACCGCCTGCTCAAGAAACCCTTGAGCGGTGCCGATAAGCTGTTCGGGCGTGGTTATGCGGGCAGAAACTTGGAGGGGATAGCCGAGCGCCAGCAAAGCGGGTAAAACTGCCAACCATTGGCGGCATTTTGCCATTGCATGTCGATAAATTGTCGTTTGTGCGTTCATGCTCAGTGAAAAGCAAGGCTCGTGCCGCCTGCTACGCTAAGTACAGGGTGCATGACTGAAAAATAAGAGGAGTTTGGGCATGGCCGGTGTATTGGATTCGGTTAACCAACGCACTCAGTTGGTTGGGCAGAATCGCCTGGAGTTGTTGTTGTTTCGCCTGGGCGGTAGTCAGCTCTATGGCATCAACGTGTTCAAGGTGAAGGAGGTGCTGCAATGCCCCAAACTCACCATCATGCCGAAATCCAGCCCGGTCGTGCGTGGCGTGGCGAGCATCCGTGGCGGCACCATCCCCATCCTGGATCTGTCGATGGCCACGGGTAGCGGGCCCCTCGACAACATCGAAAACAGTTTCGTGATAATCACCGAGTACAACACCAAGGTTCAGGGTTTCCTGGTCCATTCGGTGGAGCGCATCGTCAACATGAACTGGGAGGAAATTCATCCGCCACCCAAGGGCACGGGGCGCGATCACTACCTCACGGCGGTGACCCATCTGGATAACAAGATGGTCGAGATCATCGATGTGGAGAAGGTCCTGGCCGAGGTGGCGCCCACCTCCGAGGTCATCTCCATGGGGGTGCTCGACCAGCAAACCCAGGAAAAGGCCGTGAGCAAGAAGGTGCTGACTTGCGACGACTCTTCGGTCGCCCGCAAACAGGTCACCCGTTGCTTGCAAACCGTCGGCGTAGAGGTCGTGGCGCTGAACGACGGGCGCCAGGCCCTGGATTATTTGAAGGCCATGGTGGAGGAGGGCAGGAAACCGGAAGAAGAATTTCTCATGTTGATTTCCGACATCGAGATGCCGGAAATGGACGGCTACACCCTGACCGCGGAAATTCGCGCCGATCCGCGTATGCAAAAGCTGCATATCATCTTGCATACTTCGCTTTCGGGCGTATTCAACCAAGCTATGGTGAAAAAGGTAGGGGCGGATGATTTCTTGGCCAAGTTCCGCCCGGATGACCTGGCTGCTCGGGTGGCAGAGCGCATCAATGCGGCAGATGGGGGCTGAGGGCGTTGCCCTCAGTGCTAACTATGATCGGCGAGGCCTGGCTAGTGTCTTCAGGTAATTTGGATTTTGAGCAGTTCCGGACTTTCCTGGAAAAAGCGTGCGGCATATTGTTGGGTAACAATAAGCAGTACCTGGTTTCCAGCCGGCTGAACAAACTGATGGAGCAGAACAGCATCAAAACCCTCGGGGAATTGGTGCAGCGTATGCAAAATCAGCCGCGTAGCGGCTTGCGTGAACAGGTCGTGGACGCCATGACCACCAATGAAACCCTATGGTTTCGCGACACTTATCCGTTCGAAGTACTGAAAAAGCGCATCTTGCCGGAGATGATCAAGGCCAGTCCTGGGCAGCGCTTGCGTATCTGGTCCGCGGCTTCGTCTTCGGGGCAGGAGCCCTATTCCTTGTCGATGAGCATCGATGAGTTCGAAAAAACCAATATCGGCCAGCTCAAGGGCGGTGTGCAGATCATTGCCACCGACCTGTCGCCATCGATGTTGGCCAACTGCAAATCCGGCGAGTACGACAGCCTGGCCATGGGGCGTGGTTTGTCCCAGGAGCGCCTGCAGCGTTACTTCGATCCGAAAGGGCCGGGCCGCTGGGTGATCAAGCCGGCGATCAAGAGCCGCGTTGAATTCCGCCCGCTGAACCTGTTGGACAGCTATGCCGCGCTCGGCAAATTCGACATCGTATTTTGCCGCAACGTATTGATTTACTTCTCGGCCGAGGTGAAGAAGGACATCCTCACCCGCATCCACGCCACCTTGAAGCCCGGCGGCTACCTGGTGCTAGGCGCATCCGAAGCCTTGAATGGCTTGCCCGACCACTACCAAATGGTGCAATGCAGCCCGGGGATCATCTACAAGGCTAAATAGCCGCACGCGCAACTGCTTAACGGGAGGCCAAGGGTCTCCCGTTTTGGTTTGTAGCGATGACGCGCTGTATTGCCGGGTTCGGGAAAGGCGCTGAGGCGTTACCTTCGCCAGTGGCTGACAACAAGTGTTGCAGGACGCCGGGAATCGACAGTTGCTCAGCCAGCCCTTCGCAACTTTTTCCTTCAATTAAGGGAACCCCTTTTCCTTCAAACGCCCCAACTGGTGTTGGCATAGCGACGGCGGTCAACTGTCCATTTGCGCCATCACCGAGCCAGCGCATAGCAAGCAGTGATAAGGACCTGCTTTTGGAGGCAACCATGACTCATGGAACCGCAGTCTTCCCCAGGAAAAACGATAACCCCCTCAACGCCGTCTACTGGGATGAGTTCGACTACATCTGTCCGGCGATAGACCTGCTGTGTTCCGAGGCCTTCCTCCCGCGCTCGCCGGATACCATCAAGGCATTGCTCGATCTGGGCGCATCGATGACGGTCCCTGGGGCGGCGCCCGAAGCCGATTCCTCGATACCAGCGCCCTATACGTACTTGGGGCAGTTCATCGATCATGACATCACCAAGACCATCACCATCGCGCCGGGCGAGACACCTGACCAGGCCATCGCTCGCCCTGATTTCGAACCGCTGACGTTGAGCCAGGCCCGGCGGACGCTGCGTAACGAACGCACCAGCGCTTTCGATCTGGACAGCCTGTACGGGCTGCAGCCGAAGGAAGCCGATTTGGCAATCCCCTTCGATGGCGACAAATTCGTGATCGGCGAGGTAACCCCGTTTATCGGTGGTTTGGAAGGCATCAAGGGGATGGCCCATGACCTTCCGCGCGTCTCCTCGACGGATCCGTCGCGTCACCGTAAAGCCCGTATCGGGGACCCGCGCAATGATGAAAACCTCATAGTCGCGCAGCTCCACTTGGCTTTCCTGAGGTTTCACAATGCCGTGGTCGATTGCGGATTCGCATTCAATGACGCGCGATGGCTGGTGACCCACCACTACCAGTGGCTGGTTTTGCATGACTTCCTTCCGCGCTTTTGCGACCGCTGTGTTCTGAATGAGGTGCTGACGAGAGGGAACCGTTTGTACCGTCCGGGCGCCGAGAAATTCATGCCTTTCGAGTTCGCCGTCGCCGGCTTTCGGTTCGGGCATAGCCTGGTGAGGAGTAGCTATGACTTCAACCTGAATTTTCTGAAGCAGGGCGGCGCCCAGGGCAAAGGGACTCTCGAGCTGTTGTTTCGATTCTCTGAAGTGAGCGGGGACCTCGGTGGCGAGGAAACGCTACCGTCCAACTGGATCATTCAATGGGAGCGCCTATTGGCCGACCATGCTCTGCAGATCGATCCGACCCTGACGAGCTTCCTCGCCGAGCTTCCGAAACAAACCGGTCCCTTGGATGTGATGAGCTTCCTGGCCAAGCGCAACCTTTTGCGTGGCTACCTGTTCAGCCTTCCCACGGGCCAGGCCATGGCCGAGCTGGTGTTGCCCGAATGCGATCGCATGACGCCCGCCGACATCGAGGCCGCCTGTCGGCCGAAAACCAGCGACGAGGAAATTGACCAGCTCACGGCATTGCGGGCCGGTGGCTTCGAGAAGCGGACACCACTGTGGTTTTACATCCTGGCGGAAGCGAAGGTGAAGGGTTGCGGCAACCGTCTCGGCCCTCTCGGCAGCCTGATCGTCTGCGAAACGATCGTGGGGCTATTGCGTGCCAATCCGTGCTCGATCTTGAATGTCCCGTTCCAGCCGACTCTCGGGGTGAATCCCGGTCGGTTCGATTTGCAGGATCTGCTCGTTGTCGCTGGTGTGCTCGACAGCCGGGTGGACGCCTGCGCTTGATTTTGAGCGTTGGCCGACCTGGCGTGCGTCGCTGCCTGCGACGCCGCTCAGGCTTGCCGCTTTGCTTGCCGGTAGGCGGAAAGGCTTTGCCGCTTGGCCCGATTATTGGCTGCTGTTATTGGTTAAACTACTGATAAATAAGATAAAAATAAACTGGCACGGGCCTTGCTAAATGTCTTGCACGGAACAACTGCAAGCCAACGGCAAAGGTTCAGACCATGAGTATCAGCTTCGATCGCGCACTCGGCATCCATGAGCAGGCTCTCGGCTTTCGCGCCCAGCGTGCCGAGGTATTGGCCAATAACATCGCGAACGCCGATACCCCGCACTACAAGGCGCGCGATCTGGACTTCGCCTCGGTGCTCGCCGAGCAGACCGGCAAGAGCCAGCGCGGCCCGGTCGATCTGAATCGTACCGACAGCCGTCATATCGCCGCCGAGGGCATGAGCAGCGGCAATGCCAGCCTGGTCTACCGCAATCCGATGCATGCCTCTATCGATCAGAACACCGTCGACCTGCAGATCGAGCAATCGAGCTACGCCGAAAACGCAATCGATTTCCAAGCCAGCTTCACCTTCCTCAACAGCAAATTCAAAGGGCTGATCGGCGCCCTGCGCGGCGAATAAAGGAGCCTGATGCCATGTCACTTGCCAGTGTTTTCAATATTGCCGGTACCGGCATGAGTGCCCAGAGCACTCGCCTGAACACCATCTCCAGCAACATCGCCAACGCCGAGACGGTTTCCTCGAGCATCGATCAAACCTACCGCGCCCGTCACCCGGTGTTCGCCACCGTGTTCCAGCAGGCGCAGGACGGCAGCCGCGGTTCGCTGTTCGCCGAGCAGGACGAGGCCGGTCGCGGTGTGCAGGTGCTGGGCATCGTCGAAGATCAAGGCAGCCTGATGCCGCGCTACGAGCCCAATCATCCGGCTGCCGATGCGGGCGGATATGTGTATTACCCCAACGTCAACGTGGTCGAGGAGATGGCCGACATGATTTCCGCCAGTCGCGCCTTCCAGACCAACGTTGAAATGATGAATACCGCCAAGCAGATGTTGCAGCGCGTGCTGACCCTGGGTCAGTGAGCCATCGGATAAGGAGCGCATAGACATGAGCAGTGTTGGCGACGTTAGCGGTTCATTCCTCGATCAATACCAGATCAAGAACGAGCGCAGTACCAATAAGGACCTGGGCAAGAACGAGTTCCTCAACCTGTTGGTAGCCCAATTGAACAACCAGAACCCGCTGGAACCGCAAGGCAACGGCGAGTTCATCGCCCAACTGGCGCAATTCAGCCAGGTCGAGGGCATCGAGAAGCTCAACACCAGCATGGGCTCATTGCTCAGCGGCTATCAGTCGTCCCAGGCGCTGCAGGCTTCGTCGATGGTCGGGCGCAAGGTGATAGTGCCGACCGACAAGGCGGTGGTCGATACCAGCGAAAGCTTCAAAGCCAGCGCGGTATTGCCGGTGACCAGCAACAACGTGTTCGTCAACGTCTACAACAGTGCCGGTTCGGTGGTGAGCCGTATCAACCTGGGCGAGAAGCCTGCCGGTAATGTCAGCTTTATCTGGGACGGCAAGGACTCCAGCGGCAATTTGTTGCCGCCCGGCACATACAAGTTCGAGGCCCAGGCGACCTATGACGGTGAGACCAAGGGGTTGCACACCCTGCTGCCGGCCAACGTCGACAGCGTGACCCTGGGCGGCAGCGAGTTGATGCTCAATCTCGCCGGGCTCGGCACTGTGCCGCTCTCGCAAGTCCAGGTCATCGGTCAGTAACCAACAGATTCTAAGCGCCGGCGGGGCCGGCAAAGGAGACATCCATGGCGTTCAATATCGGTTTGAGTGGCCTGCGTGCGGCGACCAGCGACCTCAACGTGACCGGCAACAACATTGCCAACGCCGGCACCGCCGGCTTCAAACAGTCGCGTGCCGAGTTCGCTGATGTCTATGCGGCTTCCGTGCTGGGTTCGGGTTCCAATCCGCAGGGCAGCGGCGTGCTTCTGGGCGATGTGTCGCAGCTGTTCAACCAGGGCAATATCAACTACACGCAGAACGCCCTGGACCTGGCGATCAACGGCAACGGCTTCTTCCAGACCAGCAACAACGGCGAGGTCAGCTACACCCGCGCCGGTTATTTCGGCACCGACCGCGAAGGCTACATGGTCAATAACTTCGGTTACCGCCTGCAGGGCTATGCCGTGGATGCCGCCGGTAACCTGCAGAACGGTATCGTCGACGACCTGCGGATCGAAACCGCCAGCCAGGCGCCGCGTGCTACCGAGAACCTCGACCAGGTGTTCAACCTCAATTCGACCAACACGGTGCCGACCACCGTGCCGTTCGATCCGAGCGACCCGACCACCTACAACTCCTCGACTTCGACCAATATTTACGACAGTCAGGGCAATTCCCACGTGTTCACCCAGTACTTCCTGAAAACTGGGCCAAACACCTGGGACATGAACGTATTGATCGACGGCCGCAATCCGGACGATCCGACCCTGACCACGCCCTCGACGGTGAATCTGCAGTTCACCACTGCCGGACAACTGGATACCGCGGCATTGATCGCCTCGACACCGACCGGCTTCTCGGTCACCGCCGACGGCACCATCGACCTGACCACCTGGGTACCGGCCGCACCGGATACTTCGGTGCCGCCGGTATGGTCGGCCAACGGTGCGACCGCTGCGGCTACCGGGGTGAATATCGATCTGCGTGGCGCCACGCAGTTCGCCAGCTCGTTCGCGGTCAACAGCGTCAGCCAGGACGGTTACACCACCGGGCAGTTGGCGGGCCTGGAGATCGACGACACCGGGGTGATTTTCGCCCGCTACACCAACGGCCAATCGAATATCCAGGGTCAGGTGATCCTTGCCAACTTCGCCAACGTGCAGGGGCTGACCCCGGTCGGCAAGACCGCCTGGGTGCAATCCTTCGCTTCGGGCGAGCCGGTGATCGGCACGCCGCGTAGCGGCACCCTCGGCGCCCTGCAATCGGGTGCCCTGGAGGACTCCAACGTCGAACTCTCCGATCAACTGGTCAACCTGATCGTCGCCCAGCGCAACTACCAGGCCAACGCCAAGACCATCGAGACCGAGAGCGCGGTGACCCAGACCATCATCAACCTGCGTTGATAGGGCGGCGCGCCCGGGGTGGTCGCCCCGGGCCGCGCCTTGCCGCCAGCGGCAATGGTTCGCCGGAAAAGACTCCTTTGCGGAGTCTTTTTATTTTCTAAATAGTCAATTATTTCAATCGGTTAATTCGTTTTTACGCGGGCTGGCACGCGGCTTGCTGTACTGCTTGTACAGAGCACAGGGCGGCATGCCCATCGCGGAGAATTGACCATGGACAAAATGCTGTACGTCTCCATGACCGGAGCCCACAACAACACCCTGGCCCAGCGCGCCCACGCCAACAACCTGGCGAATATCTCGACCAATGGCTTCCGTCGCGATTTCGAGCAAGCCCGGGCGATGCCGATCTTCGGCGACGGTTATCCGACGCGGGTCTATGCGATGAGCGAGCGTCCCGGCACCGACTTCACCCCCGGTTCGATGCAGGAGACCGGCCGCGATCTGGACGTGGCGGTGGGCGGCCGGGGCTGGCTGGCGGTACAGGCGCCGGATGGCAGCGAAGCCTATGTGCGCACCGCCAGCCTGAATATCGATTCCCTGGGGGTGTTGCGCACCGGCAATGGTTTGCCGGTGATGGGCAATGCCGGGCCGATTGCCGTGCCGCCGGAGCAGAAAATCGAAATCGGTCAGGACGGCACCATCAGCATCCGCGCCCTCGGCGAGGGGCCCAGCGTGCTCGCCGAAGTCGACCGCTTGAAGCTGGTCGACCCCGATCCCAAGCAATTGGAGAAGGGCAGCGACGGCATGATCCGCTTCAAGGGCCAGGAGCCCGTGCTGGCCGATGCCACGGTGCAGGTCACCTCTGGCTTTCTCGAGTCGAGCAATGTCAACGCCGTGGAGGAGATGACCGCGATCCTTTCCCTGTCCCGCCAATTCGAGCTGCAAGTGAAGATGATGCGCACCGCCGAAGACAATTCTTCAGCGATGGCGCGCGTTTTGCAGATGAGCTAATTACCAGCACGCGGCGCCGTTAAAACGACGCCCGAGGAGAATCGATATGCTTCCGGCACTGTGGGTCAGTAAAACCGGTCTGTCCGCCCAGGACATGAACCTGACCACCATTTCCAACAACTTGGCCAACGTTTCGACCACCGGCTTCAAGCGCGATCGCGCCGAGTTCGAAGACTTGCTGTACCAGATTCGTCGTCAGCCCGGCGGCCAGTCCAGCCAGGACAGCCAACTGCCGTCCGGCTTGCAGCTGGGTACCGGCGTGCGGGTGGTCGGCACCCAGAAGATCTTCACCGCCGGCAGTCTGCAAACCACCGAGCAGCCGCTGGACTTGGCGATCAACGGTCGCGGCTTCTTCCAGGTATTGATGCCCGACGGCACCGTGTCCTACACCCGCGACGGCAGCTTTCACCTGAACTCCGACGGCCAGATGGTCACCTCCAGCGGCTATGCCCTGGAGCCGGCGATCGTCCTGCCCGATGAAGTACGCACCTTCACCGTCGGCGAAGACGGCACCGTGTCGGTGACCACCACCGGCAACCCGCAGCAGCAGATCGTCGGCAACCTGCAAACCGCCGACTTCATCAACCCGGCCGGCCTGGAAGCCATCGGCAACAACCTGTTCCTGGAAACCGCCGCCAGCGGCGCGCCCCAGGTCGGCACGCCGGGCCTCAACGGTCTGGGCCCGACTCTGCAGAACACCCTGGAGAACTCCAACGTCAGCGTGGTCGAGGAGTTGGTGAACATGATCACCACCCAACGCGCTTACGAGATGAACTCGAAAGTCATCTCCACCGCCGACCAGATGCTCGGCGCCCTGTCGCAGAACCTTTAACGCCGGGGTAGGGCGCAAGCCCGGTCCCATTTAGTCAAGCAACGCCGTGAGGTAGTGGTTATGAATCGGCTTCTTATTCTTCTCGCAGCCCTGGGCCCGACGGTCCTCAGTGGTTGCATGGCGCCTGCGCCCAAGCCGGACGACCCCTATTACGCGCCGGTGCTACCACGTACCCCGCTGCCGGCGGCGCAGAACAACGGCGCGATTTACCAGGCCGGTTTCGAGAACAGCCTGTTCGACGACCGCAAAGCCCATCGCGTCGGCGACATCATCACCATCACCCTCAACGAGCGTACCCAGGCGAGCAAGAACGCCAACAGCCAGATTCAGAAAGACAGCAACACCGATATCGGCCTGCCCACTTTGTTCGGCATGGCGGTCACGCCGAAGAACCCGCTCGCCGCGATCGGCGCGCTGGGCATGGGCGCGGACAACCTGGGGCTCAACTCCAGCTACGAAGCGACCCGCGAGACCGAAGGCTCCGGCCAGGCCGGGCAGAGCAACAGCTTGAGCGGCTCGATCACCGTGACCGTGGCCGAGGTGCTGCCCAATGGCATTCTCTCGGTACGCGGCGAGAAGTGGATGACCCTCAACACCGGCGACGAGCTGGTACGCATCGCCGGTCTGGTCCGTTCCGATGACGTCGCCACGGACAACACCGTGCCCTCGACCCGTATCGCCAACGCGCGCATCACCTATTCCGGCACCGGCGCCTTCGCCGACGCGGCTCAGCCGGGTTGGTTGGATCGCTTCTTCATCAGCCCGCTGTGGCCGTTTTAAGGCTGAGGAGCATGCGCATGTTCAAATCGACGATTGCCCTGATCGCCCTGCTACTGGCCGGCGCCGCTCAAGCTGAGCGGCTCAAGGACCTGGCGAGCATCCAGGGCGTGCGGACCAACCAGTTGATCGGCTACGGCCTGGTGGTCGGCCTCAACGGCACCGGCGACCAGACCACGCAGACGCCGTTCACCGTGCAGACCTTCAACAACATGATGGCGCAGTTCGGCATCAAGGTGCCGCAAGGCGGCAACGTGCAATTGAAGAACGTCGCCGCGGTGTCCATCCATGCCGATCTGCCGGCGTTCGCCAAGCCGGGGCAAACCATCGACATCACCATCGCCTCGATCGGCAACGCCAAGAGCCTGCGCGGCGGCAGCCTGCTGATGACGCCGCTCAAAGGTATCGACGGCAACGTCTACGCCATCGCCCAGGGCAATCTCGTCGTCGGCGGTTTCGATGCCCAGGGTGGCGACGGCTCGCGGATCACCGTCAACGTGCCTTCGGCCGGGCGGATTCCCGGCGGCGCCACCGTCGAACGGCCGGTGCCGAGCGGTTTCAACCAGGGCAATACGCTGACCCTGAACCTCAACCGTCCGGACTTCACCACCGCGAAGAACATCGTCGACCATATCAACGAGCTGCTCGGCCCGGGCGTGGCCCAGGCGCTCGACGGCGGTTCGATCCGGGTCAGCGCGCCGCTCGACCCGAGCCAGCGGGTGGATTACCTGTCGATCCTGGAGAACCTCGAAGTCGAGGTCGGCCAGGCGGTGGCCAAGGTCATCATCAACTCGCGCACCGGCACCATCGTCATCGGCCAGAACGTGCGCGTGCAGCCGGCCGCCGTGACCCATGGCAGCCTGACCGTGACCATTACCGAAGACCCGATCGTCAGCCAGCCCGAGGCGCTGTCCGACGGTGTGACCGCGGTCGTACCGCGTTCGCGGGTGAATGCCGATCAGGAGGCCAAACCGATGTTCAAGTTCGGCCCCGGCACCACTCTCGATGAAATCGTTCGTGCGGTGAACCAAGTCGGCGCCGCGCCTTCCGACCTCATGGCCATCCTGGAGGCGCTCAAGCAAGCCGGCGCCCTGCAGGCCGACCTGATCGTGATTTAAAGGGGGCACGCCATGGACTCTCGACTCTCCGCCGGCCTACTCGGCTCGGGTAACAGCCCGCTGGACAGCGGTGCGTTCAACGACCTCAATCGCCTGCAGCAATTCAAGGTCGGCGGCGACAGCGAACAGAACATCCGCAAGGTCGCCCAGGAGTTCGAGTCGCTGTTCCTCAACGAGATGCTCAAGGCCATGCGCTCGGCCAACGAAGTGTTCGCCGAAGGCAACTTCATGAACAGCAACGAGAGCAAGACCTACCAGGACATGTACGACCAGCAGTTGTCGGTGACCATGTCCAATAACCAGAACGGTATCGGCTTGGCTGACGTGCTGGTGCGGCAGATGTCGAAGATCAAGGATCCCGGCAGCCGGCCCAACCCGTTCGCCCAGGTCGGCGAGCCTTCTCCGGCTGCACCGAGCAAGCCGTTGGCCAAGGTCGATAGCAACCGCAACGACGCGGCCTTGCTCAATCAGCGTCGGCTGTCCTTGCCCGTCAGCCTGACCAACCGGCTGCTGGCCGGCATAGTGCCGGCTACCGATGCCGCAGCCGGCCAGGCCCTGGCGCAGCAGGATTGGTTGCCGGCCAAGAGTTTCGCCGCACCGGGCGACAAAGCCCTGAGCGTGAACGGCAGCGATGCCATCAGCGGGCGGCGTCTGGCCCAGGCCGCGGGCAGCGCGGGCAAGAAAGCCTTCGGCTCGAAGGACGAATTCATCGCCGCGATGCTGCCGATGGCGGAAAAAGCCGCGGAGAAAATTGGCGTCGACCCCCGTTACCTGGTGGCCCAGGCGGCCCTGGAAACCGGTTGGGGCAAATCGATCATCCGTCATAGCGACGGCTCCAGCAGCCACAACCTGTTCGGTATCAAAACCCACAACAGCTGGGACGGCGAATCGACCAAGGTGCTGACCACCGAATACAAGGGCGGTAAAGCGGTGAAGGAGGCGGCGTCGTTCCGCCAGTACGACTCCTTCGCCCAGAGCTTCGAGGATTACGTGAGCTTCCTGCAGAACAACGGCCGCTATGAAACCGCGCTGAAGTCCACCGAGAACCCCGAGCGTTTCGTCCGCGAGTTGCAGCAGGCCGGTTATGCCACCGACCCGCACTATGCGCGCAAGATCAATCAGATCGCCCGGCAGATGCAGACCTACCAAATGGTCGCCGCTGCCAGCACCCCGACCACCAGCGGATAAGATCGAGCCATGGCTGACTTACTCAACATTGGCCTGTCCGGGCTATCCGCGAACAAGACGTCGTTGGCGGTCACCGGCCACAACATCACCAACGTCAATACGCCGGGTTTTTCCCGCCAGGAAACCATCCAGGCAACGCGTATTCCGCAATTCAGTGGCGCGGGCTATATCGGCTCCGGCACCACCCTGGTCGATGTGCGGCGCATCTATAACGATTTCCTCAATACCCAGGTGCGCAGCGGCACCGCGCTGAACAGCGATACCCAGGCCTACCTGAGTCAGATCAACCAGCTCGATTCCCTGCTGGCCGGCAGCACCACGGGGATCAACCCAGGCATGCAGAAGGTCTTCGCCGCGCTGCAAACCGCCGCCGAAGACCCCGCCAATATTCCGGCGCGGCAGTTGGCGCTGTCCGAGGCAGAGGGTCTGGCCAAGCGCTTCAACACTGTGTACGACCGGCTCTACGAACAGAACGCCTTTATCAATAAGCAGCTGTCGGCGGTGACCGATCAGGTCAATCAGCTGGCCGGTGTGATTGCCGGTTATAACAATGCCATTGCCGTGGCCGCCTCCAACGGCCAGCAACCCAACGACCTGCTCGACGCCCGCGAGGAAGCGGTGCGCAAGCTCTCGACCTTTATCGGCGTCACCGTGGTGCCCCAGGACGACAACAGCTACAACCTGTTTATCGGCTCGGGGCAGCCGTTGGTGGTTGGCAGTACCGCGTCACGCCTGGAAGTGACGCCGGGCCTGTCCGACCCGCTGCGCAGCGAAGTGCAGTTCGTCAGCGGCAATTCGCGCCAGGGCATCACTTCGCTGATCACCGGCGGCGAGATGGGCGGGATGATCCGCTACCGCGAAGACGTGCTGGACACCACCTTGAACTCGGTCGGGCGCCTGGCCCTGTCGATCACCGATCAGGTCAACCGTCAGCTCGGCCAGGGCCTGGATCTCAATGGCGAGTTCGGCAACGGCTTGTTTCGCGCGCTCAACGACCCCGGGCTGATCGGCGAGCGCAGCCTGGCGCGGGTCGGCAACAGCGACACCACCGCCAACCTCAATGTGCTGATCGAAGACACCACGCAACTGACCACCAGCGACTATGAAGTCGAGTTCACCAGCGCCGTGGATTACACCGTGCGCCGGGTGTCCGACGGCACCAGCTTCGGCCCCTTCGATATCACCGTGGTGCCGGCTGCCGAGGTCGATGGTTTCTCCCTCAACGTGGCCAGTGGCACCTTCGCCGCCGGCGATCGTTTCCGCGTGATGCCGACCCGCAATGCCGGTTCCTATATCCGCGCGGACATGAAGAACCCCGAAGAGCTGGCTTTTGCAGCGCCGCTGAAATCGCAAACCAGCCCGGCGAATATCGGCACCGGGGTAATCAGCCAGCCGACCCTGATCACCGAAATCGACATCTACGACCCGGTAGCGCAGGCCGATATGGAGACCAGCCTGCGCAATGCGCCGCCGCTGCGCATCGTCATGGGCGCCACGGGCGGGGCGACCCAGGGCTACGACGTGGTCGATATCAACGGCAACATCATCGATTCCGGGGTCATAGTGCCGGGGGACAACAACACCCTGACCATCAACGTGCCCGCGTCTGCCGGCCCGCCCGTGGTGCCCACGGCGTTCGAATACGAAGTGAGCATCAGCGGTCGTCCCCAGGCGGGCGACAACTTCTCGGTGTCCTTCAACACCAACGGCGTATCGGATAACCGCAACGCGCTGAAGTTGATCGACCTGCAGAACCGCGCGGTGATCGGCATCAACCCGGCGGCGCCGACCACTACGGGCTCGAGTTTTACCGATGCCTATGGCGACCTGATCGAGCGGGTCGGCACCTTGACCAGCCAGGCCCGGGTCGATGGCGAAGCGACCGAGGCGATCCTCAAGCAGGCCACGAATAACCGCGACTCGATATCGGCGGTCAACCTCGACGAAGAAGCGGCGAAACTGATCCAGTTCGAGCAGTACTACCAGGCGTCGGCACAAATCATTCAAGTTGCGCGTAATCTGTTCGATACATTGATTAATACGTTCTGACGCGGTTGTTCATGGCGTTCGGGGCAACGAGGCTAGTTTTATGGTCATGCGCATCTCCTCCATTCAGGCATTCAACAACGGTGTGAACGGCATCGGGCGCAACTACGCCGATGTGATTCGTACCCAGGAGCAGATCAGCAGCGGCAACCGCATCCTCACTCCGGCGGACGACCCGGTGGCCTCGGTGCGCTTGCTACAGCTCGAGCAGCAGCAATCGGTGCTCAAGCAATACAAGGACAACCTCACCGCGGCGAAGAACAGCCTGACCCAGGAAGAAACCACCCTGACGTCCACGGTCAACGTGCTGCAACGCATTCGCGAGTTGGCGGTGCAGGCCGGCGGCGGCGCGCTGTCGGCGGAGGATCGCAAGTCCATCGCCAAAGAGCTGGGCGAGCGCGAAAGCGAATTGCTCAACCTGATGAACAGCCGCAACGCCCGTGGCGAATACCTGTTCAGCGGCTTTCTCGGCAAGACCGAACCTTTTCTGCGTAACCCCGACGGCACCTATTCCTACCAGGGCGACGAAGGGCAGCGCAGCCTGCAGGTGGCGGGCTCGAGCAACGTGGCGATCAACGATAACGGCAAGCGCCTGTTCGAAGACGTGAGCAACGCCAACCGGGTGAGGGAAAGCAGTGGGGTGAGCAACGCCGCGCTACCGACCCCGCCGTTGCCGGCGACCACCATCCCGGCCGTACCCAGTGCCGATCAGCGGGTGTTCATCTCGCCCGGCCTGGTGCAGGACAACCAGGCGTTCAACGAGGATTTCCGCAGCGCCGAACCCTACTCGCTGGTGTTCGTCAGCGGCAACGAATTCCGTATCTACGACGGTGCGGGCACCGACGTCACCTCGGAAATTCCCGGCGGCGGGCAGATCGAGCCATTGGCCAATGGCGGCAATGCGATCAACTTCCGCGGCATGCGTTTCGAGCTGGATGTGGTTCTGCAAGCCGGCGATAACGAGCTCAATCTCGACAGTCTGTTGGCCGACACCACAACGCCGGGTTCGCCGGGGATCAATACCCACAGTTTTACCCTGCAGTCCGCGCCGACCGAGTTCGCCGTCACCCGCTCATCGACCAACAATTCGACGGCCGTGGTGTCGCCCGGCGGCATCAGCAACCAGACGACCTTCGACAGCCAGTTCCCGACCTCGGGCATCGTTCTGCGCTTCATCAACGATACCGACTACGAGGTTTATGCCCAGCCCGTCGGGCCCTCCAGCCCGGCCATCGCCACCGGCACCGCGGCCGGACCTTACCCATCGACCTTCACCGTGTTCGGCGCCGATTTCAGTATTTCCGCGCCCGCCACCGTGGCGGGGGGCGACGAGTTCGGCGTGCAGCCGCAATTCCAGGAACAGCGCAGCATCCTCAACACCATCAGCCGTCTGCGTCAGGCGCTGGAATCCTCGCCGACCTCGCCGGCGGGCAACCTGGCGATTCGCAACGAAGTGGCGATCGGCCTGACCAACCTCGACAACGGCCTGGGCAAAGTGCTCGAAGTGCAGACCGAAATCGGCGCGCGCTTGAACCTGATCGACACCACCGAGATCGACAATGAGGACGTCACCCTGGTCAACAAGTCGGTGCAGGCCGACCTGCGTGAGCTGGACTACGCCGAAGCCTTGTCGCGCCTGTCGTTCCAGAGCATCGTGCTGGAGGCGGCGCAGCAGAGCTACGTGAAGATTGCTGGGTTGAATCTGTTCAACCAGTTGCGTTAAACAGCCCTCTGGAAAGCGCTCCACGCGCCTTCCGTGCCTCGTTTATCACTCGTGCCGAGTTGGCCGATTTCTTGCTGCTACCCTCATCAGTACGGCCTTTGGCCAAATCATTGACGTTTTCCCGTCGCCGCCGGGTGGTCTTCCGGGCGCGTTCGACGTGGTCCCGCACATGAGGCTTTCATGGCAAGCGATCTGCAAGCAATCAAGGAACAGGCTTATCAGGCCTTCGCCTCGGGCGATTTCGCCGCCGCTTTGGCTCTGCTCGAACAGGTCAGGGCGGCCATCGGCCTCTATGCCGAATTGGCCAACGACCTGGCCGTGACCCATCACAAGCTGGGCGATACGCCGAGCGCCTTGCAGCTGTTTCGCCAGGCCCTGGCACTGCAGGGCGAGGCCGAGCACCTGGTGGCCAACAACCTGCTCGGTATTCTCGAAGAGCAGCAGGGCGCGCAGCCGCCGAAACCGGCGGCGCAACAGCCGGTAGCCGCGGCCGCGCCACGGATTTATCCCTGCCCGGTGTGCAAGCAATCGGATGCCAGCTTCGCAGCGATCCCCGAGTTCTACCGGGAAAACGCCCGCCGTCATGGCTTCGTGCATTACGGCCAGGGCGAGATGACCGCCCACGACAGCTACACCTGCAAGCGTTGCGGCGCCTCCGACCGCGAACGTTTATACGTCTGCTGGATGGAGCAGGAAGTCGCCGCCGGCCGTTTGCGCGAAGGCGCCAAGGTCATGCACTTCGCGCCGGAACAGGCGATGTCGCGGCTGATCCGCGGCAGCCGGTTGTTCGATTACGCCACCGCCGACCTGGCGATGAAGGGCGTGGACTATCAGGTCGACCTGATGGACATTCCGTTCGCCGACGGTACCTACGATTTCTTCATCTGCAGCCACGTGCTCGAACACGTGGCCGACGACGGCAAGGCGATTCGCGAGTTGCGCCGGATCACCCGGGATGGCGGCTGCGGCATTTTAATGGCTCCAATCATCGTCGGTATCGAACACACCCTCGAAGACCCCAGCGTTACCGACGAAGCCGGGCGTTGGCGTCTTTATGGACAGAACGATCACGTGCGGCTATACGCCCACGATGACTTCGTGCGCAAAATCGAGGACAACGGTTTCAGGGTCGACCAGTACGGCATCGACTACTTCGGCGCCGAGGTGTACGCGGCGATGGGCCTGAAGCCCAGCAGCATTCTCTATATCGCGCGCGCATAGCGGCACGGCGGGATCGCCGGGCGGATGGCCTACGCTGTTGGTAGGCGCCGGACGACGGTCAACTTAATCGCAGCAGGCAGGGGTGAACTCCCGTGGAATCAGATTTCAAGGAATACCCGAAAACCCTAGCTCCCGATGACTTTTGGGGGCAGATAAAGCGTTCGGTCAATGGCCAGCCGGTTTCGGAAGAACAGATTCAGATGATAGTTGCGACCATCAAAGGCGCGTTGGCGTTTCAGCCCGAGGATCGCCTGCTGGATCTGGCCTGTGGCAATGGCGCGCTGTCGCGTTACTTCTTCGACGACTGCACCGAAGTCTATGGCGTGGACTATTCCGAGGTGCTGATCGAGGTGGCCAAGCGCTATTTCGAGCAACAGCCGCTACGTCGTTTCGATCTGGCCGACGTGGGCGAATACATAGTCGCCGAGAGCGACCCGGCGCGTTTCACCAAGGTGCTGTGCTACGGCAGCTTCCCGTATTTTCCCGAGGCCACCGCACGCCTGGTACTGACCACCCTGTGCCGCGATTACAGCCAGGTCGAGCGGGTGTTTATCGGCAACCTGCCGGACCTCGAGCGCTATCAGGATTTCTACACCGATGGCCTGGATCATTCCGCCGAGCTCAAGCATCACGATTCGAAAATCGGCATCTGGCGCAGCGCCGAGGAGTTCTGCCAACTGGCCGCCGACTGCGGCTGGCAGGCGCATATCCAGCGCATGCCGCAGGGCTTCTATACGGCGCACTACCGCTATGACGCTTTGCTCGAGCGCGCGCGCCCATGACGGCCAAGTCCAGTTGCGATGAGCTGGCGCTGTTCGGCGGCCAGCCGCTGTTCGACCTGCCGCGCTCGACCTCGAGCCTGGTTCAGCCGGATTTCGAGCGTTTCCTGGAGTATTCGCGCACCTTTTACGAGGCGCACCAATTCACCAACAACGGGCCGCTGGTGCAGCAGTTGGAGCAGCGTCTGGCCGAGTTCCACCAGACCGCCCATTGCGTGACCTTCTGCAGCGGCTTCTGGGCGTTGGTGCTGGCGATCAAATGCCTGGCACTGCCGGGGCGCCGGGAAATCGTCATGCCTTCGCTGACCTACAGGCGCATGGCCGATGTAGCGGCCTGGGCCGACCTGGTGCCGCGTTTCTGCGAGGTCGATCCACAGACGCTGGCGCTGAGCGCCGACACGGTGCGCCCACATTTGAGCGAGCAGACCGCGCTGATCCTCGGCGTGCACCCGATCATGAATTGCTGCGACGCCGTCGGGCTGGAAGCGCTGGCCGAGGAAAGCGGCATCCCGCTGTTCATCGATGCCGTCGAGTCGGTCTATGAAACCTACGCCGGGCGCAAGGTCGGCAGCTTTGGCCGGGCTGAATGCTTCTCCCTGCATGCGAGCAAGCTGCTCAACGGTTTCGAGGGCGGCTATATCACCACCAACGACGCCGAGCTGGCGGCCAAGCTGGTGCGCATGCGCGGCTTCGGTTTTTACACCCCGGACAACGTCCAGGAACTGGGCATGAACGCCAAGCTCAACGAGGTGCACGCGGCCATGGCCCTGGCCGGCCTGGATGCGCTGGACGCCCAGGTGGCGCGCAACCGCGAGCGCTACCAGGCCTATCGCCGGGAACTCGCGGGCCTGCCGGGCGTGCGTCTGGTCGAGTTCGACGAGAGCGAGCGGAGCGGCTTCAAGAACATCCTTGTCGAACTGCTCGACGACTGGCCGCTGCCGCGGACGCAGACCCTGAGCCTGCTCAACGCCGAACGCATTCTCGCCCGCGCCTACTACGCGCCGGCGCTGCACCAGAAACCCACCGATTACCCGACCATCGGCGGTTCGCTGCCGGTCACCGAGCGGCTCGCCGAGCGCTTTGTGCTGCTGCCCTGCGGCCATTTCGTCGACGAGCAGGACATCCACGCGATCGTCGTCCTGCTGCGCTTCCTTCACGAACACGCCGCCGAACTGCGCCAGAGGGTCGCCGTATGAGCACCGTCGAACTCGCCATTCTCGGCGCCACCCCGGCGTTCGAGCAGCCGCTGCCGGTCGGCCAGCTGTATTTCCCCGAGTGGTCGGCCTATGAAGAAGCCATGCGCGGCATCTTCGAGCGCCAGTACTACACCAACCAGGGGCCGTTGACCCAGCAACTGGAGCAGGTGCTGCAGGAACGACTGGGGGTGCGCCACGCCATTTGTGTCACCAACGCCACCATCGGCCTGTTGATGGCCGCCGATGCCCTCGGCTTGCGCGGCAAGGTGATCACCCCGGCGTTCTCCTTTATCGCCACGTCGCAGTCGCTGACCTGGGCGGGGCTGGAGCCATTGTTCTGCGATGTCGATCCGCTGACTCATCAGCTCGACCCGGCCCAAGTGGAACGCTTGCTCGAGGACGAGGCGGTCAGCGCCATTTTGGCGGTCAACCTGTGGGGCGATGTCTGCGCCCATGACCGCTTGCGTCAGCTCGCCGACAGGCGCGGCGTGCCGCTGTATTACGACTCGGCCCATGCTTTCGGCTGCGCGGTGGCGGGCAGGGCGGTCGGCAACTTCGGCGCCATCGAGGTGTTTTCCTTCCATGCCACCAAGGTGTTGAGCGCCGCCGAAGGCGGTTGCGTGTGCACCAACGACGACGAACTGGCCGCGCGCCTGCGCAATATCCGCAGCAGTTACGGCGCTGGCCGCCCGGTGCATGTCAGCCGTACCGCCAACGGTCGCATGTCCGAGGCGCAGGCGGCCGTTGCGTTGCTCAGCCTGGACAACTTCCCGCGCATCATCGAGCGCAATCAGGGCATTTTCGCCGCCTACCGCGATACCTTGGCCGGTTTGCCGGGCTTGCGTCTGATCGAGCCGCAGGCGGTGAGCACGACCAACTATCAATATGTGGTCTGCGAGATCGACGCGGAACGCTTCGGCCTCAGCCGTGACGAGCTACAGGCAGTGTTGCGTGCGGAAAACGTGCTGGCGCGGCGTTATTTCTATCCCGGCATCCATCGCTGCACACCCTATGACGAGCGTTACCCCGAGGCGGCTGAGCGTCTGCCGGTGACCGAGGCCCTGTGCGCCAAGGTGCTGCAGCTGCCGATCGGCCAACCGATAGACGCGGCCGGCGCGCGGCGCATCGGTCAGATCGTCCGTGCCGCCCATGAGCAGGCCGTCAGCATTCGCCACAGCCTGGGAGGGCCGCGGTGAAGCTGGGCATCATGCAACCGTACTTTTTCCCGTACCTCGGGCATTTCGCGCTGATCGCCCATACCGAGCGCTGGGTGGTGTTCGATGTCAGCCAATACACGCCCAAGTCCTGGATGAGCCGCAACCGTGTGTTGCACCCGCAGGCCGGCTGGAACTACGTCAACGTACCCTTGGCCAATTCCTCTATCGCCATCACGACCCGCGAAGCCCGCGTGCAGGACATGCACAAAACCCGCGCCAGCGTGCTCGGCAAACTGACTCACTACCGCCGCAAGGCGCCGTTCTACGAGCAGGTGGTGCAGCTGGTCAATCGCACTTTCGACGCGGTGGCCGGCGATTCATTGGTCGAACTCAACGTGCAGGGATTGGCGGCAGTCTGCGCCTATCTCGAGCTGCCGTTCGATTATGCGATCTGCTCGGAACTGGACCTGGATCTGCAGCACATCGACAGCCCCGGTGGCTGGGCGCCGGCGATCAGCCGGCAACTGGGCGCCAGCTTCTACCTGAATCCGCCTGGCGGCCGCGGCCTGTTCGATCCGCAGGATTTTGCCCGTTACGGCATCCGGCTGGCCTTTCTGCAGTTCGACGAGTTCCGTTACGACACCGGGCCCTATGCCTTCGAGCCGGGTCTGTCGGTACTCGACGTATTGATGTGGAACAGCCCACAGCAGGTGCGTCAGGTTTTGACCAGCCACGCCCATATTCTCGACGCTTGATATGAATCGCCGTGGCGCCAGCGCCACCCTTACAGATTCGCTAAGGACATCGCACGTGAGCAAGCTACCCCTCGTCAGTATCGTGATTCCCACCTTCAAGCCGCGGCACTTCGAGGCGGCGTTGCTCAGCGCGCTGGCCCAGAGTTACCAGGCGCTGGAGATCCTGGTCAGCGACGACTGCCCGGACGAGGGCATCCAACAGATCCTCGAGCGTTACCGCGAACACAGCCGCCATCCCATCCGGGTGATCCGCAACCAGCCGGGCCTCGGCGGGTTGATGAACTACACCCAGTGCGTGGTCGAGGCCGAGGGCGAGTTCGTCAAATTCCTCAACGACGACGACATCCTGCTCAACGACTGCATCGCGCGTATGGTCGAGGTGTTCGAGGCCAACCCCGATGTCAGCCTGGTCACCAGCCGGCGTCTGCTGATCGACGAATCCGGCCTGCCGCTGCCGGACGTGCCGGCGACCTGCTGCCCGTTCGACGGCGATAGCATCCTGTACGGCGACGACTTGATCGCCTACCTCGCCGATGCGCCGATGAACTTTATCGGCGAACCGAGCACGGTGATGTTCCGCCGCGCCCATCTGGCCGACATCAAACCGAACGTCTGCTGCCTGGATGGACAAACGGTACGCGCGATCAACGACCTGGCGATGTACGTCAATGTGCT
This sequence comes from uncultured Pseudomonas sp., assembly GCF_946886105.1. Next base: position 79,126 of record NZ_CAMPHV010000014.1, on the reverse strand, counting down.
GCGCCATGGCAGCCTGGCCTATCTGTGCGAACCCTTGTCGTGCTTTCGCAAGCATGCCGAGCAGCGCCAGCAACAGGGCGACATGCTGCCCCTGTGGCAGAAGGGCGTGCAGGTATTCGCCGGGCAAATCCGTGCCATGGGCCTTTACAACCCACGTCCGGAGGCCCGGGTGCGCTGCCGCGAACTCGGCCGCGCGCCCGAGGAATGGCAGGATTTCCCACTGCGTGAGCGCCTGGCCGAGGCCGCCAAGCGCGCCGAAGCCCGCCAGACGGTCACCCGTGTGGCGCCCGCGTCGGCCGGATTCGCGCCGCTGCGCGATGCCGGTGGAGTGCTGCAGGAGCCGGCGCGCGACGGCATCCGCATGTGGCTGGACGCACGGGTGCCCACTGCCGTTCAGGAACGCATGATTCATGACCATCTGCAGGCCAGCGAAGGCGCGCCGAGGTTCGGCATTCTGCTGCTCGACTTGCAGGACGAGGCCGACAAGGTCCGGGCAACCCTCGATAGCCTGGCCTCGCCGGAACATCGCTACTCGCGTTTGCAGATAGTCGTGCTCAGCACCGGCGAAGCGGCGGAGTTCAAAGTTGCCGATCCCCGCGTGCGCTGCCTGGGCGTGAGCGCTGCCGGGCATGTCGAGGCGCTCAACCAACTTATCGCCCAGGCGGATTTCGACTGGGCGATGCTGGCCCGGGCCGGTGACGAGTTCACCGCCAGCGGCTTGCTGATGATGGCCCTGGAGTTGCTGCAGGCCGGCGACGATTGCCGGGCGGCCTATGGCGATGAACTGCTGCGCTCGGCCGATGGCCTGGGGCCGGCATTCCGTCCGGGTTTCAACCTGGACATGCTGTTGAGCTTCCCGGCGGGCATGGCGCGGCACTGGCTGTTGCGTCGCGATGTCGTCATCGAAGCCGGTGGCTTCGCCGCCGAGTACGCCGGGGCGTTGGAATTCGAGCTGATATTGCGTTTGATCGAGCAGGGCGGGCTGAGCGGTTTCGGTCATATCGACGAACCCCTGGTCATCACCGACGCACCGAGGCTCGAGGAGCAACCGGCGGAGCGTGCGGCCGTCCTGCGCCATCTGGCTAGCCGCGGTTATCAGGCCGAGCTGACGCCGCATCTGCCGGGGCGCTACCGCATCCGTTACGGCCATCAGGCGCAGCCGCTGGTGTCCATCATCATTCCGACCAAGGATCAGCTGCCGATTCTGCAACGCTGCGTGGAAAGCCTGCTGGAGAAGACCCGCTACCCGCACTACGAACTTCTGATCGTCGACAACAACAGCGAAACCCCCGAAGCCCGCGAGTGGCTGGCCGGCATCGAAAGCCTGGGCGAGGCGCAGTTGCGCGTGCTGCGCTATCCATACCCGTTCAACTATTCGGCGATCAACAACATGGCCGTGGGCGAGGCGCGCGGCGAATACTTGGTATTGCTCAACAACGATACCGCGATCATCCGTGAGGACTGGCTGGACGAGTTGCTCAACCATGCTCAGCGCCCCGAGGTCGGCATCGTCGGCGCCAAGTTGCTCTACCCGGATGGGCGCATCCAGCACGCCGGGGTATTGCTCGGTCTGCGTGGCCCGGCCGATCACCCCTTTATTGGCGAGCCGATGGATGCGCCCGGCTATATGCAGCGCTTGCAGGTCGATCAGAATTACAGCGCGGTGACCGCCGCCTGCCTGATGATCCGCAAATCCGTATACGAAGACGTCGGCGGCATGGACGAGGTGCAATTCAAGGTCTCTTACAACGATGTCGACCTCTGCCTGAAAGTCCGCGACGCCGGCTACCTGTCGGTATGGACGCCCCACGCGGTGGTCTTGCACGAAGGTAGCGTCAGCCAGACCAAGATCGACCCCAAAGCCGGGGAGGCCAAACGCAAACGCTTCCTCGGCGAGCAGGACGCCATGTACGGCAAATGGTTGCCGGTGTTGGCGCGCGACCCGGCGTATAACCGCAACCTGTCGTTGAACGGCTGCGGCTTCGACCTGGAGCCCGACGTGCAGCTGACCTGGCGACCATTGACCTGGAAGCCGTTGCCGGTAGTGCTGGCGCATCCGGCCGATCCTTACGGCTGTGGCAACTACCGCGTCATTCAACCGTTCAAGGCGCTGCAGGAAGCCGGCCTGATCGAAGGCATGCTTTCGCCCGGCTTGCTGCACGTCGTCGACCTGGAGCGCTACGACCCCGATGTAATCGTGTTGCAGCGGCAGATCGGCGACGACCGTCTGGAGGCCATGCGGCGGATCAAGGCGTTCTCCCGTGCCTTCAAGGTCTACGAGCTGGACGACTACCTGCCCAACCTGCCGATCAAAAGTGTGCACCGCGAGGCGATGCCCAAGGACATCTTGCAGTCGCTGCGCAAAGGGTTCGGCTTCGTCGATCGCTTCGTGGTTTCGACTGAACCCCTGGCCGAGGCCTTCGCCGGGCTGCACGCGGACATCCGGGTGATCGAAAACCGTTTGCCGGTGCACTGGTGGAAAGACCTGAGCGCCCAGCGTCGGCGCGGCAGCAAGGCGCGGGTCGGCTGGGCGGGCGGCATCGGCCATACCGGCGACCTGGAGCTGATTGCCGATGTGATCAAGGCGCTGGCGGGCGAGGTGGAGTGGGTGTTTTTCGGTCTGTGCCCGGAAAAAATCCGGCCCTACGTTCATGAAGTGCACGTCGGCGTCGATATAGAGGCTTATCCGCAGGCCCTCGCCAGTCTCGATCTCGATCTGGCCCTGGCGCCGGTGGAGCAGAACCTGTTCAACGAATGCAAGAGCAACCTGCGTCTGCTGGAATACGGCGCCTGTGGTTTCCCGGTGATCTGCAGCGACGTGCGTTGCTATCGCGATGCGCTACCGGTGACCCGGGTGAAGAACCGCTTCAAGGATTGGGTGGATGCGATTCGCATGCACATCAACGATCTGGACGCGGCGGCCAAGGCGGGCGACGAATTGCGCGCTCAGGTGCTGGATAAATGGATGTTGCAAGCGGGCAACGTCGAAGCCTGGCGTGCCGCCTGGTTGCCGGACTGATGCCTGACACGGCCCGGCCTTGTTGCTGCCGGGCCGGAGTGAGCGGTAAGGCGGTGGAATGATCGCAAAATGCCTGTCGGAAACTCGGCATTTCGGTCTTTTTTCCTGCTTTTTAACGCTAAGTGCTTGTCAAGGATGCAAAAAAAAACTTCAAGCAAATTCCTAAAGCTTCCCCATGGAGCGCCGATACAAAGTACGAATGCGAACTTAATGGGGCGTCTGAGCAAAAGCAGACCCAAAGCTCGCAGGCTCAGACAAACTCAGTAGCACGGTCCTTTGGAGGCAATTACCATGGCCCTTACAGTCAACACAAACGTCGCCTCGCTGAACACTCAGCGTAACCTGAACACCTCGTCCAAAGGCCTGGACACTTCCCTCCAGCGCCTGTCTACCGGTTTCCGCATCAACAGCGCCAAAGACGACGCCGCGGGCCTGCAGATCTCCAACCGTCTGACCAGTCAGATCAACGGTTTGAACGTAGCGGTACGTAACTCCAACGACGGTATCTCCCTGGCGCAGACCGCTGAAGGCGCACTGCAACAGTCCACCGGCATTCTCCAACGTATCCGCGACCTGTCCCTGCAGTCCGCCAACGGCTCCAACGGCGCCACTGAACGTGCCGCCCTGCAGTCCGAAGTGTCCCAGCTGCAACAGGAACTGAACCGTATCGCCGAAACCACCAGCTTCGGTGGCCGCAAGATTCTCGACGGCTCCTTCGGCTCGCAGAGCTTCCAGGTCGGTGCCAACGCCTACGAAACCATCAACGTTTCCATCGGCGCCGCTACCTCCGACCGTATCGGTATCAACCGTTTCGACAGCTCGGGTGTCGCCGCCGCCGCTTCGGCTTCCGGCTTCAGCGATCTGACCGCTTCCGGCCAGGGCTATCAGGGTGCTAGCGGTACCATCACCGGCAAACTCGGCACTGCCGATTTCTCCTACTCCGGTGGTGCGAGCGCTCGCGATATCGCCCAGTCGGTCAACAGCAAGTCCGATACCACTGGCGTTACCGCCAATGCCCGTACCGTGGCCCAGCTGTCCGGCGTATCCAGCGGTACCACCTCGTTCACCCTGTACGGTTCGAACAATGCCAACGCCGACGCTGGCGTGACCATCTCCGCGAACATCACCGACGCCACCGACCTCTCGGCCCTGGCTGATGCGATCAACAAGGAAACCGGTTCCACCGGTATCGCCGCACGCTCCCTGGGCGACACCATCGAACTGGTCAGCGAGCGCGGTGATTCGATCATCATCGATGCCTTCCAGGACGGTGCCGCGGATGGCGCGACCCTGCAGTCCTACGACTTCGAAGGGACCGAAGCGGGTGATGTCATCGGCGCTGCGGCCACCATCGCGGCAGCAGGCGGCGCTCGGGCAGACGGTGTGGTTCGGTTCGAAGCGGCCGACGCCTTCTCGTTGACCAACCTGGATGCCACTGTCGGCACCGATGGCTTCAGTGAGCTGAACGCGGTAGCAGATATCGATATCAGCACTGCCGAAGGCGCGCAGAACGCCCTGGGCGTGATCAACGGTGCGATCTCCAACATCGACAGCCAGCGTGCTCAGCTCGGTGCGGTACAGAACCGCTTCGAGAACACCATCTCCAACCTGCAGAATATTGCAGAAAACGCCTCGGCTGCCCGCAGCCGGATCCGCGACACCGACTTCGCTGCGGAAACCTCGGAACTGACCAAGAATCAGATCCTGCAGCAAGCCGGCACCGCGATCCTGGCCCAGGCCAACCAGTTGCCGCAGGCTGTACTTAGCCTGCTCGGCTAAGGGTAAAAGCGCTAGACTGCGGGGAGAAGGGCTTAGCTCTTCTCCCCGTTCCCTCTTTGTGAGGAGAAATTTATGGACATCGGCTCGATACAAAAACCGCTTATTCAGGTCGCAACCCGCGAGTCTGCGCGTTTAGCACCGCACGACGCTATGCAAAATAAGGCTTCGGAGTCCGGTGCAAGCAAGATTGGCGATGAGCCGGTGGCTGGCAAGTCCAAGCCCGGAGCAGCGGCTGAAGGCGAGAACGCCACCAGTCGCGAGCAAATCGAGGAAGCGGTCGCTTCCATCCAGGATTTTGTGCAATCGGTTCGCCGCAGCATCAATTTCTCCGTGGAGGAAACCAGTGGCCGAGTGGTGGTCAAGGTGACCGATGCGGGCTCTGGCGATGTGATTCGGCAGATTCCTTCCGAGGAAGCCCTGCAACTGGCAGAGAATCTTTCGGAGGTCCGCAGTTTGTTGTTCAAAGCCGAAGCCTAGCTTTTAGCTGGCACGGCTTTTGACTGCGTAAGCGCTATTAGCGTTGCGCTGTCACTATTTTGGCGAGGTGAAACATGGCTGGGATTACGGGCATTGGCTCAGGAATCGATATCGACAGCATCGTAAAGGCTCTGGTCAATTCGGAGCGCGCCCCGAAAGAGGCGCAGCTGAACCGGCTTGAAAAGACCACCACCTCGCGTATCTCTGCACTCGGAAGTCTGCGCTCGGTTGTCAGCGAACTCAGCACGGTGCTGCAGAGCCTCAATAAAACCTCTGCATTTCAAAAGCAGACGGTGTCGTCTTCCAGCTCTTCGGTGCTGACCGCTACCGCTACCGGCGACGTACCGGCCGGTAAGTTCAGCCTGCAAGTGCAGCAGCTTGCCTCCAGCAGCAAGATCGCGCTGCCTTCGGTAACCGGCGGCTCGGCGGCCACCTTCAATTCGGGCACGCTGACCATCAGTACTGGTTCAAGCAGCTTCGATGTCGATATCGATGCGAGCAACAACAGCTTGCTGGGTGTGCGCGATGCGATCAATACGGCCGGCGCCAGCCAGGGCGTCAGCGCCAGTATCGTCACCGACGCCTCGGGTTCGCGGCTGATCCTCAGTTCCTCGAAAACCGGCGAGGGTAACGATATTCAAGTCGCCGCCAGCCAGGACGGCGTCACCCAAGGCGCAAATGCCCTGACGGCCTTGGCCTTTTCCGCGGGTAATAGCACGGCTCAGTTACCGGTAGTGGCGGGCGGCGCGACGGCGACGTTCAAGGCCGGCACACTGAATATCGGCAGTGGTGCGGTCAATCTGGCCGTGGCGATAGGCGCAGAGGATTCGCTCGATACGATCCGTCAGAAAATCAACACCGATGGAGCGGCCCAGGGTATCAGCGCCACTATCGAAACCGTCGATGGCGGCTCGCGTCTGGTCATTCAGTCGAGCAACGGTGAGGACCTGAGCGTCACGGCGACCACCGATGACTTGAGCGCCGGCGACAACAGTCTGACGGCGCTGGCGTCCACCAGCGGCAGCAACAGCAAGACGATCGATACGGCGAAATCCGCATTGTTCACGGTCGACGGTCTTTCGGTGGTCAAGCTGAGCAACACCGTCGACGATGTGATCGAAGGCATTACCATCAATCTGGTCAGCGCTCAGTCGGCGGACGACATCGCGGCGAACAAGACCATCGACATCACGGTCGCCCAGGACAAGGGGACGGTGCGTGGCAACCTGCAGAAATTCGTCGATACCTACAACAAGCTGATACAAACCACCAACGAGCTGACTGCCGTGGTGCCGGTCGGTGAAGGTAAGCAGCCGGTCACCGGCCCTCTGCTGGGCGACACCTCCATCCGAAATCTGCTCAGCGGGATGCGCAAGGAGCTTGTGCAACTGGGCGACAGCTTGGGTGTGCAGTCGCTTGCCGAGCTGGGCATCACCACTCAGAAAGACGGCAAGCTGAGCATCGACTCGACAAAGCTGGACAGCGCGCTTACCGGCAAGTACGACAAGGTCGCCGAATTCCTCTCGGGCGATGGCGGTTTGATGGGGCGATTGGAAGCCGTGGTCAAACCCTATCTGGGCACCGAGGGGGTATTTCAGCAGCGTGAAAAGGGTCTGCAAACCACTATCAGCAGTATCGACAAACAGCGCGAGGCACTGAGCCTGCGGATCGAGAAGGTGCAGGCGCGCCTCTATAGCCAATACAACGCTATGGATGCGTTGGTCGGTCGGTTGCAGAAAACCAGCGAAAGCCTCGCCAATCAACTGGCCAGCCTGCCGGGCTTCGTGAAAAAGGATAGCTAATGAGCAAGCACCCCATCGACACCTACAAGCAGGTCAAGACCAGCCAGGACGTATCGCCGTACCGTATCGTGCAGATGTTGCTCGATGGCGCGTTGCAGCGGGTGATGCTGGCCAAGCACGCTCAGCTCGAAGGCGATACCGAGATCCGCGGCATGGCGGTGGGCAGTACCATCACCATCCTCGGCGTGCTGCAAGCCAGTCTGGATAAACAGCTGGGCGGCGACATCGCCGAGAACCTCGATTCGCTCTACGACTATATGACCCGCCGTCTGGCCGGTGTCGCATTGGACGATACGCCGCGCACCCTCGATGAAGTGCAGGTGTTGCTGGAGCAGATCAAGAGTGCCTGGGACGCCATAGGTCCCGAGGTGGAGCCGACCGCGACGAACTGATTTCGCGTTAAAGCTTTGCGCTGCAGCGCCGATACTTAAGGTATCCAGCAAGCAGAATAGCGAGAGCGACAATGAACGCGATGGCGGCCCTCAAGCAGTATCAAACCGTCAACACTCAGGCTCAGGCGATGGAAGCCAGCCCGCATCGGCTGATCCAGATGTTGATGGAAGGCGGCCTGGCGCGTTTGGCGCAAGCGCGTGGTGCCATGGAGCGCGATCAGACCGCACTCAAGGGCGAGCTTATCGGCAAAGCCATAGGTATCATCGGCGGCTTGCGCGAGGGGCTCGATCTGCAACAGGGTGGCGAAGTGGCCGCCAATCTGGATAACCTCTATGAGTACATGGTCGCGCGATTGCTTGAAGCGAACCTGAAAAATGAGGCCGCACCTCTGGACGAAGTGGCGGGTCTACTGCGTAATGTGAAGACCGGTTGGGACGCCATCAGCCAATGAGCGCGTTTCGCGTGTGAGGAGCAAGTCCATGAGTTCATCTGTCCAGCGGCTGCAAGAAACCGGAAGCGCCTTGCGCCATGCTTTGGCCAATAAAGATTGGACGAGGATCGGCGAATTGGATCTGCAGTGCCGGCAAGCCGTCGATGAGGCAATGGTCGAAGCTGTCCTCGACGAGGAAGTCCTGCGTGCGCGCATGCAAGAACTGCTGGACCTTTACCGCGAGCTGGTCGGCGTCTGTCAGGCCGAACAGCAACGCCTGGCCAGGGAGCTCGTGCAATTGAACCAGTCCCAGCAAGGGGCCAAGGTCTATCAACTGTTTGGTTGAACATGATCGGCAGGTGGTTTTTCAACAGCCTGCCAACCTTGTCACGAGGCAGGCCCTTCCACCTGCGCTACCGCCAACCTCGACTAAACTCTCTGAATCTATCCGATCTTTTTAAACAGTCTCTTGGACTATCGGTCGGATGGAACAAAAAAAGCACGCCATAAAATTGACTACGTCGGTCAAATTGACTTTACTAGTGGCCAATTGATTGCGTTCGTTTAGCGCCAATGGATCTGTGCGTCCTGTCATTCCCGGGTCAGAAAAAAATAATATGTGGCGTGAAACCAAAATTCTGTTGATTGACGATGATCATGAGCGTCGTCGCGATGTAACGGTCATCCTGAATTTTCTTGGGGAAGATCATCTCGCCTGCAGCAGCCAGAATTGGCGCGAAGCGGTGGATGCGTTGTCGTCCAGTCGAGATGTGCTGACCGTGTTACTGGGCGAGGTGCAAAGCAAGGGCGGCCCGCTCGAGCTGCTCAAGCAGTTGGAGGCCTGGGACGAGTTTTTGCCCGTGCTGATGCTCGCCCAGCAGGTGGCTGCGGAATGGCCGGAAAGCCTGCGCCGCCGCGTACTGACCAGCCTGGATATGCCCCCCAGCTACAATAAACTGCTCGATTCCTTGCACCGGGCGCAGGTCTACCGCGAAATGTACGACCAGGCCCGCGAGCGCGGTCGCCAACGCGAGACCAATCTGTTCCGCAGCTTGGTCGGCACCAGTCGGGCGATCCAGCAAGTGCGGCAGATGATGCAGCAGGTCGCCGATACCGAAGCCAGTGTATTGATCCTCGGCGAGTCCGGTACCGGCAAGGAAGTGGTCGCGCGCAATCTGCATTACCACTCCAAGCGCCGCGATGCGCCTTTCGTTCCGGTCAACTGCGGCGCTATTCCCGCGGAGTTGCTCGAAAGCGAATTGTTCGGTCATGAGAAGGGCGCCTTTACCGGCGCCATCACCAGCCGCGCCGGCCGTTTCGAACTGGCCAACGGCGGCACCCTGTTCCTCGATGAAATCGGCGACATGCCACTGCCCATGCAGGTCAAGCTGTTGCGGGTATTGCAGGAGCGGACCTTCGAGCGAGTGGGCAGCAACAAAACCCAGCAGGCCGATGTGCGCATCATCGCCGCCACGCACAAGCACCTGGAACAAATGATCGAGGCCGGCAGCTTTCGCGAAGACCTCTATTACCGCTTGAACGTCTTCCCCATCGAAATGGCGCCGCTGCGCGAGCGGGTCGAAGACATTCCGCTGTTGATGAACGAACTGATCTCGCGCATGGAGTTCGAGAAGCGCGGTTCGATTCGTTTCAACTCGGCGGCCATCATGTCGTTGTGTCGGCATGATTGGGCGGGGAACGTGCGCGAGCTGGCCAACTTGGTCGAGCGCATGGCGATCATGCACCCCTACGGCGTTATCGGTGTCGGCGAGTTGCCGAAGAAATTCCGCCATGTCGACGACGAAGACGAAGATTTGACCACCAGCCTGCGCGACGAACTGGAAGAGCGCGCCGCGATAGTGGCTGCCGGTCTGCCCGGTATGGATGCAGCGGCGATGCTGCCGCCCGAGGGGCTGGATCTCAAAGACTACCTGGGCAACCTCGAGCAGGGCTTGATCCAGCAGGCGCTGGACGACGCCAGCGGGGTAGTCGCGCGCGCTGCTGAACGCTTGCGCATCCGCCGTACCACCCTGGTGGAGAAGATGCGCAAGTACGGCATGGGCCGCCGCGAAGACGAAGGGCTGGACGAGTAAGCCCGGCTCGTTAAGGCCGCATGGTGGACAAGGCTTCGCCATGTCCACCCTACAAAAGCGCGTTTTCCAACCTCGTATGGTGGGTGTAACCCGCCAAGTCTTTGTAGCCCGGATGAAATCCGGGGCAGATTACCTCCATCCCAATCCCTCATCTGCTAGCCAGCGCTTTGACGCGTTTTCCAGCTTATTTTTTAACTTATTGAAAAGTAACAACTATTTTTTAGGCACGGGTATTGCTATCTCTCCTGTAACCGACTGTCTTATGACGGCTTGCTGCACGAGAGAGAACCATGAAGCCATCCGCCGTATCGCCCTTGCACGCTGAACCCGCCTCGCCCGCAACCGCCGAGGATGCGAGCCGCGCCGGCCTGGAACAGGCCTTCGCGCTGTTCAATCAGATGTCGACCCAGCTCAGCGAGTCCTACAGCATGCTGGAGGCGCGGGTGACCGAGTTGAAAGGGCAATTGGCCCTGGTCAGCGCCCAGCGCATGCAGGAGTTGGCGGAAAAGGAGCGCCTCGCCCATCGCTTGCAGAGCTTGCTCGATCTGCTGCCCGGCGGGGTGATCGTGATCGATGGCCAGGGCGTGGTGCGCGAAGCCAACCCGGTGGCGCGCAACCTACTCGGTCAGCCTCTGGTCGGCATGCTCTGGCGCCAGGTGATCGCGCGTAACTTCGCCCCCCGTGAAGACGACGGCCATGAAATCTCGATGAAGGACGGGCGGCGTCTGTCGATCGCCACCCGTTCGCTGCATGCCGAGCCCGGCCAACTGGTGTTGTTGACCGATCTGACGGAAACCCGACGCCTGCAGGACCAGCTGTCGCGGCATGAGCGCTTGTCCGCCCTGGGGCGGATGGTCGCCTCGCTGGCCCATCAGATACGTACGCCGCTGTCCGCCGCGTTGCTCTACGCCAGCCATTTGACCGAGCAGGTGCTGCCGGCCGAACAGCAGCAGCGTTTTGCCGGTCGCTTGAAAGAGCGCCTGCACGAGCTGGAGCATCAGGTGCGCGACATGCTGATTTTCGCCCGTGGCGATCTGCCGCTGCCCGATCGGCTGGCGCCCAATGCGTTGTTCGAGGCATTGCGCGCGGCGGCCGAATCCCATGTGCAGGGCATGGCCGTGCGTTGGCAGTGCGACAGCCGCGACGGCGAGTTGCTGTGCAACCGCGACACCCTGGTAGGCACCGTGCTTAACCTGCTGGAAAACGCGATCCAGGCCGGCGGGCGCGAGGTGTGCTTGAAGATCCACCTGTATCGGCGCGGCAATAGTCTGCGCCTGTGCGTCAGCGATAACGGCCCGGGCATGGACCCGGCCACGCTGGCGCGTCTGGGCGAACCCTTTTTCACCACCAAAACCACTGGAACCGGCCTCGGCCTGGCGGTGGTCAAGGCCGTGGCGCGTGCCCATCAGGGCGAGTTGCAGCTGCGTTCGCGCGCGGGTCGTGGCACCTGCGCCTCGTTGATTTTGCCGCTGATTCCCGCGGCGCTACCTTTGATTCAGGAGTAACCCCATGGCTGCCAAAGTTCTGTTGGTCGAAGACGACCGCGCCCTGCGTGAGGCCCTGGCCGATACCCTGGCCTTGGGTGGGCATGACTACCGCGCGGTGGACTGCGCCGAAGCCGCTTTGCTGGCAATCGATCGGGAAACCTTCGGTCTGGTGGTCAGCGACGTGAATATGCCGGGCATGGACGGCCATCAATTACTGGCGGCGATCCGTCAGCGCCAACCGCAATTGCCGGTGCTGCTGATGACCGCTTATGGCGCGGTCGAGCGGGCGGTGGACGCGATGCGCCAGGGCGCGGCGGATTACCTGGTCAAACCGTTCGAGCCGAAAGCCTTGCTGAATCTGGTCGAGCGGCATGCCCTGGGGCGTGTGAGTGTCAGCGAGCAGGACGGTCCCGTGGCTCTGGAACCGGCCAGCGTGCAACTGTTGGAATTGGCGACGCGAGTGGCGCAAAGCGATTCGACCGTGCTGATCACTGGCGAGTCGGGTACCGGCAAGGAAGTGCTGGCGCGCTATATCCATCAGCAGTCGCCGCGTGCCAGCAAGCCGTTTATCGCGATCAACTGCGCGGCGATCCCTGACAACATGCTCGAAGCGACCCTGTTCGGTCATGAAAAAGGCGCCTTTACCGGCGCTATCGCCAGTGCGCCGGGCAAGTTCGAAATGGCCGACGGCGGCACCATCCTGCTCGACGAGATTTCCGAAATGCCCCTCGGTTTACAGGCCAAGCTGCTGCGCGTGTTACAGGAGCGCGAAGTGGAGCGGGTTGGCGCGCGTAAACCCATCACCCTGGACATCCGCGTGCTGGCCACCAGCAACCGCGACCTGGCCGGCGAAGTGGCGGCGGGGCGTTTTCGCGAAGACCTCTACTATCGCCTGTCGGTGTTTCCGTTGGCCTGGCGGCCGTTGCGCGAGCGCCCGGCGGATATCCTGCCGCTGGCCGAGCGCCTATTGACCAAGTACGTCAAAAAAATGAATCACGCGCCCGTGCGTCTGTCGCCCCAGGCCCAGGCTGGCCTGATCCGCCACCCTTGGCCGGGCAACGTGCGCGAACTGGACAACGCCATCCAGCGCGCGCTGATCCTGCAGCAGGGCGGTTTGATCCAACCCCAGGACCTGTGCCTGAGTGCGCCCATCGGCGCTACGCCGGCCGTCGCCGCGCCGCTCCTGAGCATGGTGCCGGTCAGGGCGCCGGCGCCGCAGCCGGTCGAGCAGCCGGCGGAGGCGGGCGCCCTGGGCGACGACATGCGCCGCCACGAGTTCCAGATGATCATCGACACCCTGCGCGCCGAACGCGGCCGCCGCAAAGAAGCCGCCGAACGCCTGGGCATCAGCCCGCGCACCCTGCGTTACAAGCTGGCGCAGATGCGCGATGCGGGAATGGATGTGGAGGCTTATCTGTTCGCCAGCTAGCTTCGGAGGATGGCTTACCGGCGCGGTACGCCGGTCGCCAATCTAAATGCGATGGTGGCGCGGCGCGTAACCCACCAAGCTATTTACCGCGTTGCGCCGATGATGGGTTACGCCGCGTCCCTTGTGGCGCGATGGCGGTAATTGCGGCGTGCGGCTAACCCATCCTACGTTCCAGGAACGGCCTTTTTCTTGCGGCTTATGGCTTGAAGCTTGTAGCTGCCCCTATCTGGCACCCTTGTTGCAAACATCCCTGCATCAAACCGCATAGCGTCAAAAATCTGCGGTCGTGGAGGAAAGATCATGAGCCAGGGTGTTGAATTCAATCGCCTGATGTTGGAAATGCGTTCCATGCAAACCGAGGCCATGGCCCGGCAGAAGCCGGTGACCAGCGTCCCGGAGCCGGGCGCGCCGAGTTTCTCGGAAATGCTCGGCCAGGCGGTCAATAAGGTCAACGAAACTCAGCAGGCTTCCAATCAGCTGGCGACCGCCTTTGAAATGGGCAAAAGCGGGGTGGATCTCACCGATGTGATGATCGCCTCGCAAAAAGCCAGCGTGTCCTTCCAGGCCATGACCCAGGTACGCAATAAGCTGGTTCAGGCGTATCAAGACATCATGCAGATGCCCGTTTAAGGATAGGTGCTAGATCATGGCCCAAGCCGCTGCCGCAAACGTACCCGCCACCCTGGATGGCGACGAGTCGAAGAAACCGCTCTTCGGCCTGACCTTTCTGGAAAACCTTTCCGATATGTCGATGCTGCGGCAGATCGGCCTGCTGGTCGGTTTGGCGGCCAGCGTGGCGATCGGTTTCGCCGTGGTGCTCTGGTCGCAACAGCCGGACTACCGTCCGCTGTATGGCAGCCTCGAGGGGATGGACGCCAGCCAGGTCATGGAGACCCTGTCCGCCTCGGATATTCAATACACCGTGGAACCCAATTCCGGCGCTCTGTTGGTCAAGTCCGAGGATCTGGCCCGCGCGCGCATGCGTTTGGCCGCCGCTGGGGTGGCGCCGCGCGATAACAGCGTGGGCTTCGAGATCCTCGATCAGGAGCAGGGCCTGGGCACCAGTCAGTTCATGGAGGCGACCCGTTACCGGCGCGGCCTGGAAGGCGAATTGGCGCGCACCGTGTCGAGCCTGAATAACGTCAAGAGCGCCCGGGTCCATCTGGCCATTCCGAAAAGCTCGGTGTTCGTGCGCGACGAGCGCAAGCCCAGCGCCTCGGTGCTGGTCGAGTTATATTCCGGGCGGGCGCTGGAGCCGAGCCAGGTGATGGCGATCGTCAACCTGGTCGCCAGCAGCGTGCCGGAGATGGACAAGGCGCAGGTCACCGTGGTCGACCAGAAGGGCAATCTGTTGTCCGATCAGCAGGAACTGTCCGAGCTGAGCATGGCCGGCAAGCAGTTCGACTACAGCCGGCGCGTGGAAAGCCTGTTCACCCAGCGCGTGCACAACATATTGCAACCGGTGCTAGGCGCGGGCCGTTACAAGGCCGAAGTTTCGGCGGACGTGGATTTCAGCGCGGTCGAATCGACTTCCGAGATGTTCAACCCGGATCAGCCGGCGCTGCGCAGCGAGCAACAGGTCAACGAGCAACGCACCAGCAGTTTGCCGCCGCAAGGCGTACCCGGCGCCATCAGCAATCAGCCGCCGGGCGCCGCTGCCGCGCCCGAGCAGGCCGCCGGCGCTGCGGTAGCCGCGGCTGTCGCCCCGGGCCAGCCGTTGCTGGACGCCAATGGCGAGCAGGTCATCGACAAGGCCACCGGTCAACCGATGCTGGCGCCTTACCCGGCCGACAAGCGCGAGCAGTCGACGCGTAATTTCGAGCTGGATCGCTCGATCAGCTACACCAAGCAGCAGCAAGGTCGCCTGCGCCGCCTGTCGGTCGCGGTGGTGGTGGACGATCAATTGAAGGTCGATGCGGCCACCGGCGAAACCACCCGGGTACCTTGGACCAGCGACGACCTGGCGCGCTTTACCCGCCTGGTGCAGGATTCGGTCGGCTTCGACGCCAGCCGCGGCGACAGCGTCAGCGTGATCAATACGCCGTTCTCGGCTGCGCCGGGCGAAGAAATCGTTGCGCTGCCCTGGTATCAGAGCGAAATTTTCATGATGGCGCTGGGTGTGCTGAAGCAATTGATGCCGGCATTACTGATATTCATCCTGGTGTGGTTCGTGCTGCGCCCGGTGATGAAGAACATCACCAATGCGGGCAATGGCAAGGCCCTGCGCGACGGCCGTGGCGACGATGCCGAACTCGGCGATATGGGCGGCCTGAACGGCGAGCTGTCCGAGGATCGGGTCAGCCTGGGCGGGCCGCAAAGCATCCTCCTGCCGAGCCCGAGCGAGGGGTATGATGGACAACTGAACGCGATCAAGAGCCTGGTGGCGGAAGACCCGGGTCGCGTCGCCCAGGTCGTGAAAGAGTGGATCAACGCCGATGAGTAACGAAAACAGCCGTGTCGCTAAATTGAGCAAGGTCGATAAGGCCGCCATTCTCCTGCTCTCGCTCGGCGAGACCGACGCCGCGCAGGTCTTGCGCCACCTCGGGCCCAAGGAAGTGCAGCGGGTCGGCGTGGCCATGGCCGGCATGCGCAACGTGCACCGCGAACAGGTCGAGAAGGTCATGGGCGAGTTCGTCGAGATCGTCGGCGACCAGACCAGTCTGGGCGTCGGTGCCGATGGCTATATCCGCAAGATGCTGACCCAGGCCCTCGGCGAAGACAAAGCCGGCAATCTGATCGACCGCATCCTTCTGGGCGGCAGCACCAGCGGCCTGGACAGCCTGAAGTGGATGGAGCCGCGGGCGGTGGCCGATGTGATCCGCTACGAGCACCCGCAGATCCAGGCGATCGTGGTCGCCTATCTCGACCCCGATCAGGCCGGCGAAGTACTCGGTCATTTCGACCATAAGGTGCGCCTGGATATCGTCCTGCGCGTTTCCTCGTTGAATACCGTGCAGCCCTCGGCGCTCAAGGAACTCAACCAGATCCTCGAGAAGCAATTCTCCGGCAGCTCCAACACCACCCGCGCGGCCCTCGGCGGGATCAAGCGCGCCGCCGATATCATGAACTTCCTCGACAGCTCGATCGAAGGCCAGTTGATGGACTCGATCCGCGAGGTCGACGAGGATCTGTCGTCGCAGATCGAGGACCTGATGTTCGTCTTCGACAACCTGGCCGATGTCGACGACCGCGGCATCCAGGCGTTGCTGCGCGAGGTTTCCTCGGATGTGCTGGTGCTGGCGCTCAAAGGTGCCGACGAGGCGATCAAGGAAAAGGTCTTCAAGAATATGTCCAAGCGGGCGGCGGAGCTGTTGCGCGACGATCTGGAGGCCAAGGGCCCGGTGCGCGTCAGCGACGTGGAAACGGCGCAGAAAGAAATCCTCACCATCGCCCGCCGTATGGCCGAAGCCGGAGAAATCGTGCTCGGTGGCAAGGGCGGCGAAGAAATGGTTTAACCGCCCGCTGATCCGCGCGGCTATAGGATATCCAGCATGGCGGCCAAAGAAGTACCCAGCGAGTTGATTCGCGCTAAAGACATCAGCGGTTTCGATCGCTGGTCGCTACCCAGTTTCGACGACGGCGAAGACGGCGATGCGCCCGATGAGGCGGCGGACCAGCCGGCGTTGAGCGCTGCCGAGCCCGAGGCGCCGGCCCATGCCGAAAGCGAAGAAGTGGCGCTGGAGGACGTCAAACCCTTGACGTTGGATGAACTCGAAGCGATTCGCCAGGATGCCTACAACGAAGGCTTCGCCACCGGCGAGAAGGACGGTTTCCACGCCGGCCAACTGAAAGCCAAGCAAGAAGCCGATACCGCCCTCGCCGCCAAGTTGAACGCGCTCGAGCGCCTGATGACGCAGCTGCTCGACCCGATCGCCGAGCAGGACCAGCAGATGGAAGCCGCGCTGGTGGATTTGGTCAGCCATATGGCGCGCCAGGTCATCCGCCGTGAGCTCAGCAACGATTCCAGCCAGATTCGCCAAGTGCTGCGCGAAGCCCTGAAGATATTGCCCATGGGCGCCGACAACATCCGCATCCACCTCAACCCGCAGGACTTCGAGATGGTCAAGGCCCTGCGCGAGCGCCACGAGGAAAGCTGGCGCATCCTCGAGGACGAGACCCTGATGCCGGGCGGTTGCCGGGTCGAAACCGAACACAGCCGCATCGATGCGAGCGTCGAAACCCGTCTCGGCCAAGTGCTCAAACAACTATTCGAGCAACAGCGCGAGCAGGCGGCCCATGTGCCGGCAGCCGATTTGAGCCTGGACCTGGACGCCGCGCAGGAGCCCGGCGATGCGCCTTGAGCGCACCAGTTTCGCCAAGCGCCTGGCCGGTTACAGCGAAGCGATCCAACTGCCCAGCCAGCCGGTGATGGAGGGGCGTTTGCTGCGCATGGTCGGGCTGACCCTCGAGGCCGAAGGGCTGCGTGCGGCGTTGGGTAGCCGCTGCCTGGTGATCAACGACGACAGCTATCAGCCGGTGCAGGTCGAGGCCGAGGTGATGGGGTTTTCCAGCGGCAAAATCTTTCTGATGCCGGTCGGCAGCCTGGCCGGTATCGCGCCGGGCGCGCGGGTCGTACCGCTGCCCGACACCGGACGCCTGCCGATGGGCATGTCGATGCTCGGTCGGGTTCTCGACGGCACCGGTCGCGCCCTCGACGGCAAAGGCGGGATGAAGGCCGAGGACTGGGTGCCGCTCGACGGCCCAACGATCAATCCGCTCAACCGTCACCCGATCAGCCAGCCGTTGGATGTGGGAATCCGCAGCATCAACGGCCTGCTGACGGTCGGCCGTGGCCAGCGCCTCGGTCTGTTCGCCGGCACCGGGGTCGGTAAGAGTGTGCTGCTCGGCATGATGACCCGCTTTACCGAGGCGGACATCATTGTGGTCGGGCTGATCGGCGAGCGCGGTCGCGAGGTCAAGGAGTTCATCGACGAGATCCTCGGTGAGGAGGGCCTCAAGCGCTCAGTAGTGGTCGCTTCGCCGGCCGACGAGGCGCCGCTGATGCGTTTGCGCGCGGCCATGTATTGCACGCGGATCGCCGAATACTTCCGCGATAAGGGCAAGAACGTCCTGCTGCTGATGGATTCGCTGACCCGTTTCGCCCAGGCCCAGCGCGAAATCGCCCTGGCCATCGGCGAGCCGCCGGCGACCAAGGGCTATCCGCCGTCGGTGTTCGCCAAACTGCCGAAACTGGTCGAGCGGGCCGGCAATGCCGAAGCGGGCGGGGGTTCGATCACCGCGTTCTACACCGTATTGAGCGAGGGCGACGATCAGCAGGATCCGATCGCCGATGCCGCGCGCGGGGTGCTCGATGGCCATATCGTGCTGTCGCGACGCTTTGCCGAAGAAGGGCATTATCCGGCCATCGATATCGAAGCCTCGATCAGCCGGGTGATGCCGCAAGTGGTCTCGGCCGAACACTTGAAACACTCGCAGCGCTTCAAGCAACTGTGGTCGCGCTATCAGCAAAGCCGGGATTTGATCAGCGTGGGCGCCTACGTGCCCGGTGGCGACGCCGATACCGACCTGGCCATCGCGCGGCATCCGGCGATGCTCAAGTACCTGCGCCAAGGCCTGCGCGACAGCGAAGACCTGCAGCGCAGCAGCGATTTGCTCGCGGCCACCTTCAAACCCGCCGCCGCGCCGGCGCCTTAAGGTATGGCGCAAAACCGTGCCGCACGTTTAGCGCCGGTGGTGGCGATGGCCGAGCGCGCCGAGCGTGAAGCCGCCTTGCAGTTGGGACATTGCCAGGGGCTGCTCAGCCAGGCCGAGGTTAAACTCGGTGAGCTGGAACACTACCGCAGCGACTACCAGCAACAATGGATCGACGAAGGTCAACGCGGCGTATCCGGCCAATGGCTGATGAACTACCAGCGCTTTCTTTCGCAGCTGGAAACCGCCATCGGCCAACAGCGCAACACCATGGAATGGCACCGGCAGAATGCCGAGCGCGCGAAAGAGACCTGGCAGCAGCGCTACGCGCGCCTCGAAGGCTTGCGCAAACTGGTCGAACGCTATCGAGAGGAAGCGCGCTTAGCCGAGGACAAACGCGAGCAAAAACTCCTCGACGAATTGGCGCAACGCCTGAGCGGTAGAGATTTGAGCTGATTGGCAGTTGCCGTTAACGGTTCTGGGTGCTACATCTTCTCCATGCGGATTACGCACTTGACTACTCGCGGCGGACTTCGACCGGCTGCTGAGCAGGCGCGTCATCGACTGTCCGGCTGAAGAAAGGAGTAGTTCATGGCCATCACCTCGCTGTCATCATCCGATGGGCAAGAGTTGACCATAGTGATTCAAGGGCGCTTCGATTTTGGCGCGCATCAAGAGTTTCGTGACGCCTACGAGCGCGTCAATACCACGCCGAAGAGCTATGTAGTGGATCTCAAAGGCACCACTTACCTCGACAGCTCCGCACTGGGCATGCTGTTGCTGCTGCGCGATCACGCCGGTGGCGATCAGTCGCAGATCCGCCTGCTCAACTGCAATCCGGACGTACGCAAGATTCTTGCTATCTCCAATTTCGAACAGCTGTTCCAGATCGCCTGAGCCGGTTCTCAGCATGCCAGCGAGTTTGTCCATCCTGATCGTCGAGGACAACGCGGCCGACCGCATGTTGTTGTCCACTATCGTCAGTCGTCAGGGCCATCGCAGCCTGACCGCGGGTAACGGTCTGGAGGCGGTAGCGCTGTTCGAGCAAGAGCGCCCGCAACTGGTGCTGATGGACGCCTTGATGCCATTGATGGATGGCTTCGAAGCCGCGCGGCGGATCAAGCAGATGGCCGGCGAGTCGCTGGTGCCGATCATCTTTCTGACTTCGCTGACCGAAGGCGAAGCCCTGGTGCGTTGCCTGGAGGCCGGCGGCGACGACTTTCTCGCCAAGCCCTACAACCGGGTGATTCTAGAAGCCAAGATCAAGGCTATGGATCGCCTGCGCCGTTTGCACGAGACGGTGTTGCAACAGCGCGACCTGATCGCCAAGCACAACGAACATTTGTTGACAGAGCAGCGGGTGGCCAAGGCGGTATTCGACAAGGTGGCGCATTCCGGCTGCCTGGCCGCGCCGAACATCCGCTATCTGCAATCGCCCTATGCGCTGTTCAACGGCGATTTGCTGCTGGCCGCCTACAAGCCGTCGGGCGGTATGCACGTGCTGTTGGGGGATTTCACCGGCCATGGTTTGCCGGCGGCGATCGGCGCCATGCCGCTGGCCGAAGTGTTCTATGGCATGACGGCGAAAGGGCATTGCCTGGCGGAAATTCTTCGCGAGCTCAACGCCAAGCTCAAACATATCCTGCCGGTGGGGGTGTTCTGCTGCGCCACCGTGTTCAACCTGAGTTTCCAGCGTCGGGTGGTCGAGGTGTGGAACGGCGGCTTGCCCGATGGCTACTTGCTCCATGGCGGCACGCGTACGCCCTTGGTATCGCGGCACCTGCCGCTGGGCATTCTGGAGCCCGCGCAATTCAACGACAACTGCGAGGTCTATCCGATTCAGACCGGCGACCGCATCTTCCTGCTCTCGGATGGTGTGCTGGAAGCCCCTAACGACCAGGCTGAGTTATTCGGCGAAGCGCGCTTGCTCGAGGTGTTCGCCAATAACCGCGAGCCGGCGCAACTGTTTTCCGAGATCCGCCAGGCGCTCGCGCATTTCAGCGGCGAGCCGCAAGACGATGTCAGTCTGGTGGAAATCAGCATGATCGATGAGGCACTGCTCAACCGTCCGCCGTTGCGCTTCGCCGATAGCGGGCAAAGCAGCCCGTTGGATTGGTCGGCCAGTTTCGAATTCCGCGGCGAGACCTTGCAGCGCTTCAACCCGTTGCCGTTTCTCCTGCAGTTGCTGCTCGAGGTACAGGGCCTGCGCCCTCAGGGTGGCGCGCTGTTCAGCGTGTTGGCCGAGCTTTATTCGAATGCCCTGGAGCATGGCGTGCTGGGGCTGGATTCGGCGCTCAAGCGCAATGCCGAGGGTTTCGCCGAATATTACCGGCAGCGCAGCGAGCGCCTCGCCGATCTCGGCGATGGTTATGTGCGTTTTCACTTGCAGCTGTTGCCCGAGCACCTGGGCGGGCGCTTGATCGTGCGGGTCGAAGACAGCGGCGCGGGCTTCGACGGGCAAGCTATTCTGGACCAGCAGCTGCATGCCGATCGGTTGTTCGGTCGGGGGCTGGCGCTGATTCGGCAGTTGAGCGAGCGTTGCACCCTGGCCGACGACGGCCGCGGGGTTAGCGTGGAGTTTTCATGGTCAGCTGAGGCATAATCCGACGCCTTCTGTTCGGGGAGCGACCCTTGTCCGACATTCACCTAGATAGCGCTGTTCTGGCTGCATTGCAGGACGTCATGGAAGACGAGTATCCGGTACTGCTGGATACTTTTCTGGCCGACTCCGAAGAACGCTTGCGCCTGTTGCGCCAGGCCGAACGAGTGGGCGATGCGCAAAATTTGCGCTTGGCCGCCCACAGCTTCAAAGGCAGTTGTAGCAATATGGGCGCCGTGATGCTGGCCGGGCTGTGCAAGCAGCTGGAAGAAGTCGGCCGCCGCGAGTTGCTGGCCGAGGCGCCGGAACTGATCGAACAGGTGGAGCGCGAATTCGCCATCGTACGCATCTTGCTGAAATCCGAACGGCAGCGTTACCGGATATAGAAAAACCCTCCGGGGCGCGGAAATATCCATCGAGCCCCACGCCTCAAACGGCCGTTGTCGGCATCTTGGCCCAGCCTTTGCACTCCCTCCGTTACGACCCATACCGAACGGAGACTATCCATGTCCGTCGCTCCCGATCTGCTGCTCAAATCGGCCCCTGAGATGAAGCCGAAAAGCGCCGCGGCAAAAACGCCTGAAAAAGCACCGGAACCGCGTAAGAACGAGGCTTCCAGCTTCGCTCAGGTGTATGCCAAAGAGCGTCAGGCGAAGGCCGCCGAGCGTTCCGACGCGCCTGCCAAGCCGAGCCGCGATACGCAATCCACGGCTGCGGACGAACCCGCCAGCGAAAGCGAGGCTGCCGCCCAACAGCCGGTCGTTGCCGAAAGCGGCAATCCCTTGCCGACCGACCCTGCGTTGCAGCCGCCGGTATTGGATCCGTTGATGCTGCTGGGTATGAATCCCACCGCCGATGGCGCTATGGGTA
Source organism: uncultured Pseudomonas sp. (assembly GCF_946886105.1). Next base: position 57,096 of record NZ_CAMPHV010000014.1, on the reverse strand, counting down.
GCGAGCTCGAGCCGGGCCTCGAGGGCGAACTCGAGGGGCTGCCCGTCAGCGCCAATCTAGTCGGCTCGGGTCCGGCGAGCCTGACCGAGGCGAGCTTCGATGCGGACATCGATGCGCTCAATCAGTTGCCGGCGGTAAAGCTGGCGCTTGAGATGGGCAAGACCGGGGCGGCCGCGCAGGGCTCCCCGGCGGCGCAGGCCGGCCAGGCGGCATTGAACGCCGGGCAAGGCTTCGCCACTGCCATGGCCGCGATGGGCGCGCTGCAAGCGGAGCCGGAGGCGACCGACGCGGGCGAAGTGCCGCTGCTTGAACTCACCGCCGAAGGGCTCGAAGCGCTCAAGGAGAGTTCGGCCGATACCCGGCCGGAAAACTTCGTCAGCAAGCTCAGTGCGCTGAGCCAGGCGATCGGTCAGCAAGCCGCGCTGGCCCCGCGTGCGGCCCTGGTGCCCGGCTCGCCGGTGGCCATGCAGCAAGGCGGCTGGAGCGAGGCGGTGGTCGATCGGGTGATGTGGCTGTCCAGCCAGAACCTCAAGTCCGCCGAGATCCAGCTGGATCCCGCCGAGTTGGGGCGTCTCGAGGTGCGCATCAACATGAACCAGGAGCAAACCCAGGTGACCTTCGCCAGCCCCAACGCCAACGTGCGCGACGCGCTGGAAGGGCAGATGCACCGCCTGCGCGAGCTCTTCGCCCAGCAGGGCATGGACACCCTCGATGTGAATGTCTCCGACCAGTCGCTCAGTCGCGGTTGGCAAGGCCAGGAAGGCGAGGGCAGGGGTCGTGGCAATGCCGGCAACGACCCCACGGATGCGCTTGACGACGCCGTGTCCGGGCATCGTATGGAAACGCACAACGGTGAGCTCGCCGGTACTCGCGGTATGGTCGATTATTACGCTTAGCGCTGTAGTCGGTTGTGGCACTGATCTAAACTGCACCTCGCCCGCGTCCGAAAGAGACGCGGGCGAGGTGCTTTCAGGGGTGTGCATTGCGCATTGGCGACCCATTGGAGATATCGCCCGGGGTGCATACGTGCAGTTCGGTCGTTGCCAATGGGCCGTGGCTGCTATTGTTCATAAGCTGGCATAACACTTGCTCCTAACCCTTTGAAAGCGTATAGAGCTGCGAAAATCGACGGATTATTGGCATGGCTAAGAAAAACCCGCCGCAAGACACCGCGCCAGCCGAGGTGGTCAAGCCGGCCGGCAAAATGAAACTAATCATCCTGATCGTGGTGGTGCTGCTTTTGGCCGTGGGCCTGTCCGTTGGCGGCACCTGGTTCATCCTGAACAAAAGTGCGGACAAGAGCGAAGCCAAAACCGAAGAAGTGGCCAGCGCCACACCGCTCAAGCAGCCGGCGATCTACGAAGAGCTGATGCCGGCCTTCGTGGTCAACTTCAAACACAAGGGCCGCGCCCGCTACATGCAGGTCAGCGTGGCGCTGATGGCGCGCGACCAGGCCGCGCTGGATGCGCTCAAAGTTCATATGCCGGTGCTGCGCAACCGCTTGGTGATGCTGTTTTCCAGCCAGGACTTCGAGGCCCTGATCACCCCCGTGGGCAAGGAAATGCTGCTGCAGCAAGCCACTGCCAGCGTGCAGGAATTGGCCGAGAAGGAAACCGGCAAGGTGGCGATCGAGCGTGTGTTGTTTACTAATTTAGTGTTGCAGTAGTCAGGAGCCGAGCATGGCCGTACAGGACCTGCTGTCCCAGGATGAAATCGATGCGCTCCTGCATGGCGTCGACGACGGCTTGGTCGAGACCGAAGATGCGGCCGAGCCGGGTAGCGTCAAGCAATACGACCTGACCAGTCAGGATCGTATCGTCCGCGGGCGCATGCCGACCCTGGAAATGATCAACGAACGTTTCGCCCGCTATACCCGCATCAGCATGTTCAATTTGTTGCGCCGCTCCGCCGACGTCGCCGTGGGTGGCGTGCAGGTGATGAAGTTCGGCGAGTACGTGCATTCGCTGTACGTGCCGACGAGCCTCAACCTGGTGAAGATGAAACCGTTGCGCGGTACCGGCCTGTTCATTCTGGATGCCAAATTGGTGTTCAAACTGGTCGATAACTTCTTCGGCGGCGATGGCCGCCACGCCAAGATCGAGGGCCGCGAGTTCACCCCGACCGAGCTGCGCGTGGTGCGCATGGTGTTGGATCAGGCGTTCGTCGACCTCAAGGAGGCTTGGCACGCGGTCATGGACATCAACTTCGAGTACGTCAACTCGGAGGTCAACCCGGCCCTGGCCAACATCGTCAGCCCCAGCGAAGTCATAGTCGTCTCGACCTTCCACATCGAGTTGGACGGCGGTGGCGGCGACCTGCATATCACCATGCCCTATTCGATGATCGAGCCGATTCGCGAAATGCTCGATGCCGGCTTTCAGTCCGACGTCGACGATCAGGACGAGCGTTGGGTCAAGTCGCTGCGCGAGGACATTCTCGATGTCAGCGTGCCCCTGGGCGCCACCGTAGCGAAACGCCAATTGCGCCTGCGCGACATCCTGCACATGCAGCCCGGCGATGTCATCCCCGTGGAGATGCCCGACCAGGTCGTCATGCGCGCCAACGGCGTGCCGGCTTTCAAGGTCAAACTGGGCGCCCACAAGGGCAACCTGGCCTTCCAGATCATCGAACCAATCGACCGCCAACGCTGAGCGATTGCGCGGCAACCCCTTTGAGCCAGCCGAGGAAAGACGATGGCAGACGACGAAGAAACCACCTCCCCCGAGGAACAAGCACTGGCCGACGAGTGGGCCGCTGCACTGTCTGAGGCCGGCGATACCGCGGGCCAGGACGATATCGACGCCATGTTGGCGGCTGGCGGGGCAACCCAGCCGGCCGCGCCGCGCGCGCCCATGGAGGAGTTCGGCAGCGTCGCCAAACCCAACCTGCCGGTGAGCCTGGAAGGGCCGAACCTGGATGTGATTCTGGATATCCCGGTGTCGATCTCCATGGAGGTGGGCAACACCAACATCACCATCCGCAACTTGTTGCAGCTGAACCAGGGCTCGGTGATCGAGCTCGACCGCCTGGCCGGCGAGCCGCTCGATGTGCTGGTCAACGGCACCTTGATCGCCCATGGCGAGGTGGTGGTGGTCAACGAGAAGTTCGGCATTCGTTTGACGGATGTGATCAGCCCCAGCGAACGCATTCAGAAGCTGCGCTGACGCCATGACCAGAATCCTCGCAATCCTGTTGTTCTCGCCCTTCGCCGCGCTGGCCGCGCTGGCCGCGCTGGCCGCGGAGCCTGCGGCGCAAGCGGCCAAGCCTATCGGCGAAAGCGGCTTCGGCGCGCAGATGGGGCAATTGCTGCTCGGCTTGCTGGTGGTGATCGGCTTGATTTTCCTGCTCGCCTGGCTGATGCGCCGCGTGCAGCAAATGAGCCCGCGTAGCGGCCAGGTGATCAAACTGTTGGCCAGCCAGGCGCTCGGCCCGCGCGATCGTCTGGTTCTGGTGCAGGTCGGTTCCGAGCAGATTCTGCTCGGCCTGACGCCCGGGCGGATCACCCCCTTGCATGTGATGGTCGAGCCGGTGCATTTACCCGATGGCGAGCCGGCGAGCCCCGAGTTCGCCCAACGTTTGATGGAACTCCTGGGTAAGGATCAGAAGGACAAGTCTTGATGAGCGCATCGCGCCTGCTGTTGCTTGTGCTGTTCACCCTGGCCGCGCCGCTGGCGTTCGCCGCGGAAAACCCCCTGTCGATTCCGGCGATCACCCTGAGCACCGACGCCCAGGGTCAGCAGGAGTATTCGGTCAGCCTGCAGATTCTGCTGATCATGACGGCGCTGAGTTTCATCCCGGCGTTCGTCATGCTGATGACCAGCTTCACCCGGATCATCATCGTGTTTTCCATCCTGCGTCAGGCGCTGGGCCTGCAGCAGGCGCCGTCGAACCAGATTCTGGTCGGCATGGCGTTGTTCCTGACGATGTTCATCATGGCGCCGGTGTTCGAGCAGATTAACCGCGAGGCCGTACAGCCCTATCTCAACGAGCAGTTGCCGGCCCAGGAGGCGATCAGCCGGGCCGAAGTGCCGCTGAAGAACTTCATGCTGGCGCAGACCCGCGAGAGCGATCTGGAGCTGTTCGTGCGGCTGTCCAAGCGCACCGACATCGCCGCCCCGGAAGACGCGCCGCTGACCATTCTGGTGCCGGCCTTCGTCACCTCCGAGTTGAAGACCGCGTTTCAGATCGGCTTCATGATCTTCATCCCGTTTCTGATCATCGACATGGTGGTCGCCAGTATCCTCATGGCCATGGGCATGATGATGCTCTCGCCGCTGATCATCTCCTTGCCGTTCAAAATCATGCTGTTCGTATTGATCGACGGCTGGGCGCTGATCATGGGCACTCTGGCCGCCAGTTTCGGAGGGACTTAGCCATGACCCCCGAGGTCGCTGTCGATCTGTTCCGCGAAGCGCTGTGGCTGACGGCGATGATCGTCGCCGTGGTGGTGGTGCCGAGCCTGCTGGTCGGTCTGTTGGTGGCGATGTTCCAGGCCGCCACCCAGATCAACGAACAGACCTTGAGCTTTCTGCCACGCCTGCTGGTGATCCTGATGGTGCTGATTGCCATCGGTCCCTGGCTGGTGCGCCAACTGATGGAGTATTCGCAGAACCTGATCATGAATATTCCGCTGTTGATCGGCTGACATGCTCGAGCTCAGCGATACGCAGATCGGCGGTTGGGTGGGCAGCTTTCTGCTGCCGCTGTTCCGCATCGCCGCGCTGTTCATGGTCATGCCGATCATAGGCACGCAACTGGTGCCGACCCGGGTGCGCCTGTATCTGGCACTGGCGGTGTGCATGGTGGTGATGCCGACCTTGCCGGCGATGCCGCAGGTCGATGCCATCAGCTTGAGCACCTTTTTGCTGATCGCTCAGGAAGTGCTGATCGGGGCGATGCTGGGGTTCACCTTGCAGCTGTTCTTTCAGGCTTTCGTGATCGCCGGGCAAATAGTCGCGATGCAGATGGGCCTGGGCTTCGCCTCCATGGTCGACCCGGCCAACGGTATTTCGGTGCCAGTAATCGGGCAGTTCTTCCTGATGCTGGTGACCCTGTTGTTCCTCGCCATGAACGGACATCTGGTGGTGTTCGAAGTGCTGGCCGAGAGCTTCGTGACCATGCCGGTCGGCGACGGTTTATTGACCGACCATTATTGGACCCTGGCCAATAAACTCGGCTGGGTGTTCGGCGCCGCGCTGATCCTGGTGTTGCCGGCAATCACCGCGCTGCTGGTGGTGAATATCGCGTTCGGGGTGATGACCCGCGCCGCGCCGCAGCTGAATATTTTCTCCATCGGTTTTCCGCTGACGCTGTTGCTCGGTTTCATCATCGTCTGGATCGGCATGGCGGACATCCTGGCGCAGTACCAGGTGTTCGCCACCGAGGCGTTGCAGTTTCTCCGCGAAATGGCGCGAGCGGGGTGAGCCATGGCTGAATCCGAAAGCGGTGCCGATAAAAGCGAGGAACCCACGGAGAAACGCCTCCGTGAATCCCGCGAGAAGGGCCAGATCGCCCGTTCCAAGGAACTCAACACCCTGGCGGTGATGATCGCCGGCACCGGCGCGCTGCTGGCCTCCGGCGGCACCTTGGGCACGGCCATGCTGAATATCATGCAGGGTAATTTTTCCCTGACCCGCGACGTGCTGATGGACGAGCGGAGCATGGGCTTGCTGCTGCTGGCCTCGGGGAAGGTGGCGCTGGATGCCATGTTGCCGCTGTTGCTCGCGCTGCTGATCGCCTCGGTTTTCGGCCCCATCGCCCTCGGCGGTTGGCTGTTCTCGGCCGAGGCCATGGCGCCCAAGGCCAGCCGGATGAACCCGCTGGCCGGCTTGAAACGGATGTTTTCACTGCAGGCTCTGGTCGAATTGGCCAAGGCTTTTGGCAAGTTCCTGGTGATTCTGGCGGTGGCGCTGACGGTGCTGGCTTTCGACCAGGACGACCTGCTGGCGATTGCCCATGAGCCCGTCGAGACGGCGATCATGCATGCGGCCCAGGTGGTCGGTTGGAGCGCCTTGTGGATGTCCTGCGGGCTGATTCTGATCGCCGCGGTCGATGTGCCGTTCCAGCTCTGGGACAACAAGCAGAAGCTGATGATGACCAAGCAGGAAGTGCGCGACGAATACAAGGACAGCGAGGGTAAACCTGAGGTCAAGCAGCGTATCCGTCAGTTGCAGCGGGAAATGGCCGAGCGCCGGATGATGCAGGCGGTGCCGCAGGCGGATGTGATCATCACCAACCCGACGCACTTCGCCGTGGCGCTGAAATACGACCCGGCCAAGGGCAGTGCGCCGCTGCTGCTGGCCAAAGGCAGCGATTTCACCGCATTGAAGATCCGCGAGATCGCCCAGGAACACCAGGTCATGCTGCTCGAATCCCCGGCGCTGGCCCGCGCCGTGTTCTATTCCACCGAGCTGGACCAGGAAATCCCAGCGGGGCTCTACCTGGCCGTGGCCCAGGTGCTGGCCTACGTCTACCAGTTGCGCCAATACAAGGCCGGTAAGGGCAAGCGTCCGGCGCCGCTGCCGGACCTGCCCATCCCGCCAGATCTGCGCCGCGACTCATAACGAGATGGGCAGAGCGAGGAGGTCGGGTCGGGCCGCGCAGGTTAGCGGCGAATGCGGCTGGTTTTCAGGCAGACAGGTCATTTGAGCGCCGCGTAATCCGACATGGCGTCAGCAGGTTCAGCGCAATGAAGGGTTGCGTCGCGTCTAACCGGCTGCCTCTCGGGCACCATCTGGGCGGCTAACCCATCCTACGTGCACCGGGCTATCACCCCGCAAGCCACGCGCGGCCCGCCACCACCCAGCGGGTTGGGGTGGTCGGCATGGTTATCGCCGCCTTGATGAACCATGATCGCCAGGCCTTTCACTTCATCCAGGTTCTTGATCCGCGGTGCCAGTACCGGTTGAGTGGCATTGGCATCGGCGGTGACCAGTAAAGCGGGCAGATCGCCGAGGTGGCCATCGCCCCAGGGCGTGTCGTGTTTACCGCTGTTCTGCGGGTCCCAATGGCCGCCGGCGGCCGCGGCTGCGACGGTTTTACCGTCCTGCTCGGCCGGCGCGCAGCTCGGCTTGGCGTGCAGGTGGAAACCATGAATGCCGGGTGTCAGGCCCTGCAATTGCGGGGTGAAAACCAGGCCGTAGGGGCTTTGTTCGATGCTCAGGTGGCCTATCGAAGCGCCCTGGCCTTCGACGCTGACGCTGTGCAATTGCACATTGAGATTGGCGGCGAGGTTGCTGGCCTGTAGCGCCATCGATGCGCAGCTGGCGCAAGCGGCCACTATCCATTTATTCATCCTGTACTCCTTCTGTCGGTGTGGAGGTCTTCCATGCTGTTCGGACTGGCATTTCGTCGGGAGGTTCGGCGCCGCGCCGCGTTTTCCAACGGCTGGGCAAAATTGGACAGCTTCTTGCAATCAACCCGTCAGAGGCGCCTGGGGCGTCAAAAGATTGAATTGTCTGGGGTAGTGCTGTGGCAGTAGATCGCTCGGAAATGATCGGCAATGTGCGGAGTAACCTGTCCGGGTTGCGCCAGGGCAATCTGGGCATCCCCTTGTTGCTGCTGGTCATGCTCGGCATGGTCATGCTGCCGATTCCGCCATTCCTGCTCGACGTGTTGTTCACCTTCAGTATTGCCCTGTCGATCGTGGTCCTGCTGGTCAGCATCTATGCGCTGCGGCCGCTGGATTTCGCGGTATTCCCGACTATTTTGCTCGCCGCGACCTTGTTACGGCTGGCGTTGAACGTGGCCTCGACCCGGGTGGTGTTGCTCCACGGGCATGACGGCCATGCCGCCGCGGGCCAGGTGATCCAGGCCTTCGGCGAAGTGGTGATCGGCGGCAATTACGTGGTCGGTATCGTGGTGTTCGCGATCCTCATGATCATCAACTTCGTGGTCGTGACCAAGGGTGCCGGACGCATCTCGGAAGTGTCCGCGCGCTTCACCTTGGACGCCATGCCGGGCAAGCAGATGGCGATCGACGCCGACCTCAACGCCGGGCTGATCGAGCAGGCCGAGGCGAAGAAGCGCCGCGCCGAGGTCTCGCAGGAGGCGGATTTCTACGGCTCGATGGACGGTGCGAGCAAATTCGTCCGCGGCGACGCCATCGCCGGCTTGCTGATTCTGTTCATCAACCTGATCGGCGGCATCGCCATCGGCATCTTCCAGCACGACCTGAGCTTCGTCGATGCGGGCAAGGTCTACACCTTGCTGACCATCGGCGACGGTCTGGTCGCGCAGATCCCGTCGCTGCTGCTGTCCACCGCCGCCGCGATCATGGTCACCCGGGTCTCCAGCTCGGAAGACATGGGCGCCCAGGTCAACCGGCAGATGTTCGCCTCGCCGCGCGCCTTGGCGGTCGCCGCAGCGATCATGATCGCCATCGGCCTGGTGCCGGGCATGCCGCATTTCTCCTTTATCGGCCTCGGTCTGGTTGCCGCCGGCGCGGCCTATTGGATCGCCAACAAGCAACGCAAGGTGCAGGAGGCCGAGGTCAAGGAAGTGCAGCGCCAGCAGGAGCTGCTGCCCGCTCAGCGCGCCCAGGAGGTCAAGGAGCTGGGCTGGGACGACGTGACGCCGGTGGACATGGTCGGCCTGGAGGTCGGCTATCGGCTGATTCCCCTGGTCGACCGTAACCAGGGTGGGCAGTTGCTGGCGCGGATCAAGGGGGTGCGCAAGAAGCTCTCCCAGGAGATGGGTTTTCTGATGCCCTCGGTGCATATCCGCGACAACCTCGATCTGCAGCCCAACGCCTACCGCCTGACTCTGATGGGCGTCAGCGTGGCCGAAGCCGAAGTGTTCCCCGACCGCGAACTGGCGATCAATCCGGGCCAGGTATTCGGGCCGCTCAACGGCATCGCCGCCAAGGATCCGGCGTTCGGCCTGGAGGCGGTGTGGATCGACCCGAACCAGCGCGACCAGGCGCAGTCCCTCGGCTACACCGTGGTCGACGCCAGTACCGTGGTGGCCACGCACATCAACCAGATTCTGCACAAGCACGCCCACGAGTTGCTCGGCCACGAGGAGGTCCAGCAACTGATGCAGCTGCTGGCCAAGAGTTCGCCCAAGCTCGCCGAAGAGCTGGTGCCGGGCATGGTGTCGCTGTCGACCCTGCTCAAGGTGTTGCAGGCGCTGCTGCAGGAGCAAGTGCCGGTTCGCGATATCCGTACCATCGCCGAAGCCATCGCCAACATCGCGCCCAAGAGTCAAGATCCCGCCGCGATGGTCGCCGCGGTACGCGTGGCCTTGGCCCGGGCAATCGTGCAAAGCATTGCAGGACTAGAGCCGGAGCTGCCTGTGATCACCCTCGAACCAAGGTTGGAACAGATATTGCTCAACAGTCTTCAGAAGGCCGGTCAGGGCTCCGAGGATGGCATCCTCCTGGAGCCCGGCATGGCCGAGAAGCTGCAGCGATCCCTGGTGGATGCGGCGCAGCGCCAGGAGATGCTCGGCAAGCCGGTGATACTGCTGGTGGCCGGGCCGATCCGGGCGATGCTCTCGCGCTTCGCGCGGCTGGCGGTCCCGAGTATGCACGTACTGGCATACCAGGAAATTCCGGACAACAAGCAGGTCACCATCGTTGCGACGGTGGGGCAGAACTAACCGAGGTAACAGGCTATGCAGGTCAAACGCTTTTTCGCCGCCGATATGCGTCAAGCCATGAAACTGGTGCGCGATGAGCTGGGCGCGGATGCCTCGATCATCGCCAACCGCCGCGTCGCCGGTGGGGTCGAGCTGACCGCCGCGCTGGATTACCAGATTCCCGCCGCACCTGCCCGCCAGCCCAATCCGGCGCTGGAAGCCGAGCTGCGCAAGACGCAAGCACGGATCGCCTCGGCGCAAACCGAACTGGCCACCCGCGAGAAGAGCGACAGCGGTAAGGATCGCCAGCTTTTTGGCGCCACGCCGAACGTAGCGGCCGACAGCCTGGCCGCCGCCGTGCGCAAACCGCAAGCGCCCGCCGCCGCGACCGATCAGCGTGCCCTGGAGGCCATGCGCTTCGAGCTGCACGGCCTGCGCCAACTGATCGAAGTGCAACTGGGCTCGATCGCCTGGGGCCAGATGCAAACCCGTCGCCCGCAACAGGCCAACCTCTGGCGCCGTCTGCAGCGCATGGGCTTGTCGGCCGATCTGTCGCGCGCCCTGCTCGAACGCGTCGGCGCTATCGACGAACCACGTCAGGCCTGGCGCATGCTCCTGGCTCACCTGGCCCATGGGCTGAAAACGCCGAAACAGGAACCCCTCGAAGAGGGCGGTGTGATCGCCCTGGTCGGCCCGGCAGGCATGGGTAAGACCACCACCCTGGCTAAGCTGGCGGCGCGCTACGTACTCAAATACGGCGCGCAGAACATCGCCCTGGTGAGCATGGACAGCTACCGCATCGGCGCCCAGGAGCAACTCAAGACCCTCGGTCGTATCCTCAATGTCTCGGTGACTCAGGTCGACCCCAGTCAGTCCCTGACCCAGGCCTTGGCGCCGCTGGCGCGCAAGCGTGTGGTGCTGCTCGATACCGCCGGCCTGCCGGGTAACGATCCTGCGCTGCGCATGCAACTGGAAAGCCTTGCCGGGCGCGGCGTCAAGTCGAAAAATTATCTGGTATTGGCGGCCACCAGCCAGAGCCAAGTGCTCAAAGCCGCCTACCATAGTTATAAGCAGTGCGGTTTATCCGGCTGCATTCTGACCAAACTGGATGAGGCCACCAGCCTGGGCGAGGTTTTAAGTCTGGCTATTGGCCAGCGTCTGCCGGTAGCCTACGTAGCGGACGGTCCGCGGATTCCGGACGATGTGCAGGTGCCGCGCAGTCACCAACTGGTGAGCCGTGCGGTAGGGCTGCAAACGGAAGAGATTCCAAGCGAAGATACGATGGCCGAGATGTTTACCGGCCTCTATCAACAGCCCGCGCGGCGTGCCAGTTGATGGCAAGGGTCGTGATCGGCCAGATGGGGCATAGTGTGCCTACAGTGCCGGCCGCTGCAGAGACGGTCGTGTGGCTCCAGTCGAAGATTGACAAGGTGTATAGATAACATGGGTATGCATCCCGTACAGGTGATCGCGGTGACCGGCGGCAAAGGTGGCGTCGGCAAGACCAATGTGTCGGTGAATCTGGCCATGGCGTTGGCCGATCTCGGCCGCCGGGTGATGTTGATGGACGCCGACCTCGGCCTGGCCAACGTCGACGTGCTGCTCGGTCTCAGCGCCAAGCGCACCTTGGAAGACGTCATCAATGGCGAGTGCGAGCTGCGCGACGTCCTGCTGCAGGGACCGGGCGGCATCCGCATCGTCCCCGCGGCGTCCGGCACCCAGAGCATGGTGCAGCTCACGCCCATGCAGCATGCCGGTTTGATCCAGGCGTTCAGCGATATCAGCGATAACCTCGACGTGCTGATCATCGACACCGCGGCCGGTATCGGCGATTCGGTGGTCAGCTTCGTCCGCGCTGCCCAGGAAGTGCTGGTGGTGGTATGCGACGAGCCGACCTCGATCACCGACGCCTATGCCCTGATCAAATTGCTCAACCGCGACCACGGTATGAACCGCTTCCGGGTGTTGGCCAATATGGCCCACAGTCCCCAGGAAGGGCGCAATCTGTTTGCTAAGCTAACCAAGGTAACCGATCGTTTTCTCGATGTGGCCCTCCAATACGTAGGGGCCGTGCCCTACGACGAGTCGGTACGTAAAGCCGTGCAGAAGCAACGGGCGGTCTATGAAGCGTTTCCGCGCTCGAAATGCTCGTTGGCGTTCAAGGCGATTGCCCAGAAAGTCGACACTTGGCCGCTACCGGCCAACCCGCGCGGCCATCTGGAGTTTTTTGTCGAGCGCCTGGTGCAGCAACCGACTGTGGGCTCGGCTATATGACAGCAGCCACTGGACTCCTTATGTACAGCAAAGCGCAGGCTCAGGATTCCCAGCACCAATTGATCGAGCGCTATGCGCCCTTGGTCAAACGCATTGCCTACCACCTGCTGGCGCGCTTGCCGGCGAGCGTTCAGGTCGACGATTTGATCCAGGCCGGGATGATCGGCCTGCTCGAAGCCGCAAAAAAATACGATGGCGGCAAAGGCGCCAGTTTCGAAACCTTCGCCGGTATTCGCATCCGCGGCTCGATGCTCGATGAAGTGCGAAAGGGCGATTGGGCGCCCCGTTCGGTGCATCGCAATAGCCGAATGGTCAGCGATGCCATTCGCGTAATTGAAGCCAGAACGGGGCGAGACGCTAAAGATCAAGAGGTTGCGGCCGAACTCCAATTGAGTCTCGAGGATTACTACGGCATTCTTGGCGACACTTTGGGCAGCCGTTTGTTCAGCTTCGACGATTTATTGCAGGAGGGCGAACATGGCGGGCTGCGCGAAGATGCCAGCTCGGCCTATACCGAGCCCTCGCGCGATTTGGAGGACGAACGTTTTCAGGCCGCCTTGGCCGATGCCATCGCGCATCTGCCCGAGCGCGAACGACTGGTGCTGGCGCTGTATTACGACGAAGAGCTTAATTTAAAAGAAATTGGCGAAGTGCTGGGGGTTAGCGAATCGCGTGTCAGTCAGCTACACAGTCAATGTGCGGCGCGATTAAGGGCGCGGCTCGGCGAGTGGCGAGCAGGTTGATGCTACCCCTGTCGGGCGTTGCAGAACTCAGCGAACGAAGGCCGGGACACTAACCGGCCGGACAAACAGGCATAGCCAGATGCAGCGGTTTTGCAGCGGCCTGCCAGGCCGGTTTCACGATTAAAGGCGTAACCAGGGTGCTGGTTACGTTTGGGACGGTACGGAGGTCGACTTGGACAAGAATATGAAAATCCTCATCGTTGATGACTTTTCAACGATGCGACGGATCATCAAGAACCTCCTGCGCGACTTGGGGTTCACCAATACCGCGGAGGCCGATGACGGCACTACCGCGTTGCCTATGTTGCAGAGCGGCGGCTTCGATTTTCTGGTCACCGACTGGAACATGCCGGGTATGACCGGTATCGATTTGCTGCGTGCGGTGCGTGCCGACGAACGCCTGAAAAGCCTGCCGGTGTTGATGGTGACCGCCGAAGCGAAACGCGACCAGATTATCGAAGCCGCGCAAGCCGGGGTGAATGGCTATGTAGTCAAGCCGTTCACGGCTCAGGTGCTGAAAGAAAAGATTGAAAAAATCTTTGAGCGGGTCAACGGCTGATGTGTGCCGCGAGGTTTTATGGAACATGACGATCATCCTCAGGACGACTTCGAGTCGAGCCTGAAAACCAACGCTCGCCAACTGGTCGACAGCCTCGAGACAGGCAACTTTGGCGATGCGGTGCAATTTATCAACGAGCTGAACAAGACGCGCGACCGTGGTCTTTACCATGAAGTCGGCAAGCTGACGCGCGAATTGCACAACGCTATCGTTAATTTTCAGCTCGACCCGCGCGTGCCCCACGCCACCGAAGTTTCGCAAATCACCGACGCCACCGAACGTTTGAACTACGTGGTGACGATGACCGAGAAAGCCGCCAACCGCACCATGGACCTGGTCGAGCAGAGTTCGCCTCTGGTCAACGGCATCGGCGATCAAGCGCAAGCCCTGAGTGCCGATTGGGGGCGCTTCATGCGCCGGGAAATGAGCGCCGACGGCTTTCGCGACCTGGCCAAGCGCATCGAGGCGTTCCTCGCCTTGAGCGAGCGCAGCAGCGGCGAGCTATCCGGGCATCTCAACGATATCTTGCTGGCTCAGGACTATCAGGACCTGACCGGGCAGGTGATCAAGCGCGTGACCCAACTGGTCACCGAAGTCGAAAGCAATTTGCTCAAGCTGGTGCTGATGGCCAGCCATGTCGACCGCCTGGCGGGCGTCGAGCACAACCACAGCGCGTTACGTGCCGAATTAGAACAACAAAAACATCCTTCCCGTGGTGAAGGTCCGCAGATTCATGCCGATAAGCGTGATGACGTCGCATCGAATCAAGATGATGTCGACGACCTGCTGTCCAGCCTAGGATTTTAGGGAGCACGTCTATGAGCTTCGGCGCCGATGAAGAGATCCTCCAGGATTTCCTGGTAGAGGCCGGCGAGATTCTCGAGCTACTGTCCGAACAGTTGGTGGAACTAGAAAGCCGCCCGGACGACATGAATCTGCTTAATGCGATTTTCCGTGGCTTCCATACCGTCAAGGGCGGTGCCGGGTTCCTGCAGCTCAACGAGCTGGTGGAGTGCTGCCACATCGCCGAAAACGTGTTCGACATCCTGCGCAAGGGTGAAAGGCGCGTCGACTCCGAATTGATGGACGTGGTGCTCGAAGCACTGGATTCGGTCAACAGTATGTTCTCGCAAGTGCGTGAGCGGGTCGAACTCACTCCGGCAACCCCCGAGCTGTTGGCGGCGCTGTCGCGTTTGGCCGAACCTGCCGGTGCCGAGCCCGTCGCGGCGGCGCCTGAGCCAGAACCTGAACCTGAGCCGTCCGCCGATGAAGCCGCGGCAGCCGGCGATATCACCGACAGCGAATTCGAGCAGTTGCTCGATGCCATGGACGAGCAGCCCAGCGCGGACAGCGAGCCGTCCGCATCGAACTCCGATGAAATCACCGACGACGAATTCGAATCCTTGCTCGATCAACTGCATGGCAAGGGTCAGTTCGCTGCCGGGGCAACAGCAGTTCCTGCGGCTCCCGCGGCCCCGGTAGCCAAGGTGGCGGCCCCCGACGCCGCGTCGAGCGATGAAATCACCGACGACGAATTCGAGGCGTTGCTCGATCAATTGCATGGCAAGGGGCAGTTCGCCGCGGCGCCGCCCGCTGCCGCACCCGCCGCTGCCGCGCCGGTAGCGCCTGCACCGGCTGCTGCGGGCGGTGACGAGATCACCGACGACGAATTCGAAGCGCTGCTCGATCAGTTGCATGGCAAGGGCAAGTTCGCCGAGCCCGCCGCACCGGCTGCGGCGCCGAGCAAGCCTGCTGCCCCGGCAGCTGCGGCAGCTGCGGCAGCCGCACCGGCTAAGCCAGCGGCCAAGCCCACACCGAAGCCGGCCGCTGCGGCCAAGGTCGAACCGCCGAAACCGGTCGCACCAGCCCCAGCCTCTGCACCAGCGCCATCCGCCGATAAAGTCCCGGCCGCCAGCGAGGCCGAGACCACTGTGCGGGTCGATACCGCGCGTCTCGACGAGATCATGAACATGGTCGGCGAGTTGGTTCTGGTGCGTAACCGCTTGGTCCGTCTCGGTTCCAATAGCGGCGACGAGGCCATGGCCAAGGCGGTATCGAACCTGGATGTGGTGACCGCGGATCTGCAAACGGCGGTGATGAAGACCCGCATGCAGCCGATCAAGAAGGTCTTCGGGCGCTTCCCGCGGCTGGTTCGCGATCTGGCCCGCAGCCTGAAGAAAGAGATCAACCTGGAACTGGTCGGTGAAGAAACCGACCTCGACAAGAATCTGGTCGAAGCCTTGGCTGACCCGCTGGTGCACTTGGTGCGCAATGCCGTCGACCATGGTATCGAAACCCCCGAAGAGCGCGAAGCCAGCGGCAAGCAGCGCGGCGGCAAGGTGGTGCTGTCGGCGGAGCAGGAGGGCGACCATATCCTCCTGTCGATTTCCGACGATGGCAAAGGGATGGATGCCAACGTGCTACGAGCCAAGGCCGTGGAAAAAGGCCTGCTGGACAAGGACGCGGCCGACCGGCTCAACGAGTTCGAGTGCTACAACCTGATCTTCGCCCCGGGTTTCTCGACCAAGACCGAGATTTCCGACGTATCCGGCCGCGGCGTCGGCATGGATGTGGTGAAGACCAAGATTTCCCAGCTCAACGGCACGGTCAACGTGTTCTCGGTGCAAGGGCAGGGCTCGAAGATCGTCATCAAGGTGCCGCTGACCCTGGCGATCATGCCGACCCTGATGGTCATGCTCGGCGATCAAGCGTTCGCCTTCCCGCTGGTCAACGTCAACGAAATTTTCCACCTCGACCTGTCGCGCACCAACGTGGTCGACGGCCAGGAAGTGGTGATCGTGCGCGACAAGGCGCTGCCATTGTTCTACCTCAAGCGTTGGCTGGTCAGCAAAGCGGCGCATGTCGAACAAGGCGAGGGCCATGTGGTGATCCTCACGGTCGGCAACCAGCGCATCGGCTTCGTCGTCGATCAGTTGGTCGGTCAGGAGGAGGTGGTGATCAAGCCTTTGGGGAAAATGCTGCAAGGCACTCCAGGCATGTCCGGCGCGACCATCACCGGCGATGGCCGTATCGCCCTGATTCTCGACGTGCCCAGCATGCTTAAGCGCTACGCCCGGCGTATCTGATTGTTAATGGCGCAGGCATCGGCCTGGCTATTTGGGAGTGTTTAATGGTTGTTAAGGTGTTGGTGGTGGACGATTCCGGCTTTTTTCGCCGGCGTGTTTCGGAAATTCTGGCTACCGATCCGAATATCAAGGTGGTCGGCACGGCCATCAACGGCCGCGAGGCCATCGATCAGGCGCTGGCGCTCAAGCCCGACGTGATCACCATGGATTACGAAATGCCGATGATGGACGGCATTACCGCGGTACGGAACATCATGCAGCGGTGCCCGACACCGGTGTTGATGTTCTCGTCGCTGACCCATGAAGGCGCCCGCGTGACCCTGGATGCGCTTGACGCCGGCGCGGTGGATTTTCTGCCGAAGAATTTCGAGGACATCTCGCGCAACCCGGAGAAGGTCAAGCAACTGCTGTGCGAGAAGGTGCATACCATTGCCCGCACCAATCGCCGCAGCATAGTCGCGCCGCCGCCCCCGCCAGCAGCGCCTGCTCCTGGCCCGAGCAGCCTGGCCAAGCCCGCGCCCGCCAAAAGCATCGCGCCGCGCGCGCCTGCGGCACCCGCGCCCGCCGGCTCCCCGGCGCCTAAACGTAAAGCCTACAAACTGGTGGCCATCGGCACCTCCACCGGCGGGCCGGTGGCTTTGCAGCGGGTGTTGACCCAGTTGCCGGCCAACTTCCCGGCGCCATTGGTGCTGATCCAGCATATGCCGGCGGCCTTTACCAAGGCGTTCGCCGAGCGTCTCGACAAGCTTTGCCAGATCAGCGTCAAAGAGGCGGCCGATGGCGATATTCTGCGTCCCGGCCTGGCCCTGCTGGCCCCGGGCGGCAAGCAGATGATGGTCGACGCCCGTGGGGTGATCCGGATTCTGCCGGGTGACGAGCGGCTCAACTACAAGCCGTGCGTGGATATCACCTTCGGCTCGGTGGCCAAGTCCTATCAGGACAAGGTGCTGGCCGTGGTTCTGACCGGGATGGGCGCCGACGGCCGCGAAGGCGCGCGTCTGCTCAAGCAGAGCGGCAGCCAGATCTGGGCGCAGGACGAGGCCAGTTGCGTCATCTACGGCATGCCGATGGCCGTGGTCAAAGCCAATCTGACCGATGCGATCTACCCCCTGGAAGAAATCGGCAAGCACTTGGCCGAAACCTGCATATAAGCGCGTGTTCGGAATAGCGAGTCGGCGACGGGCGTGTCGCGCAGCAAGGCACGAGGAGAGGTGTAGGTGATGTCAATCGAAGCACGAACAGCGCCGCGCTGCGGCCTTCGCGTCGCCTGCGCCTCCGGGGTGCGCGCTTTGTCCTTTACCGTGAGCGTGCGCCAGTGGATGTACTGAGCCTTATCGGGGTCATCCTGGCGTTCGTCGCCATTCTCGGGGGGAATTACCTCGAGGGTGGCCATGTGGGCGCCTTGCTCAATGGTCCGGCGGCGTTGATCGTGATCGGTGGCACCCTGGGCGCGGCTTTTCTGCAGACCCCGGTCGGCGTGTTCAAGCGCGCCATGGCGATCATCCGTTGGATCCTCTTCCCGCCGCGTATAGACCTGGCCGGGGGGATCGGTCGTGTGGTCGGCTGGAGCATGGCGGCACGCAAGGAGGGCTTGCTGGGGCTGGAGTCGATCGCCGATGCCGAGCCCGATCCCTATGCGCGCAAGGGCTTGCAGCTGCTGGTCGACGGTGCCGAACCGGAAGCTATCCGCAGCATTCTCGAGGTCGATCTGTACACCCAGGAAGGCCGCGATATCCAGGCCGCCAAGGTATTCGAGAGCATGGGCGGCTATGCGCCGACCATCGGTATCATCGGCGCCGTCATGGGGTTGATTCATGTAATGGGCAACCTGGCCGACCCCAGCATGCTCGGCAACGGCATCGCCGTGGCCTTCGTCGCGACCATTTACGGGGTCGGCTTCGCCAACCTGCTGCTGCTGCCGGTCGGCAGCAAGCTCAAGGCCATCGCCCAGCGCCAATCGCGTTATCGCGAAATGCTGCTCGAAGGCATCCTGTCCATCGCCGAGGGCGAAAATCCGCGCTCCATCGAGCTGAAGCTGCAAGGCTTCATGGATTGATGGAGTGAGCCATGGCACGTCGTCGTCACCATGAAGAACATGAAAATCATGAACGTTGGCTGGTTTCCTACGCCGACTTCATCACCTTGCTGTTCGCCTTTTTCGTGGTGATGTACTCGGTGTCCTCGATCAACGAGGGCAAGTACAAGATCCTTTCCGATAGTTTGATCGGCGTGTTCAATCAGCCCGATCGTGCGGTCAAGCCCATCCCCATCGGCGAAGCACGGCCGCAGACCAGCGAACCGGACCCGGCATTGTTCGATGAAGACGTCAATCAGGCCGCCGCCGATTCCCTGGAAAGTATTGCCGACCGGGTGCGCGAAGCCTTTGGCGAGTTGATCCTCGGCGAGCAACTGAAGGTGCGCGGCAACGAGCTGTGGATCGAGATCGAACTCAGTTCCAGCTTGCTGTTCCCCAGCGGCGATGCGCTGCCGAACGATGCCGCCTTCGAGATCATCGAAAAAATTGCCAAGATTCTGGCGCCATACGAGAACCCCATTCACGTCGAAGGTTTTACCGATAACCTGCCGATCCAGACCGCCCAGTTCCCTACCAATTGGGAATTGTCCGCGGCGCGTGCGGCGAGCATCGTGCGGATGCTGGCGATGGATGGCGTCAACCAGGGGCGCTTGGCCGCCGTGGGCTATGGCGAGTTCCAGCCGGTGGCCGATAACGCCACGGCCGAAGGTCGCGCGCGTAATCGTCGGGTGGTGCTGGTGGTGTCGCGCAACCTCGATGTGCGCCGTAGCGTCAGCGGTGTGGGCAGCGCCAACGCCAAACCGGATAGCGCCTTGCAACGCGCTGGCACGCAACCTGCAGCAACGCCAACAGTGCAGGCCCCGCAAGCGGGTGCCGTCAATTCCCCGTCGCCAACCCCTTAGGGCCGGCGCCAGTTCTCGGTCGGGCCAGGCTCGTACCGGGAGGATGAAGAAGATGAGAGTCTGGGCAGTAGCCAATCAAAAAGGTGGAGTGGGTAAAACCACCACGACTATCGCTCTGGCGGGCTTGCTGGCCGATGCCGGTAAGCGCGTGGTGGTCGTCGACCTCGATCCGCATGGCTCTTTGACCAGTTATTTCGGCCATGACCCGGATACCCTGGAGCACAGCGGATTCGATTTATTCCAGCATCAAGGTAGCGTGCCCGAAGGGTTGCCCAAGCAATTGCTGTTGCCGACCAGCCATGAGCGGATTGCGCTGTTGCCATCGAGCACAGCCTTGGCCGTGCTCGAGCGCCAGTCGCCCGGACAGAACGGCCTGGGCTTAGTGATCGCCAAGAGCCTGGCGCAGCTCTGGCAGGATTTCGACTTCGCTTTGATCGATAGCCCGCCGCTGCTCGGCGTATTGATGGTCAATGCATTAGCCGCGAGCCAGCAATTGGTGATCCCGGTGCAGACCGAGTTTCTCGCGGTCAAGGGGCTGGAGCGGATGGTCAACACCCTGGCGATGATCAATCGCTCGCGCAAGCAGGCCTTGCCTTACACCATAGTGCCAACGCTGTTCGATCGGCGCACCCAGGCGTCCATGAGCACATTGCGGGTCTTGCGCAACAGCTACCCCGATCATCTGTGGCCGGCCTATATACCGGTCGACACGCGCCTGCGCGATGCCAGCCGTGCCGGGCAGACGCCGTCGCAGTTCGACCCGGGCAGTCGCGGGGTGCTCGCTTACCGTGCCTTGCTCAAGCATCTGCTGAGTAATGCATCGGCGGTCAAGGTGGCCTGAGATGAGCGTCTATGCTGAAGATAGGGGCTCAAGCGGACCACGGCTGTGGCCGATACAGTCTAGAGAACGTTTTTGCGGGTTTGATTTATGAGTCGTATCGTCGCCACCGCCAATCGGCATCAACTTGCCTTGCAGTCCTATCTGGACGGCTTGCTGCAGGAGGCTGCGATCGAGCTGGCCGATAGCGTCAGTCTCGACGAATTCGAGGCGGCGGTGCTGGAAGAGCAAGTGCGCGATGCACGGGTTCTGCCGGTAGCGCGAGAGGTTACGCCCACGCCGGTGGCCGCACCCGCGCCTGTAGCCGCGGTTGCACCCGCAGTGGCACTGGCCACCGCACCCGTATCCCAGCCCATCCGCCTGCCGATCAGTGAGCCGCCTGTGGCGGTGGTCGAGCCGGTGGCGGAAATCAACCCGTATGCAGCGCCACTGGCCCAGACGCCGGTCGCCTCGAACGAGCGGCCCGCCTGGGCGCAAGAGCCCTTCGAATGCCTGTTGTTCGATGTTGCCGGCCTGACGCTGGCCGTACCGCTGGTATGCCTGGGGTCGATCTACCCGTTGGCGGGTCAGGAGCTGACGCCGTTATTTGGCCAGCCCGACTGGTTTCTCGGTATTCTGCCGAGCCCGGCCGGCAACCTGAAGGTGTTGGACACGGCGCGCTGGGTGATGCCCGAACGTTATCGCGACGATTTCCGCCAGGGCTTGCAGTACGTGATCTCCGTGGGGGGCTACGAGTGGGGGCTGGCGGTGCATGAGGTCAGTCGTTCGATCCGCCTGGACCCGAATGAGATCAAATGGCGTACCCGCCGCAGCCAGCGACCCTGGTTGGCCGGTACGGTGATCGAGCATATGTGTGCTTTATTGGATATAGCGGCGTTGGCCGAACTGATCGCCAGTGGCGCCACCAAACGCATGGTCAATGGCCAGGTGCATTGACCGAGAGACAGCGGGCTCGCGGTTTGCGCGGGTTCGGCAGATGATGACGGGCGGTTCCGACCGCGCACGCCGCATAGGCGGCTTATGACGAGGCTGGGGATATGAAGAAAAGTTCTGCACAGGGCGCTGAAGATCCCATTCTGCAATGGGTGACCTTCCGTCTGGATAACGAGACCTATGGCATCAATGTCATGCAGGTCCAGGAAGTGCTGCGTTACACCGAGATCGCGCCGGTGCCGGGCGCACCGAGCTATGTGCTGGGGATCATCAACCTGCGCGGCAATGTGGTCACGGTTATCGATACCCGTCAGCGCTTTGGCCTGGATTCGTCCGAGGTCACCGATAACACCCGTATCGTGATCATCGAGGCGGACAAGCAGGTCGTCGGCATCATGGTCGATAGCGTCGCCGAAGTGGTGTACCTGCGCCAATCGGAAGTGGAAACCGCGCCCAATGTCGGCAACGACGAGTCGGCCAAGTTCATCCAGGGCGTGTGCAACAAGAACGGCGAGCTGCTGATTTTGGTCGAGCTGGACAAGATGATGAGCGAAGAAGAATGGTCCGAGTTGGAGAGCATCTAGTGCCTCGACGGATCGCTGCGGCCAGGCTGCGGGTTCGCGCCAGCGCCCGCGTTCGCTGCATGCCGAGACGCTGAACATGCTCGAGATCGCGCTGATCGTGCTTGCACTGCTGTGTATGGGGCTGGTCGGCACCTGTGTCTGGCTGGCGATGCAGCAGCGGCATCTGGCGCAGCTGCAGGCCGAGCGCGACGCCGTGCGCGATCAGCACATCAAGGAATTGCGTAAGCGGCTGGATACCTACCTCGCCGGCAGTATCCGCATGGGCGAAGAACTCCATGAGTTGCGCCGCACGGTTGCGCCCCTGCCGGACAAACTGACCCAGATCGAGCAGCGCGACCCCAGCAGCCTGTCCTTTACCCAGGCGGCGCGGCTGGTCGGTTTAGGCGCCAGCGTCGACGACCTGACCCAATCCTGTGGTTTGAGCAAGGCCGAAGCCGAGCTGGTCGCCAAGCTGAACCAGCCCAAGGTTCGTTAATTCCCCCAGCGCTGCTCTGTAGCCCGGATGCAATCCGGGGATCAGATTTATGCCCGCCATCGCTCCCCGGATTTCATCCGGGCTACGAATCGCAGCGCCCAGTGTCGTAGCCTGGATAAGCCTTGGCGCACTCCGGGAAACGATGGTGTATGCACCGACTTTCCACGGATTTCATCCGGGGCTACGGGATGGCGTTAGCTATGGTTTTTCGCGCTAACGCGCTGGGCCTTCGAGCAGCGGCAGCGGTGGGGTGATGTCGCGGTCGCCATCGGGTTCGAAGCCCTCCGGGCATTTGCCTTTCAGGTACCAGGCGAAGGCGATGATCTCGGCGATGCAGCGATACAGCTGTTCGGGGATCGCATCGCCTAACTCCAGGCGTGCCAATAGCCGCACCAGTTCGGCGTTCTCATAGATCGGCACTTCGTATTCGCGGGCGATCGCCAGTATCGCTTCCGCCAGCTCGTCGTCGCCTTTGGCGCTGAGACTGGGGGCGTTCTTGCCGTCGTAGGTGAGGGCGATGGCCTGGCGCGGTGCGGTTTTTTTCATGCGGTTTCGTCGACCCAGCGTTGTTCCAGGTGGGTTTTCGGCCCTTGCGGCGGTGTGCCTTGGCGGCAGGCCAGTTCGCCGACCTGCAGGCCGGCGGCGGTCAAGCGCTCGCGTAAGGTGTTCAATTCGGCATCTATCAGGCTGACGGTGCCGGGGCGCTCGGCCCACAGCTGGCTGGACAGGCTGCCGCGCATCAGCTGCGCCTGCACTTGCAATGGGCCGAGGGGTTCGAGATCGAAGGCCAATTCGACCTTCCACAGGGTTTCCTTCTGTTCGTTCTTCGCCGACTTCTGTTGTTCCTCGTGCTGGATTTTCACCTGCAACGGCACCAGTTCCTGCTGATTGCGCATGGGGATTTCCAACTGCCAGGTGGTCAGCAGGTTGCCGTCCGGGCCGACTTGGCTTTGCGCCAGGCTGGACAGCTGATGGGTTTGCAAACGCGACACCGCCGCGGCCGCCAGCTTCAGCAAGGTCTCCAGGTCGCCTTCGCCGTCCATCGCCTGCAATAACCGCGACGGCAGCGGAAAGCTCAACGCCTGCTGGCGCGAGCCGGGTTGCCCGAGCGAGCCCAGCAGGTTGCGGGCGAACGCCGGTAGCATCTGCGCCATGCCGGCGTTGGCGGCGGTGAGCGGGGCGCTACCGGGCAGCAGCGGCAGCAACTGGGTGATCAGGCGCAGCAGGTTGGCCTTCATATCGGTCGGCAGGGCCTGAGCCTGGCCACCGAGCAGTTTGCTTTCGAGAAACAGCCCGCTGTTTTCCAAAGCCTGACCCAGGCCTTTGGCGTTACTCAACTGGCCGGCGTCGGGCAGGGCGGCGAACAGCTTGTCGATGCTGCCGCGCAGGCCTTCCGGCAGCCCTTCCTTGCCGCCGAGGCCCTGCAAGGCTTTGAACAGGCCCTCCAGGGAGCCTTGGCGACTATGCTGGCTGGCCAGTTGTTGGCTCAGCGCCAGTTGATCGAGGCGGCCGCTGAGCGGCAGAAAATTCAGCGCCTGGCTGCCCTGCACCTGCGCGCTGAGCAGGCTGCCGAGCGGCAGTTGCAGCGGCGTTTCCAAGGACAGCTTGCTGCCGGCCAGCGGGGTGTTGAGCAGGTTCACCAGCACTTTGTAGATGACTTGCTGGGTTTTGCCTTGCAGCAATTGTTCGCGGGCCTCGACCCGGCCTTGCAGCAAGGTGCCAACCGGCAGTTGCTCAAGGTCCAGGGCGGTCATGGCTTTGTTACCGCCGGCCTGCAGGGCCACCGCCAATTGGGTCTCGGACAGCGCGGTAACGGCCAGTGCGGTGCCCTGGGCCAACGGCCGCGGGCTGCTGGCTTGCAGGGTTGCCTGACGGCCGTTATCGAGGGTCAACTTGAGCAGCAATTGAAAGCTCTGTGCCATCTGTTTGAGTTCGACCACCTCGGCGTTGGCACTCTCGCCGCTGGCCAGCAGCCCTTGCAGCGGCTGCAGCAGCTTCAGGGCCAAATCGTTGACCGCGGCATTCGGGCGGTTGCTCGGGGCTATGGGGCCGATGTTTCTGGGGCTGCTGATTTCGCTCATGGGCGGGTTACAACCTGTCGAAAATGCCCACTGCGGGTGAAGGGGCATGGCATGTATAATCGCCCCCCGTCCGGGTCGGCTGCGCATTCAATTGGCGTCAGTATAGCGGCCGGGACGCCGTCGACTTGAACCGCATCAGGTGTCCATTTTAGGTGTCCATGCCTTGACCAGTCCCCTGCTCGAAACCGTGGCGCTCGCCTGTGAGCGGGACTGGCGCATGCTCTTCGAGAACCTGGAGTTGCGCTTGGTTCCCGGCGAGATGCTCCAAGTCTCGGGGCCCAACGGCAGCGGCAAGACCAGCTTGCTGCGTTTATTGGTCGGTTTGATGCAACCGACCGCCGGTGAAATCCGTTTGCATGGTCAGCTGTTGGCTGCGCAGCGCGCCGAGTTGGCGCGCAATCTACTCTGGATCGGCCACGCCGCCGGGATCAAGGGTTTGCTCACCGCCGAGGAAAACCTCGCCTGGCTCTGCGCCTTGCATCACCCGGCCGAGCGCGCGGCGATCTGGCAGGCGCTGGAAGCGGTCGGCCTGCGCGGTTTCGAGGATGT
This sequence comes from uncultured Pseudomonas sp., assembly GCF_946886105.1. Next base: position 32,458 of record NZ_CAMPHV010000014.1, on the reverse strand, counting down.
GCCCTGTCATACCCTGTCCGCCGGGCAACAGCGGCGCGTGGCGCTGGCGCGTCTGTACCTGGACGGCCCGCCGTTGTGGGTACTCGACGAACCCTTCACCGCACTCGACAAGCATGCGGTGGCCCAGTTGGAAGATCACCTGGCCCGGCATTGCCAGCAGGGCGGCCTGGTGGTGCTCACCACCCATCACACGCTGACGGTCAAGCCTGCCGGTTATCGCGAACTTGATCTGGGGCAGCACCGTTCATGAGCAATGTATTTACCCTGCTGCTGGCTCGCGAAGCGCGCTTGTTGTTCCGCCGGCCGGCCGAGCTGGCCAACCCGCTGGTGTTCTTCGCCATCGTCATCGCGCTGTTCCCGCTGGCCGTGGGGCCGCAGACCGAATTGTTGAAGAGCCTGTCGCCCGGCTTGATCTGGGTGGCGGCGCTGCTGGCGGTATTGCTCTCGCTGGATGGTTTGTTCCGCAGCGATTTCGAGGACGGCTCGTTGGAGCAGTGGGTCCTTTCGCCGCACCCCCTGGCGCTTCTGGTATTGGCCAAGGTGCTGGCACACTGGCTGTTTTCCGGGCTGGCATTGGTGCTTTTGGCGCCTCTGCTGGCGTTGATGTTGGGCTTGCCGGGACGTTGCCTGCCGGTATTGTTGTTGTCGCTGCTGCTGGGTACGCCGGTGCTGAGCCTGCTCGGCGCGGTCGGTGCGGCGCTGACGGTGGGGCTCAAGCGAGGCGGTTTGCTGTTGGCATTGCTGATCTTGCCGCTGTATATCCCGGTGCTGATTCTCGGCAGCGGGGCTTTGCAGGCGAGCCTGCAAGGGCTGCCGGCGCTCGGTCATCTGCTCTGGCTGGCGAGCCTCACTGCCTTGGCGGTGAGCTTGACGCCGCTTGCCATCGCCGCCGGCCTGAAGATCAGCGTCGGCGAATGACCGTTTCACTGAGGGCGGTCAGGCCAGCTGGCCCCCGAATTGCACCCGTGGCTATGGCGATTTCGCCACTGCCCCGCTGACTGATGAGTAAGTCGATGAATTGGACGTGGTTTCACAAACTGGGCTCGCCCAAATGGTTCTATGAAATCAGTGGTCGCTGGCTGCCATGGTTGGCCATTGCTGCGGCCGTGTTGTTGGCCGTCGGTCTGGTCTGGGGCCTGGCGTTCGCGCCGCCGGATTACCAGCAGGGCAACAGCTTCCGCATCATCTACATCCATGTGCCGGCGGCGTTCCTGGCCCAGTCGATTTACGTGATGCTGGCGGCGGCCGGCATCGTCGGCCTGGTGTGGAAGATGAAACTCGCCGACGTCGCCCTGCAGCAAGCCGCGCCCATCGGCGCCTGGATGACGGTGATCGCCTTGATCACCGGCGCTATCTGGGGCAAGCCGACCTGGGGCACCTACTGGGTCTGGGATGCGCGGCTGACCGCGATGTTGATTCTGTTGTTCCTGTATTTCGGGGTGATCGCCCTGGGCCAGGCGATCAGCAACCGCGACAGTGCCGCCAAGGCCTGTGCGGTGCTGGCCATGGTCGGGGTGGTGAACATTCCGATCATCAAATATTCGGTGGAGTGGTGGAACACCCTGCATCAACCGGCGACGTTCAGTGTGGTGTCCAAACCGGCCATGCCGTTCGAAATGTGGATGCCGTTGCTGCTGATGGTCCTGGGCTTCTACTGCTTCTTCGCCACCGTGCTGTTGCTGCGCATGCGCCTCGAAGTGCTCAAGCGCGAGGCGCGCAGCAGTTGGGCCAAAGCCGAGATCCAAGCCTTGGTGGAGAAGCCGTTATGAGTTTTGCCAGCTTTAGCGAGTTTATCGCCATGGGCAATCACGGCCCCTATGTCTGGTCGTGCTACGCCATCAGCCTGGCGGTGCTCGGGCTGAATCTGGCGTTGCCGATCCTGGCGCGCCGCCGTTACCTGCAAGACGAGGCGCGCCGTTTGCGCCGGGAGGAGTCGAAGTGAACCCTGTGCGCAAGAAGCGTCTGTATATCGTTCTGGCGATCCTTGCCGGGGTCGGCATTGCCGTTGCCCTGGCCCTCAGCGCGCTGCAGCAGAACATCAATCTGTTCTATTCGCCGACCCAGATCGCCAATGGCGAAGCGCCGCAGGACACGCGCATCCGCGCCGGCGGCCTGGTCGAGAAGGGTTCGGTGAAGCGTTCCAGCGACTCCCTGGAAACCGATTTCGTGGTCACCGACGGGGCGAAAAGCGTGACCGTGCGTTATAGCGGCATCCTCCCGGACCTGTTCCGCGAAGGCCAGGGCATCGTCGCCATGGGCAAGCTCGACGGCAGCGGCACGCTGATCGCCGATGAAGTGCTGGCCAAGCACGACGAGAACTACATGCCGCCGGAAGTCATGCAGGCCCTGGAGCAAAGCGGCATGAAGCAACAGCATGACGCCGCCACCCAATCCACTACAGGAAGCGCGCAATGATCCCCGAGCTCGGCCATCTGGCGATGATCCTGGCCCTGTGCATGGCGCTGGTACAGGCCACCCTGCCGCTGATCGGCGCCTGGCGCGGCGATCGCCAGTGGATGAGCCTGGCGCAGCCGGCGGCCTGGGGGCAGTTCAGCTTTATGGCGTTCGCCTTTATCTGCCTGACCTACGCCTTTATGGTCGACGACTTCAGCGTCGCCTATGTCGCGCAGAACTCCAATACCGCTTTGCCCTGGTATTACAAATTCAGCGCCGTGTGGGGCGCCCACGAAGGTTCGCTGCTGCTCTGGGGCCTGATCCTGGCCGGCTGGACCTTTGCCGTGTCGATCTGCTCGCGGCAGTTGCCGGAAGAAATGCTCGCCCGCGTTCTGGGCGTGATGGGCATTATCAGCATCGGCTTTCTGCTGTTTTTGATCATCACCTCCAACCCCTTCGAGCGCCTGCTGTTCAATACTCCGGTCGATGGCCGCGATCTGAACCCGCTGTTGCAGGATTTCGGCCTGATCATCCACCCGCCAATGCTCTATATGGGCTATGTCGGCTTCTCCGTGGCCTTCGCCTTCGCCATCGCCGCGCTGCTCGGCGGCAAGCTGGACGCCGCCTGGGCGCGCTGGTCGCGGCCCTGGACCATAGTCGCCTGGGCGTTTCTCGGCGTGGGTATCGCCCTGGGCTCCTGGTGGGCCTATTACGAGCTGGGCTGGGGCGGCTGGTGGTTCTGGGACCCGGTGGAGAACGCCTCCTTCATGCCCTGGCTGGTCGGCACCGCGCTGATCCATTCCCTGGCCGTGACCGAAAAGCGCGGCGTATTCAAGAGCTGGACGGTATTGCTGGCGATCGCCGCGTTTTCCCTGAGTTTGCTTGGCACCTTCCTGGTCCGTTCCGGGGTGCTGACCTCGGTGCACGCCTTCGCCAGCGACCCGGAGCGCGGCGTGTTCATCCTGGCGTTCCTGCTACTGGTGGTCGGCGGTTCGCTGACCCTGTTCGCGGTCCGCGCGCCGGTGGTCAAGAGTCAGGTCGGCTTCGCCCTCTGGTCGCGGGAAACCCTGCTGCTGGTGAATAACCTGATCTTGGTGGTGGCGGCGTCGATGATCCTGCTCGGCACTCTGTATCCGCTGGTGCTGGATGCCATGACCGGGGCCAAGCTGTCGGTCGGCCCGCCGTATTTCAACGCGCTGTTCGTGCCGCTGATGGGCTTGCTGATGGCGATGTTGGCGATCGGCGTTCTGGTGCGCTGGAAGGACACGCCGTTGCAGTGGCTGCTGGGCATGCTCGCCCCGGTACTGATCGCCAGTGCGCTGCTGGCGCTGGCGGCGACCTTCCTGATCGGCGACTTCAGTTGGGCTGTGTTGGGTGCCTGCCTGCTCGCCGCCTGGGTGGTGTTGGCCGGCCTGCGCGATTTGTTCGACAAGACCCGACACAAGGGCCTGCTCAAAGGCATGGCCGGTCTGACCCGCAGCTACTGGGGCATGCAGACCGCGCACCTGGGCCTGGCGGTATGCGCCCTGGGGGTGATTCTCACCAGCACCGGCAGCTTCGAGCGCGACATGCGCATGGCGCCCGGCGACTCGGTGGAGATGGGCGGTTACCGGTTCGTCTTCGATGGCGCGCAGCACTACGAGGGGCCGAACTTCACCTCGGACAAAGGCACTGTGCGCATTCTCGAAGACGGCGAGCAGATCGCCGTGCTGCATCCGGAGAAACGCTTCTACACCGTGCAGCAATCGGTGATGACCGAAGCGGGCATCGATGCCGGTATCACCCGCGACCTCTTCGTCGCCCTCGGCGAGCCGCTGGAAAACGGCGCCTGGGCGGTGCGCGTGCATATCAAACCCTTCGTCCGTTGGATCTGGTTCGGTGCGTTGTTGATGGGCCTGGGCGGCGTGCTCTCGGCCTCCGATAAACGCTACCGGATGAAAGTCAAAACCCGCGTTCGTGAAGCGCTGGGCATGGCGGGAGCGCAAGCATGAAACGTCTGATTCTGCTGTTGCCGTTGGCGATCTTTCTCGGCGTGGCGGTGTTTCTCTACCGAGGCTTGTTTCTCGACCCGACCGAGCTGCCCTCTGCGCTGATCGGCAAACCCTTCCCGGCGTTTTCCCTGCCGGCGGTGCAGGGCGATAAAGCCCTCAGCGTCGCCGACTTCAAGGGCAAACCCGCGCTGGTCAATGTCTGGGCGACCTGGTGCGTGGCCTGTCGCGCCGAGCACCCGGTGCTGAACAAGCTGGCGGAAATGGGGGTGACCATCCATGGCGTCAATTACAAGGACGACAACGCCGCGGCGCGCAAATGGCTGGTGGAGCTGCACAATCCCTATCAGCTCAATATCAACGACGCGCGCGGCACCCTCGGTTTGGACCTCGGTGTGTATGGCGCGCCCGAGACCTTTCTGGTCGACAAGGACGGCATCATCCGCCACAAGTACGTCGGGGTGATCGAGGAGCGGGTGTGGCGCGAGCAGCTGGCGCCGCTTTATCAGGAGATGGTCGATGAGGTGGCGCAATGAAGCGCTGGCTCGGGGCCGCCGTACTGGGCTTGGCACTGCTCGGCAGCGCCCAGGCCGCCATCGATACCTACGAGTTCGCCAGCGATGCCGAGCGCGAGCGTTATCGCACCCTGGTCGAAGAGCTGCGCTGCCCCAAGTGTCAGAACCAGAATATTGCCGATTCCGATGCGCCCATCGCCATGGACCTGCGCGCGCAGATTTTCCGCATGCTGGAGGAGGGCAAGAGCAACGAGCAGATCATCGAGTTTCTGGTCAGCCGCTACGGCGATTTCGTGCTCTACAAGCCGCCGGTGACGGCGCGCACTCTGTTGTTGTGGTACGGCCCGGCGGGGCTGCTGATCGGCGGTTTCGTCCTGCTCGGGGTCATAGTGCTGCGCCGGCGCGGCAAGCGCAGCGCCGCTCCCGAGGGCCTGTCTACCGACGAACAGCAACGTCTGGCTGCACTGCTTAATCAACAGCCGGCCAACCAACAGCCCGCCAATCAACCGCCTGTGGATAACAAAGACTGATGATCGAATTTTGGTTGTGCGCCGGCCTGCTGTTGCTGGCTGCCTTGGCTTTTCTGCTGCTTCCCGTGGTGCGTGGGCGCAAAGCGCAAGCGGAAGAAGACCGCACCGCGCTCAATGTGAGCCTGTATCAGGAGCGCCTGCAGGAGCTGCAAAGCCAGCATGCCGCTGGCGCGCTCGATGACAGTCAATTGCAAGCCGGGCGCGACGAGGCGGCCCGCGAGCTGCTGGCCGATACCGAAGGTGCCCAGGGCCAACCGCGCCAGCGTGTGCTCGGCAGCAAGGTGCCGCTGACCGCCGCCTTGTTGATGCCGCTATTGGCTTATGGCCTGTATTTGCACTGGGGCGCCATCGACGATGTCGAGCGGGCGCGTACCTTCGCCGAGCAGCCAAAAACCATCGAAGAAATGACCGCGCGCCTGGAGGCTCAGGTAAAAAGCGAGCCCGACTCGGCCGAGGCCTGGTATTTCCTCGGTCGTACTTATATGGCTCAGGAGCGCGCCGGCGATGCCGCCGCAGCCTTCGAGCGCGCGGTGAGCCTGAGCGAACGGGCGCCCGAGTTGCTGGGCCAATGGGCGCAGGCGCTGTACTTCGCCGGCGAGCGGCAATGGACCGAGCAACTGCAAGCGCTGACCGATGAGGCCTTGCGCGCCGATCCGGCGGAAGTCACCAGCCTGGGCCTGCTCGGTATCGCGGCCTACGAAGAACAGCGTTTTCAGCAGGCCATCGACTACTGGGAACAACTGGTCGCGGCGCTGCCGGCGCAAGACCCGTCGCGCGCGGCCATTCAAGGCGGCATCGAGCAAGCCCGCAAGCGCCTCAATCCGCAGGCGGCTGACGCCCCGGCAGCGGCTCCGGCGCAGGCCTTGACCGTCACAGTCGCATTGGCCGACGAGCTCAAAGGCAAAGTGCAGCCTGGCGATGCGGTATTCGTCTTCGCCCGTGCGGTATCCGGCCCGCCGATGCCGCTGGCGGTGAAACGCCTGACCGTGGCCGATCTGCCGGCCGAGGTGAGCCTGTCCGACAGCGACGCGATGATGCCGCAGCTGAAGATTTCCGGTTTCGAGCAGGTGCAACTGCTGGCGCGTATCTCGCGCAGCGGTAACGCCACGGCCGGCGAATGGATAGGCAGCAGCCAACCGCTGGCCAGCAGCACCAGCGAACCGCAGCAACTGACCATCGACACTGCCGAGGGCCAAGGGCAATGAAACGCTTGTTACCGCTTGCTCTGGCGGTCGCTTTGTCGAGCCTGTCCGGTTGTGCCGTGCACAGCAATGCGCCGATCATCCAGACCCCCACCACCACTAAATCCCACCCGCGTTACGCGCCGCCGCCAGGCGCGGAGAGTCATTGGGATGCTGGTTTGGGCGTCTACGTGGTTGGCGGTGCGCGCGACCTGTATTACCGCGAGCGCACCTATTACCGCTGGAATAACGGCTGGAGCTGGGCCAACAGCCCGCAAGGCCCATGGCGCCCCACCGACAGCAGCGGCGTACCGCCGGGCCTGTATCGACGCTACGCGCAGTAGTCGCGAGGCGTCGTAGGGCGGACAAGGCTGCGCCATGTCCTCCCGACCAACGCGCGTTTTCTCGCCCGGATGATCCGGGGCGCAATGGCACATACACGAACTTTCCCGGATTGCGCTGACGCTTATCCAGGTGACGGTCTGCTTTTGTAGCCCGGATGAAATCCGGGGAAGGCGTCGGGCGCAGGATCATTCCCGGATTACGCCTAGGCTTATCCGGGCTACGGGTGCGCGCTCCGCTAGCCTGGAATGATCCGAGGGTTTTGCACGCCGCCTTTCAATGCGCGGGGCAGGGCGTGGCCGGGCGGCTTGCGCCGGGTAATTCGAAATCCTCGATCAGGCGGCAGATCGCTTGGCCGTCCGGCGCGCATTCGGCTTTGCCGGCCCAATCCTCGAGCGCATCGTGCATCACCAGGGCCAGACGTTGGCATTCGTCGATATGCGCTTGCAGCGCGGCCAGGCGTTCGCGCATCAGATCGCGCACCTCGGCACAAGGCGCGGCGCCGCTGTCGGCGCGGGCGAGAATCGCTTGCACATCCTTGAGGCTGAAGCCCAGACGACGCGCGCGGGCGATAAAGCGCAGGCGTTGCAGATCGTTTTGGCTGAACAGCTGATAGCCGTTGTGGGGATCGCGCGAAGGCTGCAACAGCCCGAGTTCGCTGTAGTGGCGTACGGTTTCGGCGCTGACCTCGGCGGCTTTGGCCAGTTGAGCAACACGCATGGAAGGTCTCCAAATAAAAGGGCCGCACCAGGTTAAAACCCAGGTGCGGCCCCTCGGTCAAGCCTGTTGGTTATTCGGCGATCTGCAGCTTGCGCGACTCGTGGTAGAAGTAGCGCAGCTTCTCGTACTCGAACGGCGAGTTGAGCTGACCGTAGCGGAAGTTCACCGTGGAGCGTTGATCGACCACTTCCAGCAAAGCGATTTCCGGGTGGGCACGGCTGGCTTCGGCGACGTTGAGTAGATTGGCGTGAAACTCCACGTTGAAATCCACCACCAGGCCGCCGGTGTCGCGCAGGTTGGAAGGGCCGAGCAACGGCAGCATCAGATAAGGCCCTGCCGGTGCGCCGTAGAACCCCAGGGTTTGTCCGAAGTCCTCGCTTTGCTTGACCAGCCCCATTTTCGTCGCCGGATCCCAGAGCCCGGCGACCCCGACGGTGGTGTTCAGCAGCAGTCGCCCGGTGGTCTGCAGCGAACGTTTGCCTTTGAACTGCAGCAGGCTGTTGAACAGGTTGGGCACGTCGCCGAGGTTGCTGAAAAAGTTGCTGACACCCTTCTCCAGGAGATCCGGGGTGACGTAGCGGTAGCCCTCGACGATCGGCAGGAACACCCATTCGTCGAAGCGGTAGTTGAAGTGATAGACCCGGCGGTTCCAGGACTCCAGCGGGTCATAAACCTGCAGCGCGTCCAGGCTCGACCGCTCGAACTCCCGCTGATCCAGACCGGGGTTGAATTGCAGATGCTCCAGCGGTTGCTTGAAGCCGTCGTCATCGACGTTGTGTTGCGCCTGAGCCAGACCGCTGCCGAGAAGCAGGGCCGCCAGTACGAAGGAAGAAGGCTTAGCCACGAAAGAACTCCAACATGGCGTCGCTGTTGACGCGGTAATTGAGGTTGCCGCAATGCCCGCCCAGCGGGTACAGGGTCAGGCGGTCGCCCAGGGTGCGGCGCAGAAAACCGATATCGCCGGGGCCGAGGATCAGGTCGTCGGCATTGTGCATCACGGCGATCTTGTCGGTGTTTTTCAGGTAATCCTCGATGGCGAACAGGCTGACCTGATCGATCAACTGCTGCAGATCGGCGCCGCCATAACGGGCGCGCCACATGGGCAGCAGCTGTTCGTTGACGTAGCACTCGAAATCGCATTGCAGGGCACGCTTGAAGAAGGGCGTGAGGCTGGTGCTCTCGTCGATCGGGTAGTTGATCGGGGTGATCAGCCCGCGGCGGTTGATCAAGTCCGAGGTGAAGGCGATATCGGCCGCCGAGAAGCGAAATGAGCTGCCGATCAGCATCGCCATCTGTTCGTCCGAGAGCTGTTCCTTGGACTGCTGGAAGTCGTAGAGCAACGCCTCGTTGATATCGATATAGCCTTTATCCACGAAATAATTCGTCAGCTTGGCCAACACCGACTCGTAGAAGGTGGTGCTGCTGTTTATGCCTTCCACCTGGGTTTGCACCAGGCGGTCCAGGTTGCTGATCGAGGTGTAGAGATTGACCGGCGGGTTGAGCAGCAGCACGCGCTTGAAATTGAAACTGCGCCGGGTTTCGTCGAGCTGGCTGACGAAGCCCGCATGCAGTGCGCCCAGGCTATAGCCGGTGAGGTGGTAGTCGCTGATCTGCAGGTCCGGGTGCTGCGCGCGCACGGCCTGCATGGCGCGGTACAGGTCGTCGGCATCGTCGCTGGTAAAGCCCGGTGTGGCGAAGCGCGAGGCCGCCGCCATAAAGTCGTAGCTGCTTGGCGAGGACATCTGCACCACGTGGTAGCCGGCGCCGTAGAACAGCTTTTTCAGGTACTCCGAATGGCTGCTCGAATAGTGCGCGCCGGTGCCGGCGATGATGAAAATCAGCGGCGCTTTGCCTTTCTGGCTGGCCAGGCGATAGCCCATTTTGGTCACGGGCCAGAAATTTTCCGGCAGCACGAATTCGCGTTCCGGGCGCAGTTTGACCTTGTGGTCGTCCTGCCTGATATCGCTGTCGTCCGGCAGTTGCGGGCGCAGCTCCGGCGGGGTGGTGGCGATAGTCGCTTCGAACGGATTGCTCAGCGGGTAGCCGTAGTCCTTTTCGGCGATGTCGGCGGCCGACGAGGGCAGCGCCCACAGTAGAGTGCCCGCTAATGCAGCGAAACGCATGAAGTACGGCATCGTGAAAGTACCCTTCAAAGAGCGCTAATAACGTGAAGTTATATGACCGCGGGATCAGCTTCGAGTGCCGTGACCAATGGTTTGTTTGCCACTTGCAGTAATGCCGGGCCGGTGAGGCGATAGACCGTCCACTCATCCAGCGGCTCGGCGCCGAGTTGTTGGTAGAAGCCGATGGCCGGTTCATTCCAGTTCAGCACCGACCACTCCAGGCGTCCGCAACCGCGTTCCACGGCAAGCCGCGCCAATGTGCTCAGCAAGGCCTTGCCCAGTCCGGCGCCACGGGCGCTTGCGCGGACGTAGAGGTCCTCCAGGTAAATCCCGGGCTTGCCGAGAAAGGTCGAGTAGTTGTGGAAGAATAGTGCGAAGCCGGCCGGCAGGCCGTCCACTTCGCCGATCAGCACCTCGGCATAGGGGCGCGGGCCAAATAGATGCTCGGCCATTTGCTCGGGGTCGGCAATTACCTGGTCGGCCAGCTTCTCGTACTCGGCCAACTCCCGGATAAAGCCCAGGATCAGCGGGATATCGGCGCGCTCGGCAGGGCGGATATTCAATAGCGGCATGGTCATTCCTTTAACGGTGAAGCTCGTTTGGTTGCGGCCAGCTGCAAGCCGGCAAAACCCCTAGCAGGCCGTTGAAAAACTACCTGCGTTGGCAACACTGCGTTAAAAACGGCCTCAAAATGCTCATTTACAGCAGTAAACTCCGCTTTTTCGGCCGTTTTTGCCTTGTCTTGCCTGCCTCGCCTACGTTTTTCAACAACCTGCTAGCGGGCGGGCGATGGATATTCGCTACCGCACTATAGGGACTTGCTTGCGCGATTGCATGGTATGCCTGCGCCAATCGCGGTTTTGTTTAACCAGCGTGTCCGGTTACTCTTGCACGCCGCTGATGCCTGCCGTTTTTTCTTGCTCGGAGTTGTATATGGCCCGCCTGTTTCCCTGGATTCTGCTCGCGCTCGTCGCCGCGCTCTGTTTGGCCGGCAGCTATGGGCTGCGGTTCAATCTGATGGAAGCCGATCGCTGGGTCGGGCATTGCGTCGAGACGCCGGAGTATTGGGCTTGCGAGCTGCGGGCCACGCTCGGTTGGCTGATCCATACGCGCGTACTTGCCTGGAGCGCCTTGCTGACGGCGGTGTTGGCATTTGTCCTGCCGGGGCGCAGCGGTCGGCTATTGGCGGTGCCGGCGCTGCTCCTAAGTTTGCCCGCGCTGGTGTTGTACAGCGCCAGCCTGGCGGTGTTCGCCGTGCTGTTGGCGTTGCTGCGCCTAGCAGGCCGTTGAAAAATTACCTGCGTTGGCAATACTGCGTTAAAAACAGGCTCGGCAAGCCGCTTGCGGCTAACGCGCTTCAGCGCGGCCCGTAGGGCGAGCGAAGCGAGTAATGCTCATTTACAACTCGTAAACTCGCGTGCGAGCCCAGTCCGCTTCCTCGCCTGTTTTTGCCTTGTCTTGCCTGCCTCGCCTACGTTTTTCAACGGCCTGCTGGTGCGGGCGCCGCGCCGGGCGGCTCAAGCGCTCTGAGTCTGCCTTACCCGTAAGCTGCGCCACAGCGCGGCGAGCAATAGCGCGCTGGTCAATGCCCAGCCGATTGCCTGGCGGTTGCCCAGGCCTTCCTGGACCAACTGCGGAGCGATGCCGGCGCCGATCAACAGCGCCAGCAATATGACTTCCCGGCGCGGCGCGGCGACTGGACGGCACAGGTAGATCAGCGCCGGTAGCAGCAACGCGGCGCTGGGAAAGCTGCGGTAGCGCGCGTCCACCACCAGCGCCAGCATCATCGCGGCACCGGCGAAACCCGCGGCGAGCAGCCACCAGCCGGCCCGCGCATCCAGCCAGGCGAACAGTCGAGTGCGCCAGCCGCGCCTGTCGCCCGAGGCCAGCAGCGCATGCCCCAGCACCACTAGATTCAAAACCAGCAATGCCGCCGCCCATAACCACTCGCCCAGGTAAAGGCTGGTGACCCAAGCCAGTTCGGCCCACAAGCCGATACAGGCCGCGCCCAGGGCGGCGATCAACGGGATGCCCAGGGCACTGCGGTTGGACCGCGGCGTGCCGGCGACAACCAAGGCGGCAGCGAATATCAGCCCGCAGCCGAGCAGCCAGAACCACCAATGCGGCAGATTGGAAACCGCGCCGGCGAGTATCGCTTTGTCCTGGCGGTCGGCGTCGTACAAGCCCCAATAGCCCCCCGCCGCGCCTTCGCTGACGCGCTTCCAGGGTTGGTCGAAGGCTTCGATCAGGTTGTAGCGCCAGCCGTGCTGCTCCGCCAGGGCGACGAAACCGCGAATGAACTGGGCTTGGTTGATCCGGCTCGGCAGCGCCGTTTCCCGTTGCCGGCCGTCGCTGGGCCAGCCGGTTTCGCCGATAAGAATGTCCTTGGGCGCGAACTGGCGACCGAACTGCTGGCGTACCTGGGCGACCTTGGCCAGCGCCTCGTCGATGCCGGCGGGGTCGTCCTCCCAATAGGGCAGCAGATGAATGGTGAGGAAATCCACCGCCGGTGCGACTTCCGGGTGCTTCAACCAGAACTCCCAGACATCGGCATAGGTCACCGGCTGCTCGACCTGGCTTTTCACCTGCTCGATCAAGGCGACCAGCTGCTGGGGCGTCACTTCCTTGCGCAGCAAGGCCTCGTTGCCGACGATCAGTGCTTCGATGATATCCGGGTGTTTATTCGCCACCTCGATCAGCCCGGCGATCTCCACGGCCGTGGCCTGCGCATCGCGGCTGACCCAGGCGCCGACGATCAACTTCAAACCGTGCTTGCGGGCGAGCGCCGGCAGCGCTTCGAGGCCGCTGACCGAATAGGTGCGCAGGCAGGTGAAGGTTTTGCTGAGCAGGGCCAGATCGGCGTCCATCCGCGCCTCGCTGATCTGCAGCGGCTGATCGAACGGCGACTGATGTTTATCGAATGGTGTGTAAGACGCGCATTGCAGCTTGTGCGCAGGGCCTCCCGCGTCGGCCAACTGCAGCGGCCGGCCGAGCCCGTACCACAGGGCCGCCAGGCCGAGCAGGCCGACACAACTGGCGAAGAGATAAGCGAGTAGCGGAAAGCGGGCGGTGGCGGTCATAAGCGGGCGCGAATCGATGGTGAGCGAGCCGCGCATATTAACGGATTTACCCTGCGTGGCTCTCTGAGATCGTCGATGGCGCGCCCATCGCTTCGCGTAACTCAGGCTTGATGATGCAACCAGGCATGCCGTGGACGTTCTGTGGCCGCGCTTGGGCGTGCATCGATACGCTGCCAGAGTTTCTCGTGAAAATAGAAACCGACCGAGTTGCACAACGGCTCGATCGCGGCCACCAGACCGCTGGCGGAAACGCTGCCGGTCAAGGCATAGGTGACCGAAAAGGCGATGGCGAAATGCATCAGGGTAAAGGTCAGGGTCTTGAGCATGGCGCACCTCGAGTGAGAATTATTCGCTGTTGTGTGCAGGTTAGTCAGCTCGGATTTATAGATGAAATATTTGTTTGAAATTAAGTTGATAGTTTTTGCGCATCGAATGCGCTTGAGTGACTCGCCGACAGAAAAAAAGCAGCCGCTCAGGCTCTAGCCTGCGCAGACACTGCTCGGCACAAGCTGCATTCTGGGCAGCACACCGAGCAGGACCTGCGTGTTTCGCCTGTAGGCGCGGGGCGTGCAGCGGATCAGCTGGTGGTGCGCTCAGGAAGCTTGGCGATCACCTTGATCTCGAACTGGAAACCATACAGCCAGGTCACGCCAACGGCGGTTAAGGTCGGGTGCGGGGCGTTACCCCAGAACTCCGGAACAACCTTCCAGATGGTCTCGAACTTGGATTCGGGGTCAACGATAAAGATGGTGACATCGACCACATCGTCGAATGTGCAACCCGCTTCGCCCAATATCGCAATCAGGTTGGTGAATGCGCTCCTGACCTGCTGCTCGAGATTGGCTTCGGGCGAGCCGTCTTCTTTGCTGCCCACCTGACCGGAGACGAACAGAAAGCCGTTGGAACGGATCGCCGGCGAGTAGCGGTTGCGCTCATAAAGCGCCTGGCGCCCAGGCGGGAAAATGACGTCACGTGTGTTCATGTGGATACCTCCATCAAGGATCGGAACCGACCGGAAAGTTAGCGATGGAGTGAATGTAAGGACTTGTAGCCGCCCGATAAACGAGCAACTCTGGCCATCACTGTTTGTAAAATCCAAACAATCCGAGGGCAGCAGATGGACCGCTTCGATGCGATGCAGGCGTTTGTTCGGGTAGTGGAGGCCGGTAGCTTCACCAAGGCGGCTGAGACATTGCACATGAGCAAAACCAGCGTGACGCAACTGGTACAGCAACTGGAGGCACGCTTGCGCGTCAAGTTGCTCAACCGCACGACGCGCAAGGTCAACCTGACTGCCGACGGGGCGATCTACTACGAACGCGTGGTGAGGCTGCTGGACGACCTGGACGATGTCGACACCAGCTTGTCCGGCGCTTCATCGCTGCCCAGAGGGCGGTTGCGAGTCGATGTGCCGAGCCCGCTGGCCAGAACCATTCTGATGCCCGCACTGCCCGAGTTCCACGCTCGCTATCCCGATATCCAAATCGATATGGGGGTGAGCGACCGCATCGTGGATCTGATCAGCGAGAAGGTGGATTGCGTTGTGCGGGGAGGGGAGCTGACAGACCTGTCGCTGATGGCTCGGCGTGTCGGCGACTTGCAATTGGGTGTCTACGCGGCGCCGAGCTACCTGGATCGCCTGGGCGTCCCCACGCACCCGCGGGAGCTGGAAAACTCGCACCATCGTGTTGTCGGCTTCCTCTGGGCACGCACCGGCAAAGCCCTGCCTTATGCCATGCACAGGAACGCCGAGAGCCTCCATGTCCAGGGGCGTTACGTATTGGCGGTCGACGATGGCAATGCCTATCTCGCGGCCGGTCTGGCCGGCATGGGCGTGCTGTGGCTGCCGGACTACATGGCCAAGGCCCACGTGCAGAAGGGTGAGCTGCTGCCCCTATTCGAGGACTGGTTCCTCGAACCTATGCCGGTATACGTGGCCTACCCGCCGAACCGGCATATCAGCATCAAGTTGCGCGTGTTCATCGATTGGATCGCGCAGTTGATGGCGCAACATGCACCTGTCATCTCACGGCCCCTGAAGGGGTGAGGATCCGACGGACACGAAAAAGCCCCGGGGTAACCACAATGCTGTTCACCTAAGAAAAATGCCGCTTTCCCTTTACCAGGCAAGCGGCATTTTCTGAGCTTTAGAGCCGCAGGATGGGCGGCACGTAGCCCGGATACAATCCGGGAGCGATTTTTCAGACGCCAGATTGCCCCCGGATTTCATCCGGGCTTCAAAAAGTGCTGCTCGCTTGGCGTAAGTGAACAGCATTACCGGGGTAACCAGCGCTTTTGAATTCGTCTCCGAACGTTCTAGCTTTTTCTCGCCGGCTCTTCGAGCTTGCGCGCCTGCACGGTGATGGTCTGTCCCTGCTGTTCTTCGAGCGCCGCCTTTTCGTCGTTATCCATGGTTTTTCTGAAACCCTTGATCGCGTCGCCGAGGTCGGTACCCAGGCCTTTGAGGCGCTTGGTGCCGAACAGCATGATCACGATCACCAGAACGATCAGGAGTTGCCAGATGCCGATGCCACCCAATCCCATGATGCGTACTCCGTAGTAAGTGGACGCCATTCACGTTTATTTGCAGACGTAGAACTTGCGCACATAGACCGTGCTTTTCCAGGCGCATGGGGCGTTTTTCGGCACGAATACCGTATCGCCGGTGGCGACCGCCAGATCGCTGCCGTCCGCCGTTTGCAGGGTGACGCTGCCTTCGACCAGGTGCATCAGTTCGTGCATCTTGTGCGGCCGCGCCCGGCGGGTATAGGGCGTCGAGTCCCAGACACCGATGAGCAGCTTGCTCGCTTCTTCGGTAAAGGCAGTGTGCGAGCGGCACTGCGGCGTCGGGCTGAGCAGAATCTCTGCATCCGGTGCGTTGGAAGGCGCGAGCAGATCCAGGGGATCCAGCAGGGTAAGCCCGCGATTGCGCTGCTCGATGGTCTGGATGTCCGCGCAGAATGCCCAACGGGAATTCGCTTGCGCCTCGAGCTGGAGCGGCGAGCCGCGGCCGATCACGGCGCTGGCGCCCGGGCCCAGTTCGAGCGTGCGACCCTGGCTCTGCAGGGTTACGTGTCCGGCGTGGACCACGATCATCTCGGCGTAGGGATATTCATCGACGCTGAAGCGTCCGCTGGCCTCGACCACGCCCGCAGCGATCTCACCGGGGCTGGCATAGGCGGTTTTCCGCTCCGCGCCGAACGGGTCCTTGGGCCCCAAAGGGCCTGCGGTGAAGGTTGTCGAGACGGGGTTGCCATCGGCACGCACCAACAACACTGCGGTAGGTTCTGACATCAAGGTTCTCCAGGTAGGAATAGGTAAGGGGGAATCTGTCGCTGTCTGCATCAGCCCATGGCCTGGGTCACCAGGGCGAATTGGCTGACGCCACCGACAGCGCGTGGCGGCGTCCCGCGGGCCATTTGTACGACGCTGTCGACCTGTTTCAGGCCCGCCTCCTCCAGCCAGGCGGAGAGGCCGCTGTCAGCGGGAATATCGATGCGCACGAAAGCCTCCGGCACCCGCGCCAACAACTCGGCGATCAAGTGTTTGGCCTGTTCGGAATTTTCCGCGATGACCGGGCCGATACAGTGGCCACGGCCGAACGGGCGCAGCATCGCGAAGCTGCGTAGCTGACCGTCGCGCTCGATACCGACCGAGTGTTCGACCACCTCGAACAGCTCATCGAGTACGCTTTCGCGGTCCAGCCCGCTGCCGGCATTGGCCAGTTCGAGTTGGCGAACCCGATCGTCTACGGTCAAGGGGCGGCACTGTTCACCGGCTGGTAGGGCAGGGATATCGGCGACTTGCGCCTGGCCCTGATGCTGGTGGATCTGACCGAACTCGACAAAGCCTTGGCTGGCGTACAGCGGGACACCCGCCAGTGTGGCATTGAGGATGGCGGTGCGCGGCATGCAGGCCTCGAGCGCCAGTTCCATCAGCTTGCGACCAATGCCCTGACCCTGGTACTCGTCGCTGACGATCACCAGGCCGATGGTGGCGTAAGCGCCTTGCGGGCAGCTGAATGCGGTACCGATCAGGTGGCCTGCATCCAGGTGGCCTGCATCCAGGTGGCCGTCGTCCTCGACGACGAAGCCCTCCGCGACGCGTTGCAGCATGGCCCAATCTTCCAGGCGATGGGGCCATTTCAACTGCACGGACAAAGCATGGGCTGCCGCTACATCTTCGCTGGTCATGGGGCGATAAAGATAAGAAGGGCGTTGCGCGACGGACATGGCAGGTCTCCGTTGATGGCTGAGCGCGCCGGCGAATTTTGACCGACAGATGGCTCTGTATCCCACCTGCGCCGCGGGCTGACAAGGGCTTGAGAGCAATTCGGCAGATTCCCGAAGCGCCAGTTCGCCAGGCCCTATTTATGACCTGAACGCGATGCGCCAGCAGCAGTAAATGCTTCGCCGATTTTTGCCATGGGCGACGCTTCTGGAACAAAAAGGCGGTGTGGGCATTCGCTCAGGGGGATGCGCCAGTCGATATGGAGCAGAAAAAAGGCGCCCGGGTGGGCGCCTTAAGGTCAAGGGAGCACGGTAATGACCTTGAAGAAAAGGCCCGGCCGGCCCACGATGAAAACCGGCCGGGAGTTACCGTTACAGAATGCTCAGCGGGTACTCGATGATCAGACGCACATCGTCGACGTCGCTGTCGAAGGACGTGGAGCGGTGGGTGGCTTGGCGCAGGCGGAAGGACAGGTCCTTGGCCGAGCCCGACTGGATCACGTATTTGGCTTCGAAGTCGCGTTCCCAATGCTTCTCGTTGTCGACCCCGGCGCGGAAATAGGCGCCGGTCGGGTCGGCCTTGGTGAAGTCGATCTGGTCGCCTTTGACGTAGCGCGTCATAAGGGTCAGGCCCGGCACACCGAAGCTGGCCATGTCGAGGTCGTAGCGGACCTGCATGGAGCGTTCGTTGGGGCGGTTGAATTCGGCGTACTGCACCGAGTTTGCCAGCCAGATCGAGTTGACGCCGATGAAGTCGAAGGTCTCGTCGCCATTGATCTTCTGGTAGGCCAGGGTGAGCTTGTGCGGGCCGAAGGCGTAGGCGGCCTTGGCCGACCAGCTGGTGGTGTCGATCTCGCCAGCGCGCGCCTGGCCCTCGTCGCTGGTCTTGTAGGCGACCAGGCCGAAGGACAGCGAGCGCTTGTCGGCGAGCGGGAGGGTGTAGGAGGCGCTGCCGAAGTATTGGTGCCAGACCTCGTCGGCCTCGCTGGCGTAGGCCATCAGGCTGAGGTTGTCGCTGACTTTGTAGGAGCCGCCGAGGAAGTCGACGCTGTCGGCTTCGACGCCCCCGTAGCTGCTGAACAGGCCGTCGTTGGAGTTGGTCGAGTTCCTGCCGTCGTACGCGGTGAAGTGGCCGGCCTCGAGGAAAAGATCATCGAACTCGCGGCTCGACAGCTGAAAGCCGGTGGCCACTTCCGGCAGCAAGCGGTTGTCGCCCATGGCGAATACTGGGGCGGTCGGGCGCTGTTCGCCGTACTTCAGTTCGGTGGATGAGACGCGCATCTTCACCGCGCCGCCGATCTCGCCGTAGGCGTCCGGCACTTCGGCGTCGGCGGTCTGGTTGTTGCTGATCGGCAGCAGGCCGTTGCCGACCCGTCCGCGGCCAGTGTCCAGCTTGATCCCGCCGTAGGCGAAGGCGTCGGCACCGAAGCCGACCGTGCCCTGGGTGAAACCGGAGGCGAAGTTGAGCATGGCGCCGTGCGCCCATTCCTCGCGATAGCCATGACGCTCGCTGGTCGGCTTGGCGCCGTTGCTGCCTTGGCTGTTGCTGCCGCCG
Organism: uncultured Pseudomonas sp.; assembly: GCF_946886105.1. Next base: position 13,801 of record NZ_CAMPHV010000014.1, on the reverse strand, counting down.
TTGCGGAGATCGCGGTTCATGTAGAAGTTACGGTTGAGCAGATTCAGGCTGCTGTCTTCGATGAAGCCATTGGCTTCCTGCTGTTGACCGGCTAAGGCCAGTTGCGAGGTCGCGGCGGCGATCGCCAATGCGAGACAGCTGTGTTTCACGATGTTCATGGCTTACTCCATTGCTTTTATTAGTGGTCGTTGCCCATACGGCGGGCAGCGCTCTTGCGGCAGCACAGGTGAGTCGCTCCGGGTAAAGCACATGAGAACGGGGGGCTTTTCGGTCATCTCGTTATGCTTGCAACCCCCGGAGCGCGGAGGCTGTATCGCAGCTGCGATTGACCCTGACAAGAGGCGCCAGGCAATTCGGCAGATTGCATAAATGACGGCTCGGCAGACCGCAGCTACTGCTCGAATAAGGGGGGAGGTCGGCAGCAAATATCGGCTGATATTTTCTCGAATGGGGGCACTGGCAGCGCAGTTCGCGTCGCCTAGAGCGCTACTACCGTAGGGTGGGTCGGGCCGCGCAGGTTAGCGGCGCCGAATGCCGGTCCTCCAGGCGCAGATGAAGGTCGTGCGCCGCGTACCCCACCCAGCGATCTCCCTGCGTTGCGCCGATAGTGGGTTACGGCGCAATGGATCTTGCTGGTTCATTGCTATCGGCAGGGTGCGCCTAACCCACTCTACGGGGATCGCAGCAGATGGGTGAGACCACGATTACCGACACATGATGGTTGACGCGATACGAGTGTCTTGACACGCATAGTCCGTTGCATTCGGTGGGAGGGGCCGGGCGGCGCTCCGCTTTAGCCGCGATGTTGTCAGCCGGTCGCCCGTTCTAATCGTCGACTTTCTGCGAGTGGTGCGTTGTTCAATAGCTGAATTTTGCACGCGGGGAAAAGGCGGGAGCGAGGCTCCCGCCAAGCAGCGAGGGAGGACGGTCAGAAATCCGAGACTTTGCCCCAAACCCCTTTATTCAGGCGGGCAAGTGTGTATTGCGTGTGGTCCACAAACGGCGTCTTGCCCATCGCCAGTTCGGATATCAGGCGCCCGGCGCCGGGGCCGATGCCGAAGCCGTGGCCGGAGAAACCGGCGGCCAGGATGAAGCCCGGCAGGTTCTGCGCTTCGTCGATGACCGGCACGCCATCGGGGGTGCTGTCGATATAACCGGCCCAGCCGGCCTGAACCGGCACGCTGCCCAGTGCGGGCAGCAGGCGGCGGGCGCGGGCCAGGGTGTCGCGCAGGATCGACTCCGACGGACGCGGATCGAGGATGCGCACGCGCTCCATCGGCGTGGGCCGGTCGAGCGCCCATTTACGCAGCCGCTCGTGGCCGTACTGCCAGCCCTGCAGATCGCCGGGCGAGAGCATCTGCCAGCGTTTGGCGAACATCGGCAGAAAGTACGAGGAGAAGCGCAGTTGCTGCGGCGTCGGGTCCACGCAGGCGCGCCCGGAAATGGCCAGGGTATAGCCGCCGTCGCCGCGGCGGGTAACGGTCACCTCGCTGGTATGCAGGGCATCGGGAATGCCCTGGACGCCCGGCATGACCGAGAGGATGGAGGAGCGTATCGAGGCCTGCGGAAAGCGAATGCCCAACTGGGCGCAAAAGGACGAGGCCCAGGCGCCGCCGGCCATCACCACCTGGCGGGTCTTGATCACGCCCTTCTCGGTGATGACGCCCGCTACCCGGCCCGCCTCGGTCTCGACGCCGCGGGCGGCGCAGAACTGGTGAATGGTGCCGCCGTGCTTGAGCACGCCCTTGGCGATCAGCGGCGCCGCCCGCGCCGGATCGGCGATGCCGTCGGAGGGCGAGAACACCCCGCCCAGCCAGGGCTTGCCGGTGGCCGCGCCGCGCTCTGTGGCTTCGGCGCTGCTCAGCATATGGGTGGTGACGCCCTGGGTGATGGCGAAGTCGCGCCACTTGGCCCAACCATCGAGCTCGGCCTGGTTGTCCGACAGATAGAACAGCCCGCAGCGGCGAAAACCGAGGTCCTCGTCGAGATCGGCAGTGATCTCCTCCCACAGCGCGAGGCTCTTGGTCGACAACGGCAGCTCGCGCGCGTCGCGGTTCTGCTGACGGCACCAGCCCCAGTTGCGGCTGGACTGCTCGGCGCCGACACGGCCCTTCTCGACCAGGGCAACGCTCATGCCCTGACGGGCCATGTAGTAGGCGGCGCATACGCCGATGATGCCGCCGCCGATGACGACGACGTCGGCGCTTTGCGGCAGCTCCGGGCTGGACTGCGTGGTGATCAAGGGAGCCGGCATTCTGTTCTCCTGGTTGCGCCAGGCATCGGCCTGATGCCGTTGCGTTGATTCCATATTAGGTATCTCGGCCCGAAGTGGGCTGTCGTATTGGGCGTGCGCAATCGCAGAATCGGGTGTTTTCCAGGGCGTGCTCGGAGTTTTCTGCTGCAGGCGCCGGATCATTCAGAGCACCGAACAACTCAGGGTCTCATCTATCGCTGGCCGCCTGCCGCAAAAGACCGGCAAGGACTTGGCATGTCCGGTATGCGCAGCGAACTCATCATCGAGCCTGTGTTTGTCGACTGCTTGAGCGCTTGGCAGATCGTGCTGCGCTAAGCCGTCAATACGAACTTTTCTTCGATTCGGTGGCGTGAAAACGAGACGGCTTCGTAGGCAATGCGTGGCGTAATGAAACACACGAATACGCGTCCCGAAAATCGGCTCTCCAAGCCAGAAGCATGCTTCCAGCCCCTGGATAAGAGCCATTTCGTCGAGCAAAGCATGCGGCCTCCGGTGGCAAGAGTTCGTGGAATATGGAGACGAGAACATGATTAACCCTGGGGCAGCGAAACCGGTTGTTTTCAGCCACCGATTTATTCGCCCGGCGGACACCAACCGCTCGTGCGTTCACCTGGTCATCGACGGGCAAACGGCAACCTTTGCCGGTGACATCTGGAGGGGCAGGCCATGACAGCGCTGCTGGGTTGCATCGCGGACGATTTCACCGGCGGCACGGACCTCGCCGGCATGCTGGTGAAGGCGGGCATGCGCACCGTGCAGTTGATCGGTGTGCCGTCCGGGCCGCCGCCCGCTGATGTCGATGCGGTGGTGATCGCGTTGAAATCGCGTACCAATCCGGTCGAGGACGCGGTGGCGGAGTCGCTTGCCGCGTTGCGCTGGTTGCGGGAGGCAGGCTGCCGGCAGTTCTACTTCAAATATTGCTCGACCTTCGATTCCACGCCGCGCGGCAATATCGGCCCCGTCGCCGAAGCCTTGATGCAGGCACTGGATACCGATTTCACCATCGCCTGCCCGGCCCTGCCCGCCAACGGACGTACCCTCTACAAGGGCCATCTGTTCGTCGGCGATGTACCGCTCTCCGAGTCCGGTATGCGCCACCATCCGCTGACGCCGATGACCGATGCGAACCTGGTGCGCGTGCTGCAGCAGCAGGCTGGGCGCAAGGTCGGCCTGGTCTATTACGCGACGGTGAGCAGGGGCGATGCGGCGATCCGCGAGCGCTTCACCGCGCTGCGCCAGCAGGGCCACGGTTTGGCCATCGTCGATGCGCTGTCCAATGCGGACCTCGACGCGATCGGCTCGGCCTGTGCCGATCTGCCGCTGGTGACCGGCGGCTCCGGCATCGCGCTCGGCTTACCGCAGAACTTTCGCCGCAGCGGCCTGCTTGCCGAGAACCTCGTTGCCGACGCGCTGCCGAAGACCGGCGGTTTGCGCGCCGTGATCTCGGGCAGTTGCTCGGTGGCCACGCAGAAGCAGGTGGAAGTGATGCGCGCGTCCTTGCCCTCGTTCGGTATCGATCCGCTGCGGCTGGCGCGCGGCGAGGACCTCGTCGCCGCCGCGCTCGACTGGGCGCGCGCGCGCATCGCGCAGCAACCCGTATTGATCTATGCCACGGCCACACCGGGTACGGTCAAGCACGTGCAGGCCGAACTCGGCGTGGCGCAAGCCGGCGAACTGGTGGAGAACGCGCTGGCGGAAATCGCGCGCGGGCTGGTACGGCTTGGCGTGGGCCAGATGCTCGTGGCCGGCGGCGAGACTTCAGGCGCGGTGGTCAAGGCGCTCGGCGTGAAGGGATTGCGCATCGGGGCCGAAATCGATCCTGGCGTGCCGTGGACCAGCACTCTGCACGACGACGGCACGCAACCGCTGGCGCTGGCACTCAAGTCCGGCAATTTCGGCAGCGAGGATTTCTTCCTCAAGGCTTGGGAGAAACTGCAATGAGCATCATGATTTCCACCGGCCGCGACGAAGCCGCATTGCGTGAAGAGATCGTCCGCTTCGGTCGCTCGCTGTTCGAGCGCGGTTTGACCGCCGGCAGCAGCGGCAACATCAGCGTGCGGCTGGACGACGGCTGGTTGCTGACGCCGACCAACGCCTGTCTCGGTAGCCTCGATCCGGCACGACTGGCCAAGCTCGACTGGAACGGCCGTCACGTCAACGGCGATGCGCCATCCAAGGAAGCCTTCCTGCATCGCGCGATGTACGAGGAGCGTGCGGGCGCGGGCGCCATCGTGCACCTGCATTCCACCCACTCCACGGCCGTCTCCTGCATGTGCGGTTTGAACCATGACGATTGCATACCGCCCTTGACGGCTTATTTCGTGATGAAGGTGGGCCGCCTGCCGCTGATTCCCTATCACCGCCCCGGCGACCCCGCGCTTGGTGAAGCGATCCGCGGCCTTGCGGGCAAGCATTGCGCCGTGCTGCTTGCCAACCACGGGCCGGTTGTTTCCGGCGCCTCGCTCGAGGCCGCCGTCTATGCAACGGAGGAACTGGAAGAGACGGCCAAGCTGTTCCTGATGCTGCGCAATACGCCGACCAGCCCTTTGAACGCGGAGCAGATCGAAGAACTCAAGTCGGTCTTCAAGCTCGAGATCTAGGAAACACCATGCTTGCGGGAGAATTCTGAATGACCAAGCGCATTGCCTTTGTCCATACCGTCGGTTTCCTGGTCGAGGATTTCCGTGCGCGCATGCGCGCCGAGCTGCCCACCGCCGACTGCTTCCACATCCTTAACGAAAGCCTGCTGCAAGACCTGTTGCGCGGAGCGCCGCAGCCGCTGGTCTACCGGCGTGTGGTCGATCAGATCGTGCTGGCGGCGGACGCGCAGCCCGACCTGATCGTCGTCACCTGTTCATCGACGTCGCCGGCCGTCGATATCGCGCGGCGCCTCGTGCCCCAGCCAATCCTCAAAATCGATGACCCGATGGCGGCACAAGCGGTGCGCAGCCCACGCATCGGTCTGCTGTGCACGGCAGCCAGCACGGTCGAACCGAGCGGCGCACTGCTGCACGCGCATGCCGCAGAGCAAGGGCGCGACATCACCATCAAGACGGTGCTGCGCCCCGAGGCCTACCAGGCGCTAGTGGCAGGTGATCGGGCGCGGCATGACGCAATTCTTTATCAGGCGGCTAGCGAGATTTCCAACGAGGTGGATGTGCTGGTGCTCGCTCAGGCATCGCTGGCGCATTTGCGCGACGCGCTTGCCGCGGATCTGGGTTGCCCGGTGCTGGCAAGCCCGCCGTTGCTGATGCGGGAAATCGTCAGGCTCTGCGCCGAATGACCCGACGCTGCCAGCAGCGAGTGACTGCTTGCGAGGTCGGCAGATTGTGCCGCAGCAAGCCAACAACAAAAAATTTTCTACGATGCAGTGGCGTGAAAACGAGACGGCTTCGTAGGTGATGCATGGCGTAATGATCCTAACGGCCTATTGAAAACTACCCCTGTTGCCTCGCCTAGGTTTTCCAACGGCTTGCTAACCCATATTCAGATGAGATTCCTGGCATGTCTCCCTCGATAAAACGCATCCACAGCGACGAAAAGTTTCCTTCCCAGGCCGATGTAGTGATCATCGGCGGCGGCATCATCGGTGCTACCGCCGCCTATTTTCTGGCAAAACGGGGGCTCTCGGTCGCCCTTGTCGAGAAGGGCAATGTCGGCTGCGAACAGTCGAGTCGCAACTGGGGTTGGTGCCGCCAGCAGAACCGCGATGCCCGCGAACTGCCACTCTCAGGCATCGCCTTGCGGCTATGGGACGAGCTCACCGCGCAGACCGGTATCGATCTCGGCTTTCGCCGCTGCGGCCTCAAGTACGCGACCCACGATGCCAAGCAGCTCGCCGAATGGGACGCCTGGCAGGAGACGGCGCGCCAGTTCGACATCAATACGCGGATGCTGAGCCCCGCGGAGGCCACCGCCGCGATTCCGGCGGCCGGGCGGCAATGGCTGGGCGGCATCCACTCGGTCGACGATGGCAAGGCGGAGCCCGCGCTCGCGGCGCCGGGGATTGCCGAGGGCGCACGGGCGCTTGGCGCCAGCATCCACCAGAACTGCGCCGCCTACGGTCTCGACATCACCAATGGCGCGGTGACCGGTGTGATCACCGAAAAAGGGCTTATCCGCACCAATGCGGTCCTGTGTGCCGCCGGCGCCTGGGCCTCGGCGTTCTGCCGCCGGCATGGGCTGCGCTTTCCGCAGGCGAGCGTGCGTCAGACCGCGTTGCGTACGCGCCCGGCGCCGGACCTCGGGGACGCGATCTACACGCCGGATTTCGCCCTGACCCGCCGCCTCGATGGCAGTTATACGATTGCCATCAGTGGCAAGGCACGGCTCGACATCACGCCTCAAGGCATGCGCTTCGGCAAGGCCTTCATGCCCATGTTCATCAAGCGCTTGGCCGCTATGGAGTTCGGCATCGGCGAGTCCTTCATCCACGGTCCGGAAGGCTTGGCAGGCTGGGGTTCGGATAAACCCTCCGCGTTCGAGCGCACCCGTGTGCTCGATCCCGAGGCCCGGCCCGAGGCCGTTGCCGAGATCCTCAAGCGGGTCAGAACGCGCTTCCCGGCGCTGGCGAACATCGAAGTGGCCGAGACCTGGGGAGGCTACGTGGATTTCACGCCCGATGCCGTGCCGGTGATCTCCGCCGTGGATGGGGTGTCAGGTTTCTTCCTGGCGGCGGGCTGTTCCGGGCACGGGTTCGGCCTGGGGCCGGGGATCGGCCATTTGGCGGCTGATCTGGTCGCCAACGATACGCCCTGTGTCGACCCCAAACCCTTCCGCCTGTCGCGCCTGAACGATGGCTCGAAGATGGAAGTAGGCGCGATTTGAGCTTTGCCAGCGGCTAGCTCGTGATTACCGACCCCGGTAATGCATATCAAGGTCGAGTTGGGGTGGTTTCCTCCAGAAAACAGAGAGGTCCTGTAGATGAAAACCTTGCTGCTCAGCAAAGAGCAAGTCAGCAAACTGATCTCCATGAAGGAGGTCATCGGCACGGTGGAAGAGGCCTACAAGGCCTTCAGCGACGGGCAGGTGATACAGCCCGACTATATCGGCATCCATCTGCCGGAGCCGCGCGGCGGCGAGATCGACTTCAAGGTCGGCTACTGCCAGAGCAATGAAATCATCTCGATGAAGGCCTCTTCCGGCGGCTTCCTCGACAACCCGACCGCGCATGGCGTGCCCAACGGCATGGGCAGCGTACTGCTGTTCGATGCGAGGAGCTGCGCGCTGATCTGCGTGATGGATGGCAGCCTGCTCACCGGCCTCAGAACCGGCGCCTCGGGCGCCGTCTCGGTCAAGGCGTTGGCGCGGAAGAACGCCAGGAAGGTCACCTGCATCGGTACCGGCAACCAGGCGCGGATGCAGATTCGCGCCATCAGCCTGGTGATGCAGATCGAAGAGATCCATGCCTGGAGCAGAAACCCGGAGACGTGCGCGCGCTTCAAGGCGGACATCGAGGGCGAGTTCGATATTCCGGTGATTCTGGCCGACTCGAAGCAGGCGGCGGTGGAGCAGGCCGACATCCTCATCACCACCACCCGTGGCAAGGGCCCGCTGGTGGAAGCGAGCTGGGTGAAGCCCGGCACCCATATCGTCGCCATCGGCACGGACATGAAAGGCAAGCAGGAATTCGAACCCGAGATATTCAGGCACGCCAAGATCGTCAACGACTCGATCTCGCAGTGCATCGACAAAGGGGAAACCTGGCATCCGCTGAACGCGAAGATCATCGGCCTGGACGATATCCACGGCGAGCTCGGCGAGATTCTGCTGGGCAGAAAACCGGGCCGGGAGAACGATGAAGAAATCACCATTTTCGACTCCACCGGCATGGCCATCCAGGACAACACCACGGCCGAAAAAATCTATCGCAATGCGTTGGAAAACAACGTCGGGACCTTCTTCGCGTTCCTTTGACGCGTGATTTTTCGGCAGTAGGAAAGAGGACATTCAGATGCGCGACCATCCGACCATTCAGGACATCCGGGAAGCCCAGGAACGGCTCAAACCCCATATCAAACATACGCCGCTGCTGCGTGCGGAGAAGATAGAAAAGGCCGTCGGTTGCCAGCTCTATCTCAAGCCGGAAACCCTGCAGATCACCGGGGCGTTCAAGATCCGCGGCGCGCTGAACAAGACGCTGTCGCTGCCCAAGGAAGAGATCGCCAACGGCATCATCGCCACCTCGTCCGGCAACCACGCCCAGGGGCTCGCCTACGCCGCGCGCATGCTCGGCGTGAAAGCCATCCTGGTGCTGCCGGTGACCACGCCGAAGATCAAGATCGCCAATACCGAAGCCCTCGGTGCGGAGGTGATCCTCTTCGATGGCGATACTGCCGCCCGCTGGAAAAAGGTGTACGAGATCGCCGAGGAAAACGGCTACGTGCCGGTCCATGCCTTCGAGGATCCGCTGGTGATGGCCGGTCAGGGCACCATTGGCTGCGAGATCCTCGAAGACCTGGAGGACGTGGATACCGTCATCATCCCCATGGGCGGCGGCGGCCTGATCTCCGGCATCGCTACCGCCATCAAGGAAACCAAACCGTCGGTGCGGGTCGTCGGCGCCGAACCGGCGTTGACCCCCAAGTACTACCACAGCCGGTTGAACAAGCAGCGCACCTCGCTGCCGTTGCTTAACACCATCGCCGACGGCTTGCGCATCAGCGTGCCGGGGCAGAACCCCTATCCGATCATCGAGCGCTACGTCGACGAGATCGTCCTGGTCGAGGACGAGCACATCGTCCAGGGCATGCGCGCGCTGGCCAAGGACGCGAAACTGATCGCCGAACCCGCGGCCTCGATCGGCATCGGCGCGCTGCTGGCGGGCGTGGTCAAGGTTCGGCCGGATGAGAAGGTGTGTGTGGTGCTGACCGGCGGCAACTGGGACCTGGGCGACCTGGCCGAGGTGTATGGGGCTACCGAGTAAGCGTTATAGCCTCGGCTCGCCGACAAAGAACGCCCCTCCTTATGGAGGGGCGTTTTTGTTTGGCGCTGTCCAAATGATGCGCTGCCTGGGCCGACCCCTTTTGCGGGGCGGCAGCGCGTAGGGTGCGCCGTGCGCACCGACTCGGGCGATGAATCACTGGACTGGCAAGTTTGTGTGTGTAACGGCCGACGGCTTGGCATGGCCTATTAACGCGTGTACTGAACGTTTGGGTTGCGCCCCTTACGGGCGCCACACCATGACTCGCCCGTAAGGGGCGAAACCAGAACCCTGGCGCAATACGTTAATGAACCTGTTCCAGAAGTGGAGGGCGACGAACCCCTGGTGCGCACGGCGCACCCTACGGTGAGAGCCGAACTCGCTTGGCTGAGCAGAACCTGCTGTTGCGCTGTGCAGGCCACTGCTGCGCCTCGCCTGTGGCCACAAGAAATCGAGCGATCACGGGCCTTCCAAGGCCGGCCGCAGATCCTGCCAGCATGCTCCATATCGAACAGGAATCTGCCTGAGTCACCCGTCAATAGAGCATTTCCGTAGGGCCGCGATTCATAGACTTGTACTCACCAAGTCATCCACACCCCGGAGATCGCTCAAATGACCTTCAAACCGAAATACATCAGCTTCGACTGCTACGGCACCCTCATCAATTTCGAGATGGGCCCGACCGCGAAGAAACTCTTCGCAGATCGTGTTCCGACTGATCGCATGCAGGCTTTCCTCGACAGCTTTGGCTTCTATCGCCTCGATGAGGTACTGGGCGAGTGGAAACCGTTCTTCAACGTTGTTGAAAACTCCATTCAACGGGCATGCAAGGCACACGGTGTGGAATATCGTCCTTCCGACGCGCTCGCCCTGTACCAGGCCGTGCCGACCTGGCAGCCGCACCCGAACGTGGTCGAGACGCTGCAAGCCATCGCGCCGCATGTCCCGCTGGTGATCCTGTCGAACTCCATGGTCGACCTGATCCCGCACAGCGTCGCCCACCTCCAGGCGCCTTTCCACGCGGTCTACACCGCCGAGGAAGCCCGCGCCTACAAACCGCGCGCGCAGATGTTCGAGTACATGTTCGATCAGCTCGGCTGCGGGCCGGAACAGATGATGCACGTCTCGTCGAGCTATCGTTACGACCTGATGACCGCGAACGACCTGGGCTTCATGGCCAAGGCCTTCATCGATCGCGGTCACGAGCCCTCGTTCGAAGGTTTCGAGGGTTATGGCGTCAACCGCTTGACCGATATCCGCCAGCTGCCCGGTTTGCTCGGCCTCGATTGCCTGACTCAGCCCGCTGCGCTGAAACGGGAGGCGTGATGACAGGCAATCGTCCGATGGCGGCAGCGGCGTTGAGCACGGCGGCACCCAGCCTCGCCGCGGACGAGGTGCGGGCCCTGGTCCGTCGTCTCTACGGCATCGAGGGCAGCGTCAAATCACTGGTGGGCGAGCGCGACCAGAACAGTTGTCTGGAAACGGCCGACGGCAGGCGTTACGTGGTCAAGATCAGCAATCCGTCCGAGCCGCTTGCGGTGGTGGATTTTCAGATCGCCGCGCTCGAGCACATCGCCCGCGTCGCGCCCGGCCTGCCGGCGCCGCGGGTGGTGCGCACGCTCGGCGGGCAGACGCGCGACAGCGTAATGTTGGCCGGCGGGGTAGAGACCTGCGTGCGCATGCTGACCTATCTCGATGGCGTGCAGATTCGAGAGACCCCGCGCACCGCCGCGCAGCGAAGGGCGATGGGGACGTTCCTCGCCAAGCTCAACCTCGCATTGGGCGATTTCAGCCATCCTTCGGCGACGCACGATCTGCTGTGGAATGTCTCTGCGGCGCACCAGTTGGCTGCCAAGCTCGATGCCATCGAGGACGGCCCGCGGCGCGCGCTCGCCGAGTCGTTCATGACGCGCTTCAGCGAACATGTACTGCCGCGTCTGCCGGCGCTGAGGTCGCAGGTGATCCACAACGACTACCACCTCTACAACGTGCTGGTCGCACCGGAGGACCATGAGCGCATCGTCGGCATCATCGACTTCGGCGACATGCTGCATGCGCCGCTGGTGGGGGAGGTCGCCACGGCGGCGGCCTTTCACATGGCCGGCAGCGCCGATCCGTTCGAGGGGCCGGCGCAATTCGTCGGTGCCTATCACGCCACGTTGCCGCTCAGCGAAATGGAGCAGGAGGTGGTTGCCGATCTCATGGCCACACGTCACCTGATCACCGTGTTGATTTCCGAATGGCGGGCCAAGCGCTACCCGGAGAACCGCGCCTACATCATGCGTCACAACCCCGCCTCGTGGGAGGCGCTGGCGCTGATGGCCGAGCTTTCCCGCGAGCAGGCGCGCGATCTATTACTCAGCGAAGTACGCAAAGGACAAAACCAATGAAGAGCACCACCGACCTCAACATGGTCAACGCCTACATCCCCGGCCGCGCCGAACTGAGCCCCGCCACCGCGGCGATGATCCAGCGCCGCGACGCCTTGCTCGGCCCGGCCTATCGGCTGATGTACGAGCATCCGCTGCATATCGTGCGCGGCGAGGGCGTATGGCTGATCGATCCGGATGGGCGCCGTTACCTCGACGTGTACAACAACGTGGCCTCGCTCGGTCATTGCCATCCGGCGGTGACCGAGGCCATCTGCCGGCAGGTGCAGACGCTGGCGACCAACACCCGCTATCTGCACGACACCATTCTCGAACTGGCCGAGCGCCTGCTCGCCACCGTGCCCGAGACCGAACTCGCGCATTTGATGTTGACCTGCACGGGCAGCGAGGCCAACGACGTCGCCTATCGCATCGCCCAGGTGCGCACCGGCGGCACCGGCGTGATCGTCACCGAGACCGCCTATCACGGCTTCACCGATGCGGTGTCGAAGTTCTCGCCGTCGCTCGGCGTGACGGTCGATCTCGGCGCCCACGTGCGCCTGGTGCCGGCGCCGCGTCTGTACCATGCCGAGGGCGCCGATCTCGGCGAACGCTTCACCCGCGATGTCGAGGCGGCGATCGCCGATCTGCAGCGTCACGGCATCAAGCCGGCGGCGCTGATCGTCGATTCGTTGTTCACCAGCGACGGCATCCTGCCCGAGCCGGCGGGCCTGCTGAAGGGCGCGGTCGAGGCGATCAAGCGGGCCGGCGGCATCTTCATCGCCGACGAGGTCCAGCCCGGCTTCGGCCGCACGGGCGAGCACATGTGGGGCTTCCAGCGTCACGGCGTGATCCCCGACATCGTCACCCTGGGCAAGCCGATGGGCAACGGGCAACCCATCGCGGGGTTGCTGGCTACCGCCGAGGTATTGGCCGAGTTCGGCAAGAACTCCAGGTACTTCAACACCTTTGCCGGCAACACCGTCTCCTGCGCGGCGGCGCTGGCCGTGCTCGATACCATCGAGAAGGAAGGCCTGCTGCAGCATGCCGCCAGGGTGGGGAAGATCCTGCGCGACGGCATCGCCGAGCTTGCCGACCGCCACGAGGCCATCGGCGACGTACGCGGTGCGGGCATGTTCGTTGGCGTGGAACTGGTCGCCGACCGCGCAACGCGCGCCCCTGACCGTGAGCTCACCACCCGGGTGGTCAATCTGATGCGCGACAAGGGCGTGTTGCTCAGCGCCTGTGCGATGGGCCACAACGTGCTGAAGATTCGCCCGCCGCTGGTGCTGACGGCAGAGCAAGCCGGTATGGTGATCGAGACGCTCGACGCAGCACTGGCAGGCCGTTGAAAAACTACCTGCGTTGGCAATACTGCGTTAAAAACAGGCTCGAAATGCTCATTTACAACAGTAAACTCCGCTTCCTCGCCTGTTTTTGCCTTGTCTTGCCTTCCTCGCCTACGTTTTTCAACGGCCCGCGAACCGAAGCGCAATCTGCCAAAATCCGCTAACCGGCACCGGCCACGAAGGTAATCGACATGCGCCCCACGGCTTCCCTCGACCCGTTCGATATCAAGATTCTTGTGCATCTTCAGCGCGAGGGACGCTGTTCGAATGTCGATCTGTCGGCGGCCATCGCCCTCAGTGAGAGCCCCTGCCTGCTGCGCACCAAACGGCTGCAGGAGGCAGGAGTGATCCGCGGCTACCGCGCAGACGTCGCCCTGGAGAAGCTGGGCAGCCACGTCATGGTGTTTTCCGAGGTGACCCTCAGCAGCCATCGGCCTTGCGACTTCCGCAAGTTCGAAACCGGGATCGACAAGTATCAGGAGATCGTCGAGTGCTACAACGTCAGCGGTGGTTACGATTACCTGCTGAAGATAGTGGCACCCAGCATTACCTGGTTCCAGGCGTTGATGGATCGGCTGCTGGAGGACGATATCGGCATCGAGAAATTTGCCAGCCGGATCGTTTTGCGCCAGCCGCTCGATCAGCGGGGGTATCCGTTGAATACCATCGCAAGTGGTAGGCCGGACTGGGAGTGATCGCTGTTTCCGTAGGGTGGGGCGGGCCGCGCAGGTTAGCGGCGCGGAATGCCGGTTTTCCAGGCGCAGCTGAAGGTGGTGCGCCGCGTAACCCACCAGGCGATAGACGGTGTTGCGCCGATGGTGGGTTACGCCGCACCCGGCACGGCGAGTCGACCGGCAAACGTAACAGGCGGCTAACCCACCCTACGAAACCGGGGCTTTTTGCCGTT
>NZ_CAMPHV010000013.1 GCF_946886105.1 uncultured Pseudomonas sp. | reverse complement strand
GGGGGCGTCGATGGCAACCAGTTGAATTTATTCACAATTTAACCGGACAGTAGTGATTTTGAGCGTGTTTTTAACGACGCCTCGGCAACGCAGGTAGTTTTTCAACGGCCTGCTAACGTAATAATTCCACCACGACGGATCTACTCGCCATGGAACTCTCCGCAATGCTGAAAATCCTGTCCAGCCAGGATGGTTCGGACCTCTACCTGTCCACCGGCGCGCCACCCTGCGCCAAGTTCAACGGCGTGCTCAAGGCCTTGAGCGCCGAGCCGTTGAAGGCCGGGGAGGTCGCCGCTATCGCTGACTCGGTGATGGATAGCGCCCAGCGCGAAGAGTTCGAGCGCGAGTTGGAGATGAACCTGGCGATTTCGCTGCCCAGCGTCGGGCGTTTTCGCATCAATATTTTCAAACAACGCAACGAAGTCTCGATAGTTGCGCGCAACATTAAAATGGATATTCCTAAATTCGAGGATTTGAAGCTTCCCGAAGTATTGCTCAAGACCATCATGGAGAAGCGCGGCCTGGTGCTGTTCGTCGGCGGTACCGGCTCGGGCAAGTCGACTTCGTTGGCGGCGCTGATCGACTACCGCAACCGCAACAGCGGCGGCCATATCATCACCATCGAAGACCCGGTGGAGTATGTGCACAAGCACAAGAAGTCGATCATCAACCAGCGCGAAGTGGGGGTGGATACCCGCAGTTTTCACGCCGCGCTGAAAAATACCCTGCGCCAGGCGCCGGATGTGATCCTGATCGGTGAGATCCGCGACCGCGAAACCATGGAGCATGCCCTGGCGTTCGCCGACACCGGCCACTTGGCGATCTCCACCTTGCACGCGAACAATGCCAACCAGGCGTTGGACCGCATCATCAATTTCTTCCCCGAAGAACGTCGCCCGCAGTTGCTCAACGATTTGGGCAACAACCTCAAGGCGTTCGTCTCCCAGCGCCTGGTGAAAACCGTCGATGGCAAACGCCGCGCCGCGGTGGAGGTGTTGCTGGGCACGCCGACCATTCGCGATCTGATCAAGCGCAGCGATTTCGGCGATATCAAGGAAATCATGGAGAAGTCGAAGAACCTCGGTATGCAGACCTTCGACCTGGCGCTGATCGATCTGGTCAACGAGGGCATCATCAGCGAAGAGGAGGCGGTGAAGAACGCCGACTCGGCGAACAACGTGCGGCTCAAGCTCAAGCTGCACCGCGAGGATTCATCCAAGCCCAGCGCCGCGCCTTCTATACCCGCGGTCCCGGTGGCAGTGCCAAGCGAGGCAAAGCCTGCCAGCAGCTTTGGGCTGGAGCTGACCCTGGAAGACATCGAAGAGGATGCGCCCCCCGAAGACCCCGGTCGCCCCGGCATCTAACAGGCCGGGCGCTCGCCGATATATTCAAAGAAGCGGAACAGATAGCCGTCGGGGTCGCTGACGAAGAATTCGCGCTGGCCGTGTTCGAGCGTATCGACCCGATACCACGCTTCGCTGACCGGGGCGTGCAAGCTGACGTTCGCCGCTTGCAAGCGATCGAGCAAGCCGGCGATGGCCTCGACCTCCACCTGAAAGTGCAGACCTTTGCCGCGCGGCGATGCATCGCGCTCATGGGCCGGCGCCTGCAGCAGCATCACTTGCGCGCCTGCCAGGTCGAAATAGCCGAAGTTGTCCTCGGCACGCTCGAAACGCAACGTGAAGCCGAACAGGTCCCGATAGAAATCCTTCGAACGGCGATAGTCCGCTACCACCAGCTCAGGGACCAATTTGTTCCATTCCATGGGGTGTTTTCCTTGATGAGCGTTTTGCCGTAAGTCGCTGGCGCTACAGCGCCGGCTCGCAGCGTACCCGGGTCTTCACCGAGTTGGCGATAAAGCATTGTTCGTGGGCCAGATGGTGCAGGGCCTGTTGCTGCTCGCTATCGGGCAGGCGCGCGCCGCTGAAGCTGACCTGCGGACGCAACAGCACTTCGGTCATGGCCATGCGGCCTTCTTGGTTTTTCGCCATCACGCCGCTGGCCTGGTCGAGGTAGCGGTCGACCTGAAAGCCCTTCTTGGCCGCCAACGACAGGAACCACAGCATATGGCAGCTCGACAGCGAGGCGACGAAGGCTTCCTCCGGGTCGACGGCGCGGGCGTCCGACCAGGGCAGCGGCACCACATGGGGGGAGGAGGAGGCGGCAACCTCCAGCCCGCCATCGAAGCGCCAGCAATGGGCGCGGCTGTAGCGATTTGCGAGAAAGTCCTGCTCGTCGCGCAGCCAGAGAATTTCAGCAGAGTAGCGGGCCATGGTGGTCTCCATTCCGGGAGACTGCTTTGTAAGCCATTACGCGGAATTCGGCCAGACCGACGGGGGAGCGAGGCGAGAAGTATGTGGGTGAAATCGGTTTTAGAAAATAATTCTAGAAAAGTATTCTGTAGTTCGTATACTGACCCGGCGCGCATCCCCCCACGTCTTTTACCCTTACAGGACTATCCGATGAGCCAGACCCTTCAGCTTTTCCAAACCGTTGGCGCCGCGCAGTTCAGCGCCATGGTTCAACAAATGGCGCCTTACTTCGCCAGCATCGATCCGCTGTTCGTCGAATTGCGCGCTGGTTATGCCGAGGTCACCTTCGCCAAACGCCGCGAGGTGCTCAACCATATCGGCACCGTGCATGCGATCGCCCTGTGCAACGCCGCGGAATTGGCCGCTGGCACTATGACCGAAGCGTCCATTGCCAAGGGTTGCCGCTGGATTCCCAAGGGCATGACGGTGGAATACCTGGCCAAGGCCGATGGCGATATCCGCGTGGTGGCCGACGGCAGCGCGCTGGATTGGAACAGTCAGGGTGATTTGCAGGTGCCGGTGATGGCCTACGTCGGGGACAAGCCGGTGTTCCGCGCACAGATCAATATGTATGTCAGCCAGGCCTGACAGCCCGTTGAAAAACTACCCGGGTTTTGCCACGGCCTGCTAAGGCTGCGCCGCCGGCGAGCGGCGTGCCCGACGCTTGTCGAGCAGGTCGCTCGCCCGCGCGCGCAACTGGCCGCAACCGCCGTCGATATCCTGGCCGGCGGAGTTGCGCACCTTGGTCAACAGGCCACGGCTGTGCAGGTAACGGACGATCTGCACGATGCGGTCGCCGTCCGGCCGCGCGTATTCGTCGGCTTCCAGGCTGTTATAGGGGATCAGGTTGAGCAGCGCGTATTTGCCTTTGAGCAGGCGCAGGATGCTGTCCATTTCTTCCTGGCTGTCGTTAATGCCCTTGAGCAACGTCCACTGGTACTGGATCGGGTAGTCGATCTGTCGCGCGTAGATTTCGCCCAGTTCGACCAACTCCTCGGGATCGATGCGCGGCGCGCGCGGCAGCAACTGCTGGCGCAATTCGGCATCGGTGGTGTGCAGCGACAGCGCCAGGGCCGGTTTGATTCGCTGCTGTGGCAGACGCTCGAACACCCGCGGATCGCCGACCGTGGAGAACACCAGGTTGCGCTGGCCGATGCCGCCGTCGGTGCCGAGCAGGTCGATCGCCTCCAGCACGTTATCGAGGTTATGCGCCGGCTCGCCCATGCCCATGAATACGACTTTCTTCACCGGCCGGAAGCGCCGCGCCAGTACCACCTGGGAGATGATTTCGGCGGTGCTCAGTTGACGCAGCAGCCCGCTCTTGCCGGTCATGCAAAACACGCAGCCCACCGCGCAACCGACCTGGCTGGAAACGCACAGGCCATCGCGCGGCAGCAGCACGCTTTCCACCATCTGCTTGTCGGCCAACTCCACCAGCAAGCGCGCCGAGCCATCCGCCGCCGGATGTTCGGAGGCCAGGCGGGCGATGGCGTAGAGTTCTTCGGTCAGTTGCGGCAAGGCATTGCGCACCGCCAGCGGCAGGAAGTTTTCGGTCTTCTGATTGCGCGTACCTGTATCCAGCGGCAGGCCACGCAGCCAGAAACGGCTGATCCGCCCGATATGCAGGGGTTTGGCGCCGAGGTCGGCGAGGCGTTGGTGGAAATCTTCGATGCGCATGGGGCGCGCATGCTATCACTGGGCGAGGCTGGGGCGTAGAGCGGTAGATGGCAAAGTGGTTTCCTCCGGTCGGCTTAGGGCGCGAGCAATAGCCAGACTTGCGCATCGAAGGGCAATTTACCCGGAGTGTTCTGTGCCAGATGGTACGGAAAGTCGGTATGCCCGCCGACCAGTACCTTCTCCACCGATACGCCTGTGAGCTCGTAACCGGCACGCCGCAGGCTGGCGCGAACGCCTAGCAGGGCTTCGGTTTGACTTAACAGTTGGGCGACAGCGCGATTGTCCTGGCCATCCTTGGCTGCACCCTGCACGGAGTCCCACTGCGGCGAAGCGGCTGCCGCCTGCAGCAAGACATTCACCAGCCAAGGGTAGTGCACCAGGCGACCAAGGAAAATCGACGAGTAGGCTTGCTTGCCCTGTGGCGGGGCGGCAAGGCTCAGGCCCTGTTCCAGCAGTTCCTGCAAGCGGCCGGCCGAGACCGGGCAATCCTGGTCTGCGCGCACCCGCAGGTTTGCGCCGCTTGCGTCGGTTTCGAGGCTCGCCTGGCAGCCTGCGTCATCCAGCTGATACAGGGTTTCGGCGTCGGCTGAAACGCTGGCGAGCCACAGGCCAAGTGCGACCACGTATGCGGTCGTACGCCATGCCGCCTTGGGCGCAGCTGGATCGGTTACTGCCGAATCAATTGGCGGCCAGTGCATCAACCTGTTCCAGGCGAATAATGATGCGACCATATTGCTGGTTGCGTACCTCAATAAAGCCATCGTCACCGATCTTGGTAACAGCGCCCCCAATGGCCTGGCCATTGACATAGAACATCAGGCCTTTCTTCTCCTTCAGGCTCATTTCCAGCAGCTCCTTGTAAGCCTGCATGCTGGCTTTATCAGGCTCGCCTGCCTGAGCGTTGCCCAGGGTTGCCAGTATCAAGGTCGCCAGCAGGGCGAGCGGCAGCAGTCCGCGGCTTTTCATCTCAATGTCTCCAGGGGTTGTTAGGGGCAACCACAAGCATAGAGCTTGGCTGGCGTTTCGCTTGCTGCCACGGCGGGCGTCGGGCTTGTTGCGGGACAAGCCGCGCACTCATACTAGCGCTTTGATTTGGCCGACCGAGCCGTGCGGAGCTGCAAATGAAATACATACACCAGCGCGAACACCTCAACGAAGACGACATCGTGGTGATCGAGTGCTCGCAAACCTGCAATATCCGCCTGATGAACGATGCGAATTTTCGCAGCTTCAAGAACGGCGGCCGCCACACCTACCATGGCGGCGCCTTCGACAAATTCCCGGCCAAGATCAGTGTGCCGAGCAGCGGTTTCTGGAACATCACCATCGACACCGTCACCCGCAAAGCCATCAGCGTGACGCGCAAACCGACGCTCAAACACTCGATCAAAATCGTCCGCAAGTCGCCCTCGCGCCTGAGCTGAGCGACCGCCGCTAAATCGCCGAACGCTTGAGTTTGGCGATAAACAGCAGGCGCTTGACCAGTAGCGCGGTCAGCGGAAAGCTCAGGGCGAACAGCACGCATACCCGCCAGTCGAGCCCCGGATACAGCCAGTAGGCCAAGGCGATGCCGATGCCCGAATCGAGCTGATCGAGCAGCACGAACCAGCCGGTATGCCGGCTCGGCAGCGCCCCGGGCGCCGCACCCAGGCGCCGTTTGAGCCAGGAGTTGGGCAGTTCGGCCAGCACATAAGCCAAGCCGATCCAGGCGCCGACCAACGGCAAGGCCAGGCCGAAGGGCCCGCGCTCACCCAGATACAACTCCATCGGCAGCAGGCACAGGGCGCCCAGTGCGGTGAACGCCGGCATCAGCAGCAGACCACGCCAGGTCTTGTTGGCGCCGAACAGGCGTTGATTGATCGGGGTCTTCCAGGCGGGCAACTGGTCGTGGGTCACCGACCACATATGCAGCACGCCGCCGATCACCACCGGGATTTGCGCATAGAGGGCGATGGACAACGCATCGAGCAGGTTCATTTCAGCCTCCGAATTGCAACAGCAGGAACAGCCCGCTGCCGCCCAGGGTGATGGACAGGATCTGTTTCAGGCTCTTGAACTTGAAGAACGGCCTGCGCAGCAGCATGGCGTAGGCGAACGCCGCCAAGGCAATGGCCAGCAGCGGGTTGAGCAAAGTCTGTGGCACTACCAGCAGCAGAGCGGCGTAGCCGGCGAGCAGAAACACGCTCCAGAACACCGGCATGCCCAGGTAGGCCAGACCGTCGCTTTCCTGGATGTTGCCGATGTCGTTGAACACCGACAGGCGCACGCAACCGCAGATCAGCATCAGCCACAGCAGCATGCCGTAAGCCCCGTCGAAGCCCAATTGCCAGAACAGCAGCGCCGGGCTGACCAGGTAGATCAACACATCCATGAAACCGTCGAGGTAGCGGCCGAACGCCCGCTCCAGACCGAATTTGCGCGCCAGGATGCCATCCAGCGCATCGCCGAGCATGGCCAGGAACAGCAGGGCGATACCCAGGTAAACCTGGCCATGCAGCCCGCTCAGGACGGCGAGGGACGAGCTGATCACCCCGCTCAGGGTCAGCAGGTCAACCCGGTTCAAGCGCACGATCATGTGACTGGCGTTCATGGCAGGGCCTCGCAGGCGAGTTGGCGATTTTTCAGGGCCTGGCGCAGGGCCGGGCGGTCGATCTTGCTGTTGTGGCGGCCATCCACCGGCATCTGCGCGATGCGCGCGAGCCAGGCCCGGGTGATGTCGAACTGCTTGAGCACGGCCGGCAGTTGCTCGGCCTGTTGCGGTTCGCCTTGCAGCACCACCAGCGGTTGTCCGTCGAGGGCATTGAGCACTGCGCTGCGGATGATGCCGGGCACGGCATCCAGGGCTTTTTCGAGGATGAAACTGTCCTGGGCGCGGCCGTTGATCAGCACACGGTCCTTGAGCCGGCCGTGCAGCCATAACCGCCCCTGTGGGTCGAACGCCCCGCAGTCGCCGGTGCGATGCCAGACCAGGCCGTCGGCGCGCGGAATCTTGCATTCCGCGCAGGCTTGCGGGTTGTCCACATAGGCTTTGAGGACATGGGGGCCGGCCACCAGAATTTCGCCGACTTGCCCCGCCGGCAGCCGCGCCCGTTCGACGCTGGTCCCATCGCTCAAGGGCAGTTGCGGGTCGACGATACACACGTCGGCGACCTCAGCCGGGTTGCCGAGCAGGTAGCCGGGTTGCTGGTGCCAGTCCTGCAGCAGTTCGCTCATCTCCACCTCGGCGATCGGCTCGGCTTCGGTGGAGCCATACACCACCCGCGCCCGAGCCTGCGGAAAGCTGCGCAGGCAGCCGTGCAGCAGTGCCTGGTTGACCGTCGAACCGCCAACCACCAGCGAACGGACTTGCGGCAACTGCAAGCCGTTGGCCTGCGCGTGCTCCACCAAACGCTGCATATAAGCCGGCGCGCCGCTCAGACGGGTGATGCCTTCGCGTTGAATCTGCTCCAGCACCAGCGCCGCATCCACCTGCCCGGGCGTGGCCAGGTCGACGGCCGGCAACACGCTGCTGATACCGCAGCACAGGTTGTGCAGCACCAGCACCGGGAAGCAGGGCATGTCGATCTCGTCGTCCTGGTCCGGCCAGTGGTTGCGGATCGCCAGGTGCTGGGCGATCAGGCTGGCGTGGGTGCGGTCGGCGCCTTTCGGTGCGCCGGTGCTGCCGGAGGTGAAGCTGATCAGGCCATGGTCGTCATTGCCGCGCGGCAGGAACTGGTAGTTGGTCAGGCCGCATTGCCCGGCATCCGGCGGCAGGCCGCGCGCGCCGAAGCAGGCGCCATCCAGGCAGTAGCGCCGCAAGCGCCAGAGCTGCGGCAACAGCCACCAGCGTTTGACGATATCGCGTTGGCCGATCAAACCACTGGCGCCGCTGGCCGCGATGGCGCCGAGCATGCGCGCGCGGCTCATGCCACGGTCGAGCAGCACCGGCACCAGGCCCAAGCCCAATAGCGCCAGCAGTACGGCGTACAGCGGCAAGCCGGGGCGCGCCAGCAGCAATACGCGCTGGCCGCTCTGCCAACCGTCGGCTTGCAGCGCTTGTTGCAGACGTGCCGCATAGCCGAGCAACTCGGCATAGCTGAGGCTGTCGCTGGTCAGTCCTTCGCCGGGGCGCGGGATGCGCAGCGCCAGGCGCTGCGGGTGGCGTAGGGCGGCGCTGAGAATCAGGGTACCGACATTGCCATTGTTCATAGCGCCCCCTGGTAGAGCGCGTAATGACGGCTCTGGCTGCGGCCATGGCGCAAGGCGAACTGCCGCGAGTTGTTGTCCTCGCGCACCAGGGGCGCGGTGAGTTCGTCGTAATGCGCCATGGCGCGCAACGACAGTTCGCAGCCCATGGCGGTGAACAGGCCGAGTTCGCGGAAATCCGGGTGCACGCCGCCGGTCTTGGCCAGGGCGCGGCGCGGCCTCGGCAGCTGGGCGAAGTGTTCGGCGAAGTTCACCTGCGCCACCGGCAGACGCTGCGGATTGCCGTTGCGCAGCAGCGGCGCATAGTCGGGGTAGACCAGGAAGAAACCGGCGATCCGTCCATCCAGACTACGCGCCAGTACCGAGCTGTGTGGGCACAGGCGCTCGGCGAAGGGGCGCCCGCAATGCTGCTCGAAGGCCTCGCGGCTGAGGCGGCTGTAGGCGAAGTTGCCGCCGAATACCTGATCGACCAGGCCGTACAGTTCGTCCAGATTGTTCATCCAGAAGTCGCCGTCCAGCGCTTCCAGGCGCACCTGGCGTTCCAGGCGCGGTTTGACCCGCAGGTAGTCGGCGCGAATGCTTTCGGCGGCGCTCTCGGTGTCGGTCAAGGTCGAGAGGTAGCGGTAGCGCTGGCTGAAACCCAACTGCTCGAGCAGTTCGGGGTAGTAGGGCGGGTTCCAGGGTTCGCCGGGGAAGGCGCCGGCCTCGAAGGCGTCCAGACGCACGCGGTAGCTGCCGAAGGTGGAAAAGTCGATTGGCCCGTACAGCCGGGTCGCGCCCTGCGCCTTGGCCCAGTCGCCGAGGGCGCGGAACAGCCGGCGATTGGCGTCGAGGTTGTCGCGGCTTTCCCAAAAGCCGAAAAACGCCACGCGCGCGCCATCTATCTGCTGCCCGCTACAGAAGCCGGCCAGCCTGGCTTCGCCCGGCACCACGCCGAGCCAGCAGGCGGCGTCGGCCTGTGCGAACCAGGGGTTGTGCGGGCCGAATTGCCGGACCACGGCTTGGCTGTCTTCGCCGAGCCAGTGCGGGTCCCCGGCGTAGAGCTGTGCGGGCAGTTCGAGAAAGGCCGCGGGCATGACATCGCTTGGCGACCAGGGGCCGGCGATCAGGGACGGTTCAGACATGGCAGGCTTCCTCGGGCTGGGTTTGGCGGGATACGGGCTCGGGCTGCTGGTCCAGGCGCTCGATGCTGCCGTGGGTGCCGTCCATGCGTACCCGCTCGCCGTCCTTGAGCATCTGGGTCAAACCGGGGATGCCGACGATCGCCGGAATGCCCAGCTCGCGCGCCACCACCGCCGAGTGCGATAGCGTCGAGCCGCGCTCCACCAAAATGCCGCCGGCGGTGGGGAACAGCGGCGCCCAACCCGGATCGGTGCGCACCGTGCAGAGGATCTGGCCGTCGAGCGACAGCTCGTCTTCCGGCGAGAAGATCAACCGCACCTTGCCTTCGACGATGCCGGGGTAGCAGCCGATGCCCTTGAGCTGGCCATCGCTGGGTAGCGCCTGGTCATGGGGGTAGGCGTAGGCGTTGTGCCGGTAAACCATGCCCCAGGCCCAGAAATGGTGGGGCAGCTCGGCCTGCTGGTAGCCGGCGTACTCGGCCTGGCGCGCCGCGACCAGGCTTTTCAGCTCGGTTTGCACGGCGCGGCCATCCTGCAACGCGTAAAGCTCTTCCAGGCTCAGATAGAAAATATCGCGGGCTTGTTCGAGCTGGCCGTCGAAGGCGAACTGCGCGCCGATTTCGAGGAACAGCTCGCGGTACAGGCCGAACATGCGGGTGCGCGCCAGGCGCATGTTCTCGCGATTGCGAATGGCATCGCGCAGCTGTGCCAGGTGCTTGCGGAAGCGACGCAGGCGGCGCGCACCGAGCTGCTGACGGATGGCGCCGAAGGCCAGTTGCTCGGCCTCCAGGCGAAAGCGGGCTTCGTTGGCGGCGAGGGTTTCCAGGGTCAGGTCGGGGCGGCTCAGGTAGTTCTTAAGCACCGCGAAGAGAAAGCTCGGGTCCTGGCGCAGGGTGATCGACTCGAGCTTCAATTCGCCCATGGTGCGGTCGCCGTAGCGCTCGATATAGTCCAGGCACTGGCCGTGGAAGTCGACGTCCTGCATCTGGATGCGCCCCAGCAGGCTGGCGTTCTCCGCGCTTTCCAGCAACTCCTGCAGCGCCGGCTTGGCGCGTACATAGGCGCACATGCGCAGCAGGTACTTGGTCGGCTCGGTGCTTTCGATACCCTCTTCGCCGGACAGCAGGTTGTTCTGCACCAGGTCCGGGTTGGCCACGCCGGCGGCGAGCAGGGCGCGGTGTACCCGGCCGTTCATCATCATCACGTAGAAGTCGTTGACGATCGGCGTGGTCCAGCGTTGCAGCAGTTCGCGGTCCAGACGCCGCGCCTGTTCCACCAGCTCGCCGACGCTCAGGGTGTGCAGGCTGGCGCGCGGCACGCTGCGGTAGGCCTGGTCGAACATCGCGCGGAACTCGGCGACCAGACGATCCATGCGGCGAAAACCGCGCGACAGATGAAACAGCGCGCGCAGCACCTGGGGCAGCTTGGCGAGTTTCTCGCGGCCGCTGAGCGGACGGTCCTCGATCAGGTCGACCGGATCGGTGAGGCCCATCATGCGTTCCATGTCGGCCTTGTTAGTCTTGAACGAGGGCAGCAGGAGCAGGCCGCGGTACCAGTTGTTGATGTTGTAGTAGACCCGCCCGTGGATCAGCCCGAGCATATTGTCGAGCATGTCGCGGTGCGCTTCGATCTGTGTCTGGCTGACGCCGAGCAGGCGCATGGTCTGCTCGTACACCGTGGCGTAGCCGCGGTTGGCGAAGGAGAACGTCAAGGGCGTGGTCACCCCGCAATAGGACTCCTGGATATTCGAGTTATCGAACACCAGACGCCGTTCGCTCGATTGCGCCGGGGCCGGCAGGCGGGTGATCGGTCGGGTTTGCAGGATATAGGCCTGGCCCTCGCGCCAGGTCCATTCGATGTCCTGGGGGAAGCGTTGCAGTTCGGCGATGCGCTTGCCGAGGTCGCGCAGCCGATACAGCTGCTCAGGGGTAAGGCAAGCCGGCTGACGGCGTGCCTCGGCCACCGGTATTTCACGGGTGCCGAGGCCGCTCTGGCTGTCGAACACCACGGCGACGTCCTTGTCGGCCAATTGTTCGCTGATCGTCTGCTCATCCAGTGCCACGCTGAACTCATCGGTGTTGCAGATTCCCGAGACGATGCCTTCGCCGCAACCCCAGGCGGCGGCGATCAGCGCCTGCTTGCGGTCGCCGGTGACCGGGTGGGCGGTGAACATCACCCCGGACACCTCGCCGTCGACCATCTGCTGAATGATCACCGCGGCGCGGATATCCTGCACCGGCAAGCCCTTGCTCAGTCGATAGAGCAGGGCGCGGGCGTTGAACGCCGAGGCCGCGACCCGCAACAGACTGCGCTCGATGGCGGCCAGGCCGTGCTGGTACAGGTAACTGTCCATCTGCCCGGCGAACGAGGCGCCTTGGGCGTCTTCGCCGAGCACCGAAGAGCGCACGGCGTAATAGCCTTCCTCGACCGGCAGGGCCTCGACCAGCTGCTGGCTGATCGCCGCCGGCAACTGCGCCGCGAGAATGCGCGCCTGGATGGCGCTGGCGCGGGCCTCGACCTGGTCGATCGGGGTGGAGTCGTGCAGCCCGTGCAGTTGCTCGGCGATAAACGCCTGCAACTGATTGCTGCTCAGCAGTTCGCCGAAGGCGGCGGTGCTCAGCACCCACCAGCGCGGCACCGGCAAGCCTTCGCGGCTGAGCCAGGCGAGGTTGGCGGCCTTGCCGCCGAGTTGTTCGGCGGGCAGCAGCAGGGCTTGTTCCTGGCTATGGATAAAACGCGGCATCACAGGCGCACCCCTTCGATTTCCAGCAGTTGACGGAAGGTGCGGTAGACCCGCTCCATAAAGGCGTAATGGCGGAACGTATGGGCCATCATGTACAGCGGCATGCGGCTGACCATCAGGTCGCGCAGCGCCAGCTTGTAGCCGTAGCGCCATTGCTGCGGGTCGATCGGCTGGCCGCTGTGGCGTTGCAATTCGAGGCGATGCAGTTCGAGAAAAACCTCGACCTGGGCCGGGTCGATTGGCCCGTTGAGGGTGAAGCCGAGCAGTTCCGCCAGATCGTGCTGCGGCAGGTGCAGGGTCGCCAGTTCCCAGTCGTAGGCACACAGGCGCGAGCCTTCCGGCGTGTCGCGCAGGGCGATATTGCGCGGGTTGAAGTCGTTGTGGATCAGGGTGCGCGGCATGGCTTCGATGTCCGCCCACCAATGCTCGATGCCGGCGACGATGCTGCGGAATACGTCGAGGTCGTCCTCGCTGAGCCACTCGGGGAACTCCTCGCGGGCATGGGCGCCGAGCAGTTCCCATAGTCGACGTTTCTCGCTCATGCCCGCGGCGGTCGGGTAATCGACCATCCAGGGTTGTTCGAGCAATTCGGCTTCGCGGCCGTACCAGATGCTGTGCACCGCGGCGATGCCGCGGATCGCCGTTTCCAGGTCGGCCTGGCGCCAGGCGTGGGTGTCGTCGGCGCTGTCCATCAGACGCAGGCCTTGCAGCAACTCTTCGACTATCACAAAGGCTTCGCGCTGCGGATCGTCGAGCACGCCGTAGACCCGTGGTGCATGCGCGGTGAAGCGTGGATCGCGCTGGCTCATCACCGCCAGTTCGCGCACGTGGCAGCCCTTGAAGCCGATCTGTTCGCGGAACTGGTTAAAGCTCTGGGCCAGCCTTGGGTCGCACATGGCCGCCATGCTGTTGAGCATCAAAATGACTTCGTCATCCAGCGGCTTGACCTTGACCATCACCGGGAATTCGCCGGCCGAGCTCTTAAGCTGGAAGGGGAAGTGGCCGAGCAATTTGTTGACCTTGTGCGCGGTCAGCTCGGTGATGATGCTCGACCCCTTGTTGACCAGCTGCAACGGCTCGGCGGCGAACAGGCGCAGCTCGCCCTGGCCGCTGTGGCTGAAGATCTGGTTGAACAACGCCACGTCGAGGTCGGCCTGCTTCAGATAATTGACCGGGCGATTGCGCCCCAGGCGTTCATGGGCGCGGGCGAACTGGTCGGCGGCGATCGCCGACAAGGTGGAGATATCCAGCGCCAGGCAGAACCCGGCGATCACCTCGGCGAGCTTGTGCGCCTTGCCGGGACCGGCGCAGTCGATGATTTCCAGACACTCGCGCTGCTGCGGTAGATTGGTGCCGCCGCCGACCGTGCCGATCACCAGCGATGGCAAGGTCATGGTGCAGTAAGCGTGGCCTTCCTCGGTCAGCTCCATGTGCAGATGGCCGAGGGACGATTCGTGCACGCAGGCGATGTCCTGGCCGAGGGCGGCGAACATCGAGCCGATGACGTTGGCGACGTTGATATTGAGGCCGATCATGCCGGCCGCCAGGCCGCCGCTGGCCACGCATTGGTAGGCGTTGACCAGCTGCGCAGCGCTGACCTTGAGCACCTTGCGGCAGATATCGTCGCGCAGCAGCACTTCGGCGAGCACGCGCACGCCACGGCCCTTGAGGTAGGTCTGGTAGGTGACCTTCTTGTCGTTGGACAGGTTGGCCTCGACCAGGAAGTTGCGCACCTTGAGCCCGGCGAAGCGCTTGATGCTCTGCAAAATCCATTGGCAGGCCTGCCAGGTGCAGGTGGTGGTCATGTTCTGCCCGGCGGCGTCGCCGGTTTCATAGACGAAGTGCACATGCACATTGCGCCCCATGACCTGGGCCTGTACTTCCATCAACTGGGCGAAGTTGGAGTACTTGCCCACCACCTCGGCCAAATCGGCGAAGCGGTCCTGCACCCATTCGGCGAAAAACAGCGCCTGGCTCATGCTGTCGAAGCCGAACAGCGGCACGCGCATCATGCGCTGGCCGAGCACCCGGGTGCTGACCCCGCCGGAGCGCGACAGCGCCGTGGCGCCGCGGGTGGTCGAGGCCACCAGGGCGCCTTCGGAGGTCGCCATGGGCGCATAGAACAGGCCGTTGGCGTGGCCGCCTTTGATCTGCAAGGGGCCGGCGATGCCCAGGGGGATTTCCACCGAGCCGATCAAGGCTTCGATATTGCTCACCAGCTTGTGCGGCTCCAGGCGGATCTGCGCCACTTCGCTTATGGCTGCGCCGGTTTCGCTGCGCAGGAAACGCAGGCGCTCCTGGCGGGCTTCTTCGCTGTAGAGGCCGCGGGCGGGCACCTTGGGCAGGTTGAATTCGTCGTACACCGGCTGCAACTGGTCGAGATCGCGCACGCGCAGTTGATAGCTGAGTTGCCAGAGACGTTCGGCGGTGTCCCGGCAGCCGCTGCAGCACAGCGTCAGTTGCGGGCCTTGCGGGGTTTCGATGATCTGTTTGACGCGCATTTGCCGTAGCCGGTACTCGACGCCTTGCACATGCAACTGCAATTCATCGAACTGGGTGCCCAGGTTCGGCAGCTTGGTATAACCGCTGAGCAGCACATTGAGCTGGTCCTTGGCGACATCGATGGGGATCAGGTCGCCCAGTTGGCGGTCGGTGAAATGGCAGCGGGCCTCGTCGGCGGCGCTGAAAGTGGTGCGGTTTGGCTGTGATGCGGAGGTGTTTTGCATGCTGTTCCCCTCAGAATCCATTCAGTTGCAGACCATGAATCTGTGCCGCGACACCGATCAGCACGGCATAGCCGGCGAGCATGGTCAGGGCGACGACGGCTTCGTTGTGACCACGGGCTTTGGCGTTAGGTGCACGCAGAAAGCGCCCGATCTGCCAGAGGGCTAGCAGGTAGAAACCGCCCAGCACTGATAGCGACCAGGTCGGTAGTTCGCCGGCGAGCAAGCGGATCAGCCATAGCTGGTTGGCCAGCATGGCGCTGACCAGCAGCATCACCACCAGTGCGGAACCCGCGGTGCCGAAAATCCGTGAATAGGACTCGATGCTCGAGCGTTCTTCTTCCGGGCCTTTGGTCTTGCGGGTGATCTCGAAGCAGAAGCCGCTGACGAAGGCCAGCAGCATCATCGCCAGCAATTCGTCGCCGAGCCGCACGCCCGGTTGCGCCAGATTGGCCAGCCAATACACCAGCAGCGGCATGACCAGCATGTGCGACACGGCGTACCAGGTCAGATGACGGTTGAGCCACTCGCCGATAAAGAACTCCTTGGCCATCAGCAGCGTCCAGGCCAGCAACGCCAACCAGGCGTACGTCGCCTGGCCGATGCCGCGGTCGAGCCAGAGGGACAGCGCCAGTTGCGCCGTCACCGCCAGCAGGCCGGCGACCTTCAAGTGATCGAGGGTGATCAAGCCGCTCTGCAACACGCGTTGCGGATGGTTGTGGCAATCGAGCTGGTAATCCTTGTGCTCGTCGAGCACGCGCAGCAGGAGAAAGAACGACCAGGTCGCCAGGCAGGCGAGGCCGTCGACCGGGCTCAACTGCAGCGGCCCGCCTCGGGCGGCCTGGACCAGCGCGGCGGTGGTCAGGTAGAGGATGAAAAACAGCAGGGCGTTGGCGAAGGGGAAACGTTCGTTGATCCAGGCCAGAAAGCGGCTGTGGAGAGGAGCGGCGTGGCTCAGGCTGGCTGCATGCATATCCAGGATTCCTTCCGTAAGTGGTGAGAGTGCTCGCCCAGCCAGACGCTGGCTGGGCTGGAAACGTTTTCAGAACGTCATTTGCCCCGCGGTCGAGGTGTCGCTGGCCGGCAGTTCGCGCTTGTCCAGCAGCAGGTAGCAGATGGGCAGCAGCACCAGGTCGACGAGCAAGGCAAAGGCGATGCTCAGGCAGGTGACCAGGGCGGTGTTGACGGTGATCTGAATGTTCGAGTTGGCCAGCCAGGCGAAGCCCAGGCCGAGCACCACGCTGGTGGTGATCAGCGCATAGCCGACATTGCCGAGGCACTGGCGCACCGCGTCTTCGGCGCCGAGACCGTTACGCCGGGCGCGCTCGTACTTGCTGATGAAGTGGATGCTGTCGTCGATCACCACGCTGAAGGCGATGCCGATCACCACGGTCAGGCCCAGGTCGACGTTGCCGCTCCACAGGCCCCAGACGCCGAATGCCATGCCGATGGGCAGCAGGTTGCCGAGAAAGCAGGTCAGGCCATGGCGCCAATTGCGGAACAGGCCGGCGGCCAGCAACGAGGCGACGAACAGCGAACCGATCAGGCCGGCGAACATGCCGCCGATCGAGCGCTCGCCGATATGCGCGAACATCAACGACAGCGACGTGCCGGGCGCCTGTTGCGCGGCCGCCAGGTGTTGACGTTGCCAGTCCCGGGCGGCCTGTTCCAGGGCGATGATCGCCTGGCCGCTGCTGGTGCCCACCGCCACCCGCAGGCGCGATTCGCTGCGGTCGAAACGCAGCAGGTAATTGAGGTCCGTGCCGAACGGCAGGGACAGTTCGTATTGCAGCAGGTACTGGGCGATTTCCTCGCGGCTGTCGGGAATCCGGTAGAAGGCCGGGTCGTCGCCATGCATGACCTGATTGACGCGCTTGATCACGTCGGCCAGGGAATTGACCTGCACCACCTTATCCTGGGTTTTCAGCCATTGGCTGAAGGCATCCACTTGCTTCAGGTAGGCCGGCTCGAGGATGCCGTCGACCTGGCCGGACGGCAGCGAGTAGTTGATTTCGCCGATGCCGGTCAGCTCGGCATTGACCCGCTGCATGTCCTGGCGGAATCGGGTGTCCGGGCTGTAATAGCCAACCGGGTCGTCGTTGATCCGATTCAGCGGCAGCAAGGCGCACAGGCCCAGGCCGAATAACAGCAGAATGGCCAGCAGCGGCCGTTGGCGGCGAATCAGCAGATCGGCGAAGGCGCGCATCTGCGGCGAGTCGCTGGCCATCAGCGCGGGAATCTTGCGCGGCGGTTTGCCGGGCAGGCTGGCCAGCAGCGGGGCGCTGAACAACAGGGTGAACAACAGCGCGAGCATGACGCCGGCGGCGACTATGTAACCCATCACGCGAAACGGCGGCGACTCGTTGAAGTGCAGGGTGAGAAAGCCCAAGGCGGTCAGCAGACTGGTCAGGGTCATCGCGCCCATGTTGTGGCGCAGGCTCTCGACCATGGCGGCGCGGCGATCGAGACCGGCATGCATGCCCTGAACCCACTTGACCACCAGGTGAATGCCGTCGGCGAACGCCAGGGCGAGGATCATGATCGGCGCGACTATCACCGAGTCGTTGATCGTCGGTTTGAACCAGCCGACCAGCCCGGCGCCGGCCAGCACCGCCAGTTGGCAGGCGACGAACACCACCAGCATGGCCTTGAACGAGCGGAACAGGTACACCAGCAACAGCATCATGGTCAGGGCGAACCAGGGCCAGACGCGGGTGAAGTCGGCTTGCGATTCCTCCGGGAAGGCCTGGTTGGCGATGGTCTGGCCGGCCAGGTGTACTTCGATCCGCGGGTGTTGCCGCTGCAAGTCGGCGACCAGGCGGCGCACCTCGCCGACCACCAGGGGAATCTCCTGCTTCTGATCCAGCCCCGGCATGTTCAGGGTGATGCGCACGCCGGCCAGGCTGCCTTCGGGGTTGACCAGGGCATCGCGCAGGAAGGGCTCGTTCAGCGCCACCGTGCGGATTTTCTCCAACTGCGCGGGCGTCAGTTCGGCGGGTTGCTCCACCAGGTCGCGGGTGTCGATGTTGTCGCCGTCGACCTGGATATGGGGGAAGTTGCTCAGGGATTCGACGCGTTGCGCATAGGGCAGCTCCCAGCTGTCGGCGGTGAGCTGGCTCAGCACGCCGAGGAATTCGCGGCTGAATACCTGGCGATCCTCGGGGCGCAGGGCGATCAGCACGGTGTCGGTCTTCGAGTAGTCCTGTTGCAGCTTTTCGAAGGCCAGCAGTTCAGGGCTGTCGCTGCTGAAAAACGCGCGATGGTCGACCGAGTAGCGATAACCGGCCGCGCCAATGAGCAAACCGCACGTCAGCAGCACGGTGGCGACGATGCACAGCAGCGGATGGCTGACTATCCATTCGGCGAGGCGGGCGCTGAATGGCGAGCGGGCGGGTTGCGGCAATGAGGTGGGCATGGGCTATTTCTCGCTGCGGGGCGTTGCTCAAAAGAACCAGCTCAGGCCGATACGCAAAAAATCGTCGCGGCTGAGTGGGCGTAAGGGGTGGCGGTCGTCGTAGGCCAGCAGGTAGTCGAAGGGCTGTTGCGGCCGCGATGGCGTATGGCCGAAGGCGCGCAGCTCCAGTTCGAGGCGCAGTTGATCGCTGAGGCGGCGATTGGCTTCGATACTGAACAGGCGCTCGCCGCTGTCGCGGTCGACGATCAGGCTGGTCAGCAGCTCACTGCTGGCTTGATCGTTCAGCGCCAGCCGCCAGCCCAGTAGCAGGTCGTCGGCGAAAGGCGAGGTGGCGCGTGCGCCGCGGCTGTCATGCAGGTATTCGAGCAGCCAACCGAGGTCGGCCTGGCTGCCCAGCACGCCAACCTGGGTGTATTCGATGCCGGCGTCGCTGGCGTTATAGGTCTGGCGGCCACCGCTACGGCGGACGCTTTCCAGCTTCCACAGCAGATCGCCCTGGGTGATTTGCAGGTCCACGCCGAACTGGCGGATCTGCGGGTAATAGGGCGTCAGCTGCGGTTGGTAGCCGGGAGCGAAGGCGTAGGGCTGGCTATTGACTGTCAGCACCTGGCGGTAGTCGACTTCGGGCCGCAATTCGGGCTCGCGGGAGGTGCCGCGAAAGGCGCTGAGGCCCAGGCGCAACGCCGGTAAATTCAGCTGCCAACGGGCGGCCAGATCGACATGCCGGGCACCGTTCGCCGCCTCGTATTCGGCATCGTCGGCATCGACCACCAACGGCAGACGCAGGCGCCCGTCTTCGCCAGGGTAAGTGCGCGGGCGAAAGCCCGGCAGCACGAACAGATCGAGCATCTGCGTGTCGCGTTCGAAGGCCAGGTTGATCATCGGCTGGCCGAGCTTCTGCTCGCCGTCCAGGCTTTCCACCAGGTCGGTCTGGTTGATGATGTCCACCAGGTGCACACCTTCGGTAACCCCCCAGAACACCTGGCGAATACCGGTGCGCAGCTCGAAACCGTCGCCCAGATGGGTCCAGGCCGCCTCGCGGATATCCCAGTGGCTACGCCGGGCGTCGTGTTGATCCAGACGCAGGAAGGGACTGAACGCCAGGCTGTCGCGGCCGTCGTTGAACCCATGCCACCACTCGCTTTTGAAACTCAGCGAAAGGTTGCTGCGCGCTTGCCCCTGGGCACCGGCATCGGGGAATTGCCAGTGCTCGATATGCAGGCTGTTTTGCCATTCCCCGGCCAACAACGGCGCAGCCGCCACCGTTAGCGCCGCGATCGGCAGCGCTTTGCGTAAAACGTTCATTTATCGGGCTCGCAGCAGGGCGTTCTGGCTGAAGTCGGCGTCCTGCAGACCCTGGGCGAAGACGAAGTCCTGCCAGGTCAGGCGCGTTTGCTTGCCGTTCTGATGGTTGCGCATATGCATCTGCGCCGGTCGCCAATGTTTGTCGGCGTGCAGGCTGAAGTCGCTGGCCTCATAGGTTTTCAGCAGGCTGTTCTTGCGGTCGTAATAGTCGATACGGCGCACCAGCAGATTTTCCCGATCCAGCCAGACGATCTGGCGGCTGTATGCCGAATAGCTGTCCTTGGAAATGCGTTCGAATTGGTAGCAGGCCAGGCCGTTCAGCTCGACTTGGGTAGCGTTGCCATAAGTAAACTTTTGCCAGAACGGGGTAACAATATCTTCGAAAGCGAACTCCGATGCCATAAAGGGTCCGGACTTGTTGCGCGCCCCAATCTGCTTCACCCGCTTGACCACAGGCAGGTATAACCACTGTTCGTCATCGCCTTGCGGGTGGGTATGGGAGAGCAGAGCGGAGCCGCGCAGGTCCCGCGGGGTATCGAAAATCATCAGGGTTTTCTCGCCTTCGGGGTACTCCAGGCTCTGCACCCGCAGCATCCGTTCTGCACGCTCCCCAGCCGGGTTTATCAGCTCCATGCGTAAGCTGACCGATTGATCATGAAAGCCTCTAATCCGGGCGTCGGCTTGAATCGCAAGCTCTTCGCCGGTCATCGCTTGCAGGGGGCTGGCTACGCTCAAAAGCGCGGCAAAAATGACGCTCATACGCACTGCGGTCTCTCCATGGCAGTGATGCGGGATGACGTTTCCATCCTGGTTTCCACCACGGGCTGTGTGCCTGGAAAATGGAATCTGGGAATCAAACGGTCGTATTAAAAGAGTAACGACTTGACCCCAATGCGTCTTCAGGCGACGCCCTAACTTTAGTGTTGTGGCGGTTCGATTACGAAAATAAATATGTTCGTAAAGGACAATTTGAAACCAAGCGCACACTCCGGTGTTCCATCCGGAGGCTGTGACTTGGTGTCCAAGTCATCGCATTTGGACTTGATGCGTTCGATGGCGGCAGAGGATGATGCCGGCTTGGTTAGCCAGCAGTTAAGGAGTACTAGATGAACCGCAATTCAGGGATGTCCATCGTGTTAGCCACAATGTTGGGGGTTACCCCGGCGTTCGCTGATGAGCCGACGACTACGAGCACAATCAGGGATTCCGCAAAAGCCACGGTCTCTACTGCCATAGAGGCCGGCAAGAATCTGTTGGGCGGCTTCAGCGAAGGCGTAACCGAAGGTCGTGAGTCCGCTGAGGGCGCCGATGGCGCGGCGAGCGTTTCCGACCTCAGCCAATTGGATGGCAAGGTGATCGTCGAGCTGCTCAGGACCGAGCCTGAAGGCGATAACCTGATCGCCACCATCGGTCTGAAGAACAGCTCCGACAAACAGCTGCGGCTGATCAATCTCCGCCAGACCGGGGCCTTGATTGCCATCGATCAGGACGGTTACTCCAGCCCCTTGGTGGCGAGCCTGGATAACCCGGATCAAGTGACCATTCCCGCCAACGCCGGGGTTCGGCAGAAATTCATCTTCGCCGGCCCGGTCGAGAACGTCGCTTCCGTGCGGCTTTGGGGCCGGGATTTCACCGTCGCTAAATAACCAGGCTGCTGAAACGACGAGGCCCGCTTGATTGCGGGCCTCGTCGTTTCTATCTGACTTTAGTTGTCATACCCCAGGTTCGGCGCCAGCCAGCGTTCGCTGACGTTCAGATCCTGCTGCTTGCGCGCGGTGTAGCTTTCCACCTGGTCCTTGTCGATCTTACCGACGGCAAAGTACTGCGCCTGCGGGTGGGCGAAGTACCAGCCGCTGACGGCGGCGGCGGGGAACATGGCGTAGTGTTCGGTGAGGAACACGCCGCTGCGTCCGGCCTTGTCGAATTCGGCCTCGGGGTCCAGCAGGGCGAATAGGGTCTTCTTCTCGGTGTGGTCCGGGCAGGCCGGGTAGCCGGGCGCCGGGCGGATGCCTTTGTAGGCTTCCTTGATCAGCTCGTCGTTGCTCAGTTGCTCGTCCGGCTCGTAGCCCCAGTAGGTTTTACGCACTTCGGCGTGCAGCCATTCGGCGCAAGCTTCGGCGAGGCGGTCGGCGAGGGCCTTGACCATGATCGAGTTGTAGTCGTCGCCGGCTTGCTGATAGGCCTTGGCCACTTCCTCGGCGCCGATGCCGGCGGTGGTGATAAAGCCGCCGACGTAATCGGTGAGGCCGCTGTCCTTGGGCGCGACGAAGTCGGCCAGGGAGAAGTTCGGCTTGCCGTCCGGTTTGATGGTCTGCTGGCGCAGGTGGTGCAGTTTGGCCAGCGGTTGGCCGTCGTCGCCGTAGACTTCGATATCGTCGTCCTGCACCTGGTTGGCCGGCCAGAAGCCGAACAGGGCGCGAGCGCTGATCAACTTCTCGTCGATCAGCTTGTTCAGCATTGCCTGGGCATCGGCAAACAGCGCGCTGGCCGCTTCGCCGACCACCTCGTCGGTGAGGATGCGCGGGTATTTGCCGGCCAGGTCCCAGGAAATGAAGAACGGCGTCCAGTCGATGTACTCGGCGAGCACCTTGAGGTCGATATCGTCCAACAGCTTGACCCCGGTGAACGAGGGCACCGGCGGCTGGTAGCCGGCCCAGTCGAATTGCGGCTTGTTGGCCACGGCCTGGGCGTAGGGCAGACGCTCGGTACGGGCGCTGCGGTTGGCGGTGCGCTCGCGCACTTCGATGTAATCGAGGCGGGTGCGCTCGACGAAATCCGCCTTCAACTCTTTCGACAGCAGCTGAGTGGCCACGCCGACCGCGCGCGAGGCGTCGGTAACGTAGATCACCGCATCGTTCTGGTACTTGGGCTCGATCTTCACCGCGGTGTGGGCTTTCGAGGTGGTGGCGCCGCCGATCATCAGCGGCAGGTTGAAGCCCTGGCGTTGCATCTCGCGGGCGACATGCACCATCTCGTCCAGCGAGGGGGTGATCAGGCCGGACAAGCCGATGATGTCGCACTTCTCGGCGATCGCGGTTTGCAGAATCTTCTCCGCCGGCACCATCACGCCGAGGTCGACGATGTCGTAACCGTTACAGCCGAGGACCACGCCGACGATGTTCTTGCCTATGTCATGCACGTCGCCCTTGACCGTGGCCATGAGGATCTTGCCCTTGGCTTCCGGCTTGTCGCCTTTCTCGGCTTCGATAAAGGGAATCAGGTGGGCCACGGCCTGCTTCATCACCCGGGCGGATTTCACCACCTGAGGGAGGAACATCTTGCCCGCGCCGAACAGGTCGCCGACCACGTTCATCCCGGCCATCAGCGGGCCTTCGATGACCTCGATGGGGCGCGCGCACTGCTGGCGGCACTCCTCGGTGTCCTCGACGATATGGCTGGTGACGCCTTTGACCAGCGCGTGCTTGAGCCGCTCGACCACGCTCCAGGTGCGCCATTCCTCGGTTTCCGCTTCCTTGACGCTGCCGTCGCCCTTGTAGTTGTCGGCAATCGCCAGCAGCGCTTCGGTCGCGCCTTCGTGGCGGTTGAGCACCACGTCTTCCACCGCATCGCGCAGTTCTTTGGGGATCTCGTCGTAGATTTCCAGTTGGCCGGCGTTGACGATGCCCATGGTCAGGCCGTTCTGGATCGCGTAGTAGAGAAATACCGAGTGAATCGCCTCGCGCACCGGGTTGTTACCGCGGAACGAGAAGGACACGTTGGACACCCCGCCGGAGCTCAAGGCGTAGGGCAGGTTGTCGCGGATATAGGCGCAGGCCTCGATGAAGTCGACCGCGTAGTTGTTGTGCTCCTCGATGCCGGTGGCCACGGCGAAGATATTCGGGTCGAAGATGATGTCTTCCGGCGGGAAGCCCACTTCATTAACCAGAATGTCGTAGCTGCGCTGGCAGATTTCGCGCTTGCGCTCGGCGGTGTCGGCCTGGCCGACTTCGTCGAAGGCCATCACCACCACGGCGGCGCCATAGCGCTTGCACAGGCGGGCGTGGTGCTTGAACTGCTCGACGCCTTCTTTCATGGAGATCGAGTTGACGATGCCCTTGCCCTGAATGCACTTGAGGCCGGCTTCGATCACCTCCCATTTCGACGAGTCGATCATGATCGGCACGCGCGAGATATCCGGCTCGCCGGCGATCAGGTTCAAGAAGGTCACCATGGCCTTCTGCGAGTCGAGCATGCCCTCGTCCATGTTGATGTCGATCACCTGGGCGCCGGCTTCCACCTGCTGCAGGGCGACTTCCAGGGCTTCGGTGTAGTTGTCCTCGCGGATCAGCCGGGCGAACTTGGCCGAGCCGGTGATATTGGTGCGCTCGCCGACGTTGATGAACAGTGAGTTGCGGTCGATGGTGAACGGCTCGAGGCCCGACAGGCGGCAGGCTTTGGGGATATCCGGAATGGCGCGCGGCGGGTATTTGCTCACCGCTTCGGCAATCGCCTGGATATGCGCCGGGGTGGTGCCGCAGCAGCCGCCGACGATGTTCAAGAAGCCACTGGCGGCGAATTCCTCGACCACCACGGCCATTTCCGCCGGGGTTTCGTCGTATTCGCCGAAGGCGTTCGGCAGGCCGGCGTTGGGGTGGGCGGAGACA
Source organism: uncultured Pseudomonas sp. (assembly GCF_946886105.1). The sequence goes on along the minus strand of NZ_CAMPHV010000013.1, from coordinate 97,271 downwards.
TGGGTTTCAGCCTTGGCCGCCAGCTCTTCCAGGTACGGGCGCAGATCCTTGGCGCCGAGGGCGCAGTTCAGGCCGACCGAGATCGGCTTGGCGTGGCGCACCGAGTTCCAGAACGCCTCGGTGGTTTGGCCCGAGAGCGTGCGACCGGAGGCATCGGTGATGGTGCCGGAAATCATGATCGGCAGTTCGACGCCCTGTTGCTCGAAGACTTCCTGCACGGCGAAGATCGCCGCCTTGGCGTTGAGCGTATCGAAGATGGTCTCGATCAGGATCATGTCCGCGCCGCCTTCGATCAGGCCGCGGGTGGCTTCCACGTAGTTTTCCACCAGCTCGTCGAAGGTGACGTTGCGGTAGCCGGGGTTGTTCACATCCGGGGAAATCGAGCAGGTGCGACTTGTAGGGCCGAGCACGCCGGCGACGAAGCGCGGGCGATCCGGGGTCTCCAAGGTCTTGGCGTCGGCGACCTGGCGGGCCAGGCGGGCGCCTTCGACGTTCAGTTCATACACCAGTGCTTCCATGCCGTAGTCGGCCTGGGACACGCGGGTGGCGTTGAAGGTGTTGGTTTCGAGGATATCGGCGCCGGCGTCCAGATAGGCCTTCTCGATGGCGCCGATCACATCCGGGCGGCTGAGGATCAGCAGGTCGTTGTTGCCCTTGACGTCCTGCGGCCAGTCGGCAAAGCGCGCGCCGCGATAGTCTTCTTCTCCCAGCTTGTAGCTCTGGATCATCGTACCCATGCCGCCGTCGAGGATCAGGATGCGCTCCTTGAGGGCTTGCTGGAGTGCATGAAGGCGGGCGCTGCGGTCGGACAGGGGCATGGGCGAAACTACCTGAGCAAAGCTGAAACAATGGGTGCACGATGATAACAAAGCTGCACGCTTTTGCAGCGCTTGCTGTTTTGCATGAGATTCGTTCATGTTGCTATTGCTCTCATGCCCTGCATGACAGCTAGAATCGCCGCCGCCCTCTTTCTAGGAAAACGCTATGTCGGGTCGCTTGATGTTTCTCCTGTGCTGGTTGTTCATCAGCCCATTGTCGGCGGCACAGTCGATTTCCTATAGCGAGGACGTGCAGCCGATCTTTACCCGGCATTGCGTGGCTTGCCATGCCTGTTACGACTCGCCTTGCCAGCTCAATCTGGGCAGTGGCGAAGGCGTCGAGCGCGGTGCCAACAAGTTGCCGGTGTATTCGGGGACGCGGATCGAGGCGCAGGCCAGTACGCGGCTGTTTCTCGACGCCCATGACGTCGCCGGCTGGCGGCGCAAAGCGTTCTTCTCGGTGCTTGACCAGCAAGGCGGCCAGGCCGCATTGCTGGCGCGCATGCTCGATCTGGGGCACAACGCACCGCTCGAGGCCAATGCCAAGCTGCCGGCTGGGTTGGATATCGGTATCGCCCGGGAGAATCAGTGCCCGCTGCCGGACGAGTTCGCGACCTTTGCCCGGCAGAACCCGCAGGCCGGCATGCCATTCGCCGTTACCGGGCTCAGCGAGGCGGATTATCGAACCCTGCAACGCTGGCTGGAGCAAGGCGCGCCGGTGGATCGGCAGACGTTGCAGGCCAGTGCGGTCGAAGCCCGTCAGATAGCCGCCTGGGAGCGCTTGTTGAATGCGCCGGGCGCCCGTGAACGCCTGGTGGCGCGTTGGCTGTACGAGCATCTGTTCCTTGCCCATATGCATTTTCAAGGCGGCGAGCCCGGGCATTTTTTCCAGGTATTGCGCTCGCGCACGCCCAGCGGCCAGCCGGTCGACCCTATCGCCAGCCGCCGGCCCAACGACGATCCCGGCACTGTCTTTTACTATCGCCTGGCGCCTGTTCAGGGCGTCATCGTGCATAAGACTCATATCACCTACCCGCTGAGCGACGAGAAGCTTGCGCGGGTGCGTGAATTGTTCTTTGCCGGCGATTGGCAGGCGGATGCGCTACCCGGCTATGGTCCGAGGCGCCGTGCCAACCCCTTCGAGACCTTCGCGGCGATTCCCGCCGAGGCGCGCTACCGGTTCATGCTGGACGACGCCGAATATTTCGTGCGTACCTTCATTCGCGGCCCCGTGTGCCGCGGGCAAATCGCCACCGATGTGATCCGCGATAACTTCTGGCTGATATTCCAGGATCCCCAGCACGATCTTTATCTGAAGAGCGCCGATTACCGCGCCAAGGCCACGCCTTTGCTGGAGATGCCCGGGCAACTCGACGACATCGGCGATTTGCTCGGCATCTGGAACAGCTACCGTAACAAGCGTAACCACTACGAAACCTTGCGCATGGCCAGCTACGCCAAGGCGCCGGCGCCCAGTTGGTCGCATATCTGGGCGGGCAACGACAATGCGCTGTTGTCGGTGTTCCGCCAGCACGACAGCGCTTCGGTGCGCAAAGGGCTGATCGGCGAGGTGCCGCAAACCTTGTGGTGGATGGACTTTCCGTTGCTGGAGCGCACCTATTACCAATTGGTGGTGAATTTCGATGTGTTCGGCAACGTTTCCCATCAAGCGCAGACGCGGCTGTATTTCGATTTGATCCGCAATGGCGCGGAGGTCAATTTCCTCCGTTTGATGCCGGCCCATACGCGTGCCAGTTATCTCAACGACTGGTATCGGTACAGCGGCAAGCTGAAGCTCTGGTTTGACTATGCGGACATGGACGGCCACAGCCCGGCGGCCCTGATCCTGCCGGGCTCCGACCCAAAGCGGGTGTTTGCCGAAGCCCTGCTCGAACGCTATGGCAGCCTGAACGCCAGACCTGATCCGATCAACCGCTGCGATGGGGTGAATTGCCATCGTCCGGGGCTGGCCGTCGACCTGCAAGCCGCCGAACAAGCCCTGAGCCGCCTGAGCGGAAAAACCGCCGCGCAGCTGGCGGTGATTCTGCAATTGCCCGAGGCGACGCTGCTGCGCATCGAATTGGCCGATGGCTCCCGCGAGGTCTACAGCCTGCTACGCAACCGTGCCCACAGCAACGTGGCCTTTATGCTCGGCGAGCAGCTGCGCTATCAGCCGAAGCTGGATACCTTGACCGTGTACCCCGGGGTCCTCAGCAGCTATCCGAACTTTATGTTCAACCTCGAGGCCGACGAAGTGCCGGCCTGGGTCGACGCCATGCGGCGGGTGCGCAGCGAGGCGGCCTTCGAGGGTGTCGTGCAGCGCTGGGGGATCAGGCGCAGCCATCCCGAATTCTGGCGCTATTTCCATGACTTATCGGCTTATCTGAGTGAAACCGAACCGCTGGAAGCGGGAGTGCTGGATATGAACCGCTACGAGAACCTGTAACGGCCGGGGACGCCACGAGAGCTTGACCGGACCGGAAATTAATCCGAGCTAAACAGTCAGGCTTTATCGAGGCCGGCAGGTTGGCGTACACTGCGACCATGTTTGCGAGGAGTTGCCATGAGCACCATTACCATTACCGACGCGGCCCACGATTATCTGGCTGATCTGCTGGGCAAGCAGAACACCCCGGGCATCGGCATTCGGGTGTTTATCACCCAGCCGGGTACCCAATACGCCGAAACCTGCATCGCCTATTGCAAGCCGGGCGAGCAGAAGGCCGAAGACACCGCCCTCGGGCTGGCCAGCTTCACCGCCTGGATCGACGCGGTCAGCGAGCCCTTCCTCGAAGACGCGGTCGTCGACTACGCGACCGACCGCATGGGCGGCCAGCTGACCATCAAGGCACCGAACGCCAAGGTGCCGATGGTCAACGAAGACAGCCCGATCAACGAACGCATCAGCTATTACCTGCAAACCGAGATCAACCCCGGTTTGGCCAGCCACGGTGGTGAGGTCAGCCTGATCGATGTGGTCGATGACGGTATCGCCGTGCTGAAGTTCGGCGGCGGTTGCCAGGGCTGCGGCCAAGTCGATCTGACCCTCAAGGAAGGCATCGAGAAGACCCTGCTCGAACGCATCCCGGAGCTTAAAGGTGTGCGCGACGTGACCGATCACAGCAACAAGGAAAACGCCTACTACTAGTTTGTCGCGTCAGCCGCGATATTTCGGCCCAACGCCTGGCGCACATGATCGGGGCCGGGCGAATCCGCATTGCGGCTAAAGCTCCTCCCATGGAAAGCGACAGATTATTCTGTCGCGACGCTGGCGGAGGGCTCGGTAGTTTGCTTGAGTCGATTAAAGGCACCGTGAGGTGCCTTTTTTGCATCCGCTGGGCCGTGATTGCCCTGCTGCAACGATAGAGGGCAAATACGCCGCCAAGCATCGCTGCCATGCGCGCAAGAGCTTGCACTGTGGCGCTATTGGCGAGTCAACTGCATATATAGCCATAGCAATCAGCGCCAGCTTGCCTATAGTTGCAGATAGGGGCGACGTGTCTGAGGGCGAAGGGAGCCGCAAGTGCTCGGGGAGCGGTATTTTTATCCGCGTATTCGAGAGTTCCCAACGAACCGTTGTCAAAAATACTTGCGCACCGCTACTGCCAATGTTCATCAAGGTGTGCGGGATATTTCGTTAGCCATAATAACCAGACGTGGTGCGCATGACCGCCAGATCCCTGCTTATCTGTGACGACTCCAATATGGCGCGCAAGCAGTTGCTGCGTGCACTGCCCCCTGACTGGCCGGTCTCCGTCGTACAAGCCGCCAATGGCGTCGAGGCCATGGAAATTCTGCGTCAGGGCTCTATCGACGTGATGTTGCTCGATCTGACCATGCCCGAAATGGACGGCTATCAGGTGCTAACCGCCTTGCAGGAGGAAGGTTTGAGCTGCAAGGCCATCGTGGTGTCCGGGGATGTTCAGGAGCAGGCGGTCGAGCGGGTCATGCAACTGGGAGCCCTGGCCTTTGTGCAGAAGCCGGCGGATCCGGATTTGCTCAAAGCCACATTGGATAAACTCGGACTGTTGAAGCGCGCGGCTACGGCGGTCAAGCACTATCCTCCGGCGGATGAGGTCAGCATCAGCTTCAACGATGCTTTCCGCGAGGTGATCAACGTCGCCATGGGCCGCGCCGCGGCGTTGCTGGCCCGGGTGCTGGGGGTTTTCGTGCAGCTGCCGGTGCCGAACGTCAATCTGTTCGAGGTCGGCGAGTTGCATATGGCCCTCGCCGATGCGCAGCGTGGCGACGGTCTGACCGCGGTGTGCCAGGGGTTTATCGGCGGCGGTATCGCCGGCGAGGCCTTGCTGATATTTCACGATTCCGAAGTCGGCGACATGGCCAAGCTGATGCACTGGTATTCCCAGGATTATTCCGAGATGGAAATGCTTCTGGACCTGTCCACGGTGTTGATCGGCGCCTGCCTGAGCGGGGTGGCCGGGCAAATCGACGTGAAGTTCTCACAAAGCCACCCGATGGTGCTGGGCCAGCACACCTCGATCGATGAACTGATCCGGCTCAATCGGTCACGCTGGAAAAACACCTTGGCGGTGGAAGTCAGCTATAGCATCGAGGGGCATGTCATTCATTTCGATTTGCTGCTGTTGTTCACCGAGGACTCGGTGGAGCTGCTCTCTAAAAAGCTTGATTACCTGATGAACTGACCATGAGCGATAACCTGGATCTAAACGAATTCCATTGGCTACTGGCCATTGTCCAGGGCATCGATGTCGGTGTCGTGGTGTTGGACCGCGAATACCGCATTCAGGTCTGGAACACTTTTATGGAGAACCGCTCCGGGCGTTTACCCCGGGAAGTACATGGACAGTCTTTCTTCACGCTGTTTCCCGAGGTGGAGGAGGATTGGTTCCGCCATAAGGTGGAAAGCGTGGCGACCCTGGGGACGCCGGCGTTCACCATCTGGGAGCAGCGGCCTTACCTGGTACGTTTCAAGAACTACCAGCCGATAACCGGGCAGGAAGAATTCATGTACCAGAACACCGTGCTGCTACCGTTGCATGGGGTTAACACCACGGTCGAGCATATCTGCCTGATCATCTACGACGTCACCAATGTCGCCACCCACAAACAGCAGCTGCAAGCGGTCAATCAGCAACTCAAGCACCTTTCGCGCACCGACCGCCTGACCGGCCTGAACAACCGCGGCTATTGGGAGGAGTGCCTGCAGCATGAGTACGCCCGGCACCGGCGTTATCAGAGCATGGCCGCCTTGGTGATGTTCGATATCGATCACTTCAAGGCCGTCAACGACACCTACGGCCACCAGGCCGGCGACAAGGTGATCCAGGCGGTCGCTGAAGTGGTACGCGAGCAGGTGCGCGATACCGACTACCCGGGGCGCTATGGCGGCGAAGAGTTCGTGGTGCTGTTGCCCGATGTCGACAGCGCAGGGGCGATGCTATTTGCCGAACGCCTGCGCCAGCGCATCGAGGCGTTGTTGGTGACCTATGAGAATCAAAGCATTCCCTTCACCATCAGCTTGGGGGTGGCAGATCTGAGTTACCCCACCAATGGCCATCAACAACTGATCGAGCGGGCCGATCAGGCGCTATATGCCTCCAAGGAGGGCGGGCGTAATCAGACCAACTGCTACAAGGGTTGAATACATCAGGAATAGCGGACCAGCGTCTTGCTCCTTAGCGGCAACAGCATCAACAGGACCAGCGCCACCAGCGGCAATATGCCGATATTGACCGCACCCCAGCCGAGGGTGCTGATCAGCGCGCCCGAGGCGAATGAGGCACCTGCAGCCACCGAACCGTTGCTCAATTCCATCAAACCTTGCGCATTGCCGCGTTCGCCTAGGTTATGGCCGCTGGCGAGCAGCGTGGTGCCGGCGATTAGCATCAGGTTCCAGCCCAAACCGAGCAGAAAGGAACTGAGTAGAAAATGCCCTTTGCCCAGACCGCTCAAGGCGATGCCGGCGCTGACCAGCAGCACCAGGCTACCCAACACCGCGACCTTGGCGCTGCCTAGCTTGTCGACCAGATGGCCGGCAACGAACGCGGGCAGGAACATACCGAGCATGTGCCATTGGATCACCTGCGAACTGTCCGCCACCGACAGCCCGCAGAACTGCATGGCCAAGGGCGTGGCGGTCATGATCATGATCATCAGTCCGTGGCCGACCGCCGTGGTGGCGATGGCCGCACGGATTTGCGGGCGGCCGAGCAGCTCGCGTACCGCCGCCCAGCCACCTTTACTCGGCACCGGCGCAGAGCCTTCGCGAAGCTGCGCCATCAAGAGCAGGCCGCCTGCCGCCAGTGCCGCCATCATCAGGTAGGCGCCGACAAAGGGTGCGCTCAAGGCGTTCTGCGACCAGAGCAGCAGGCTGGGGGCGATCAAGGCCGCGAGTACACCGCCGCCGATCACATAGGCGCTGGCGCGGCCATGTTGGGCGCTGTCCACGGCCTCCAGTGCGGCGAAGCGGTAATACATCGCCGAGGCTTGATAAGCCCCCAGTGGCAAGGCGCCCAGGCAGAACAGGCTGAAGTCACCCAGCCATACCCCCAGCGCCGCGAGTAGCCCACCGACAATGCCGCAGCCGGCGCCCAGCACCAGGCCAAGTCGGCGGCCGCGACGCTGCATGAATAGCGACAACGGCTGTACCGCGAGCAAATTACCGAGTACCAGCAATGCTAGGGGCAGCGTCGCCAAGATATTCAACGGCGCCAGTTGCAGCCCCACCAGCGAAGTGAGGGTGATGCCGATGAGGTTGCAACTCCAGTACAGGGCCTGGCCGAGAAACAAGCGTAAAACGCTGACGTTGGTGAGCAGCAACATGGATTATCTCGATATCGGAGGGCAAGGGATGGCGGCATTGACGCGGGTCGACGATGCCGGAGACTGACGGAGCGCGGCGGCGGGGCGACGCGGTCGCTGTAGCAGTTCGCCGCCACAATTCGGGCAATGGCCCTGCAACCGCTGCGTCGCGCACTCGCGGCAGAAGGTGCATTCGAACGAGCAGATCAGGGCATCTCGCGAGTCGGCGGGCAGATCGCGGTCACAGCATTCGCAATTGGGGCGCAGTTGCAACATGGCTCACTCCTGTAAAGAAGGAAAAAATCAGGCGAAGCGTTCGGCGTATTGCTGCGGGCTCAGCGCCAAATGCTTATGAAAGGTGCGGCGTAGGTTTTCCGGGTGACCGAAACCGGTCAAACGCGCGACCGTGCCGATCGAGGTCTGGGCGTCTTGCAGCAGGTTGCGCGCGGCTTCCAGGCGGACGCGTTCCACATAGCGCCCCGGCCCCATGCCCAGTTCCCGGGTGAATACCCGCGACAAGGTGCGCGGTGTCATGTGCGCCTGGGCCGCCAGCACCTCGAGCGAAAGATCCTGATGCAGGTGCGCGGGAATCCATTCGAGCAGGGCGGCCAGTCGCGGTATTCGGCTGGGGTCCGGGGTCAACAAGGCGCTGAATTGAGCCTGATCGCCGGGCCTGCGCAGGAACATCACCAAGCGTCGTGCCACCGCCAATGCCATGGCGCGGCCGAGGTCCGCCTCGACCAGCGCCAACGCCAGATCGATACCAGCCGTCACCCCAGCCGAGGTGAAGATGTGGCCGTTACCGTGCTTGTCCTCCGGGTCATAGGTGTGCAGACAATCGGCGAGGACTTCGACGGCGGGATAAGCTTGGCGCAAATGCTCGGCATCGGCCCAATGGGTGGTGGCGCGGCGACCATCGAGCAAGCCGGCGGCCGCCAGGACCAGTGCGCCGGAGCAAATCGAGCCCAGGCGACGCACTCGGGGCTCCGCTGTGCGTAACCAGGCCAACAAGGCGCGATTCTTGGATTGGACTTTTTCACCCGCGCCGCCCGGGACCAACAGCGTATCGATGCAGCCGATATCGACGTCGGACCAGGCCTGTTCGGCGACCATTTGCAGGCCGGCGGAGGTCGGCATGGCGCCGACCCGTTCGCCGAGCACCAGTAGCTGGTAATAGGGCGGCAGTCCCTGGCGTTGGCGTTCGACATTGGCCGAGGCGAAGACCTGCAGCGGCCCGCTGACGTCCAGGCTCATGACATCCGGGTAGAGTAGGCAAGCGATGGTACGGGGCGCATCCATGGAAGAATCTCCGCTGGTCATGGATGCAGTTTGCCGAGTGCCTGGCCTTTGCCGCAACGACAATAAACCCACATATCTCGCCATTGTTGGCTAGGGTCTGTTGCCTCAGCGGATATAGGGGGTATGCATGGCTTCGCACCAGCAATCATGGCCGCAGCGAGGGCAGTTCATCCGTTGCCCGGCTTCGATATGCTGCAGCGCGCCGCACATATTGCATGCGCAGAGCATGGTGCGCGGGGCGCAGGTGAATAGCCGTCTGTTCGCCTCCGGCAGCACCGACAGCCCTGGGCGGATAACGTCCGGCCCGTAGAAGTACAGGCTCACGTCGCCATTGACCTCGACAATACCAAGGCGCACCTGGCCCAGATGCTCGACGCCATGCTGGCGTAGCTCCATAAGGAATTCATCATGGGAAATATTGCCGCGGGTCAGGGTTTCCAACTCGAACTCGCCGTCGCGAATCAGAACGAAAGGTTGGCCTTCCATCCAGGCTTGCAGCCGTGGGTATTTGCTCATCAGCAGGGTGGTGAGGCGATAGAGCACGCTCATCGCCAGGAATACGCTGAAGACCGGTAGTAGCGGCACGTCCTCATAGAAGGTCATGTCGCCTGCGGCCGAACCCAGCGTCAGGATTATCACCAGCTCGAACAGCGAGATTTGCCGTACGCCGCGCCTCCCGGCCACTTTCAGAAACAGGAAAACCACCGCATAGGCCAGCAAGGTACGAACCGCTACTTCACCGAGAAATCCGAGGGTCGCCTTATCCCATAGCATCCGCTGCCAATCGAACGCGTTCATACTGCTAACTCCATTGAGCCGATGACTCATTGGCTGGTTAACGCGGGGAGAAGTTCCGTTCTTTTAGCCTGTCTGGTTTATGCATGACGCTATCGAGCGTTGAGACGCAGGCGGGTGTGACAGTGGAGCGCATCGTAGAGCGTTGTGAAAAGTGCCTTGGGTTTTAATGCGCGTGGTTCAGCGAGCGATTAAATCGCTTGGAAGGCGGGGCGTTTTATACGTCAGGTGAAACTAAGCGAAACGTCACCCGGTTATGCGGAGCAATACGCTTGGATAAGCGTAGGTACATAACCGGGAGCGATTGGCATGTAGTTCGGAAGGTTATTCCGGCATGCTCCAAGGCGCTAAATGGAAACCTTTTTGGCTCAGCTCATTGCGCGACGCTTCCAATACCTTGGCGAATTGAATCGGGTCGCTGTAGGTATTGCAGGACAGTTGGGTACGGCCGAGCAGGCGGGTGTTGGTGCGGTCGACGACGCTCAGGCTTAGTTGGCCGGTGCCGTCCTGAGGCGCCCAGGCAATGCACTGGAAAGGTTGAAAGGCGCGATCGGCGATCAGTAATGCTTCGTTAAAACGCAGCGGGGCGTTCATGGGGTCGGTTTCTCCGAGGTATTCCCTAATAGCGTTAGCCTGCATCCATTAAGGTTATGCCGGCCTGTCATATGTGTTGATGGCTGCATCGGCTTGCCAAGTCACACCGGCAGATAAAAAAACATACTTTTTTCTAAAAATAAGTTTAGAACCGTGCGCCATGTACGCTTGGACAAACAAACCGCCGCAACATTCACCGCAAGTTTGGCGTTCAAGTACCTATTGTCGCGGGTCGCCGATTAATCGCCGAGCAGTCCCGGTGTGTCGGTGTTGGAGGGGCACGCCGATAACAGTTGGCATAAATAACGGGCGACATAGCGTTGGAAGTTTTTGTCGTTCCAATATTCGAAATGGCTCAGCGGAGTATGGCGTTTATAGCAGGGGCCTACCGGCATGGCCCGATCCTCGGCGACCACGGCGGCATAGTTCTGCAGTGGTCGTAGCGGATAACCCAAGGGATCGGCCGGTGCATAAAGATTGAGCCAGCGGGCTTGCTCGCGTACCGCGTCGGTCAGGCAATGGCCGGGGAAGCGAATCGGCACTACGGGGTCGCAGGCGAAGGTGAACAGCGGGATGTTGCAACCGAAAGTCACCAGGCCGGCCAGGGTTTCCAGGGCGATAAAGGGATCAAGTGGGCAGCTCGGGGTTTTGTTGATGCTTTGCTGATCCCAGGCATAGTTGGAAAAGATATGCCCGCCCAGCGAATGGGCCAGCACCACCAGGGGGGTATTGGCATCGACCTTGGCGCGCAGCGCATTGAGCCCGGCGCGAACACATTGGTGCACTTCCTGGTAGGTGGTGTCATAGGCCTCGCTGACCTTGCGGTAACCGCTAGCATCGCCGAGGAACAAGGTGACGAGGCGCCTCAGCCAGCGCCAGCGAACCGGTTGATCGCGCAGGCTATCGAGGAAATCCAATTGCCGCTTGTCCAGCACGCTGGCCCAGTACAGGCTCTGGAAGGCCACATGCTCGGCCTCTACGCCGAGTTGTCGACGCAGGCCGGCAATCATGCGCTGGGAATACGCATATTGGCCTTCAAGGTCGCGGCTGTCCGGCTGAACCCCAATACCGTGGATAATCGCGACTGCTAGCTTCATCTGGCCTTCCTTGGTGGGGCTGTCTCAGGTTTAGGTTGGCAATTCGATTAAAGCGGTTGCATGCGCTCGGCCAAACGGCCGTTTTCAACCAGCTCGAGAAACTCATCGCCGAGCCGACGGCTCTCGTCCATGGCTTTGCGCCAATAGCGCTCGCGACCGGCATCGTCGCCCAGATAGCGGCTGAAGTCCTTACGGTCCGGCAGTTTAGCGTGGGGCAGACGTGCCAAATGATCGGCCGAGGGCGCCAGTAGCAGCACGTCCTGCAAGCGTGTGGCGTTAGCGCGACGCCAGGGCATGCCTTTATCGAACCAGCCGGGAATCACCCTGTCGGTGAAATGCGGGTAGAGCACGATATCGTCGCCGCTGTAGGGCAAGTCGAGGTGATAGTCGAGCAGCCCTCCGTCGCGATAGGTGCCGGGACCCGCGCCGGGAATGTCGCGCACGCCTTGCATGATCATCGGGATAGAGCCCGAAGCGAGCAGGGCATGGCGCAGGTTGTGCGCATCCAGGGTCAGGTAACGCGAGGGGAAGTCGCTCAGCGCGCCCAGCGGCGGCGGTAAACGCGCATCGTGCAGGATCACCCGTTCGAAGTGTCGGGCCAGGCGCGAGCGCCCCAACAGGTTGCTGCCGATCACCGAAGACAATCCCAGGCCCAGGGCACCGCGGTGATCGTGCTGGAGCAGGCCATGGCTTTTCACCACGACGATATTCAGGCGGTAATGCGCATTGCTCAGCACCTGCTCGTCCTGGTCCTGCAGCAGTTGTTCGAGCATCGCGCGGCAGCTGCGCGACACCTCGGCCATGCTCACGCCTTTGGCGAAGCGTTGTTCGGTGTACAGCTCACCGAGGCGGCGAATGCCGGCCGCCGCATCCGGCAAGCAGGCGCTGGCGAAGCGCCAGGAGCCGATGGAGGCGCCGATCAGCGAGCGCTCGCGCGGCGCGCGCCTCAGCCAGTCGCCGAACAGCGCCAGGTCCAGGCCCTGGATACCCAGCGCTTTGGGGCCGCCAGCAGCGCCTGGCAGCGTACCCACGTCGGCTGGCAGCAAGCCGCGTTCGCGTATCCGCGTCATGGCTCGTGGTCCGGCTTTGATCGTCAGGGCTGGGGCTTTGATCAGAATCGCACTCATGCTGGTCTCCATCGCGCAAGGCAGCGATTATAGAGGGCTCGTCGCCCAGGCCAAGCGACTTCAGGCGGTGAATGATGTGCAGTCAATCATTGCGCGGTGGTTCAATTCAGCTTGAATTAAGTCCGGCGCAGTACCTTGAACCTGTCGAAAGCAAACCCTTCAAGGAGATTGAACATGAAAGCCTTTACTGCATTATTCACCGCCGCTGCCCTGACACTCACCGCCGGGTTCGCCCTGGCTCGCGATCTGGGCCCGGACGAAGCGCTTAAATTGCGCGACGCGGGTACCATCCAGTCGTTCGAAAAACTCAATGCCGCCGCCCTGGCGCAGCATGCCGGCGGCAAGATCGAAGAAACCGAGCTGGAAGAGGAATACGGCCGTTACGTTTACCAGGTCGAAGTTCGCGACGCCCAGGGCGTGCAGTGGGATATCGAATTGGATGCCAGCAATGGTCAGGTACTCAAGAACCAACAGGACAGTTAATGAGAACAACGGCTTTGGCTTATCGCCCGCTCCTGGGACTGTTGCTGATCACGCTGACGTTTGGCAGCAGCGCCCGTGATCTGGATCAGGACGAAGCGCTGCGCCTGCGTCGCGAGGGGGCGATTCTGCCCCTCGAACAGATGCTGGTCGTGGCGCTGGAGCGCTATCCGGGAGCCGTTCTGTTGGAAGTCGAATTGGAAGAAGAGCAGGGCGTTCTGGTTTATGAGGTCGAGCTGGTGACGGTGCAAGGTGTCGTCCGCGAGCTGGAGCTGGACGCCCAGAGCGCCGAGCTGCTCAAGGACGAGGTGGAAGACTGAATGCGCCTGTTACTGGTAGAGGACCACGTGCCTCTGGCCGACGAGCTGCTCGTCAGCCTGGCCCGCCAAGGCTATGCGGTCGATTGGCTGGCGGATGGCCGCGATGCCGCCTTCCAGGGCGCTTGCGAGCCTTATGACCTGATCGTTCTCGACCTCGGCTTGCCCGGCAAGCCGGGACTGGAGGTGTTGCAGGAATGGCGCGCGGGCGGCATGAGCGCGCCGGTACTGATTCTCACCGCGCGCGGTTCATGGGCCGAGCGCATCGAAGGACTCAAGGCCGGGGCGGACGATTACCTGAGCAAACCCTTCCACCCGGAAGAGCTGCAACTGCGCATCCAATCGCTGTTGCGGCGCGCCCACGGGCTGGCCAACCACCGGCAACTGCAAGCCGCCGGTTTGCAATTGGACGAAGGGCGCCAGTGCGTCAGCCGGGGCGACGAGGAGATCGAATTGACGGCGGCGGAATTTCGTCTGCTGCGCTATTTCATGCTGCATGTCGGGCAGATCCTCTCGAAAAGCCATTTGGCCGAACACCTTTACGATGGCGAAAGCGAGCGCGACTCGAATGTCATCGAAGTGCATGTCAATCACCTGCGCCGCAAGCTGGGACGCGAGGTGATCGAGACCCGGCGTGGGCAGGGTTATCGGCTCGGCGGAGGCGCCGCTTGAAGTCGATGCAACGACGCTTGAGCCTCGGGCTGCTCAGCGTGCTGGTGGTGGTCGGCCTGTTGTTCGCGCAAAGCAGTTTGTGGCTGTTCGACCACAGCTTGCGCCGCTATTTACAGGCCGGACTCAAGGATGACGCGCAGACCCTGCTCGCTGCGTTGGTGCGTGGGCCGGGCGGGGTGCAACTGGACGAGCAGCGTCTCAGCGCGGCCTATCAACGGCCTTATTCCGGGCAGTATTTTCGTATCGATTTTGCCGACGAAACCTGGCGTTCGCGCTCTTTATGGGATCGGGAACTCTCCGTGGCCGCCGAGCCCGGCCTGCAAACGCAGTTGGGCGATGGTCCCCAGGGGCAGTTGCTGCTGACCTATCGCGCGGACTTCCAGCGCTTCTCCCAGCCGCTGTCGATTCATGTTGCCAGGGATTACACCCCGATTTTGCAAAGTTTCCGCCGTGCGCAGCATGTCGCCCTGGGGGTTGGCCTGGCGGCGCTGGCGTTGATCCTGCTGTTGCAGCGCCTGACGGTGCGCCGCGCCTTGCGCCCCCTGGAGCTGGTGCGGCAACAGGTCGAGCAGTTGCAGCAAGGCCAGCGCGAGGCGCTGGATACCCAGGTACCGGAAGAGCTGACGGCATTGGTGGGGCAGATCAATCATCTCCAGGCCCATACCGAAGATACCTTGAAGCGCTCGCGCAATGCGTTGGGCAATCTCGGCCATGCCCTGAAAACGCCGCTGGCAGTATTGTTCGGCCTGGCCTCGCGGGAGGCGTTCGATCGTCATCCCGCGTTGCGCGCGAGCCTTATCGAGCAATTGCAGCAGATCGAGCAGCGTTTGGCGCGGGAGCTGGGGCGCGCGCGCCTGGCGGGCGAGGCGTTGCCGGGAGCGCACTTCGCATGCGCCGAAGAGTTGCCGAGCCTGTTCTCCACCTTGGCCATGATTCATGGCCGCGAGCTGCAGATGGACTGGCACGCCGCGCCAGACTTGCGCCTGCCCTGGGATCGCGAGGATCTACTGGAATTGCTCGGCAACCTGCTGGACAACGCCTGCAAATGGGCAAGCAGCAAGGTGTGCCTGCATATCGAACGCACGGACAGCGCTTATGTGCTGACTATCGATGACGACGGTGCGGGTATTCCCCTGGGGCAGCGAGAAGAGGTGTTGAGCCGAGGCGCACGCCTCGACGAGCAGGTCGCAGGTCATGGCTTGGGTCTGGGCATTGTGCGCGATATCGTCGACGCCTGGGCTGGCAGCCTGGCATTGCTCGATAGTGGGCTGGGCGGTCTGTGCGTACGCATCGAGTTACCCTTACGGGCGGTGCCGAGAGGCGAGCCACTATCCGCCAGCTTGCGGGCCAGCGGGTAACGCCCGCCAGGTCGGTTGCTCGCTCTACATCCCGTTGGCAAATGCCGCATCGCTCATATCGATGGCTTCGCGCACGGGTTTTAGCGCGATTGCATATTTCGTCAGAATATCCAGCGCGTAATCGATTCGTGCGCGTAGGCGCTGATCGTCTTCGCTGGCCGCTTGCGGTGTGTTCAGGCGCTGCTCGACCTGACGCACGATCAAGTGTTCGGGCAGGTAGCACAACCGGCAATTCTTGTAGCTGGAGGCACGCAGTTCGCTGATCGGGTAGGCGCCGCCGATGCCCGAGGAAACGCCGACCAGCAAGCCGGGCTTGTGCGCCAACTCGGCTTTACTGGCGTAGATAAAGAAATTCTTGATCGCCGGGCAGGCCATGCCATTCCACTCGGGGGCGACTATCACCAGCGCGTCCGCGTCTTTCAACTGCTGGCTGTACAGGCTCCAGGGGCCGGCATCCTCGGACGGCCACAAGGGCAACGGCGCCAGCCCAAGGTCGATGACACCGCTCGACTCCTCGCTGGTTTGCCCGAGTTGAATCAAGCGTTGGCGCAGAAAGCGCGCGACTTTGCCGGACTGACTGTTGCTGCGGCCGGAACCGGCCACCAGGACGATATTCAGCATGTTCCATTCCTAAAAATAAACGCGCGCCAGACTGGCTGGCGCGCAACTGGACGGGCGCCGATCGGGCGCTGGAGAGGCTGTTATACGCGGAAATGATCCATAAGGCCTTGTTGATGGTTGGCCAGGCTGTTGAGGTTCTGCGTGACTTGTGCCGATTCGTCGGCCTTGTTGGAGATCGATTCGGTGACGTCGCGAATCGACGCGACATTGCGGTTGATCTCCTCGGCCACGGAGCTTTGTTCCTCGGCGGCGCTGGCAATCTGCATGTTCATGTCGGTAATGACGCTGACCGCTTGGCTGATGCGTTGCAGCGCGGCTACGGCGAGCTCGACCTGGTCGACGCTGCCTTGCGCCTGGCGATGGCTGCTGTGCATGGTGCTGACCACCTCGCGGGTGCCGCTCTGCAAGCCTTCGATGACCTGGCGGATCTCCTCCACCGAGTCCTGGGTGCGCTTGGCCAGGTTGCGCACTTCGTCGGCGACCACGGCGAAGCCGCGACCGGCTTCGCCCGCCCGCGCCGCCTCGATGGCGGCGTTCAGGGCCAGCAGATTAGTCTGTTCGGCGATGGAGCGGATCACTTCGAGTACCGAACCGATTTTTTCACTGCTGGTGGCCAGGCCTTCGACTTCCTGCATGGCCACGTTCATTTCGTTGGCCAGCAGTTCGATGCTCGAAGTGGTCTTGTCGATCACGCTGAGGCCTTCGCGGGTAGCCGCATCCGCGCTACGTGCGGCTTCGGCGGCCTGGGCGGCGTTGTGCGCGACGTCCTGGGCGGTGGCGCTCATCTCCTGGAAGGCGGTGGCGACCTGATCGACCTCGCGGAACTGCTGTTGCATGCCTGCGCTGGTCTGATTGGCGATCTCGGACGACTGGTCCGCGGTATTGCGCGCATCCTGCACGCTGCGTTTGACATCGGCGATGATCGGTTGGAGTTTGTCGAGGAAGCGGTTGAACCAGCCGGCCAGTTCGCCCAATTCATCCTGCTTGGCGTATTCCAGGCGGCGGGTCAGGTCGCCTTCGCCGCTGGCGATGTTCTTCAACATGGCGGCGACGCCGAGGATCGGCCGGGTCACCCCCAGCGCCGTGAGCCAGATCAGCAGTATGCCGATGACCCCGGCGGCGAGGCCGAGGCCCAGGGAAATGGCGGTGTTGCGGCTGCCCAGCGAATCCAGTTGTTCTTCGAGTTGAATGGCCGGTCGCAGCAAGACATCCTCGGGCACTTCGACCAAAACGCCCCAGGGCTTGGACTCGGGCGTCGGCAGCAAGGGCATCAGCACTTGCAGGTTGCCCTGGTGATGCAGCACTTGCGGCTGGTTGCTAGCGATCAGCTTGATCATTTCCGCGTGCTGGTCGGCAAATGCCTTGTCCAGTTTGCCGCCCAGCAGGTTGCTGTCGCGGCTGTGGCCGGCGAGCAGGCCGGAGGGGCTGATAATGCTGACATGCCCCTGGCCATCGAAGAGTTCGCTATTGGCCTGCATGCTGATGTCCTGCATGTTGGCCAGGGCGATATCGACGCCCAGCACGCCGATAATCTTGCCTTTCTCCTCGAGGGGAAAGGCGATGCTGGTCATCAGGATCTTCACCCCGTCGGCTTCGTCGATATAGGGTTCCAGCAGGCAGGTCTTAGCGGTTTTGATCGGGCAGGTGAACCAGGCGTTGTAGGGCGAGCCGCTGATGCCCGGGGTGGTATCGGCGAGGTTCGCCTCGGTCATGGTTTCGGAACTGAGTTCGCCGCTTTTGCTCTGCGACCAGTAGAGCGCATATCGCCCGCTGTCGTTGCTGCCCAGTTCGGGCATGTCGCCGAACAGGCTGTCCTTGCCGTCCAGCCCCTCAGGTTCGAAGGCCACATAGATGCCGAGCAGGCTGCGGTTGGCTTCCAGGGCGCTACGGATCTGCCGGGTCAGGTCTTCACGCAGGTCGAAGGCATCGAGAAAACGCTTCTGCGCCTGCTCGCGAATGAACAGTACCTGCTTGGCTGCGCCCTTGCCGTATTGATAAGCATCCATGAAGTAGCGTTGCATGAGCAGCGCCTGGGACTGGGCGCGTGCCTCCATGCGCAATTGCGCCGACTCTTCGAGCATTTTGCTGCTCACCTGTTTGACCAGGCTGGAACTTCGCGAGGCCTGCAGCACCGAAGCGCCGACCAGCACTGCCACGATGCTCAACAAACACAGGCCTGCGAGCAGGGTGATCTTCAGTTGGATCGAGAGTCGGCTGAACGGCATGTTTGGGACCTTATTCTTCTATGCAGGCTATATGCGCCTATCGGCGGCGCCGGGGCTTTCTTTAGTCAAGCGTAGCAAGTGCGGGGGCATCCAGGTCGGGCAGGCCTCCGATAAGACGCAACCATGCACGATCGAGTCGAAAGAACATAACTAACCCGTGCATTCGCTGGCGAATCGCCTATTTTCCCAGCACTTGCGGGCCTGCTTCCCGCGCCGCTATGAGCTGGCAAAGGACGTTTTTTGTTCGCACTCGCCCGGGGTAGCGCTGACTAAAGGAGATCAGGCGCCACAGGCACATGCGAAGCAGATGAACAATGAACAGGTGGAAGCTAAGGTTTTTCTCGGGCTCTTGCTGGGGGTATCGCTGGCATTTGGCTGGATACTTTGGCCGTTCTATGGCGCCGTGTTTTGGGCGGTCATCCTGGCGATTCTGTTCGCCCCTGTGCAGCATCGCCTGCTGCGGCGCTTCAATGGTCGACGTACCTTAGCGGCCGTCAGTACCACCTTGCTCTGCGTGCTGTTGGTGGTGCTGCCGGTGATCATGATCACCGGGTTGCTGGTGCAGGAAGTCGGCCTCGTTTACACCCGTCTCGAGCGCGGCGAATTGGACCTCGGCGCTTTTGTGGCCGAGATCAAGGACGCCTTGCCGCCGGTGGTGCAGCGCCAGTTGAATCGCTTCGGGTTGGGCGACTGGGGGAGTTTGCGCGAGACGCTTTCGGATTATGCGCGTCAGGGCAGCCGTTACCTGGCGACCAAGGCATTCAGTTTTGGCCAGGGTACGTTCGAGTTCGTGATCAGTTTCTTCGTCATGCTGTATTTGTTGTTCTTCCTGATTCGCGATGGCGTCGAACTGGTGGCGCGGATCAAACAAGCAATGCCGCTGAGTGCCGCGCACCAGCGCCGGTTATTCAGCAAATTCGCCCGTGTGGTGCGGGCGACGATCAAGGGCAATATCGTGGTTGCGGTCACCCAGGGCGCGTTGGGCGGCCTGATTTTCTGGATATTGGGCATTCCCAGCGCCTTGCTCTGGGGCGTACTGATGACCTTTCTTTCGCTGCTCCCGGCGGTTGGCGCGGGGCTTATCTGGACGCCGGTCGCCTTGTATTTTCTGTTCAGCGGGGCGCCGACCCAGGCGCTGGTGCTGACCCTCTACGGAATCGGGGTGATTGGCTTGGTGGACAATATCCTGCGGCCGATTCTGGTCGGTAAGGACACCAAGTTGCCCGATTATCTGGTGCTGATCTCAACTCTCGGTGGTCTGTCGCTGTTCGGCTTGAACGGCTTCGTCATCGGTCCGTTGATCGCGGCGCTGTTTATTTCCTGCTGGGCCATGTTCGGTTCTGAGGAAGAGGACGAACTGGTCGTCGTGCTGAGCAACTCCCAGGCGTTGCCCGTCGTTGCGCCTAAGGGCGAGGAGGACAGTTGACCAGCTTGGCGCGTGCTGGAGTCTCTATCGGTCGCCGATCGGCCTAGCAGGCCGTTGAAAACTACCTACGTTGGCAATACTGCGTTAAAAACGGCCTCAAAATGCTCATTTACAACAGTAAACTCCGCTTTTTCGGCCGTTTTTGCCTTGTCTTGCCTGCCTCGCCTACGTTTTTCAACGGCCTGCTAGGCCGGTCCGCGTTTACCGTGGGTTTGGGTAATACCGATAACCTCG
The DNA here is from genome assembly GCF_946886105.1 of uncultured Pseudomonas sp. The sequence continues at coordinate 77,425 of NZ_CAMPHV010000013.1, read as the reverse complement.
GCGCCCGTAAAAAAACCGGCAATCGCCGGTTTTTTTACGCTTGGCTTTTATCGAACAAGGGTGGCCAAGCCAGCCTGTTGCACGATATCCAATAGTGGCTGTGGATAGACGCCGAGGAAGAAAGCGAGCAGGGCAACGAACAACAGCATGATGCCGCCCGCGCGTTGGCCCCAATTGAAGGGCGCATCGTGACGGCGCAAGTTGGGTTCGTTGAGGAACAGCGTCACCACCACCCGCAGGTAATAGAACACGGCGATGGCACTGCCCAGCACCAGCGCGCCGAGCAACCACCAGAGCTGAGCCTGCACGCCCGCGGCGACCACGTAAAACTTGCCGATAAAGCCGGCGGTCAGCGGGATACCGGCCAGTGACAGCATCATCACGGTCAGAACGGCAGTCAGGTAAGGGCGGCGCCAGAACAGGCCACGGTATTCGTAGAGCGCATCGGCATCGCGGCCGCTATAGGGCGTGGACATCAGTGTCACCACGCCGAACGCGCCAAGGCTGGTTAGCACATAGGTGGCCAGGTACACGCCGATCGCTTCGACGGCCAGACCCTTGCTGGCGATCAACGCGACCAGCAGATAGCCGAAGTGCGCGATCGAGGAATAACCGAGCAGGCGCTTGAGGTTGCTTTGCAGCAAGGCCAGCAGGTTGCCGAACAGGATCGAGGCGATGGCGATGACCGTCAGCAGGTCGTTCAGCCAGCCGCCCGCGGTAGCCGGCGACAGCTGATAAAGCCGCAGCAGTACCGCGAACACCGCGACCTTGCTGGCGGTGGCGAGAAACGCCGCCACCGGTGCAGGCGCGCCTTCGTAGACGTCCGGTGTCCACAGGTGGAAGGGTACCAGCGACAGCTTGAAGGCCAGGCCGATCAGCATCATGCCGATGCCGATCTGCACCAGCAGCCCGCTGCCGCCGGCCGCCAGGCTGGCGCCGATTCCGGCAAAGCTCAAGCTACCCGATTCGGCGTAGAGCAGCGCCATGCCGAACAGCAGAAACGCACTGCCCGCGGCCGACAACACCATGTACTTGATACCGGCTTCCAGCGAACGCTTGTTGAAGAAGGCATAGGCGACCATGCCGTATACCGGGACCGACAGCAGCTCCAGGCCGATGAACAGCCCCGCCAGGTGCTGTGCGCTGACCAGCACCAGGCCGCCAAGGGCCGACAGCAGCATCAGCAGGTACATTTCCTCGCGGTTGCCGGGATAGCCCCTCTGTCCGGACTCGCCGTTGCTGACCGTCGCCTCGCCCAGGTACGCATGAGTCAGGGTCACGCAGGCCAACGTGGCGACAAGCACCATCGCCATGTAGTAGTAGGCGAAGTTATCGATCAGCAATAACGGCGTCACCTGTAACGGTGTGGCTTCGATGGCCGGAATGATCGACAGCAGGGTCAGGTTGAGCCCCAGCACCGACAACACGAAAGTGAGGCTGTGATTGCGCTTCCAGGCGATCGCCAGCATCACCAGGATAATTGTGGCGCTGATGACCAAAAGCGGCAGCAGGGCGATGAGGTGTTGAACAGTAAATTGCATATCGCTGCTTTCCATTACAGGCTACCGGGCCGGGCGAGTTGATCGAGGGCGTTGCTCATCCACTGCTGCACGCCTTGCATGCTGGCGGCCGAGGTATCGAGTACCGGCTGCGGATAGACGCCGAGCAGGATCAACAGCAGCGCCAGCAGCAACACCATGCCCAGCTCGCGGGCTTTCAGCGCGAACAGCGGTTCCTGGGATTTCACCGGCCCGAAATAAGCGCGGTGGATCATGATCAGCGAATAGACCGAGCCGAACACCAGGCCGCTGGTTGCGATGACGGTGATCCAGGGCGCTGCCGGGAAGCTGCCGATCAGAATCAGGAACTCGCCGACGAAGTTACCGGTGCCCGGTAGGCCCAGCGCCGCCGCGGCGAAGAACAGGCTGAGCGCGGGCAGCCATGGCAGACGTGCCCAGATGCCGCCCATTTCGCGCATGTCGCGGGTGTGCAGGCGCTCGTAGAGCTGACCGCAGAGGATAAACAGCGCCGCCGCCGACAGGCCATGGGCGAGCATCTGCACCACCGCACCCTGCAGGGCGATCTGGCTGCCGGAGTAGATCGCGATCAGCACGAAGCCCATGTGCGACACGCTGGAGTAGGCGACCAGGCGCTTGATATCTGTCTGCGCGAACGACAGCAGCGCGCCGTAGAGAATGGCGAATACCCCGAGGCCCATGGCGATCGGTGCGAACTCCGCCGAAGCATTGGGAAACAGCGGCAGGGCGAAACGCATCAAGCCATAGGCGGCGGTCTTCAACAGGATACCGGCCAGGTCCACCGAGCCGGCCGTCGGCGCCTGGGCGTGGGCGTCCGGCAGCCAGGAATGGAACGGCACCACCGGAAACTTCACCGCGAAGGCGATGAAGAAACCCAGCATCAGCAGGTATTCGGTGCCAGGCGCGAGTTGGGTGCGCAGCAGGTCGGCGTAGTTGAACGTGAGTACGCCGGTCTGGTTGAAGTGCACGAACACCAGCGCCAGGATCGCCACCAGCATGATCAGGCCGCTGGCCTGGGTGTAGATGAAGAACTTGGTGGCGGCGGTAATCCGGGTCTTGCCGGCGCTGCCGCTATGACCCCAGAGCGCGATGAGGAAATACATCGGCACCAGCATCATTTCCCAGAAGAAGAAGAACAGAAACAGGTCGATGGCGAGAAATACCCCGACCACGCCGCCGAGAATCCACATCAGGTTGAGGTGGAAGAAGCCGACGCGGTTCTGGATTTCGTTCCATGAGCACAGTACCGACAACACGCCGAGCAGGCCGGTGAGGCTGATCATCAACACCGAGAGGCCATCGAGCGCCAGGTGCACACTGATGCCGAAGCGCTCTATCCATGGCACCTGGAATTCCGCGGCCCAGGCCGGATCGGCGCCAGGCGCGGGTGCCAGGCTGAAGTCGGCGCTGGCCCAGAGCCATAAGCCCAGGCCGAACAGCAGGGTCATGGTCAGTAGCGCGATCCAGCGTGGCAAGGTATTGCCGGAACGCTCGACGAGCCAGCACAACAGGCCGCCGATAAAAGGGATCAGGATTAGCCAAGGCAGAATCATGATGGGCGGGGTTCCTTTCGCAAAATAGGCATAGTCGATCAGGCCAGCATGACGGCGGCGAGCACCAGTACTGCGCCGCCAACCAGCGACACCGCATACCAGCGCAATTGTCCGGTTTCACTGCGGCTCAGCAGGCCGTGTCCGCCACGCGCCAGGTGCGGGATGACGCCGATGCTGCTGTCGATCGGGTCGTGACCGAGCAGGCGGCAGGCCAGTAGATAAGGTTTGACGAACAGCTTGTCGTACAGCCAATCGAAGCCCCAGGCGGCAAACCACCAGGCGCCGAGGAAACGGCCGGGACCGCTCTGGGCGACGGCGCTGACAACCCGGCGCTGGCCGAGAAACAGCAGCGCGGCAAGCAGAATGCCGGCCAGGGCGATAGCGCCCGAGGCGATTTCCAGGCTGTGCTTGGCATCGCCTCCGGCATGGCCGACGCTTTGCGGCAACACACCGGCCAGCGGTGGGCTGATCAGCGCGCCGATAAAGGTCGACAGCACAATCAGGGTCACCAGCGGCAGCCAATGGGCGACGCCATGGCCAGCGTGGGCCTCGGTCTTCTGCTCGCCGTGGAAGGCGACGAAGATCAGGCGGAAGGTGTAGATCGAGGTCAGGAACGCACCGGCTAGGCCCGCATACAACAGCCATTGATGGCCGCTGGCGAAGGCTTCCCAGAGAATTTCGTCCTTGGAGTAGAAGCCTGCGGTGATCAGCGGCAACGCCGCCAGAGCCGAGCCGCCAACGATGAAGCTGGCGTAGGCCAACGGCAATTTCTTCCATAGCCCACCCATCTTGAAGATGTTCTGCTCGTGGTGGCAGGCGTTGATCACCGCACCGGAGGCGAGGAACAGCAAGGCCTTGAAGAAGGCGTGGGTCATCAGGTGAAAGATCGCGGCATCCCAGGCCCCCACACCCAGGGCGAGGAACATATAGCCGATCTGGCTCATGGTCGAGTAGGCGAGGATACGCTTGATGTCGGTCTGCACCAGGGCGGCGAAACCGGCCAGCACCAGGGTCACGCCGCCGACGATGCCGACCAGTTCGAGAATCCCCGGGGTGAGGATAAACAGACCGTGGGTCCGCGCGATCAGGTAGACGCCGGCGGTGACCATGGTCGCCGCGTGGATCAGTGCGGAAACCGGGGTCGGGCCGGCCATGGCGTCGGCCAGCCAGGTTTGCAGCGGCAGCTGGGCGGACTTGCCGACCGCGCCGCCGAGCAGCATCAGGGTGGCGATCCACAGCCAGCTATCGCCGGCTACGTACTTCTGCGGCGCCAGCACCATCAGTTCCTGGATGTTCAGGGTGCCGAGGTTGAGGAACAGGATGAACAGGCCGATGGCCATGAACACGTCGCCGATACGGGTGACCACGAAGGCCTTGAGTGCGGCGTTGCCGTTGTTCGGGTTGCTGTAATAGAAGCCGATCAGCAGGTAGCTGCACAGGCCCACGCCTTCCCAGCCGAAGTACAGGAACAGCAGATTGTCGCCGAGTACCAGCAGCAGCATGCTGAAAATGAACAGGTTGGTGTAGGCGAAGAACCGCGAATAGCCCTCTTCGCCGCGCATGTACCAGGAGGCGAACAAATGGATCAGGAAGCCCACCCCGGTGACCACGCCGAGCATGGTCAGCGACAGGCCATCCAGATACAGGGTGAAACTCGGGGCGAAGCCCTCGACGCTCATCCATTGCCAAAGCAGTTGGGTGTAAACGCCATCCGGCGGCGGGGCGACGTTGAACTGCCAGATGATCCAGGCTGTCGTCAGGGCGGACAAACCGACCGAGCCGACGCCGATGATCGCCGCGGTGGTTTCCGTGAAACGTCCGCGCGAGAAGGCCAGCACGAACCAGCCGAGCAGCGGGAAGAGAAAGGTCAGAAATAGAAGGTTCATCCGCGCATCTCGCTGGCTGCGTCGATATCGAGGGTGTTGAAGCGGCGGTACAGCTGCAGCAGGATCGCCAGGCCGATGCTGGCCTCGGCCGCGGCCAGGGTGATCACCAGAATGAACATGATCTGGCCATCGGCCTGGGCCCAGCGGGCGCCGGCGACGACGAAAGCCAGCGCGGCGGCGTTCATCATCACTTCCAGGCTCATCAACACGAATAGGATATTGCGGCGCACCATCAGGCCGACCAACCCCAGGCTGAACAGCACGGCGGCCAGTGCCAGGCCGTGCTCCATTGGAATACCGCTCATGGCTTGACCTCCTTGGCTTCCTGGCGGCCCAGGTGGTAGGCGGCCACCAGCGCGGCGAGCAACAGCATCGAGGCCAGCTCCACCGCCAGCAGATAAGGGCCGAACAGGCCGATACCGACCGTTTTGGCGTCAACGGTGGTGTAGCCGATGCCGGCACCGCTCGGGCTGGCGAATAGAACGTACAGCAGTTGTCCGAGCAGCAGCGCCGACAGCAGCGCCGGGCCGAACCAGATGCCGGGCGTCAGCCACTTTTTCTCCTGCTCGACCGCGGCGGGGCCGAGGTTGAGCATCATCACCACGAACACGAACAGCACCATGATCGCACCGGCATAGACGATGATTTCCAGGGCGCCGGCGAAGGGTGCGCCCAGGCTGAAAAACACCATGGATACGGCCAACAGCGAAATGATCAGGTAGAGCAGGGCGTGCACCGGATTGGTCCCGGTCACCACCCGCAGGGTGGCCATGACGGCCACGCCTGCGGCGAAATAAAAAGCGAACTCCACGGAACCTCTCCTTACGGCAGCAGCCCTTTAACGTTGATCGGCTCGGCCTCGTTCTGCGCGGCCCCTTTCGGCTTGCCGGCAATAGACAGGCCGGCGACGCGGTAGAAGTTGTAATCGGGGTTCTTGCCAGGGCCGGAAATCAGCAGGTCTTCCTTCTCGTACACCAGGTCCTGGCGCTTGAACTCGCCCATCTCGAAGTCCGGCGTGAGCTGGATCGCGGTAGTCGGGCAGGCTTCCTCGCATAAACCGCAAAAGATGCAGCGCGAGAAGTTGATGCGGAAGAATTCCGGGTACCAGCGACCGTCGTCGGTCTCGGCTTTCTGCAAGGCAATGCAGCCAACCGGGCAAGCCACCGCGCAGAGGTTGCAGGCCACGCAGCGTTCCTCGCCGTCCGGGTCGCGGGTCAGCACGATGCGACCGCGGTAACGCGGCGGCAGGTAGACCGCTTCTTCCGGGTACTGCAGGGTGTCGCGCTTGCGGAAGCCGTGGGAGAACACCATTACCAGGCTGCGCAGCTGGGTGTAGGTGCCGATCACGACGTCTTTGATGTATCTGAACATGGGTTTCTCCTTACTGGGCCGCGGCCAGCACGAGTGCGCCGGTCACCAGCAGGTTGATCAGGGTCAGCGGTAGGCAGAACTTCCAGCTGAACGCCATCACCTGGTCATAGCGCGGGCGCGGAATAGAGGCGCGCAGCAGGATGAACAACATGATGAAGAAGCAGGTTTTCAAGGCGAACCAGATGAACGGAATCTGCGGCAGAATGCCGAACGGCCCGTGCCAACCGCCGAAGAACAACGTCACCAGCAGCGCGGAAATGGTCACGATGCCGATGTATTCACCGACGAAGAACATGCCCCATTTCATCCCGGCGTATTCGATGTGGTAACCGTCGGCGAGCTCCTGTTCGGCTTCCGGCTGGTCGAAGGGGTGCCGGTGAGTCACCGCCACGCCTGCGATGAAGAAGGTACAGAAGCCGAAGAACTGCGGAATGATGAACCACAGGTTTTCCGCCTGGTAGTCGACGATGTCGCGCATGTTGAACGAGCCGACCTGAGCGACTATGCCCATCAGCGCCAACGCCAGGAACACCTCGTAGGAGATGGTCTGGGCAGTGGCGCGCAGGCTGCCGAGCAAGGCGAACTTGTTGTTACTGGACCAACCGGCGAACAGCACGGCATAAACAGACAAACCCGCCATGGCGAAGAAGAACAGGATGCCGATGTTCAGATCCGCGACGCCCCAGGTCGGGGTGATGGGAATGATCGCGAAAGCCAGGAGCATGGCGCTCATGGCGATTATCGGCGCCAGGATGAAGATCGCCTTGTCGGCGAACGGCGGCGTCCAATCTTCCTTGAAGAACATCTTCAGCATGTCCGCCGCGATCTGGAACATCCCGAACGGCCCGACCCGGTTGGGACCGTAACGGTCCTGCCACCAGCCGAGCAGGCGGCGTTCGACGAAGCTGAGAAGGGCGCCGGTAATCACCACCGCCAGGAGGATGACGATGGACTTCATCACGGCAATAAGGATTTCGCTCAATTCAGGAGTCAGCCAACTCATTGCGCTGCCTCCTCAATCGAGGTTGCCAACGCGCCGCCGATCAGCGCCGGAATACCTGGCAGGCCGACGGGCAAGCCGATCAAGCCGACCGCCAGTTCGTCCCGCACGCTCAATGGCAGACGCAGCGTCTGGCCGTTTACCCTGACCGCGAGCAAAGCGCCGTCGTTGACGCCCAGACGTTCGGCTTCGAGCGGAGCCATGGCCACATACGCTTGGCTCATGCGCTCCTGGATAGGGGTTGCGCGGGCGGAGGTTTCTTCGCTGCCGAACAGGTGGTGCAGCGCCACTATCTGCCAGGTACCTGCAGCCGGGCTGAATGCGTTGTTCGGGGTGAACCAGGGCAGTGTCTGGCCTTTGGCTTCGATCAGGCGTACGCCTGGATCGCCGGCGCGCAGATGGCCGCCGACTTCGTCCTGGAACTTGTTCCAGGCCTGCGGCGAGTTCCAACCCGGCGACCAGGCAAAGGGAATCTGCTGGCGGTCCTCCTTGCTGCCCGAATAGCCTTCCATGGAGAAGGCGAAAGCCGAATCCTGATCCTGCGGCTGACGTGGCTCGTGCACGCTGATATCGGCGCGCATCGAGGTACGGCCGCTGTAGCGATGCGGTTCGCGCGCCAGTTTCATGCCTTTAATGCGGAACGAGGCCGACGGCGCCGCTTCGCGAATGCCGGCGAGCAGCGGGTTGCTGGCGGCGCAGGCGGCGGTCACTTCATCCAACTGGGTCCAGTCGACGGCCTTGCCGAGCAGGGTGCCATGCAGCGCATGCAGCCAGCGCCAGCCCTCGCGAATCAGAATCGAGGCGTCGTAATAGGACGGCTCGAATACCTGGAAGAAGCGTTGGGCACGGCCCTCCTGGCTGACCAGGGTGCCATCGCCTTCGGCGAAGCTGGCGACCGGTAACAGCAGGTGTGCCTTGGCCGTGGTGGCGGTCGCTTGGTGATCGGCGACGATCACCACCTTGGCGGCCGCCAATGCGGCATCGACCTTGGCGGCATCGGCGCGGCGATACAGGTCGTTCTCCAGCACCACCAGCGCGTCGGCCCGGCCGGAGCTGAGCACATCCAGCGCGGCATCGAGGGATTTTCCGGCCAAATCATCGGCCATCAGCAGGGCCAGGCCCATGCTGTTGGCTTCAGGTACGACCAGGCTGATCGAGCCGTTCTTCTCACGATTCTTCAGGGCGCCTGCGATATTGCCTGCAGCTTCGATCAGCGCCTGGCTACCCAGAGAGGCGCCGGAAACGATCAACGGGCGTTTGGCGGCCAGCAGGGCATCGGCGATACGCTGCACCAACTCGACAGCCTCCGGCTCCAGACCGGTTACGGCCGGGGCGCTCGGGTCGATGGCGTGGGCGACCGCGAAGCCGATGCGCGCCAGGTCGGCGGGGGCGGCCTGTACGCACTGTTCGGCGATGTCGTCCAGGCGCGTGGCCGCGACGCTGGCGATGAACAGCGGATTGAGCGCGTCCTGGGCGACGTTCTGCACCGCCGCGATGTGCCACTCTTGAATGCGCATGGTGGCGGCGATTTCGGTGGCTTTGCCTTTCACCGCCTGACGCAGGGCCAAGGCCAGGCGTGCAGCGGTCTGGGTCAGGTCCTCGCCGAGGACGAACACCGCGTCGTGGTTTTCCACATCGCGTAAGGTCGGTACGGGCAAGGGGCCGTTCAGCAACAGGTCGCGAATCAGGCGCAGGTTGTTCTGTTCGTTGGCTTCGATGCCGGAATAGAAGTGCTCGTGGCCCACCAATTGGCGCAGGGCGAAGTTGCTTTCCAGGCTGGCGCGTGGCGAGCCGATGCCAATGACTTTGCGATTTTTCAGCAGCGCGGCGGCCTGGTCGAGTGCCGAGTCGATGCCCATGCTCATCTTGCTCAGCATCATCATCGGTTGGCGCGGGCGATCGTCGCGGTTGACGTAGCCATAACCGAAGCGACCGCGGTCGCAGAGGAAATACTGATTCACATCGCCGTTGAAACGGTTCTCGATGCGGCGGATTTCGCCATAGCGCTCGCCGGGGCTGGTGTTGCAGCCGCTCGAACAGCCGTGACAGATGCTCGGCGAGAATTGCATGTCCCACTTGCGGTTGTAGCGCTCGGAGTGGGTCTTGTCGGTGAACACACCGGTCGGGCAGACCTCGACCAGGTTGCCGGCGAATTCGCTTTCCAGGGTGCCGTCTTCGACCCGCCCGAAGTAGACGTTGTCGTGGGCGCCGAATACGCCGAGGTCGGTGCCGCCGGCGTAGTCCTTGTAGTAACGCACACAGCGGTAACAGGCGATGCAGCGGTTCATCTCATGGGCGATAAACGGGCCGAGTTCCTGGTTCTGGTGGGTACGCTTGCTGAAGCGGTAACGCCGGGTGTTATGACCGGTCATCACGGTCATGTCCTGCAGGTGGCAATGGCCGCCTTCCTCGCACACCGGGCAGTCGTGCGGGTGGTTGGTCATCAGCCACTCGACGACACTGGCGCGAAACTGCTTGGCCTCCTCGTCGTCGATGGAGATCCAGGTGTTGTCGGTGGCAGGTGTCATGCAGGACATCACCAGACGACCGCGGGTGTCGTTCGCATCGGTGTACTGCTTGACCGCGCACTGGCGGCAGGCGCCGACGCTACCGAGCGCCGGGTGCCAGCAAAAGTAGGGGATATCGAGTCCGAGGGACAGACAGGCCTGCAAGAGGTTGTCTGCACCATCGACTTCAAGGTCTTTGCCGTCTACGTGGATAGTGGCCATGGTTGAGTGTCTTCTTACCCGCCGAAGCAGGCTTGGCTAATGGAAAACGGTTGTGCCGCGGGGCCAGGTGAGTGGCCGCCGTGGTGCTGATTTTTACGCGGGCACGAATTGGCCCGTCGTCACAGGTGGCGTCTGCTTGGCGACGCCTGCCTCGAATTCTTCGCGGAAATATTTGATGGCACTGCCCAACGGCTCGACCGCACCCGGTGCATGGGCGCAGAAGGTTTTCCCGGGGCCGAGGAAATTGACCAGGTCGAGCAGGGTCTCGATGTCTTCACGGGTACCTTGGCCACGCTCGAGGGCGCGGAGGATCTTCACGCTCCAGGGCAAACCGTCGCGACAAGGCGTGCACCAGCCGCAGGATTCACGGGCGAAGAACTCTTCCATGTTGCGCAGCAGCGAGACCATGCTCACCGAGTCGTCCACTGCCATGGCCAGCCCGGTGCCCATGCGTGTGCCGACCTTGGCGATGCCGGCGGCATACATCTGCGCGTCGAGGTGTTCGGGCAGCAGGAAGCCGGTGCCGGCGCCGCCAGGTTGCCAGCACTTGAGGGTGAAGCCGTCGCGCATGCCTCCTGCATAATCTTCGAACAGCTCGCGGGCGCTGATGCCGAACGGCAGTTCCCACAGACCGGGGTTTTTCACCTTGCCGGAGAAGCCCATCAGCTTGGTGCCGTGGTCTTCGCTGCCGGGCTGGGCCAGGGATTTGTACCAGTCGTTGCCTTGGCCGACGATAGCCGGCACGTTGCACAGGGTCTCGACGTTGTTGACGCAGGTCGGTTTGCCCCAGACGCCGACCGCAGCAGGGAAGGGCGGCTTGGCGCGCGGGTTGGCGCGGCGACCTTCCAGGGAGTTGATCAGCGCGGTTTCTTCGCCGCAGATATAACGGCCGGCGCCGGTGTGGACGAAAAGTTCGAAGTCGAAACCGCTGCCGAGGATGTTCTTGCCGAGCAGGCCGGCGGCCTTGGCTTCTTCGACCGCGCGATTGAGGATGCGCGCCGCGTCGACGTACTCGCCCCGCAGAAAGATGTAGCCACGGTAGGCCTTGAGCGCCCGCGCGCTGATCAACATGCCTTCGATCAGCAGGTGCGGTAGCTGCTCCATCAGCATGCGGTCTTTCCAGGTATTGGGCTCCATTTCATCCGCGTTGCACAGCAGGTAACGGATGTTCATGGTCTCGTCGGTGGGCATCAGGCCCCACTTCACCCCGGTGGGAAAGCCGGCGCCGCCTCGGCCTTTGAGGCCGGAGTCCTTGACGGTTTGTACGATATCGGCCTGGGTCATTTCGCCCAGGGCCTTGCGCGCGGCGGCATAGCCATTCTTGCGCTGGTATTCGTCGAGCCATACCGGTTGCGCGTCGTCGCGCAAACGCCAAGTCAGCGGATGGGTTTCCTCACTGCGGGCGATGCGGTTGGCCGGGCCTATGGAGGTCAGGGCGACGGTCGAACTCCTCATGAATAGGCCTCCAGCAGTTGGGCGACGTTGTCAGGTTGCACATCGCCGAAGGTGTCGTCGTCGATCATCACCGCGGGCGCTTTGTCGCAGTTACCCAGGCAGCAGACCGGCAGCAGGGTGAAGCGTCCGTCCGTGCTGGTTTGGCCGAGGCCGATGCCCAACTGCTGCTGGATGGATGCGACCACCGACTCATGGCCACCGATAAAGCAGGTCATGCTGTCGCAGACGCGAATGATGTGGCGGCCCACCGGCTGGCGGAAGATCTGACTATAGAAGGTGGCGACTCCTTCTACGTCGCTGGCGGGGATGCCGATAACCGCGCCTATCGCATCGGCGGCGCCATCCGGCACCCAGCCGCGCGCTTTCTGCACGATCTTCAGGGCTTCGATGCTCGCCGCGCGAGGGTCTTCATAGTGGTGCATTTCATGTTCGATGGCCGAGCGCTCGGCGTCGCTCAGGACGAAACGGTCGGTCTGAATAAGCGTTTTCATATCAGCGGTCCACGTCGGCCATAACGAAATCGATACTGCCCAGGTACGCAATCAGGTCGGCGACCATGCTGCCGCGGATCACCGAGGGGATCTGCTGCAGGTGCGGGAAACTCGGCGTACGGATACGGGTACGGTAGCTCATGGTGCTGCCGTCGCTCGTCAGGTAATAGCTGTTGATGCCCTTGGTCGCTTCGATCATCTGCAGGCTTTCGTTGGCCGGCATCACCGGCCCCCAGGAAACCTGCAGGAAGTGGGTGATCAGGGTTTCGATATGTTGCAGCGTGCGCTCTTTCGGCGGCGGCGTGGTCAGCGGGTGGTCCGCCTTGTACGGACCTGCCGGCATATTGCGCAGGCACTGATCGATGATCTTGATGCTCTGGCGCATTTCTTCGACGCGGACTATGCAGCGGTCATAGGCGTCGCCGTTATGGGCCAGCGGCACTTCGAACTCAAAGTTCTCGTAGCCGGAGTAAGGGCGCGCCTTGCGCAGGTCGAAATCGAGGCCGGTGGAGCGCAGGCCCGCACCGGTCACACCCCATTCGAGGGCTTCCTTGGTGTTGTACTGCGCAACGCCGATGGTCCGGCCTTTGAGAATGCTGTTTTTCAGCGCGGCTTTCTGGTACTCGTCGAGACGCTTGGGCAGCCAGTCGACGAATTCCTTGACCAGACCTTCCCAGCCACGCGGAAGGTCGTGGGCGACCCCGCCGATGCGGTACCAGGCCGGGTGCAGGCGGAAGCCGGTGATGGCCTCGATCACCTTGTACGCGCGTTGGCGGTCGGTGAAGGTGAAGAACACCGGGGTCATCGCGCCGACGTCCTGGATATAGGTGCCGAGGAACAACAGGTGGCTGGTGATGCGGAAGAATTCGGCCATCATGATACGGATAACGTCGACCCGCTGCGGTACGGTGATACCCGCGAGTTTTTCCACGGCCAGCACGTAGGGCAGGTTGTTCATCACCCCGCCGAGGTAGTCGATACGGTCGGTATAGGGGATGAAGCTGTGCCACGACTGGCGCTCGGCCATTTTCTCGGCGCCGCGGTGGTGGTAGCCGACTTCCGGTACGCAATCGACGATCTCTTCACCGTCCAGTTGCAGAATGATGCGAAACGCGCCATGGGCGGACGGGTGGTTGGGGCCGAGGTTGAGGAACATGTAGTCCTCGTGCTCGCCGCCACGTTTCATGCCCCAGTCTTCCGGCTTGAAGCGCGCGGCTTCTTCTTCGAGCTGCTGCTTGGCCAGGGTCAGGCTGAACGGATCGAATTCGGTGGCCCGGGCCGGATAATCCTTGCGCAGCGGGTGACCTTCCCAGGTAGGCGGCATCATGATGCGGGTCAGGTGCGGGTGGCCGGCGAACTGAATGCCGTAGAGGTCCCAGACTTCGCGTTCGTACCAGTTGGCGTTCGGCCAGATACCGGTGACGGTCGGTAGAGTGAGGTCGCGCTCCTGGAGGGCGACCTTGATCATCACGTCGCTGTTACGCTCGATCGACATCAGGTGATAGAACACTGTGAACTCGGCGTCCGGCAGGCCGCGGCGTTGCGTGCGCAAGCGCTCGTCGACGCCGTGCAGGTCGTACAGCATGACGAAGGGACGCGGCAGGTTGCGCAGGAAGCTGAGCACTTCTATCAGCTTGTCCCGGGCCACCCAGATCACCGGCATGCCGGTGCGGGTGGCTTGTGCGGTAAAGCTGTCGGCGCCAAAGCGGGAATTGAGCTCAACGACCACGTCTTGGTCGTCAGCCTTGTACGGCGGAATAAACAGAGCAGTGTCTGCAGTCATGGTCTCGGTCGCTATCGGTCAACGTAGAGAATGAATCGAGCCTTCTTGTGGAAGGGGTGACTCAGACGTCGTCTGGGCTGCGCAGGTTGGTGACAGCAATACGCTGTTCACGTCGCTGTTCCTTTTGCGAAGGCATATCGGCGCGGTAGACGCCTTGGTCGCCAACGACCCAGGACAGCGGGCGACGCTCCTTGCCGATGGATTCCTGCAGCAACATCAAACCTTGCAGAAACGCTTCGGGACGGGGCGGGCAGCCCGGTATGTAAACGTCCACGGGAAGGAACTTGTCCACTCCCTGAACGACCGAGTAAATATCGTACATGCCGCCGGAATTGGCACAGGCGCCCATGGAAATAACCCATTTGGGTTCCAGCATCTGCTCGTAGAGGCGCTGAATGATCGGCGCCATTTTGATGAAGCAGGTGCCGGCAATGACCATGAAGTCTGCCTGGCGGGGGGACGCCCGAATGACTTCCGCACCGAAGCGGGCGATGTCATGGGGCGCGGTGAAGGCGGTGGTCATTTCCACATAGCAGCAGGAAAGACCGAAGTTATACGGCCACAAGGAATTCTTTCGGCCCCAGTTGACCGCGCCGCTGAGCACGTCTTCCAGTTTGCCCATATAGATATTCTTGTGGACTTGATCGTCTAGCAGCGGGTCGGAAACAGTCTCCCGCTGGCCAATCGGATACTCCTCATTCGGAGCATCCGGGTTGACCCGAGTAAGTTTGTATTGCATCGCCAAAGCCTCATAGTTTTAGCTTCGCCTGCCGCTTGCGGCGACCTTCGGGAGCCCAATCGAGCGCCCCGATACGCCAAAGGTAGACAAGACCTGCCAACAGAATTGCTATAAAAACGGTAGCTTCGATGAACCCGGCCCAACCGCTTTCGCGGACGGATACGGCCCAAGCAAAGAGAAAGAGGGCTTCGACGTCGAAGATTACGAAGAGCATAGCGACCAGATAGAATTTTGCTGAGAGACGCAGGCGCGCGCTGCCGGTTGGCAGCATGCCGGATTCGAAGGGCTCGTTCTTGCTCCGCCCCCAGGCCTTGCTACCCAGCAGGCTGGAGACGCCCAGCATAAATGCACAGAGCCCCACGACGCCCAGGAGGAAAATGGCCAGCGCCCAGTTGTGGGAGAGAACGATGGTTGCTTCCGACATGCCAGAACTCCTCGGCGCAAGGAACGGCGTTCGCTTGAATTTGAATGAAATGGGTTGGCCGTCGTCCGTCGTATCGAACGCGCCAATCTGGTGCGCAATATTATGCAGGTATTGGGGGTATAGTAAATTTTTCGGCCTTAAATAATTAAAGCGAAACCGGTTTTTTGGAAAAGGCAGGATTTTAGGTGGTCGTTGTAAGTGCTTGAGCGGGAAGTATTTATTTTTGAACGGAGAATATTTCGGTCCGCAGCCCGCGCCACTTGAGCAAAAAACTACCGATAGCCTGGCCGCTGTGTCGTCTCCCTGTAACTATATGACGCTATCGGCTGAGGTTGCGGCTCAAGCGACCGCGCTTCAGGTGCGACAAGATTAATATTTCGAACAATTTCTATAATGGTCTATCCGCTAAGAAAAAACCGGCCTACTAGGCCGGCTTGATCCGCTGCGAACCGCGCCTCGAACTACAGAAGCCGCCTGCGATCCTCACGGGTAATGACTACGGTCGATGAGCGGGGACGTTTGCCCGGGCCGTCCGGCCAGGTGCTGCCATCGTCCGGGTGCTGGATATTGACGAACAGCGTCTTGAAATCCGGGGTCTGGGTGATGCCGGTGACCTCGGCGCCGACCGGGCCTACCAGAAAGCGCTTGACCTCGCCGCTCTGCGGGTCCGCCACGAGCATCTGGTTGTTGCCGAACGGGCCGTTGCTGAGTTGGCTGCCGCTCATATCGGTTTGAATCCACAGCCGCCCTTCGTCGTCGAACCACAGCCCGTCCGGGCTGGCCAGAATGTTCTGTTCGTTCAATGGCTCGCCATTGGGATCGCGGCTATCGCCCTGGGGCCCGCCTAGGAGAAAGATATCCCAGGCGAAACGGGTGCCGGCGAAGTCACGGCTGGCTTCGCGCCAGCGGATGATGTGGCCGTAAGGGTTGGGGCTGCGGGGATTGGCGGCGTCGCCGGTGGTGCGAGCGCTGTTGTTGGTCAGGGTGAAATACACATCGCCGGTATTGGGGTTGACCGCGCCCCATTCCGGACGATCCATCTTGGTCGCACCGACGACGTCGGCGGCCAGACGGGTATTGACCAGCACATCGCCCTGATCGGCGAAGCTCACACCGGCAGCCGCACAGGCGGCTTGGAAGGCTGGGGCGGCGTAATCCAGGGCCAGCCAGGTACCGCTGCCATCGGCATCGAAACGCGCGACGTAGAGCGTGCCGATATCCAGCAAATAGTTTTTGCCACGGCTTTTGCTGCGTGTGTAGGCGTCGCGGCTGACGTACTTATAGATGTACTCGTTCTGCGAGTCGTCGCCGGAGTAGCAGACCAGACGCTTGCCGGGTTTCACCGGGGCGAACACCAGGCCCTCATGGGCGAAACGGCCCAGGGCGGTGTGCTTGACCGGCACCGATTGCGGGTCGAAAGGGTCGATTTCGACGATCCAGCCGAACTGATTCGGTTCGTTGCGATAGTCCTCGCTGGCATCGGCGCCGCGGCGGCTGGCATCGAAGCGCTGAAACTCGTCGCCGGCCAGGGTTTCCCAGCCGTAGCGACTGGTTTTGCGAATGCCGTAGCGGCTGTGCTCGCGCGGTGGCTCGGCATCTTGGGTGGCGAAATAGCCGGCCCAGTTTTCCTCGCAGGTGAGGTAGGTGCCCCAAGGGGTGTGGCCATTGGCGCAGTTGTTCTGGGTGCCGCGCGCCCAGGTGCCGCTCTTGCTGTGGCGGGTTTTCATCAATTCATGACCGCGAGCCGGGCCGGCGATGATCATCGGCGTGGCGGCAGTGATCCGCCGGTTGCGCGGGCTGCGCACGACCCGCCAATCGCCGGCGGTGTTACGGCGGACTTCGACCACCGATACGCCGTGGGCGTTGATCTCTTTGCGCACTTCGTCGGCGATGGTGCGCTTGCCGTCGACCGCGGTCGGGCCGTTGGGGTGCAGCAGTTCTACATCGATGTACTCGTGGTTGAGCACCAGCAGGCCGTGATCGGAGCGCTTGCCTCTGCCCGATTGAGCATCGATGGGGAAGAAGTGCATGCCGTCGTGGTGCATGCCGAGCTGCTCGGCCTGATCCTGGGCGCTGTTGCTGGCGTCGTCGGCAAATGCCGGGTAGCTGCCGGTGAGCGGTGTGCCCCAGGGGATGAAGGGTTTAGCGGTAAATCCCGGTGGTACGCTGACGGTGTCGGCGCGAGTTACTGCAACGGGCGTGAAGGGCAGGCGATTGCGTTTGAATAGCCGGCTCGCCGAGTCGTGGTGACGCTCGTCGGCCGCGGCTATGCCTGGCAGGCCGATGCCGAAGAATGTCAGGGCACCGAGTGCGGCTCCGCCGGCAACGACCTGACGACGTGCCAGGAGCGGGTTGATCAACTGATCGATATGCGAGTTGCCGGAGTGGTTGCTGGGCAACTCATCGCCATTACCGAATAGTGCGGTGTCGTTGTCGTTATTACGGCTCATACCGGGCTCCTTCAGGTTATTCACAGGACTCAATCGACGGAGTACCGACGCTAACCAAGCAACACGACAGAACCGTGACAGGCGCCGTGCACAGCGCACAAAAGCCGCAGGCGATTTTCAGGCAAAAAAAACCCCAGCATTTCTGCCGGGGTTCTTCTGCCAACACACTCAACCAGGGATCGTGGCCTCGGTCGAGCGAACCTGTTCTTAGCCGAACTGGTTCATGGTGTTGTCTTTACCGCTCGCTTTCAGAGCCGCTTCGCCAGCGAAGTACTCTTTGTGGTTGTCGCCGATGTCGGAGCCAGCCATGTTCTGGTGCTTGACGCAGGCGATACCCTGGCGCAGTTCCTGGCGCTGAACGCCTTTCACGTAAGCCAGCATGCCCTGATCTGCGAAGTACCCTTTGGCCAGGTTGTCGGTCGACAGCGCGGCGGTGTGGTAGGTCGGCAGGGTGATCAGGTGGTGGAAGATACCGGCGTGAGCCGAACCATCGCGCTGGAAGGTACGGATCTTCTCGTCGGCAACCTGGGCCAGTTCGGTTTCGTCGTACTCGACGCTCATCAGCTTGGCGCGGTCGTAGGCGGAAACGTCCTTGCCTTCGGCGACCATGGCGTCGAACACCTGCTGGCGGAAGTTCAGGGTCCAGTTGAACGACGGGCTGTTGTTGTAAACCAGCTTGGCGTCCGGGATGGTCTTGCGGATTTCGTTGACCATGGCCGCGATCTGACCGACGTGCGGCTTCTCGGTTTCGATCCACAGCAGGTCGGCGCCGTTCTGCAGCGAAGTGATGCAGTCCAGGACGCAACGCGCTTCACCGGTGCCAGCACGGAACTGGAACAGGTTGGACGGCAGACGCTTCGGACGCAGCAGCTTGCCGCCGCGGTTGATCACGACGTCGCCATTGCCCAGGTCGGCGGCGGAAACTTCTTCGCAGTCGAGGAAGGAGTTGTATTGGTCGCCCAGATCACCGGGGGTGTTGGTCACGGCGATCTGCTTGGTCAGGCCGGCACCCAGGGAGTCGGTACGGGCAACGATCACACCGTTGTCGATACCCAGCTCGAGGAAGGCGTAACGCACGGCAGCGATCTTGGCGAGGAAGTCGGCGTGCGGAACGGTCACTTTACCGTCCTGGTGGCCGCACTGCTTCTCGTCGGAAACCTGGTTTTCGATCTGGATGCAGCAAGCGCCTGCTTCGATCATGCGCTTGGCCAGCAGGTAGGTGGCTTCCGGGTTACCGAAACCGGCGTCGATGTCGGCGATGATCGGCACGATGTGGGTTTCGTGGTTGTCGATCTGGCTCTGGATCTCAGCGGCTTTGGCGCTGTCGCCGGCGGCGCGGGCGGCGTCCAGAGCGGTGAACAACAGGTCCAGTTCACGGCTGTCGGCCTGGCGCAGGAAGGTGTACAGCTCTTCGATCAGGTCGGAGACTGCGGTCTTCTCGTGCATCGACTGGTCCGGCAGCGGGCCGAAGTCGGAACGCAGGGCCGCAACCATCCAGCCGGACAGGTAGAGGTAGCGCTTGTTAGTGGTCTTCAGGTGCTTCTTGATCGAGATCAGCTTCTGCTGCCCGATGAAACCATGCCAGCAGCCCAGGGACTGGGTGTAGACGGAGGAGTCGGCATCATACTCGGCCATGTCTTTGCGCATGATGTCGGCGGTGTACTGGGCGATTTCCAGACCGGTCTTGAAACGGTTCTGCGCGCGCATACGAGCCACGGATTCCGGGTTGATAGCGCTCCAGCTGCTGCCGTAAGTCTCTTTCAGAGCGGCGACTGCCTTGATGTCGTTTTGATAAGCTGACATGGTCAATCCTTCAAAGTATGTGTTTGGTTGAGCACCGGCTTCCCCACTGACAGCCCATGTTGCCGGAGGTTGTTGTGGCTCACTGCAGAACGTCGAGAAATCGACTAAGACGGAATTGATCCGGGAGGAGGGTGATGCGACAAACAGTTAGCGGGTTACAGCGGCTGCAAACGAACGGGTCGTTTGGCGTTCAGCGGATCCAAGATGCCGTTGGACGACTCAGGTGACTGTAACTTCTGCTGGCTGATGCTAAACGCTTCCCCGTCCCTCAGGACAACTTCGTTCCAGTCGCAATCTCATCGAACGGCCTTGTGGGCTTTACAACGCAAATCGGCTCGGACGGTAAGTTGGAGCGCGATTCGGAGGCCCTTAACGGAACCTCTGATTAGCGGGAGCGGGGCCATGATGCCTCCGCTAAAAGTGTTCGTCAATTATTTTGTAGTGCTTTTTAGGTGACTACTACATAAATTTTTTAGCGACCGGTGAGTCAGCTCCGGACCGCTTCAGTCGACCACTTCGACCTTGACCCGCAGGCTCGTATCTTCACGACCCTGGGTCGAGCGGTGCTGCATGAAACCGCTGTTGTCGCCCTGGCTTTGTTCACTGACGCCGCCAAGCTCGATCCACTCGCCGAGCCGACCGCTGACCCGGGTGTCGGTGCTCTGTATATCGATACTGCCGGGGTTGGTCTGGCTCAAGCGGTCACGGTTGCTGCTGATGCTGATATGCACGCGCTCGCCGCTGAGGCTGGCGGTGACATAGAAACCGCGGGTCACGTTGCGGTATTGGGTGTTGCTATAAGGCTGGCCATAGGCGTCGTGGCCGTAGCTGGTGAGGGGTACGCTCTGGCCGACCTGGATCAGCGCCGGATAGCCTTCGGTGGCTTGGACCTGCTGAGTGCCGCCGCTGCGGCTGTCGGTGCTGCGCCTGATGATGCGTACCTGATCGCGGCCCTGGACCTCACCGCGGCCGATCTGCACTTCGGCATCGCCGCCGCTGATGCTGCCGTCAATACGGTAGCCGTTATCGCTGCGCTGGCTGGACTCGCCGCTTTCGACGCTGATCAGCAGGCGCCGCGGCTGGGTATCCAGTTGCGCCAGCAGGGTGCGCACTTCTTCGATTTTCGCCGGCGAGGCATTGACGATCAGTTGGTTGCCATAGGCATTGACCCGGCCTTCGTTGCCCAATACCGACTGCACCAGCGCCAGTACGTCATCGGCGGTACGGTAGTTGAGCGGCAGTATTTCGGTCGCCGCACTGAGCGACAGGCTGTAGCCGAGCAGGGCGGTCGCGACCAGGGCTCGAAACTTCATAGCAGGAAACTCCGTAAGTCGGCGTCGGTGGTGCTGGTATCCCAGGCTTGGTCGAATTGCGTCTGGCGCATGCGCACGCGGGCCGCATCCCGATAGAGCGCATAGCCGGCGACCTGGCCCGGTTGCGGCAACAGCAGCAAGCCGCTGTCGTCGACGAGCAGGAAAGCCAGCTCTTCACCAGGGTAGTCGGGGTTCAGCTTGCGCAGGTGCAAGTTGCTCGACAGTCGGCGCGAAAGGTTGAGCAGGCGGTGGCCCTCTTTCACCGCACGGCTGGCATCGCGCACCAGGATGCGTAGCTGATTGCGCGGGCTGGCCAGGAGGAAGCGGGTGCAGGCCTCCTGCACGCTGCTGCGGTGATAGAGCCAGGGCTCCAGGTCGTGGCTGTAGATGCACAGGCTGCGCTGCGCTTGTTGCAACAGGGCCAGGGCGTGGGCGCGAGCTTCGTCGGGATGACCGAAGCGTTCCAGCGTCGAGTGTGCGCCCAGGATGAAGGGCGCGGCTTCCGCAAGGGGAGCATCGCTGGGCAGAGTATCGGGATTGTTTACCGCGAAACGCCCCGGCGACTGAAACTCGATAGCGGGAAGCTCGATGGGCTCGGGCTCTTCGGTCAAGTCGGGCGGGGCGTTGTCGTTCATTTAGGCCTCTTGCAGCCTGCCGGGTTCGAGCGTTGCGCGTGGGCGAGAAGCCTGGATTCGCCACGGCATTGCAATATCGAGCCCGATAGCTGACTAACTACGACGGACCATATCTACATGGGGAATACCGGCATCGAGGTATTCGCCGCTGACGATGGCAAAGCCGAGTTTTTCATAGAAGGCGGTGGCTTGCACCTGGGCGCTGAGCATTTGCTGGGTCAGTCCACGTTTTTCCGCTTCGGCGATCACCGCGTTGATCAGCGCCACCCCGACGTTCAGGCCGCGCCAATCCTTGAGCACCGAGACCCGGCCGATATGGCCGTCTGGCAGCAGGCGCGCCGTACCTATGGGGTAATCGCCTTCGTAGGCGAGAAAATGCACGGCTTCGGCGTCTTCCGCATCCCATTCGAGTTCCGGGGGCACCGCTTGCTCGGCGATGAACACGGTTTCGCGAATGCGCCGCAGATCGGCATTGTCCTTCTGCCAATCGGCCAGGCGGATGTGAATCTCATTCATCGGCAAACTCCAGGCTGCCTTGTTTGACCAATTCCACCAACAGGTTACGCCCTTCGTCGTCGACCAGCCATTGGCCGAGGTTGGCGATATGCAGGGCGTCGGCCGAACAGATCAGCTTCAGCAGCTCGCGCAGGGTGGCAGAGAGCAGGCGGCTCTGGCCGCTGGCGAACAACACCAGGTCGTCGCCCACTTCCGACCAGGCCATGCGGGCACTGGGGTTGCGAATCAGCACGGCGCCGTCTTCCAGGCTGCCGAGAAATACCTCTTCATCGATCTCGATGCCGGCGATTAGTTCAGGGTAGCGCGGCTCGGTCATGAACTGGCCGAACCAGGTCATCAACAGGCGCTCGTCGCTCATG
This sequence comes from uncultured Pseudomonas sp., assembly GCF_946886105.1. The sequence goes on along the minus strand of NZ_CAMPHV010000013.1, from coordinate 55,380 downwards.
TGCTCGTTCAACAACGCTTTGAGACGATCCAGGGCATCGCGCTGGATTTGCGTGGGGTCATCGGTCGGTTGTGCGTCGGCATCGCTGTAGCGCTCTTCGTCGGGCAGGAACTGGCCGAGAAAGTCGGTGAAATGGGTGAGTACTTCGGCGGCGCTCGGCGCACGGAAGCCTACGGAATAAGTCATGCAATCGTCCTCAGCGGTACCACAGTGGGCCAGGAGCGGCGGCAAATAGAGCATGTCGCCGGGTTCCAGAACCCATTCTTCAGTTTTAGCGAATTCGGCGAGGATCTTCAGATCCGCGTGAGCCAGCAGCGGGCTGTCGGAATCACACATCTGGCCGATCTGCCAGCGGCGCTTGCCGAAGCCTTGCAGTAAAAAAACGTCGTAGTTATCGAAATGCGGACCCACGCCGCCGCCCGGTGCGGCGAAGCTGATCATCACGTCGTCGATGCGCCATTTGGGCAGGAATTTGAACTGCTCGAGCAGCTCGGCCACTTCCGGTACGAATTGATCGACGGCCTGTACCAGCAGGGTCCAGTCGCGCTCGGGCAGGGTGGCGAAGGTGTCTTCGGCGAAGGGGCCGCGACGCAGTTCCCAGGGCCGTTCGCCATGCTCGATGACCAGGCGCGACTCCACTTCCTCTTCCAGGGCCAGGCCGGCCAGCTCATCGGGCGAGATCGGGCTTTCGAAGCCCGGCACGGCCTGGCGTACCAGAAGCGGCTTCTTCTGCCAGTAGTCGCGCATGAACTCACGTGCGCTGATGCCGCCCAGCAGTTGTAGCGGAATATCAGGATTCATCGCTAAGCCCTTGTAGTAATTAAATACCCATAAATAAAAACGCCCGGCGCAGCCGGGCGTCTGGGAGGTCGACGCCGCTTAGATACGCTTGGCCTGGGCGACCGCGTTACCGATGTAGCTGGCCGGGGTCAGCAGCTTCAGCTCGGCTTTGGCTTCAGCTGGCATGTCCAGGCCGTCGATAAAGCTTTGCAGTGCCTCTGGGCTGATGCCTTTGCCGCGGGTCAGCTCTTTGAGCTTCTCGTAGGGGTTTTCGATGGCGTAACGGCGCATCACGGTTTGGATCGGCTCGGCCAGGACTTCCCAGCAGGCATCCAGGTCTTCGGCGATGCGCGCTTCATTGAGCTCCAGCTTGCTGATGCCCTTGAGGCTGGCTTCGTAGGCGATAACGCTGTGGGCGAAGCCGACGCCGAGATTGCGCAGCACGGTGGAGTCGGTCAGATCGCGCTGCCAGCGTGAAATCGGCAGCTTGCTGGCCAGGTGCTGGAACAGGGCGTTGGCGATACCCAGGTTGCCTTCGGAGTTTTCGAAATCGATCGGGTTGACCTTGTGCGGCATGGTCGAGGAGCCGATTTCGCCGGCGATGGTGCGCTGCTTGAAGTAGCCGAGGGAGATGTAGCCCCAGATATCGCGATCGAAGTCGATCAGGATGGTGTTGAAGCGGGCGATGGCATCGAACAGTTCGGCGATGTAGTCGTGCGGCTCGATTTGCGTGGTGTAGGGGTTCCACTGCAGGCCCAGATCGTTCTCGATGAACTGGCGGGCGTTGGCTTCCCAGTCGATCTGCGGGTAGGCCGACAGGTGCGCGTTGTAGTTGCCCACCGCGCCGTTGATCTTGCCCAACAGCGGAACGGCCGCGACTTGAGCGATCTGCCGCTCCAGGCGATACACCACGTTGGCCAGCTCCTTGCCCAGGGTGGTCGGCGATGCCGGCTGCCCATGGGTGCGCGAGAGCATCGGCACATCGGCGAATTTGATCGCCAACTCGCGGATGGCTTCGGCGGTCTGGCGCATCAGCGGCAGCAGCACGGTGTCGCGGCCTTCGCGCAGCATCAGTGCGTGGGACAGGTTGTTGATGTCCTCGCTGGTGCAGGCGAAGTGGATGAACTCGCTGACCTTGTCGAGTTCCGGCAGCTTGGCTGCTTGTTCCTTGAGCAGGTATTCCACGGCTTTGACGTCGTGGTTGGTGGTGCGCTCGATGTGCTTGACGCGCTCGGCGTGCTCGACCGCGAAATTGTCCGCCAGCTCATTGAGAATGGCTTGGGCCTCGGCGGAGAAGGGCGCCACTTCGCTGATGCCCTCGTGGGCGGCCAGGCATTGCAGCCAACGCACTTCGACCAGCACGCGAAAACGGATCAGGCCGTATTCGCTGAAAATCGGGCGCAGGGCGCTGGTTTTGCCGGCGTAGCGGCCATCGACGGGTGAAACCGCGGTGAGCGAGGAAAGCTGCATAAGAGGGCGTTCTCGGACAATCGGCTGTTGAAAAGGGGCGCGTATCATACACGAAATCGCGGCATAACCGCGATTATGATCGCCGCTCAGCGGACAGGCCGCGCGATCGCCAGCAAGCTGGCGCTGAAAATCAGCGCTGCGCCTATCAGCGAACTCAGGTTCGGCGTTTCGCCCCAGCGAAACCAAGCGATCGCGCCGGCGAAGACGATGGCGAGGTAAGCGATAGGGCCGATCAGCCCAGGTGGCGCCAGGCTATAGGCTTTGGACATGATGATCTGGCTGGCCGTGGCCAGTAGGCCGATGATCAATAGCAACTCGAGGTCGTGCCGGGTCATCGGTTGCCAGGCCCAGGTCAGCGGGATGGCCGAAACCAGCGTGCTGAACAGGGAAAAGTAGAAGACCATGCGAAAGGCCGGCTCGGTGTCGCTCATCTCGCGAATCGAGACGAAGGCGAAGGCCGCCAGAATGCTTGCGGCCATCCCTACCAGGGCCTGGCTATCGAGCAGCGCGGCGGACGGTTTCGCTACCAGCAATACGCCGATCAGACCGATGGCCGTGGTGATCAACATGCGCTTGTTCAAGGGCTCTTTCAGCCACCACCAGGCGATCAATGGCGTGAATACCGGTGCGGAGTAGGTGAACAGCATGGCGTCGGCCAGCGGCAGATGAGCGATGGCGTAAAAGAAGCAGTACATTGCCGCCAGGCCGAAGGCGGTGCGCCACAGGTGCGACCCGATCCGTGCTGTCTTCAGCGGCCGCAGGCCCTGAAACAGGATCAGTGGCGAAAAGAACAGCACGCCCACCAGGTTGCGGAAGAACACCACCGACTCGTTATTCACGCTGTTCGACACCTCGCGGATGCCGACCCCCATCAGCGAAAACAATAAGGCGGAAAGCGCCAGCAACGCGGCGCCCTGCAAGGGTTTGACCGAGCGCATGGTTGCGGCTCAGCCGCGCATTAGCGGGTAGAGTTCCTTGAGCAGTTTTTTGCGACTGAACACCAGTTGCCAGCGATGGCCGCCGAGCTGGCGCCACAGGCGGGCCGAGCGGATGCCGGCGAGCAGCAGTGCGCGAATCTTCGAAGCATTGCTCGGCTGCTGTAGGTGGCGCATGTCGCCATGCACTTGAATGCGCTGGCGGAAGGTGCTGATGGTGTCTTCGTAGAGACTGCCGCAGGCCGCGACGACGTTCTCGTGGGTCGGGCCGAAATGTTCGACCTGGGATTGGATCTGATCGAGACGGCTGCCCATTATCTGCAGCAGGTCGCTGCGTTTGGCCAGTTGCCGCTCCAAGGCCAGTAGCGCCAGGGCATAGCGCAAGGGCTCGCGTTGCAGGCTGGTCGGGTCGCGCTCCAGCGAGCTGACCAGGGCGCGATAGCCGTCGCGCAGATTGAGATCGTCGCCGCCATAGACTTCGAGGGTGTCTTTCGGATCGCGTACCAGCAAGCTGCCGAGCATGCAGCCTACTGCGGGTTCGCTGACTTGCCCGGTTCTGGCGACCTTATCGACCAGCGCCGCGGACTCGAACACCGCGCCCAGCGCGACCAATTGTTCCTGCATCGGGTTCATGGCTGCTTGTCCTTGATTCGCCAGGCTTCGGCGGTTTCGATCACGCCGCCGCCGAGGCAGATGTCGCCGTCGTAAAACACCACCGATTGTCCCGGCGTGACCGCGCGTTGCGGCATAGCGAAGCTGGCGCGATAGCCGGTGGCGGTTGTTTCCAGGGTGCACTGCTGATCGCTTTGGCGATAGCGCACCTTGGCGGTCAATTGGCGTGGGCTGCTGAGGTCGACGGGATTGACCCAGTAGATATCCGAGGCGAGTAGCGCGCTCGAGAACAGCCAGGGGTGATCGTTGCCCTGGCCGACCACCAGGACGTTGCGTTGCAGATCTTTCTGCAGCACGTACCAAGGTTCGTCGCTGGCGTCTTTCAAACCGCCGATCCCTAAGCCCTGGCGCTGGCCAATGGTGTGGTACATCAGGCCATGATGGCGCCCGATCACCTCGCCTTCGGTCGTTTCGATATCGCCGGGTTGGGCTGGCAGATACTGCTTGAGGAAGTCGCTGAAGCGTCGTTCGCCGATAAAGCAGATGCCGGTCGAGTCTTTCTTCTTCGCCGTGGCCAATTCGTATTTTTCGGCAATCGCCCGCACGGCGGGCTTTTCCAGCTCACCGACCGGGAACAGGGTCTTGGCGATCTGCTCGCCGCCGACGGCATGCAGGAAATAGCTCTGATCCTTGTTCGGATCCAGGCCTTTGAGCAGCTCGGTGCGGCCGTCGATATCGCGGCGGCGCACATAATGGCCGGTGGCGATCAGGTCGGCGCCAAGCATCAGGGCGTAATCGAGGAAGGCTTTGAACTTGATCTCGCGGTTGCAGAGGATGTCCGGGTTGGGCGTGCGCCCGGCCTTGTATTCGGCGAGGAAGTGCTCGAACACGTTGTCCCAGTACTCGGCGGCGAAGTTGGCGGTGTGCAGTTTGATGCCAATCCTGTCGCACACGGCCTGGGCGTCGGCCAGGTCGTCCATGGCGGTGCAGTACTCGGTGCCGTCGTCTTCGTCCCAGTTCTTCATGAACAGGCCTTCGACCTGATAGCCCTGTTCGAGCAACAGCAAGGCGGATACTGAGGAGTCGACGCCGCCGGACATGCCGACGATTACGCGCGTTGTGCTTGGATCTGGCATGAGAGCGATATGCATAAGGCTGAAAAGGAGGCGATTCTAGCAGGGCTGGTGGCGTTGCCGCGAGAAACCGGCTGGCCGAGAATCGCCGCGCATTTTGTCGGTCGCATCGGATTCGAGTAAATGGGCTAGTCGCGGATCAGGGTCAAGGGGAACTGGGGGCCTTCCAGATAATCATCGATGCAGCGCAAGACCAGTTCGCTGCGCCAGCGCTGCGGTTGCGCGGCCAACTCGTCGCGGCTCAGCCAGCGCGGGCCGATGATGCCCTCGTCCAGTGGATGCGCAGGACGCTGGCGTAGCGCTTTGGCGGCGAAACAGACGCGCTGGTAGGTGACGCCGTTGCTGGGGGCGGTATAAAGGTAGATGCCCGTTACACCTGTGAGCTCGACATCCCAGCCGGTTTCCTCGAGTGTTTCGCGTAATGCCGCCTGCATGAGACTTTCGTCTGCTTCCAAGTGGCCCGCAGGCTGGTTAAATACGGCGCGGCCACCGGCCATTTCTTCGACCAGCAGAAAGCGACCCTGGTCTTCGATAATGGTGGCGACGGTGACGTGAGGGGTAAAGCGCATGTTGACTCCTTGAAAGGGTGGGCAAAGTCGGTATTTTGTGTTGTTCGATTGCAATGCCGGCAATCGGCGATCGAGCTGCTAGGCTGAAAGCGTCTTGCCGGCATGCCGATGTAGTGCTGTTGTAGTTTGACTACAAGGCTTCATTGGCGTTTAGCTACACGCCCTTGAAATGGGCCATTGAAGTGTTTGCTCACGGAAAAGTGCGTGACTTTTTGTAGAAAAACTACAAAAATGGCGCGCCTTTCCGAGACCCAAAAGATCTATCCCGCCGCCTCATCTGCGGCGGGGTGTCAGACCACGAGAACAACGGAGTCCAGCATGGGATACCAAAAGATCCAGGTGCCAGCAACCGGTGACAAAATCACCGTTAATGCCGATATGTCGCTTAATGTACCGAACAATCCGATCATTCCTTTTATCGAGGGTGATGGTATCGGTGTCGATATCAGTCCGGTGATGATCAAGGTCGTGGATGCGGCCGTGGAAAAAGCCTATGGCGGCGAGCGCAAGATTTCCTGGATGGAAGTTTATGCGGGCGAGAAGGCCACTCAGGTTTATGACCAGGATACCTGGCTGCCGCAAGAGACCCTCGACGCGGTCAAAGATTACGTCGTTTCCATCAAGGGCCCGTTGACCACTCCGGTCGGTGGCGGCATCCGTTCGCTGAACGTTGCCCTGCGTCAGCAGCTCGACCTGTACGTTTGCCTGCGTCCAGTGCGTTGGTTCGAAGGCGTGCCCAGCCCGGTTAAGAAGCCTGGCGACGTCGACATGACCATCTTCCGCGAAAACTCGGAAGACATTTACGCCGGTATCGAATGGAAAGCTGGCTCGCCGGAAGCGGACAAGGTGATCAAATTCCTCAAAGAGGAAATGGGTGTTACCAAAATCCGTTTCGACGAAAACTGCGGCATCGGCGTCAAGCCGGTTTCCAAAGAAGGCACCAAGCGCCTGGCGCGCAAGGCACTGCAGTATGTGGTCGATAACGACCGCGACTCGCTGACCATCGTGCACAAAGGCAACATCATGAAGTTCACCGAAGGTGCCTTCAAAGAGTGGGCCTACGAAATTGCTGCTGAAGAATTCGGCGCAACCCTGCTCGACGGCGGTCCTTGGATGCAGTTCAAGAACCCGAAAACCGGCAAGAACATTATCGTCAAAGACGCTATCGCCGATGCCATGCTGCAGCAAATCCTGCTGCGCCCGGCAGAGTACGACGTAATTGCCACGCTGAACCTGAACGGCGACTACCTCTCCGACGCCCTGGCGGCCGAAGTCGGCGGCATCGGTATCGCACCTGGCGCCAACCTGTCCGATAGCATCGCCATGTTCGAGGCGACGCACGGTACAGCACCCAAGTACGCAGGCAAGGACCAGGTGAACCCGGGTTCGCTGATCCTGTCCGCTGAAATGATGCTGCGTCACATGGGCTGGGTCGAAGCGGCAGACTTGATTATCAAGGGCACCAATGGCGCGATCTCGGCCAAGACAGTGACCTACGATTTCGAGCGTCTGATGGACGGCGCCAAGCTGATGTCCTGCTCGCAGTTCGGCGATGCGATGATCTCTCACATGTGAGCTGATCAGTGGTAACAAAAAAAAGGGCCGGTCAATTGACCGGCCTTTTTTTTGAACGAAACGTCCAATTCAGGCTTTCACTGCGGTGGTTTCTGGCTTGCTAACTGAAGCCGGCGTTTCGGTAGTGGCCGGGAGCGCGCGGATATTTACGGCATGGAGTCCTTTAGGACCTTGAATTATATCGAAGCTAACCGGCTGACCAGCTTTCAGGGTTTTATAGCCGTCCATCTGAATGGCTGAGTAGTGGGCGAATAGGTCCTCATCTTTCCCATCAGCCAGAACGAATCCATAGCCTTTGGCGTTGTTGAACCACTTGACCTTACCGCTAACCATGCTGATCTCCCTCTGCAAAGGACCCCATCTCTGGAGTATCATCCACTTTGATTCCGCGCGCACAACGACGTTGGACGAAAACGCGGAACCCCCTAAATACCCGGGGTGGGTACCCCTTGTTTGTAACACCGTTTTGCCGATAGTCAAGGCTATGCTGCAACTGGCTGCGAATCCGGTCAAATCGCTCTACTATCAGTGTTCGTCCAACCTACGATACCCTTTCAGCATGCATGCAAGTAGCCAGATTCGACTAACATTCAATCAGGATCGCCCAGCCACGCATGAGGACGATTCGTCCGGCGTTGCCGTACAGGAATCCAAGCCGGCGTTGCAGGCACCACCGCTGTATAAAGTGGTCATATTCAATGACGACTACACGCCAATGGATTTTGTGGTCGAGGTGCTAGAGGTATTTTTCAACCTTAACCGGGAGCTGGCGACCAAAATTATGCTTACCGTTCATACAGAGGGGCGGGCAGTTTGTGGATTGTTCACCCGTGACATCGCTGAAACCAAAGCGATGCAGGTAAATCAGTACGCGCGCGAGAGTCAGCATCCGCTACTCTGTGAAATAGAGAAGGACGGTTAACGCCGGCCGCTTGGGCATGAGGTGCAGCTATGTTAAATCGAGAGCTCGAAGTCACCCTCAACCTGGCCTTCAAGGAGGCTCGCACCAAGCGTCATGAATTTATGACGGTGGAGCATCTCCTTCTAGCGCTATTGGATAACGAGGCCGCGGCAAGCGTACTGCGTGCTTGTGGCGCTAACCTCGATAAGCTGCGGCATGATTTGCAGGAGTTCATCGACTCCACGACGCCGTTGATCCCGCAGCACGACGATGAGCGCGAAACCCAGCCGACCTTGGGTTTTCAGCGTGTACTACAGCGCGCGGTATTCCATGTGCAAAGCTCTGGCAAGCGTGAAGTGACTGGCGCCAACGTGCTGGTCGCGATCTTCAGCGAGCAGGAAAGCCAGGCCGTATTCTTGCTCAAGCAACAGAGCGTCGCGCGTATCGATGTAGTCAATTTCATTGCCCATGGCATCTCCAAGGTGCCGGGCCATGGCGGTCACTCGGAAGTCGAGCAGGAAATGCAGGACGAGGAAGGCGGCGAGTCTTCGGCATCCAGTAACCCCTTGGACGCCTACGCCAGTAACCTCAACGAAGTGGCCCGGCAGGGGCGCATCGATCCGTTGGTCGGCCGTGAGCAGGAAGTGGAGCGTGTCGCGCAGATTCTCGCGCGTCGGCGCAAGAACAACCCGCTGCTGGTCGGTGAGGCCGGTGTGGGGAAAACCGCGATTGCCGAAGGCCTGGCCAAGCGAATCGTGGATAACCAGGTGCCGGATCTGTTAGCCAACAGCGTGGTGTATTCCCTGGATTTGGGCGCCTTGTTGGCTGGTACCAAGTACCGTGGCGATTTCGAGAAGCGCTTGAAGGCGCTGCTCAACGAGTTGCGCAAGCGCCCGCAGGCGATTCTGTTTATCGACGAAATTCACACGATCATCGGTGCCGGCGCCGCTTCCGGTGGGGTCATGGATGCGTCCAACCTGCTCAAGCCGATGCTGTCTTCGGGCGAGATCCGTTGCATCGGCTCGACCACCTTCCAGGAATTTCGCGGCATCTTCGAGAAGGACAGGGCGCTGGCGCGTCGTTTCCAGAAGGTCGATGTCAGCGAGCCGTCGGTGGACGACACCTATGGCATCCTCAAGGGTCTTAAGGGGCGTTTCGAGCAGCACCATGGCATCGAGTACAGCGACGAGGCCTTACGTGCAGCGGCCGAGTTGGCGTCGCGCTATATCAACGATCGGCATATGCCCGATAAGGCCATCGATGTAATCGACGAGGCGGGCGCCTATCAGCGTTTGCAGCCCGAAGAGAAGCGCGCGAAGCGCATCGATGTGGCTCAGGTCGAAGACATAGTGGCGAAAATCGCGCGCATTCCGCCGAAGCACGTCAACAGCTCGGATAAAGAGCTGCTGCGTAATTTGGAGCGCGATCTTAAGCTCACGGTGTTTGGCCAGGATACGGCGATCGATTCGTTGGCTACGGCTATCAAGCTGTCGCGTGCAGGCCTCAAGGCGCCCGACAAGCCCGTGGGTTCGTTCCTGTTCGCGGGGCCGACCGGCGTGGGTAAAACCGAGGCCGCTCGTCAGTTGGCCAAAGCCATGGGTATCGAATTGGTGCGTTTCGATATGTCGGAGTATATGGAGCGGCACACCGTATCCCGCCTGATCGGCGCTCCCCCCGGGTATGTCGGTTTCGATCAGGGTGGTTTGCTGACCGAAGCGATCACCAAGATGCCGCATTGCGTGCTCTTGCTCGATGAGATCGAGAAGGCTCACCCGGAAGTCTTCAACCTGCTGCTGCAGGTGATGGATCACGGCACGCTGACCGATAACAACGGGCGCAAGGCGGATTTCCGCAATGTCATTCTGATCATGACCACCAATGCCGGCGCCGAAACAGCAGCGCGGGCGTCGATTGGTTTCACTCATCAGGACCACTCGTCCGATGCAATGGAAGTGATCAAGAAGAGTTTCTCGCCGGAGTTCCGCAACCGTCTGGACACCATTATCCAATTCGGCCGCCTGAGCCACGAAGTGATCAAGAGCATCGTCGACAAGTTCCTCACCGAGCTGCAGGCGCAGCTCGAGGACAAGCGCGTCATGCTCGAGGTCAGCGACGCCGCCCGCAGTTGGCTGGCGGAGCAGGGTTACGACGTGCAGATGGGGGCCAGGCCGATGGCGCGTTTGATTCAGGACAGAATCAAGCGTCCGCTGGCGGAAGAAATTCTATTCGGCGAGTTGGCCGAGCATGGTGGCGTGGTGCATATCGATCTGGAAAACGGCGAGTTGACCTTCGATTTCGAAACCACGGCGGAAATGGCTTAAGCATTAAATTCAGCAACCACAAAAACGCCCGGCAATGCCGGGCGTTTTTACTGGTGCTTGGTGAAACAGAGGCTGAAAACGATGTTTTCAGCAGCCTGTTAGCGGGCGCGGTAAGTAATGCGGCCCTTGCTCAAGTCATAAGGCGTCAGCTCAACGCGCACCTTGTCGCCAGTCAAAATACGGATGTAGTTTTTGCGCATCTTTCCGGAGATATGCGCGGTTACGACGTGCCCATTTTCCAACTCCACACGGAACATGGTGTTGGGCAGGGTGTCGACGACAGTGCCTTCCATTTCGAAGCTGTCTTCTTTCGACATGCAGTAAAGCCCTCGGTATCCAATGAATGGCCCGGTGCAACTGGCCCCAGGCAAAAGCGGCGTGCATTGTGCCCGAAAATAGTGGTTTGCGCCAAGGGCTTCAGGTAAGTGCTATCCAACGCTGGTTGACGAACAGCTCGATCGGTCGGTATTGCGTCTTGTAGTTCATCTTCCGGCAGTTCTTGATCCAGTAGCCGAGATAGACCGCATGCAAGCCTAACCGTGCGGTTTCGGCGATCTGCCAAAGGATGGCGAAGCGCCCCAGGCTGCGGCGCTCTTCGTCGGGCTCGTAAAAGGTATAAACCGCCGAAAGCCCGTTGGGCAGGACATCGGTCACGGCTATGGCGAGCAAGCGCCCGTCTTTGCGGAACTCGTAAAAACGCGAGAAGGCCAGGTCGCGTACGAGAAAAGTGGAGAACTGTTCGCGGCTGGGCGGGTACATATCGCCGTCGGCGTGACGCAGTTCGATATAGCGGACATACAGGGCGTAATACTCCTCGGAGAAAGCCGGGCGTACCACCCGTACCTCGAGGTCGCTATTGCGTTTGAAGATACGCCGCTGCTGGCGATTGGGGCGGAACTCCGCAGCGGGGATGCGCGCTGGAACGCACGCTGTGCAGCGCTGGCAATGCGGGCGATAGAGATGGTCGCCGCTGCGCCTGAAGCCCATCTCCGACAGTTCGGCATACACGCGCGCATCCATTGGCTGACTGGGATCGAGGAACAGGGTGGTGGCCTGTTCCTCGGGCAGGTAGCTGCATGGATGAGGCTGTGTCGCATAGAACTTGAGGCGGGCCAGCTCGGTCATGTTCGGCTCTCGAAGCACGTCTGCATCAAGTGTATGCCAGGCTGCGGCACTCGACTAGGCAGGCCAGTCGGCATTACTCGGCTGGTCAATATGCGATCGCAGATAATCGGCGAATACCTCTCGGGGGATCGACCTGGCGCCAAAACTATGCAGGTGTTGGCTGGGCATCTGGCAGTCGATCAGCACGAAGCCCTTGGCTTTCAGGTATTCGACGAGGGTGACGAAGCCGACTTTCGAAGCGTTGTCGGCACGGCTGAACATCGACTCGCCGAAAAACAATTGGCCCATGGCCAGGCCATATAAGCCGCCGACCAACTGATCTTCGCGCCAGACTTCCACGGAGTGGGCGATACCGCGTTCATGCAGTTGCAGATACGCCTGCTGCATCGGCGTGGTGATCCAGGTGCCGTCGGCATAGTCGCGAGGCGCCGCGCAGGCTTGGATCACAGCGCCGAAGGCCCGGTCGAAGCTGACCTGATAGCACTGTTGGCGCAGCACTTTGCGCAGGCTGCGCGAAACATGCAGTTCATCGGGAAACAGCACGGTGCGCGGGTCAGGCGACCACCAGAGAATCGGCTGGCCGTCCTGGTACCAAGGGAAGCAACCATGCCGGTAAGCCTGGATCAGGCGTTCGGGCCGGAGGTCGCCCCCCGCCGCGAGCAAACCGTTGGGGTCGCGCAGGGCCTTGTCGAGCGGAGGGAAGTCCAGGGAGTCGCGTTGCAGCCAAGTCAGCATGAGGTGATGCCGCAGGAAGGGAGGGTGGGGCGGCCTGTCGAGACACGGCTGTCCGGACCATCTTTGGGCTATCAGTTATCGTCGAGAAACTTCTCGACGTCGAGTGCCGCCATGCAGCCGGCACCGGCCGAGGTGATGGCTTGACGGTATACGTGGTCGGCGACATCGCCGGCGGCGAATACGCCCTCGATGCTGGTGGCGGTGGCATTGCCTTCGCTGCCGCCTTTGATCAGCAGGTAACCGTCGCGCATCTCCAACTGATTGTGGAACAGCTCGGTGTTGGGTTTGTGGCCGATGGCGATGAATACACCGGCCAACGGCAGTTCCTTGCTGGTGCCGTTTACGGTGTCTTTCAGACGTACGCCCGTCACGCCGCTGGCATCGCCGAGCACTTCGTCCAGGGTATGGTTCCAGTGCAGGCGGACGTTGCCGTTGGCGGCTTTGTCGAACAGCTTGTCCTGCAGAATCTTCTCGGAGCGCAGCTTGTCGCGGCGGTGGATAAGATGAACTTCTTTGGCGATGTTGGACAGGTACAGCGCCTCCTCGACGGCTGTGTTGCCGCCGCCGATGACCGCGACCACTTGGTTGCGATAGAAAAAGCCGTCGCAGGTGGCGCAGGCGGAGACGCCTTTGCCGGCGAACGCTTCTTCCGATGGCAGGCCCAGGTACTGTGCCGAGGCGCCGGTGGCGATGATCAGCGCATCGCAAGTGTAGGTGCCGCTGTCGCCTTTGAGGGTGAAGGGGCGGGTCTGCAACTCGGCGGTGTGAATATGGTCGTAGATGATCTCAGTGTCGAAGCGTTCGGCATGTTTCTGCATGCGTTCCATCAACGCCGGGCCGGTCAAGCCTTCGACGTCGCCAGGCCAGTTGTCCACTTCGGTGGTGGTGGTCAGCTGACCGCCGGGCTGAATACCGGTGATGATCACGGGTTTGAGATTGGCGCGGGCCGCGTAGACCGCGGCGCTATAACCGGCAGGGCCGGAACCCAGGATAATCAGGCGTGAATGCTTGACTTCGCTCATAAAAACACCTCATAAGCCTTTGTCACAAAAGAGAATGCATGCTCAAATTGAGCCGCACGGAAGATGTTGGCCGATATGCTACACCGAAGCAGGTGGCGAGCGGGAGCCGAGGCTGAGGCCTTGGCGCGCGCCTTGTGCGCTGGTTGCCTGCCAGCCGCCGGGGTAAAGCCGTACAATAGGTCATCTTTCCGCTGTTCAATCGACCACTCGGCATGACGCCGACGCAGGAACCGATGCGTTTTGAAGAATTCTAGCTCTACCGCCCAGTCGCCCATGTGGCGTCAGCAGTTGCCTTACCGGCTCAAGGAGGGCGCGCTTATCGCCCTCGGCGCGCTATGTCTGTACCTCTGGATGGCATTGCTGACCTACGATCCGGCCGATCCCGGCTGGACTCACACCAGCAACGTCGAGCAAGTGCAGAACGCCGCGGGGCGCGCCGGCGCTTGGTTCGCCGATGTGCTGTTCATGGCCCTAGGTTACTTCGCTTACCTGTTCCCCTTATTGCTCGGGATCAAGGCATGGCAAGTGTTTCGTGCACGCCATCAGCCTTGGCACTGGAGCGGCTGGTTGTTTTCCTGGCGTTTGATCGGCCTGGTATTTCTGGTGCTATCCGGCGCGACCCTGGCCTATATCCATTTCCAGGCGGGCGCCGAAATGCCCGCGTCGGCCGGTGGCGCTCTGGGCGAGAGCCTAGGCATGCTGGCGGTCGATTCGCTGAACGTGCAAGGCAGCACCTTGCTGTTCATCGCCTTGTTTCTGTTCGGCTTGACGGTATTCAGCGACCTGTCCTGGTTCAAGGTGATGGATCTGACCGGCAAGATCACCCTGGACTTGATCGAGCTGGTGCAGAGCCTGGTCAACCGCTGGTGGAACGCCAGGGCCGAGCGTAAGCAATTGGTCGCCCAGCTGCGGGAAGTCGATGAGCGGGTGAGCGAAGTCTCGGCGCCGATCGTGCTCGACCGCACCGAGCAAGCCAAGGTCAAAGCGCGCCTGCTCGAGCGCGAAGAAGCCTTGAACAAGCACATGAGTGCGCAGGTCAATCGCACCGCGCCGGTCATCGCCGCGCCGCCGGCGCCCAAGCCGCCGGAGCAGAGCAAGCGGGTACTGAAAGAGAAGCAGGTGAACCTGTTCGAGGACAGCGCCCTGGCCGGCAGCTTGCCGCCTATTTCCCTGCTCGACGTGGCGGAAAAGGTGCAGAAAAAATACTCGCCCGAATCCTTGGAGGCGATGTCGCGTCTGCTGGAGATCAAGCTCAAGGAGTTCGGCGTTGAGGTCATCGTCGAGTCCGTGCATCCGGGGCCGGTGATTACCCGTTTTGAAATCCAGCCCGCGGCAGGGGTGAAAGTCAGCCGTATTTCCAACCTGGCGAAAGATTTGGCGCGTTCGCTCGCGGTGATCAGCGTGCGGGTAGTGGAGGTGATCCCGGGCAAGACCACGGTCGGCATCGAGATCCCCAATGAAGATCGGCAGATCGTGCGCTTCTCCGAAGTGTTGTCGTCGACCGAATACGATGACGCCAAGTCGCCGGTAACCCTGGCGTTGGGGCACGATATCGGCGGCAAACCGGTGATCACCGATCTGGCGCGCATGCCGCATTTGCTGGTAGCCGGTACCACGGGTTCGGGTAAGTCGGTGGGCGTCAACGCGATGATCCTGTCGATCCTGTTCAAGTCCGGGCCGGAAGACGCGCGCTTGATCATGATCGACCCCAAGATGCTCGAATTGTCGATCTACGAAGGCATCCCGCATCTGCTGTGCCCGGTGGTCACCGACATGAAGGAGGCCGCCAACGCTCTGCGCTGGAGCGTGGCGGAAATGGAGCGGCGCTACAAGCTGATGTCCAAGCTGGGCGTGCGCAACCTGGCCGGTTTCAATCGCAAGGTCAAGGATGCGGAAGAGGCGGGCGAACCCCTTGCCGATCCTTTGTACAAGCGTGAAAGCATGCAGGACGAAGCGCCGTTGCTAAAAACCCTGCCGACCATCGTGGTGATAGTCGACGAATTCGCCGACATGATGATGATCGTCGGCAAGAAGGTCGAAGAGTTGATCGCGCGGATCGCGCAGAAAGCCCGTGCCGCGGGGATTCACCTGATTCTCGCGACCCAGCGGCCGTCGGTTGACGTGATCACCGGCCTGATCAAGGCCAATATTCCAACGCGGATGGCGTTCCAGGTGTCGAGCAAGATCGACTCGCGGACCATTCTCGATCAGGGCGGCGCGGAACAGCTACTGGGGCATGGCGACATGCTCTATATGCCGCCGGGCACCAGTTTGCCGATTCGTGTGCATGGCGCCTTCGTTTCCGACGATGAGGTGCATCGCGTGGTCGAGGCCTGGAAACAGCGCGGCACTCCGGATTACATCGAAGATATCCTCGCCGGCGTCGAAGAGGCCGGTAGCGGTTTCGATGGCGGTGGCGGCGAAGGCGGCGGTGAAGGCAGCGAGTCCGACCCGCTGTACGACGAGGCGGTCAATTTCGTCCTGGAAAGCCGCCGCGCGTCTATTTCCGCCGTGCAGCGTAAATTGAAGATCGGTTACAACCGCGCCGCGCGCATGATCGAAGCCATGGAGATGGCGGGTGTGGTCACGTCGATGAACACCAATGGCTCCCGTGAGGTTATCGCCCCCGGGCCCATGCGTGATTGATTAATGCTCAAACCCTATTTGATAAGGAGTCCCATGCGCCTGATTCGCATGATGTTGTTAGCGGTTCTCAGCCTGTCGAGCCTGTGTGCGATGGCTGACGACACGGTCGCCGTGCAGAAACTGACCCAGTTGCTCAACCAGGCGCAAACCATCACCGCGCGCTTTTCCCAGTTGACCCTGGACGGCAGTGGTACGCAGTTGCAGGAAACCGCCGGTCAACTCGCATTGAAGCGGCCGGGGCTGTTCCGTTGGCACACCGACGAGCCGATGGAGCAATTGCTGGTATCCAATGGCGAGAAGGTCTGGCTGTACGATCCGGACCTCGAGCAGGTCACCATCCAGACCCTCGATCAGCGTCTGACCCACACCCCGGCGCTGTTGCTCTCCGGCGATGTATCGAAGATCAGCGAGAACTTCGAGATCAGCCATAAGGAAGGCGGCAATGTCATCGATTTCATTCTCAAGCCCAAGTCCAAGGACAGCTTGTTCGATAGCCTGCGCCTGTCGTTTCGCGGCGGCGTGTTGAATGACATGCAATTGATCGACAGCATTGGTCAGCGCACCAATATCCTGTTCCTCAATGTCCAGATGAACGAAGCCCTGGATGACAAGCAATTCAGCTTCGACATTCCAGAAGGCGCCGACGTCATTCAAGAGTAAGAGGTAGGCGTCACTCCATGGATCTGTTTCGCAAGGCTCCGGTCGCCCAACCGCTTGCCGCCCGTCTACGGGCTGCCAGCCTGGATGAATATGTCGGCCAGGAGCACTTGCTGGCGCGCGGCAAGCCGCTGCGCGAAGCCCTGGAGCAGGGCGCACTGCACTCGATGATCTTCTGGGGACCGCCGGGGGTGGGCAAGACCACTCTCGCGCGTCTGCTTGCGCAGGTTTCCGACGCCCATTTCGAGACGATTTCCGCAGTGCTCTCCGGGGTCAAGGAGATTCGCCAGGCGGTGGAAGTCGCCCAGCAGCATGCCGCGCAATATGGTCGTCAGACCATTCTGTTCGTCGATGAAGTGCACCGCTTCAACAAGTCGCAGCAGGATGCCTTTCTGCCCTACGTGGAGGACGGCACGCTGATCTTTATCGGCGCCACCACAGAAAATCCGTCGTTCGAACTGAATAACGCCTTGCTCTCCAGGGCGCGCGTTTATGTGTTGAAAAGCCTAGACGAAGCGGCCCTGCGCAAGTTGGTCGATCGCGCGCTGAACGACCCCAAGGGCTTGGGCGAGCGCAAGCTCAGCCTGCCGGAAGAGAGCTTCAAGATTTTGATGAGCGCCGCCGACGGCGATGGTCGGCGGCTGTTGAACTTCCTGGAGAATGCCGCCGATCTTGCCGAGGACGGTGGCGAAATCAGCAGCGAGCTGCTGCTCGACCTGCTCGGCGACAGTCGTCGGCGCTTCGATAAAGGCGGCGAAGTTTTTTACGATCAGATTTCCGCGCTGCACAAGTCGGTGCGCGGCTCCAATCCAGACGCTGCGCTGTATTGGTTCGCGCGCATGCTCGATGGTGGTTGCGACCCGCTGTACCTTGCGCGCCGGGTGGTGCGCATGGCCAGTGAGGACATCGGCAACGCCGACCCCAGGGCGCTGACCCTGTGCCTGAATGCCTGGGATGTGCAGGAACGCCTGGGCAGCCCGGAAGGCGAACTGGCGGTGGCCCAGGCGATCGTCTACCTGGCGTGCGCGCCGAAGAGCAACGCGGTGTACAGCGCCTTCAAGGCGGCGATGCGCGATGCCGCCGAGCACGGCTCTTTGGACGTACCGCTGCACCTGCGCAATGCACCGACCAAATTGATGAAAGAGCTCGGCTATGGCGACGAATACCGCTACGCCCATGACGAGCCGGAAGCCTATGCGGCCGGCGAGGATTACTTCCCCGAGGCGCTGGAGCCCCGCCAGTACTACCAGCCGGTACCGCGCGGCCTCGAACTGAAAATTCGCGACAAGCTGCAGCACCTGAAAAACCAGGATCAGGCGAGCCCCAAGCAGCGGAGAAAATCATGATTCGTGTAGCGTTGGCGGTCGCCGTCGGCGGCGCGACGGGTTGCGTGCTGCGGTTTCTCGCGGCGAGTTGGGTGGTGGCGCACTGGCCACGACATTACTACCTGGCGACCTTGACGGTGAACATGCTCGGTTGCCTGTTGATCGGCTTATTATCGGGGCTGTTTTTGTTGCGCACCGACCTGCCCTTGGAGCTGCGTACCGGCCTGACGGTCGGCTTGCTCGGCGGTTTGACCACGTTTTCCTCGTTCAGCCTGGAACTGCTCAATATGCTCGAGCACGGCCGTATCGCCGAGGCAACGGGTTACCTGTTATGCAGCGTGGTCGGTGGGTTATTGGCCGCCTGTCTGGGCCTGACCCTGGCGCGCCTGTGTCAGTGAGCGGCGTTATCGGTTGCCGAGCCGTTTGCCGATTGGCGCTCTAGCGGTCTTACGTCTTAAACTGCGCGGCATCGCGCGTCATGGCTACGGCCATGCATTCTTTTGCACCTGTTATTGAGAATTGAACATGCTCGACTCCAAATTGGTACGCGGCCAGCTCCACGAAGTTGCCCAGCGTCTTGCTAGCCGTGGTTTTCAACTGGATGTGGCGCGCTTCGAAGCGTTGGAAGCCCAGCGTAAAACCGTCCAGACCCGCACCGAGCAATTGCAGGCCGAACGCAATAGCCGCTCCAAGACCATCGGTCAGGCCAAGCAGCGAGGCGAAGACATCGCGCCGCTGCTCGCCGATGTCGACCGCATGGGTAGTGAGCTGGAGGAGGGCAAGCGCGAGCTGGACAGCATTCAAGCCGAACTCGATGACCTGCTGCTGAGCATTCCCAACCTGCCGCACGAGTCGGTTCCCGTCGGCGATGACGAAGAGGGCAACGTCGAGGTGCGCCGCTGGGGTACTCCCAAGGCCTTCGATTTCACCATTCAGGATCATGTCAGCCTGGGCGAGCAGCACGGCTGGTTGGATTTCGAGACCGCGGCCAAACTGTCCGGAGCGCGTTTCGCCTTGCTGCGCGGCCCCATCGCCCGCCTGCACCGCGCCTTGGCGCAGTTCATGATCAACCTGCACACCAGCGAGCACGGCTACGAAGAGGCCTACACCCCCTATCTGGTTCAGGCCCCGGCATTGCAAGGCACCGGCCAGCTGCCGAAGTTCGAAGAAGATCTGTTCAAGATCAGCCGCGAGAATGAGGCCGACCTCTATCTGATCCCGACTGCGGAAGTGTCGCTGACCAATATCGTCGCCGGCGAAATCCTCGACGCCAAACAGCTGCCGTTGAAGTTCGTCGCCCACACCCCGTGTTTCCGTAGCGAAGCCGGTGCTTCCGGACGCGATACCCGCGGCATGATCCGCCAGCATCAGTTCGACAAGGTCGAGATGGTGCAGATCGTCGAGCCGAGCACCTCCTATCAGGCGCTCGAAGAACTGACCGGCAATGCCGAGAAAGTCCTGCAATTGCTCGAACTGCCCTATCGGGTGTTGGCGCTGTGTACCGGGGACATGGGTTTCGGTGCGACCAAGACTTACGATCTGGAAGTCTGGGTGCCGAGCCAGGACAAGTACCGGGAAATCTCCTCCTGCTCCAACTGCGGCGATTTCCAGGCGCGGCGTATGCAGGCGCGCTACCGCAACCCGGAAACCGGCAAGCCCGAACTGCTGCACACCCTCAATGGCTCCGGCCTGGCGGTGGGTCGCACCCTGGTCGCGGTGCTGGAGAACTACCAGCAGGCCGATGGCAGCATCCGCGTGCCCGAGGTGCTCAAGCCTTATATGGGCGGCATCGAAGTGATCGGCTAAGACGCAATTCGGATGCACAATACGGGGTGGCGATTGTCGCCCCGTTTTTTTATTTCTGGCGAGATTGATCCATGGACTTCCTCCCCCTGTTCCATAAATTGCAGGATCGCCTGGTGCTGGTGGTTGGCGGCGGTGAAGTGGCGTTGCGCAAGGCGCGCTTGCTTGCCGATGCTGGGGCGCGTCTGCGTGTCGTCGCCCCCGAGGTCAGGGACGAGCTGCGGCAGCTGGCCGGTGATGGTGGTTTTCTCCTGCGCGGTTACCAGGCCGAGGATCTGCAGGGTGTTGTGCTGATCATTGCGGCCACTGACGACGAACCGCTCAATGCGCAGATTTCCGCCCAGGCCCAGGCGCTGGGTATTCCGGTCAATGTGGTGGATGCGCCCAAGCTGTGCAGTGTGATCTTCCCGGCCATCGTCGACCGCTCGCCCTTGATAGTCGCGGTCACCAGCGGCGGCGATGCGCCGGTGCTCGCGCGCCTGATCAGGGCCAAGATCGAGACCTGGATTCCCGCCACTTATGGTCAGTTGGCCGGCCTGGCCAAGCGCTTCCGCGCCCAGGTCAAGGGACTGTTTCCCGATGTGCAGCAGCGCCGGGTGTTCTGGGAGGACGTATTCCAGGGCCAGATCGCCGAAAGCGTATTCGCCGGCAAATTGCAGGAAGGCGAGCGCCTGCTCGAAGCCAAGATTGCCGGTGCCGCGCCCCAGGCGCTGGGCGAGGTCTACCTGGTTGGCGCTGGTCCGGGCGATCCGGATTTATTGACCTTCCGCGCCTTGCGTCTGATGCAACAGGCCGATGTGGTGCTCTACGATCGCCTGGTCGCGCCGGCGATCATCGAGCTATGCCGCCGCGATGCCGAGCGCATCTACGTCGGCAAGCAGCGCGCCGAACACGCGCTGCCCCAGGAGCAGATCAACCAGCGCCTGGTCGCGCTGGCCAAAGCAGGTAAGCGGGTATTGCGCCTGAAGGGCGGCGATCCCTTTATCTTCGGCCGTGGCGGCGAGGAGATCGAAGAGCTGGCCGCCCATGGCATTCCCTTCCAGGTGGTGCCCGGTATTACCGCCGCCAGTGGTTGCGCGGCCTATGCCGGCATTCCGCTGACCCACCGCGACCATGCGCAATCGGTGCGTTTCGTCACCGGCCACCTCAAGGATGGCAGCTGCGATCTACCCTGGGCCGAACTCGCCGCACCGCACCAGACCCTGGTGTTCTATATGGGCTTGGTCGGCTTACCGCTGATTTGCCAGCAATTGGTCGCCCATGGCCGCAGCGCCGACACCCCGGCTGCCTTGATCCAGCAAGGCACCACGCAGAGCCAGCGAGTGTTCACTGGCACCTTGGCCGACCTGCCGCAATTGGTGGCCGAGCATCAAGTGCATGCACCGACTCTGGTGATTGTCGGGGAAGTCGTGCAGCTGCGCGATAAGCTCGCCTGGTTCGAAGGCGCGCAAACACAGGGTTAGATAAGCACTCGAGGAATGCTGTCTATGGAAAGAAGCTATTTCGCGACCATGCTCCTGCTGGTGCTGCACCAGATCGACGCGGCGTATTGGCACGAGTGGGACATGTTCTATTTGCCCGGCGGCATTCAGGGCTATCTGCTATTCAACCTGATGGCCATGCCGATTGTGTTACTGGGCTATCGGCATGTGGTGCTAGGCACTGCCAAAGCCAGCTTTTTCGCCGGCATCTGCACGGCGCTCGGCGCACTTACTTTTGTGATTCACGCGGGTTTCGCCTTGGCAGGCTTCGAACAGTTCCACCTGCCTTTTTCCATGGCGATTATTGGCCTATGCCTGCTTAGTGCGCTGTGGCTGCTTGCTGAAATCAGGCGTTCTACCGCGAAAGCCCGCGCCCTTTAAACCTCCGAGTCGCACCTGGCTGCTAACTCCGAAGATACCCGCGCCCGGCAACCGAGCGCGATCATGCTCGTGGGCAAGATCCAGCGCCGGACCGCGCGGGACTATGCCGCTCGGGTTGATGGTGCGGTGGCTGGCGTAATAGTGATTTTTGATATGGTCGAAATTCACCGTCTCTGCCACACCGGGCCATTGATACAGCTCGCGCAGCCAGTTGGATAGATTCCGATAGTCTTCGATGCGCCGCAGGTTGCACTTGAAGTGCCCGTAATACACGGCGTCGAAGCGGATCAGGGTGGTGAACAGGCGCCAGTCGGCCTCGGTCAGGTATTCGCCCGCCAGATAGCGGCGGCTAGCCAGCAATTGCTCGAGTGCATCCAGTTCATCGAACAGTTCGACGAAGGCTTCATCGTACGCGGCCTGGGTGGTGGCGAAACCGGCGCGATAGACGCCGTTATTCACTGCCGGATAGACGCGTTTGTTCAACCTGTCTATTTCGCCGCGCAAGGTTTCGGGGTAAAGGTCCAGGGTATTACCGGTCAGCTCGTCGAAAGCCGAGTTGAACATGCGGATAATTTCCGCCGATTCGTTGCTGACTATGCATTGGCGTTGTTTATCCCACAGCAGCGGTACGGTGACGCGCCCGGTATAGCGAGGATCGTCGCGGGTGTAGCGTTGATGGAGAAAGTTGAAGGCGTCCAGCGCATCGCCGCTGGAGCCATGGGTGGGATCGAAGGTCCAGCCGTTTTCGCCCATCAGCCAACTCACCACCGAGGCGCCGATCAGCTCTTGCAGGTTTTTCAACTGACGCAGAATCAGTGTTCGGTGCGCCCAGGGGCAGGCGAGGGATACATACAGATGGTAGCGATCCGCCTGGGCCTCGAAGCCGCCTTTGCCGCTTGGTCCGGGCGCGCCATCGACGGTAATCCAATTGCGTCGCTGCGCGTTTTCGCGCTGGAAACGGCCGTCCTTGGTGGTGTCGTACCACTGGTCGTGCCAGTGCCCTCCGATCAGCAAACCCATAAACAGATTCCTCGGCTCAATGCTTAGCAGGCTGTTGAAAAACTACCTGCGTTGCCATCGCGGCGTTAAAAACAGGCTCGGGCGCGAGTCCGATCAAAATGCCCATTTACAGCCCGTAAACTCGCGTGCGAGCCCAGTCCTTTTTTCGCTTGTTTTTGCCTTGCGCTGGCTGCCTCGGCTCGGGCTTCCTGCTTCGCTCTACCTCCTGCATCCATGCAGTCGTCGCCAACGTTTTTCAACGGCCTGTTTGGGATCAGTTTAAAGACAGGGTATGGATTGAAAGATGCAAAAATCCGTCGTCAACCATCGTCTAGTTCGATAGAAGTCGTTTATCCCAGCGTTGCTGCGCATCCTTCAGGGCTTCTTCGCGCGGCAGCCCCAGGCTTCTCAGCGCCAATACCATGCTGCTGATCACGGCGAGCTGGCCATAATCGTCTTCTACCTCGCCGCGCCAGAAACGCTGCAAATGGGCGGGGTCGAGGGATTCAGGTTTCACGTGCCGTTGCGGCGATAGCGCCGGCCAGTCTTCGTCCCAGTTTTGGCCATTGGCGGTGCCGTAGAGGTGGCTGATGGCATCGGGATTGATCTCGATCTCACCGCCTTCGCCTTTGATCACCACCGTGCAATCGCCGAGCAGTTGGCTGGCTTCGCGGTGCACCGCCTGATAGCCCGGATGAAAGATGCTTTGCAGGCCGCAGCGTGCGCCCAGCGGGTTGAGAATGCGGGTCAGCGAGTGAATCGGCGAGCGCAGGCCGAGGATGTTGCGCAAGTCGATCATCCGTTGCAGTTGCGGCATCCAGTCGCCCAGCGGGATAAACGCCAGCTGCTGTCTATCCAGCGTTCGCGCGACTTCGTCCCAGCTGCGGCACAGCGGAATCTGCAGCGGTTCGAGCAGTTGCTCGGTGTACATGCGCCCGGCCGTATGGGCGCCGCCGCCATGCAGGAGGATGCGCACACCGCTATTGGCCAGGGCTTTGGCCGCGAGCAGGAACCAGGGCAGATGGCGCTTCTTTCCGGCATAACTCGGCCAGTCCAAGTCGACCTGAATCGCCGGTGCGTGCAGGCGCTCGCGCACCGCTTCGGCGAAGCCGGCCATTTCCTCGGCGCTTTCCTCCTTGTGCCTGAGCAGCATCAAAAAGGCGCCCAGCTGGGTCTCTTCGACTTTGCCATCGAGCAGCATGCCCATGGCCTCGCGGGCTTCCTCACGGGTCAGATTGCGTGCGCCGCGCTTACCTTTGCCGAGGATGCGCACGAACTGGGCGAAAGGGTGTTCTGCAGGGGTTACGAGGTTCATAGGCAATTCGTCGGTTTGGGCAGGCCGGCCAGCTTGGCGGCGAGTTTGGCGGGCGTGCCTTTGAACAGGCGGTTGAGGTTCAGGCTATTGCCTTTTTCCGGGCCGAGTTTGAGCGCGGCGTATTTGATCAGCGGACGGTTGGCCGGCGAGAGCTGGAACTCGTCATAGAAGGCGCGCAACAGCAGCAGCACTTCCCAGTGTTCGGGGCTGAGCTGCAGTTGCTCCTGCTGCGCGAGCGCTTCGGCCACCGGCTGCGACCAGTCGGCAAGGTTCTTCAGGTAGCCGTCCTGATCCAATTCGATAAGCCGGCCGTCGACAGTCAGCATGTTCATAGCCAGCTGTTGACCTTGTCGTAACGGCAACTCAGGGCGACGAAGGCCGGATAGTCGACGCATTGAACCCGGTCTGGGATTTCCAGGGCACGTGCTTGCAGGTCCTCGTCGAGGACGAACAGCTCGGTGCCAGCGGGCAGCTGCTCCAAGGCTTGGCATGGCGCCGTTCCCGGTTGTAAGGCATAGACCGCGTCGCCGCAAAGCAGCACGGCATCGCCTGCGCCCAGCAGGCGCAAGCAGCTGTGCAAGCGGCTGTCGCCAAAGGGGGAATGGGAAAGTACGTGTAGAGTCGCCATCAGAGCGTGATCACCTGGTCATAACGGTCGAAAAGCGCGGGCAGATCGGCGTCTGCCAGCACAGCGGCATCGAGGATCAGCGTCTGGCCGTCGAGGCCGCGTTCCCGCAGGCTATGTGCCGACACATACAAGGCTTCCACGCCGAACATGGGCAAGGCTTGCAGGTTCGCGCTCAGGTCTTTTTGTTGCAGGTTGGCTGGTTTTTGCCCCGCTGCGAGCTGCCATACGCCATCGTCGAGAAACAACATACCGATGGGCAGGTCGAAAGCGCCGCCGGCCAGGGCAATATCCAAAGCTTCACGGGCGCCGGGGCCACTCCAGGGCGCTTGCCGGCTGATAATCAGCAGTGACTTGCTCATCTTAAGGCCCTCCGAAGCAGACCAAGCGGTCCGCGAGTTGAGAGGCCTCGTGCAATTGCCCCAGGCCGGACAACACCCAGGGCGCTTCGAGGTTGGCCGCGGGCCGCTCGTAGCGCTGCGCTTCTTCTTCATTCAGTACGCCGCGGCGCAACGCCGCGGCGATGCACACCACGGCGTCCAGCGTATGCTCGCGTACGAAGGCGCGCCATTCGGCGCTCAAATCGGGTTCGTCCTGGGCGGTTACCACATTGCTGGCGGCGCTGTGCACGCCATCCTGATAGAAGAACAGTCGCACGATCTCATGGCCGTCGGCCAGCGCCGCCTGGGCGAAACGCAAGGCGCGACGGGAGGAGGGCGCGTGGGCGGGGGAGAACAGGGCGATGGCGAATTTCATGGCAAGGCCGATCAAAGGGAACTGCGGCAATGATACGGCTTGAGCAGCCAAGATGGGCATCGTAGGCATGAAAAAGCCCGCCGAAGCGGGCTTAATCAAAGCGTCCGACTATCAGTCGTCGCCGCCCATGATGCCGAAAATCTGCAACAGGCTGACGAACAGGTTGTAGATCGATACATACAGGCTGATGGTCGCCATGATGTAGTTGCGTTCACCGCCGTGGATGATCGCGCTGGTCTGGAACAGGATGCAGGCCGAAGAGAACAGCACGAAGCCGGCACTGATCGCCAGTTGCAAGCCGCTGATCTGGAAGAAGAAGCCAGCCAGCATGGCGCCGATCAACACGAAGAACCCAGCGGTGATAAAGCCGCTGAGGAAGCTCATGTCCTTACGGGTGGTCAGCACATAGGCCGAAAGACCGCAGAACACCAAGGCCGTCATGGCGAATGCCGAGCTGACTACTTCCGCGCCGTTGGCCATGCCCATGTAGCGGTTGAGGATCGGACCCAGGGTGTAACCCATGAAGCCGGTCAGCGCCAAGGTGGAGACCAGGCCCCAGGACGAGTTGCGCAGCTTGGCGGTGAGGAAGAACAGGCCGTAGAAGCCGATCAGCACTACGAAGATGTTCGGGTAGGGTACATTGGCGCGTTGCGCGAGAAACGCCACCAGACCGCTGAACGCCAGGGTGATAGCGAGCAGGCCGTAGGTGTTGCGCAGAACGCGGCTGACTTCTTGCTGTTCGACCTGCGCATGGTCGAGTGCGTAATTTTGTTCGTGCATGGCGACGCTCCTGTAGTGGCGGATGGTTCCGTGACCAGAGTCGGAGTCGATGATAACAGAGCGTTAGGTTGTGCCAAGCCAGAGAGTTTGACAGTGTGTTGCGTTCGGGTAAGATTGCCGCCCGCACTTACGCCGGAAGCGTGGCAGAGCGGTTGAATGCAACGGTCTTGAAAACCGTCGAAGGGGAAACTCTTCCGTGAGTTCGAATCTCACCGCTTCCGCCATCTTTTCGTCAGAGCAGCAGTTTTTCGTGCCGTCATTGCTGTTTGATTGGTGCTTGCTATCTGACGTTTATGCGCCAAGCTAGGTTTGGCCCTGTCTTGTCGCAAGGTCGCCAACCGTCCACAAGACCGCTGCAAACAGCGGCTGACGCAGAACGAGGTGTCGCTTGATTAGGGTGCTGGTGGTCGATGACCATGATCTGGTTCGTACAGGCATCACGCGCATGCTGGCCGATATCGATGGCTTGCAGGTTGTCGGGCAGGCCGAGTCTGGCGAAGAAGCGCTGAAGAAAACCCGCGAGTTGAAGCCCGATGTTGTCCTGATGGACGTCAAGATGCCTGGCATCGGCGGCCTCGAGGCGACGCGCAAACTGATGCGCAGCCACCCCGATTTGAAAGTCGTCGCCGTTACCGCCTGTGAAGAAGATCCTTTCCCCACCCGCTTGCTGCAAGCCGGGGCGGCCGGTTATATGACCAAAGGCGCGGCCTTGAATGAGATGGTGCAGGCCATCCGCCTGGTCTTCGCCGGGCAGCGCTATATCAGCCCGCAGATCGCGCAGCAGCTCGCACTGAAATCGTTCCAGCCGCAGAGCAATAACTCGCCGTTCGACTTGCTATCCGAGCGCGAGATTCAGATCGCACTGATGATCGCCGGTTGCCAGAAGGTGCAAAGCATCTCCGACAAACTGTGCCTGTCGCCGAAAACCGTCAACACCTACCGCTATCGCATCTTCGAGAAGCTTTCGATCAGCAGCGACGTGGAGCTGGCGCTGTTAGCGGTGCGCCATGGCATGATCGATGCCAGTAGCTGAAACCGGCGCGACCTTCGATCCAAGCGCTTTTCTTGCCACGTGCAGCGCACGTCCGGGCGTCTACCGCATGTTCGATGCGGGCGCCAAGTTGCTCTATGTCGGCAAAGCAAAGAATCTGAAAAAGCGCCTGGCCAGCTACTTCCGCAAGACCGGCCTGGCGCCTAAAACGGCAGCGCTGGTCGGCAAGATTGCCCAGATAGAAACCACCATCACCGCCAATGAAACCGAGGCGCTGCTGCTCGAGCAGACGCTGATCAAGGAGTGGCGGCCGCCCTACAACATCCTGTTGCGCGACGACAAATCCTATCCCTACGTATTCTTGTCGGATGGCCAATACCCGCGCCTGAGCATCCATCGCGGGGCCAAGCAGCAAAAGGGGCGTTATTTCGGGCCATATCCCAGCGCCGGCGCCATCCGCGAAAGCCTCAATCTGCTGCAGAAAGCCTTTCTGGTGCGCCAGTGCGAAGACAGTTTCTTCAAGAATCGCACGCGGCCTTGCCTGCAATATCAGATCAAACGCTGCAAAGGACCATGCGTCGGCCTGGTCGAACCGGCGGAATATGCCGAGGACGTGCGCCACTCGGTGATGTTTCTCGAAGGGCGCAGCAATGCCTTGAGCGACGAATTGTCCAGTGCCATGCAGAAAGCCGCCGGCGAGCTGGATTTCGAGTGCGCCGCCGAGTTGCGCGACCAGATCGCTTTGGTGCGCCGTGTGCAGGACCAACAAAGCATGGAAGGCGGCAACGGCGATGTCGATGTGGTCGCCGCCATGGTCACGCCGGGCGGCGCCTGCGTGCATTTGATCAGCGTGCGCGGCGGCCGGGTGTTGGGCAGCAAGAATTTCTTCCCCCAGGTGGCGATCGAGGAGGACGGCAGCGAAGTGCTTCTGGCGTTCCTCGCCCAGTATTACCTGGGTAGCCTGGAGCGCGATCTGCCGAGCGAACTGATCGTCAACGTCCAGCATGAGGATTTCCCCACGCTGATCGCCGCCATCGAGGAGGTGCGCGGCCGCGAATTGACGATCAGCTATCGGGTGCGCGGCAACCGTGCGCGCTGGCAGCAACTGGCAGTGACCAATGCCGAGCAGGCACTCGGCGCGCGCCTGGCCAATCGGCAGCACGTGGCGGCGCGCTTCGAGGCCCTGGCCGAAGCGCTGCAACTGGACGAAGTGCCGCAGCGCCTCGAGTGTTTCGATATCAGCCATACCAGTGGCGAAGCGACTGTGGCTTCCTGCGTGGTGTTCGGCCCGGAGGGCCCGCTGAAATCCGACTATCGCCGCTACAACATCGAAGGCGTGACCGGTGGTGACGACTATGCGGCGATGCACCAGGCGCTGACACGGCGTTTCAGCAAGATCAAGGACGGCGAGGGCAAACTGCCGGATATCCTGCTGGTCGATGGCGGTAAAGGCCAATTGGCCATGGCCCGCGACGTGCTCGAAGAATTGGCGGTGCCGGAGCTGATCCTGCTCGGTGTGGCCAAGGGCACGACGCGCAAGCCTGGCCTGGAAACCTTGTATCTCAACGATGCGGCCCATGAGTTCACGCTGCCGGGTCATTCGCCGGCGCTGCATCTGATTCAGCAAATCCGTGACGAGTCGCACCGCTTCGCGATTACCGGCCACCGCGCACGCCGCGGCAAGGCGCGCCGTACCTCGACCTTGGAGGAGATCGCCGGGGTAGGGCCGAAGCGGCGCCGTGAATTGCTCAACCACTTCGGTGGCTTGCAGGAGTTGACGCGCGCCAGCGTCGAGGAGATCGGCAAAGCGCCAGGAATCAGTAAAAAGCTTGCGGAGTTGATTTATGCCGCCTTGCACAGCGAGTAGAATGCCGAATCACTTTGCCGCCAAGTTCTTTCGATGAATATCCCTAATTTGCTGACCGTGCTCCGTGTAGCGCTGATCCCGGTTTTTATCCTGCTGTTCTATCTACCGTTCAACTGGAGTTACTGGGCCGCTAGCGCGGTGTTCGGCATTGCCGCGGTTACCGACTGGTTGGATGGTTACCTGGCGCGTCGCTGGGAGCAGAGCACGCCTTTCGGCGCCTTTCTCGATCCGGTCGCGGACAAGCTGATGGTGGCGGTCGCCCTGGTGCTGCTGGTGGCGGAGCATGGCAACCTATGGCTGACATTGCCGGCGGCGATCATCATCGGCCGTGAAATCGTGGTTTCGGCTCTGCGTGAATGGATGGCCGAACTGGGGGCGCGGGCGCAGGTGGCGGTGTCCAACCTGGGTAAATGGAAAACCGCGGCGCAAATGGTCGCATTGATGATGCTGCTGGCCAATCCGCCGACATTCACCGCCTGGGTGATACTCGGTTACGTGCTGCTGATCATCGCTGCCATGCTGACACTGTGGTCGATGGTGCAGTACCTCCTGGCCGCCTGGCCGCACCTGAGTATCACCTCGGAAAAGAAATAAGCTTTTTTGAATCAAAGGCTTGACTGGGCGTTTTGAAGCTATAGAATGGCGGCCGTCAACACGACAAGCGGGAATAGCTCAGTTGGTAGAGCACGACCTTGCCAAGGTCGGGGTCGCGAGTTCGAGTCTCGTTTCCCGCTCCAGTTTCAACGGGCCGTCCAGAACGGCCCGTTTAGTTTCAAAGATTTAGATTTCGGCTGAGTAGCAGAGTGGTTATGCACCGGATTGCAAATCCGTGAACGCCGGTTCGATTCCGACCTCAGCCTCCAATTAAAAAAGCCTCGTAGGTCAATGATCTACGAGGCTTTTTTGTTGAAAGCCGGATGCCTTGCGAGACACGCAAAGGCTGTATATAGTCCAGGCCTTGTTAAAAGCTCTACCGCCCGAATGGCGAAATCGGTAGACGCAAGGGACTTAAAATCCCTCGGGGGTAACCCCGTGCCGGTTCGATTCCGGCTTCGGGCACCATGATAGCTTCCATAGCAATCTGCTGAATGCTCTGGAACCCCCTGAAACCGGCCCTTTGGCCGGTTTTTTTGTATGGGGGGATCGGTTTGAGTCCAATGGTATCCGGCAGCTTTATGGGTACGCTCGGTTCGATAAAGGGTGGTACCCCTATGGCGTGCAAAGTCGCCCCCCTAAGCGACGCTCATCCCCGAGCGAACCCCGCCGACTCCCCTAGCAATATTTTTTGCCGCCAGGCCGGTGCGCTGGTGGGGAAAAGCACTTCGGTCGGCCGGAAGCGGGCGATGCCGCAGGCGGCGGCGATACGCTGACGTTGCTGGCCCTGGACAAGGGCTCGCAGGTAACTGCTCTCGCTCTGCTGCAACCCCAGCACATAGCCGACGCCTGCTTGGAAGTCGCCCCCATGGCTTTGCCACCAAGCAACGATCAATTGCGGGTCGGGCCAGGGCAAGTTCTCGTCGGGGTCCATGGCGACATTGGCATCGTCGGGATCGTCGTTCGGGCCTGCATCGAAATCTGGCAGGTCTTGCAACTCCAGATCGAGCAGCGCTAGGTCAGCACCGGTAATCAGACTGAAGGCCTCGCCGGCGACGCGGGCATGGGGCAGGTCGCTCATCTGTTGGATCAGCCAGGGCACGCTGACCGGATCGCCCAACAATCCGACGGCCTGAATGCCGATACGCCGCTGCGCGGGGTTTCGCATCAACTGGCGTATCCAGGCGATGCTGCTCTCGCGCTTTTGCCAGGCCAGTACTACACAGAGTCCGCGGTATTGGAACTCGCCCGGTTGCTCGGCGAATTGGCGCAACGGCTCCAGTGCTTCCTCGTCGCCCATCTGTGCGGTGGCCCAGTTGGCCCAGAAGCGGGTGGCTGTGTCCTTGTGTTGACGGTGGGCACGAATAGTCGGCATCAGGTCATGCCGGCGCAGCTCGCCGGCGGTGCGGGCGGCTCGTGCGAGCACGCGTGGGTCGGCATGGGAAAGTCCGGCAAGCAGGGCGGGACCAGGATCCTTGCGGTGCATACCGCATGCGGCGAGGCCGAGACGACGGAACACCGGCTCGGGGGAGGCGAGCATGTGGTCGATCCAGGGCTCGGCTTGCCGCCATTCCAGCCAACCCAAAGCTGCGGCCATAAAGCGTTCGCTGCCTTCGTGGGCACGCACATGTTCGGCCAGGGAGCCCATGGCTGTCGTATTGTTCGTTTCGAAGGCCAGTACGGTGGCGGCAAACACCTCGCCCTGTGCGGCAGGGCTCAGTTGCTGCAACAGGGTCTCCAGTCCAGGCAAACCTGCTATGCACAGGCCATCCAGATGGGCTTCGATGCGCTTGTCCAGTGCGGTCAGGTGTTTGAGGTCATAGTGGGGCGCCCGAACGGCATGGTCGCGCAGGCCGGTGAGGAAGGCGGCCTCTTCGGCATGTTGATCAATCATATTCACAATCGAAGGCATCATAAGAAACCTATCTGTGATGGCCTCTTGCTCAAACGATCCTCGTCCATTCAATTCCATCGTAAGACATGAGATCGAACTCACCATTCGACCACATGACGTCCTGGCCAGCGCTTAGTTGGTAACAGGACTTTGGACGATCATCACCAAAATCCACAGCTTCCAGTTGCGATTGTTTCAGCCGGTAGACATTCGACATGGTGGAGACGTAAAGAGCATCGACAAACCATTCCAAATCCCAGATGTCATCGACAACTTCCGTTTGATTGATAACGCTCCACATATCATTGCGACCTTGTAGCAGCACACCGCGATGGCCCGCTATGTAGGTCATTCCATTAGGTGCGCACTTAACCGATGTGAGCGTCACCGATGTTGGCGATTCGCAAGGATGCCAATTTTGACCATCAAATCGCCATATCGCGCCTTCACGGCCAACTGCATAAATTTCAGCACCAGAGAAGCCGTGAATTGCCTGCGCATTGAAAGTTTCCGGCAGACCATCGTCGATACGGGTCCAACGTTTAGGGCCTTCAAAGCGGTACACCATGCCTCTTAGACCGACCGCAAAGGCTTGTCCGTCGATCGCAGCCACGGAACGAATACCGCCGGTTCTCGGCGTTCGAGGTGCAGGTGTACTGTCGTCGAATATATCGCCTGTACTTGTGCCGCTTGCCATGATTGCTGAGTAGTAGCCGGATCCTGATACGGCAATGAGGCCAAGCTCAGGCTGAGAAACAATGGCTAATGAATGGGCATCATAGTTAGCCTCGCCTCTGATAAAAGTGCCGTCCTTATATTTGAACGTAATGGCATGTTGAATCTCATCTGCTTCTTTTTTAGGGTCTGCGGCGTAGATATATCCAAGGCCCGGTAGGCGTACCATTGCGGTGCGCATGATGAGGCCATTCAGCGGTGTGTCGGGCATGTGGAGCTTCCTTAAAAATAAGCGGTTATAGGGTCGTCGTATCCGAGGGTTCTGGAACTCGTCCGGCCGTTGACGGGCGAATTCGATCCGTCGGGCCAATATCCATCTTTTGATGACCTTCTCGTACTTGGCTTTTTGTGCATTCCTTGTCGCACTTGCTGCCACCTTTCTGGGCGGCTTCCGCTCCAACTGCTTCGGCTTCGGCAACACTCCAGCGTGCATTTGGGTCGATGGTCTTGCCGGTGACATGCGGCGCAACGGTCGGATGGTTCACCGTAAGGAGGTTCGTTTCTTCATGAATGTCACCGTGCGTTCCAGTGGAGTGGCTATGACCATCTTCACAAATGCACGGCGCCTTGTCGGGGTCGTACTTATTAGCTCCTTGCGCATCGAGCAGGAGCGCCTTGCCACTTTTCCCTCTCTCCTTGAATTGTGATTTAGGTACTACATGGTGCGGTGTTTTTCCCTCACAGCAGTTCGATGGTGCATAGGGTGTAAGCACGCACTCCATTGCTTTTTTACATTTTGGATCGCCACACAAGGCTTCGGATGCGCCGGCCCGATTGACCGCTCCTGTGGAGTAGGTGTTTGCATCAACATGACGTTGGCAATTGTTATCCTTCAGTCCCTTCACTACGTTGTGGCAGGGGTGGGAGCTGTTGGCCGCCGCGGCCGTGTCAATATAGGGCCAGGTTGGGCTATTGCCTGGCTGCGACGCATGATTGTGGGTAGTTAAATCCATATTTCTAACTACATTTTCCCCCTCAAACTTCACATCCATTGACCAGGCGGTGAAGTAAACTTTCCCCTTGATCTTGCTGGTAATCACCCCTTTCTTCGGTGCGTTTCCTGCTTCGTCCCCTGTACTGGTTTTGAAATGGCTCTTGTCCTTGAGCATCACCTCCTTGCCGCTGATCTTGACCGTCCGGGTGCCCCGAGTGGTGTCCTTCGCCATGCCGGTGTTGGGGTAGGGGATGGGCACGCCTGGCGGTGTCGGCGGCGCCTGGGGTGGGGTGAAGCAGACGTCCGGGAAGCAGGCGATGGATTTGCCATCCGCCGCTTTGCAGGAAACCTCCATATTGTTGGCGAAAACCTGGTTGCCCATCAGGCAGCCCTCACGGTCTGGTAGCTGAGCAGGGTGGCGGCGCGTTGGCCGGCGTCATTGCCGAGGTGGCAGAAGATGTTCGGCCCTTCGCCGTAACCTTTGCGGCTGGCGGCCAAGGCCACGGCGAGCATGGCTGGGCCGATGGCGGCGCCGACTTCGCCGATGCAGTCGGCCGGGTGCCAGAGGTGGAAATATTCCTTGCGCACGCGCAGGGTGCGGCTCAGGGCCAGGGAGGCTTCCTTGAAGTAGTACTGCTCGCCGGAGATGTCGGTGAGTCGGTAGTCCATCTGCTCCAGCCCGCAGCCGGCTTCGCTCAGGGCGGCGCGTACGGCTTGGGTCAGGCCGTCGGCGCGCAGCGGAATGTCATCGGCCTCCACCGTGGCCTTTTCCACGCCGAAACCCAGACCGATGCAAGCCAGCTGCGGTGTTTCGCTGGCGGTCGGGGCGTTGACCACTACGGCGGCGGCGCCTTCGCCGGGGATGAAGCCGTTGGAATTCTGGCTGGTGAGCAAGCGTTCGCGTTCTTCGAAAGCGGCCAGGGTCGGTCCGCTGAGGAAGGAGTCGACACCGGCGATCAGTACATGCCGATGGCCGCCTTGGTGGATCAGCGTGCGCGCATTGAGCAAAGCCACCGCAGCGCTGACCCGGCCACGGGCGATGACGTTGGAACTGGGATGAAAGCGCAGGCCCAGTTCAGCTTCGATGGCGTGCAGCAGCCCTTTGTCGAGACCGTCGAGGCGGCCGGGGCGGTCGGTTTCCGCGACTCCGAGCAGCAGCGGAGTTTTTTCCGGGTCGACGTCGGGAGTGCTCTGCAGCGCCTCGGCGATGGCGCGGGCGGCCATTTTGATCAGCTTGCTGCGCCCGCGCCAAGGCTGTTCCAGGGGCACGCTGGCGGCAATCAGCCATTCGCCGCCGCGGTCGATAAAGCGGGTTTCCTGGAAGTTATCGATAGCGCAGCGGATCGCCGCGCAACTCGCGGGGGCGCTAAGGCCGACGGCGCTGACCATGCCGGAGCCGATGATGCAAAGCGCGGCCATCAGTGCGTCTCCTCGGGTGCGCGCTTGGCTTTCACCAGCGCCGATAGCGACGGGTAGTAGTCCTTGCCCAGTTCACGAGCACGCCACCAGCCGGTGGACATGGTGCCCACCAGCACCTGGGCGATTTCGAACATGTTGCGTTTAAGCGGGCGGCTGGTGCGCCAGGTGATCTCGACGTGCTGCATATCCGTGTCGATCAGCAGGGTGTCGATCACCGCCTGCACGGTCTCGTGGCCGCCTTTTTTCAGAAAGAAGGTCACCGGCACGTCCATTTCGGGGATGCGAAAACCTGCGCGCTCCTGGGGGGTGAGGTTCAACAGCAGCACGTCTTCGCCGCCACGCAGGTAATCGGTCTGTTGATCAACGGGCGCAGCCTGGAAGTAGCGGTTGTCGAAGTCTGCCGGTAGAAAGGGGAAGCAATCGGCCAGCCAGGCCTCGTCGTAGGTACCCGCGAAACCCACACGCAACGGCCAGCTACGGCCGATGGGACCTAGCGCCATCGGTTTGTAGTCGCCGTTTGGGTTGTCGACGGGCTTGCCCAATTCCTCGGTGTTGGGCAACGGCATGCCGACGATTTCCGCAGTGGCAATGGCGCTGGGATACCAGCCCAGGCCGACCGGGTTCTCCAGGTAGCAGTGACGCAGTTCGGGCTCGTCCGCCATCGGGTGTGTGCCACCAAAGGCCTGGGCGTAGGAGATGTTCTGCTCGGTAAACGGCTGTGGTAAGCCGGGGTAAACACCCAATAGTCCCGGTTGCCATTGCCGTGGGCCGAGGACGGAAAAGGCCTTGCTGACCCGCCCGACGCGAATGCCCGCAGCCAATTGCGTAACCGGTCGTGCCCCTGGCGCATAGGCCTTGCCGCGCACCAGTACATCGCAGAAAGGCTTGGTCGGGGCGAAGTCCATTTCTTGCAATGGGGCGCTCAAGCCCGGTTCGCCGAGAAAGGTATCGGCCATTAATAGCGGTTGCTGGGCGTCAGCCAGGGTCGCTGCACGGCCGTCCAACGGCAGATTGAAGGTGCCTTTGGCCACCACCACCAAGGATTCGCGGCCATCGGGATCCATGCCCTGGGTATAGGCGGCGACCAATTTGCTGGCGTTGAGCAGTTCCATATGCCGAATACCTGTCTAGTTGATCTGCACCGAGCCACCCTTGATGCGGTTGGCCCCGCTGGAACGGCTGGACAGGTAGGCGCCCTGGATGATCACCTTGCCGGCGCGGGTCAGGGTGATGCTGGCCTTGCCGCAACGCAGAACGATTTCGTGCTCGGCACTCAGCTCCAGGCGTTCACCATCCAAGCGGGCGACGCTCACGGGCTCGGCTGTTTCCAGCCCGCGCTGAATACGCCCGATTACCAGGGGGCGGCCGGGGTCGCCTGCCTCGAACATCAGTGCGACCTGGGCGCCGATGTCGTCGCGGCTGAGTTCGGTGGTAGTGCGGGCGGCGATGCCGGTTTCGCTGGGGCAGCCGGGAAATGCCACCACCGGTGCGCCGGCCTGGGGAACGTCCAGCAGAATGCCGATGACCACGCCATCCAAGCGCGCGGGGATTGTGACGGGAAGGTGCTGTTTGACGCTCATGGTCTGTGCTCCATGCTCAGTTCTGCAGAATCTTCTGGCCTTTAACGACGACGTTCCGGCTGGCCTTGATGTTGATCGCCCCCGAACCGTCGATGGTGATGTCCTTGCCGCGAATCATGATGGTGCCGTCCTTCTTCATGGTGATGCTGGCCGAGCCCGTGGTCAGGGTGATGGAGTCGCCAGCGGTGAGGGAGAAGTTCTGGCCGACATCCAGGCTGTCGTTCTGTTTGATGCCGGTGGTGCGGTTTTGACCGACGTCGCGCGATTCGTTCTGGCCGATCTGGGTATTTTGGTTGCCATTAATGTCGATGCCTTCGTTGCCCTTGACCGTTTCGTTGCGGTTGCCGCTGATACCGATGGTCTCGTTGCCGCCGACGTCTTCGGTGCGGTTGCTGACGATGGTGATGTTTTCGTTGGCGCCGACCTTTTCCGTGCGGTCCGCACCTATGGTGATGGTCTCGTTGCTGCCCACGTCCTCGGTGCGGTTGGCGCCGATGGTGATCTTTTCGTCGCTGCCGACATCCTCGGTACGGTTCACGCCGATAGAGATGGTCTCGTTATTGCCGACCGTTTCCTTGCGGTCCACGCCGATTTTGATGGTTTCATTGTTGTCCACCGTCTCGGTGCGGTCGTGTTTGACATGTACGGTTTCGTCGTTGTCGATGGTCTTGCTGCGGTCGTGGCCGACCCAATGGGTCTCGTCGTTCTCGACCTCTATGTCCTGATTCTTTTCCGCGTGAATAAACAGCTGTTCCGCGCCTTTCTTGTCCTCCATGCGGATTTCGTTGAAGTTGGCCGGCGAGCCGTCCTTGCTCGAACGGCTTTTCACACCGCTCTGGGTGGCGTTGGCCGGCAGCTCGTAGGGCACGGTTTGTTCGGCGTTGTAGACGCGGCCGGTGATGATCGGCCGATCCGGATCGCCTTCGAGGAAGCTGACGATCACCTCCTGACCGATCCGCGGGATCTGCACCGAGCCCCAGTTCTTGCCGGCCCAGGCCTGGGACACGCGCATCCAGCAGGAGCTGTTTTCGTTGGATTGGTCGTGGCGATCCCAATAGAAGTGCACCTTGACCCGGCCGTATTGGTCGGTCCAAATCTCCTCGCCGCCGGGGCCGACCACCACGGCGGTCTGCGGCCCGCGAATGATGGGCATGGGCGTCAGGGGCAGGGGACGGAAAGCCTGGCTGGCGTCCATGCAGTCCAGTTCGCTGGTGAACTGCTCGGCCAGATCCAGCTGCCCGCTTTCATAAAGCTCCTGACGGATCTGGTAGCGCGCAACCACCACCAGGTATTCGCGGTTCTGGTCCGCGCGGTCGTAGCCGGTCAGCTTGAACAGGTGCCCGGAGCCCAGCCCGCGGGCGCGGCCGCGCAGCTGCACGCGTTCGAACTGGCTGTGGATGGCTTCGATGCGGGTGCGCGCGTAGTGCTCGCCATCCTTGCTCTGCACGTATTCGCCAGGATAGTCGTAGAGCGGATGGTCGGCGTTGCTGTGGCTGCGCGACACGCTGGAGCGCACCTCCAGGCTGGCAGCGGGGCGCTGGAAGTCGTAGTCGTTCAACGCCAGCGAACCGGGTTGGACCTCCCGCGCCAGTTGCCAATCGTAGAAGTGATCGCGCTCGCGCATCTGCTGGTCGGGCGGATAGAAGGGCACCGAGGCGTAGTCGTCGACCGTGGAATGGGCGCCGTAGGCGTCGGCCAGCACCAGTACATGACGCGTTTTCTCATGACGGAAGAAGTAGTAAATGCCTTCCTGCTCCATCAGCCGGCTGACGAAGTCGAAGCTGGTTTCGCGGTATTGCACGCAGTATTCCCACTCGCGGTAACTGCCGCTCAGGCTGTCCTCGAAATCGGAGAAACCGAGGTCGCGGAATACCTGTTTGATGATGTCCGGCACCGTCTTGTTCTGGAAAATCCGGCAGTCCGAGGTACGCGTGAGCAGCCAGAACCAGGGCCGCAGGCTGACCCGGTAGCCGGCGAACTGGCCGTGGCCGGTCAATTGTCGGCAGCTGCAGGCAATGCCGTGGAAGTAGCGTTTGCCGCCGTCGTGCAGCTCCAGGGTCAGGCCCATCGGCTTGCCCAGCAACTGGTCGAACTTGATCGCCCGGTCTTCGGAGGTGAGGTCCAGTTCGTAGTGGAACAACCGCCCCAACTCCTCGCTGCCGTCCATGCTCTGCAACAGCAGGACATCGCCGCCGAGGGGGCTGTCGACCTGGACCAAGCGATTGTTTTGCGTGATTGCCATAGTCAGTCGGCCGTCTCGGCAGAATGCGGGTCGGAAACCTGCTGGTCAAAAACATAGTGCAGCGCATTGTCCCGTTGGCTGATGCGCACCCCGGCCAGCGGTTTGCCTTCGAGCATGCGGGTGAGAAATTCCCGGCTCATATCCGGCAGCAGGGTATTGGTCAGGATGGCGTCGATCATCCGCCCGCCGCTTTCGATCTCGGTGCAGCGCGAGACGATCAGATCGACCACGCTGTCGTCGTAGACGAACGGCACTTTGTGCCCGCTTTCCACGCGTTTCTTGATCCGTTCCAGTTGCAGGCGGGTGATGGCTTTGAGCATCTCGTCGCTCAGCGGGTAGTAGGGAATGGTCACCAGGCGCCCGAGCAGGGCCGGTGGGAACACCTTGAGCAACGGCTCGCGCAGGGCCTTGGCGATGGCATCCGGGTCGGGCATCAGTTCCGGGTCGCTGCACAGGCTGGCGATCATCTCGGTGCCGGCGTTGGTGGTGAGCAGGATCAGGCAGTTCTTGAAGTCGATCAGGCGGCCTTCGCCGTCTTCCATCACGCCCTTGTCGAACACCTGGAAGAAGATTTCGTGCACGTCCGGGTGGGCTTTTTCCACCTCGTCGAGCAGCACTACGCTGTAGGGCTTGCGCCGCACCGCCTCGGTCAGCACGCCACCTTCGCCGTAGCCGACATAGCCGGGCGGCGCGCCCTTGAGCGTGGAGACGGTGTGCGCCTCCTGGAACTCGCTCATGTTGATGGTGATGATGTTCTGCTCGCCGCCGTACATGGCTTCGGCCAGGGCCAGGGCGGTTTCGGTCTTGCCCACGCCGGAGGTGCCGGCCAGGAGGAACACGCCGATCGGCTTGCTCGGGTTGTCCAGCCCGGCGCGGGAGGTCTGGATGCGTTTGGCGATCATCGCCAGGGCGTGGTCCTGGCCGATGATGCGTTTCTTCATGTGTTCATCGAGCCTGAGCACGGTGTCGATCTCGTTGCGCGCCATGCGTCCGACCGGGATGCCGGTCCAGTCGGCGACCACCGCGGCCACCGCCTGGTAATCCACGGTCGGCAGAATCAGCGGACTTTCGCCCTGCAAGGCCGCGAGGCGGTTCTGCAGATCACCGAGTTTGTCGCGCAATGCCGTGCGTTCGGCTTCATCCAGGCGCGGCGACGGCGCGTCGGCCTCGCTGCTGGTGTCGTCCAGCGGCTCGGCGGCGGCGCGTAGGCTGGCGCGGGTGGCGAGCAGTTCGTCGACCAGGGCCTTCTCTTCGTTCCAGCGGCTTTCCAGGGCCGCCAGGCGTGCGCGTTCCTCGCTAAGAGCCGCCTCGACATCCTGTTGACGAGTGCCGATGGCAATGCCAATCGCCTGCTCGCGATCGATAATCGCCTGCTCGGTGCGCAGCGCTTCGATGCGTCGACGGCTGTCGTCCACTTCGGCGGGCACCGCGTGCAGGCTGATGGCGACCCTAGCGCAGGCGGTGTCGAGCAGGCTCACCGATTTATCCGGCAACTGGCGGGCTGGGATGTAGCGATGCGACAGCTTGACCGCCGCCTCCAGCGCCTCGTCGAGGATCTGCACCTTATGGTGCTGCTCCATGGTCGAGGCGACGCCGCGCATCATCAGGATCGCCTTGGGTTCCGATGGCTCGTCGACCTGCACCACCTGGAAGCGCCGGGTCAGCGCCGGGTCTTTTTCGATGTGCTTTTTGTATTCGGCCCAGGTGGTGGCCGCCACGGTGCGCAGCGTGCCGCGCGCCAAGGCCGGCTTGAGCAGGTTGGCGGCATCACCGGTACCGGCCGCGCCACCGGCGCCGACCAGAGTGTGGGCCTCGTCGATAAACAGGATGATCGGCTTGGGCGAGGCCTGCACATCCTCGATCACCTGGCGCAGGCGCTGCTCGAACTCGCCCTTCATGCTCGCGCCGGCCTGCAGCAGGCCGACATCCAGGGCACGCAGCTCGACGTCCTTGAGGCTCGGCGGCACGTCGCCGGCGACGATGCGCTGAGCGAAGCCCTCGACCACCGCGGTCTTGCCGACGCCGGCCTCGCCGGTGAGGATCGGGTTGTTCTGCCGGCGGCGCATAAGGATGTCCACCAGTTGGCGGATCTCCTCGTCGCGCCCGACTATGGGGTCGAGCTTGCCGCTGCGCGCCTGTTCGGTGAGGTCGACGGTAAAACGTTTGAGCGCCTCCTGTTTGCCCATGGCGCTGGGGGCGACGGCGCCGCTGGTTTCGCCGGGGCTGCTGGCTTGAAAACCATCGCTGGCGCTCAGGCCGTTCTCCGGCGAGCCGTCGAGGTATTCGTCGAAGCGTTCGGTGAGGCTCTCCACCTTGATCTTGTCGAATTCGCGGGAGATTGCCGAGAGCGCGTGGCGCAGGCTCGGCGTCTTGAGCATGCCGACGATCAGGTAGGCGCTGCGCACCTGGCTTTCGCCGAACATCAGACTGCCATAGACCCAGCCGCGCTCGACCGCTTCCTCGACATGGGAGGACAGGTCGGTGATCGAGGTGGAGCCGCGCGGCAGGCGATCGAGCGCCTCGGTGATGTCCTTGGCCAGGCGCGCCGGGTCGAGGTTGAACTGGCGGATCAGGCGGTGCAGGTCGGAGTCCTGCAACTGCAGAAACTGATGTAGCCAGTGCACCAGTTCCACATAAGGGTTGCCGCGCAATTTGCAGAACACGGTGGCGGCTTCGATGGCCTTGTAGGCCAGGCTGTTCAACTTGCCGAACAGCGCGGCGCGGCTGATCTCACTCATGGTCGCTGCTCCTCGGAGGGGGTGGAGTGGCCGGCATACTCGCGGGCCAGCAGCAGGTCGTCGGTATCCGTCGGCGGGCTGCCGAGCCAGGTGTCGAAACCCAGCCGCGTTTGGCCGTCGAGGTCGATGCGCGGCACTTCCTCGCGCCGCAGCAGTAGATTGACTTCCCAATCCAGCTCGTCGCCCTGGTACTCGGCGACCCAGGCGGCCAGCTCAAGGAAGCTTTCCTGGCCGGGCAGCAGGCGTTGGTACTGCTCCAGGCTCAAAGGCCCGAGGCGGATGCGGAATTTATGCTGGCGATCCCAGACGTGGGTGCCCAGGCTCAGGTCGCTGCCGAGCGAGCAGAGCGCGACGCCCACCTGGCTGCGC
Organism: uncultured Pseudomonas sp.; assembly: GCF_946886105.1. The sequence continues at coordinate 14,072 of NZ_CAMPHV010000013.1, read as the reverse complement.
CGTGGCAGCTCCAGCCATTGGCCGACGTATTCCTCGATGCCGACGGGCACGCCGAAGTAGCCTTCCAGGATGGCGCGCAAGCCGTCCGGGTAGCGGGTCTGCGCCGCCAGGTGGCCGGTGAAGTGGTAACAGGCCGAGTCGGCGATCGGGCCTTGGCCGAGCAGGCTGGTCATGCCGCGCCCGGACAGTGCGGCAAGGCGCATCGACCAGTAGTCGTGGGCGGGGCGGTCATGGCTGACGGTCGGCCGCGCCTCGGCCCAGGCTCGGTAGAACAGGCACAGCAGGCGGTGGTTGAACACGTCGAGAAAGCGCGTGAAGGTGGCGTCGGCGTTATTGCGCTGACGCTCGCGGGCGTATTCGGTCAGGTGCAACGGCAGCGGGCCATTGGGTCCGGTCAGGCCGAAGAAGAATTGCTCGACGCGCGGCGCAGCACCCTCGGCGCCGGCTTCGATGCTGGCCAGGGTGGAGGGGGCGAAGCCGCAGTCGGGTTTTTGTCCCAGGCGCAGCGGGTCATCGCGCAGGCGCAGGGAATGGCCGATACGCGGCTGATCGACGGCCTCGCACTCGATGCGCCTTAGGGCCTGGAAGAAGTCATAAGCCCAGGGCGCGTCGGCCATCCGGGCGATGCTTTCCAGCGGTTTCAGAGGTTCGGTCGACATCCGGGGTGCGCCTGCCATCGCATGATTTCACCGCGCTCGGTGGTGCGCAGCACGGTTTCGGTAAAACTGTTGATCGACACGTAACGAGCCAGAAAACGCTCGAATACCGCCCCTAGCAGGTACACCCCGGTGCCGCGAAAGGCGTTCTCGTCGAACTCCAGGCTGATCTCCAGGCCACGGCCAAAGACGATCGGCCCCGGCATTGGCAACCTGCGGGTGCAAGGCGTGCTGCGCACCTGGCGCAAGCCTTCGATCTGCAATTGCAGCGCCGAATCGCCGGGGTCGCCGTACAGACGTAACAGTTCGCGCAGCGCCGCGGCGCCCTGGCCCTGTTCGCTCAGCGACAGGTAGTTCAGCGACAACTGACTGATCAGCCGCCAGGCACTGGCGTCGTGGGCGCGGCTCGGTCGCGGCCGGCTGGGGCCGGCCAGGCAGCGCACGGCCAGCACCGGGGCGCTGTCTTCCAGGGTGAAATCGCTCTTGCCCGTGCCCACCGGCATCAGCAGCGGCAGGTCGCGGTTGGTGCACAGGGCGCTGAGGCCGAGCTGGCGCAGGTCATGGCAGTAGGGCGCCTGGTTGGCATCCACCAGGGAGACGAAGGTTTCGCTGCCGACATAGGTCGAACGTGGCCCACGGCGCCGTTGCTGGCTGGACAACCGACGCGGCTCGCGGCGGACGATGTAGTAAGCCTGCTCGCGGCCATAACGCAGCGGGTCGCGGATCGCATAGAACGGCTGGAACGGCTGCTCGGGGCCGCTGCCGTGGCCGGCGACCTGGGTCAGCGAATGAATCTCGAAATCCAGCGGCCGGGTGCGGTCGGCGATCACCTGATGCTCGTGCACCCGTTCGCTCAGATGGATGCGATCGGCGCGGCGCGGAAACAGGTTTACCGCAGGGGTGCAGAAGGGCACGAACTGGGCCGCCGACACCGTGCCTTCCAGGGTGCTGTCGAGGCGGTCGAACAGCACCACCAGATCCAACTCCTGGCCGGTGCAACGCTGCACGCCAGCGCTCAGCCCCGTGAAGTCGACGAACAGGAAGCGGTTGGGCAGGGCGAAGTACTCCTGCAGCAGGCGGTAACCCTGGAAGGCCCGCGGCACCACCGGCAGCACCGCGTCCTGATCATCGAAACCGCGTGATTTGAGGCACTCCAAGGGCAAGCGCTCGACCCAGTCGCCGTCGACGCTCTTGACGAACAGGGCGCAGGCGTTGCCGAGCAATTGTTCGTACAAACGGAAGGGTTGCTCGTCGGCGCCGTTGAGGTAGAGCGGCAGGTTGTCCAGTTGCAGGGCGTTGAACGGCAACCCGGCCCCGCAGCGCAAACGTAGGCGCAGCCCGGCTTTGGCCCTGGGTTCGCTGGCAGCGAGTCGGCCGAGGGTGGCCGCCGGGTTGCCGAAGTATTCGGCGCGGCTGACCTGCAACGGCCAGAGCGTTACCGCATGGGCGCTGCGGTATTCGCAGGCGGTTTGCTCGCCATGGCCTAGTTGGCCGCGCAGGGCGGCATTGCGTTCGACTGTGAAGCCGCTGGTCAGCGAGCCCTCGTCGGGGTCGGCGACCAGTTGCACGACCACCACCGAGGGCGTTGGCGCCAGGTAGTGGGGGTAGGCGATTTCCAGCAGGTTGTGGGTGAAGGTCGGGTACTCGGCATCCAGCTTCAGGTGCACGCGTGCGCTCAGGTAGGCGAAGCCCTCCAGCAGGCGCTCGACATAGGGATCGGCGCAGTCGATGCCGGACAAGGTCAGGCGGCTGGCGATCTTCGGGAATTCCTGGGCGAATTCGGCAGCGCTCTCGCGGATGTGCTGCAGCTCCTGGTTGTAGTACTCGAGCATGCGCGGGTTCATCGGCGTCTCCTCGCGGGCTCGGTCGGCGTTACCTTAACGTGTCCGGTTTCCAGGTCGAGGGCGGTGCTGAGCAGCAGGCGCAACGGCACCGGCTCGGCCCAGAGATCGCCCTCGATCTCGAAGCTCAGGGCGTTGTGGTTCATTTCATTGCCGGCGAGTTGCGCGCGAACCTTCAACGAGCCTTTGAGAATGCGTGGTTCGAAGGCGGCGATGGTGTCGCTGAATAAGGCCTCGATGGCCTGTACGTCGATGCTCGAGGCCGTATGCCCGGCCAGGGGCGGCAGGCCGAAATTCAGCACCGAGTTGCCCGCCGGCATTTGCACGGCATGTTCCGGGTCGAACAGCGCGCAGGTGTTGAACAGCCAGGCCAGATCGCGCAACACGGAAGCCTTCAACTGGGTCATCGACATGACACGGCGCTCGGCGGCTTCTTGCGGGTTGTGCGGGTCATCGTCGGTCAGGCGATCGAGCAACGAGGGTTGCAGGCGTTCTTGCAGGGTCAGCTCGGCCATCTTCAGTTGTCCCTGTCGGCGAAGCTGAGGTTGCGCAATTCGAACAGCCCGACCTCGCCATTGTCGGTGGCCAACAGGCGCTGACCGATGGGGTAGCCGTTGTCCAGCCAGTCGACTTTGCGCGCCAGCAACGCGGCATCGTCGTGGCTGCCCAGGGTGTCCGGGTAACGGCTGGGGATCAGCGCCACCGTGCTGCCACCGTTGCGCAAGGTCAGTTCGGCGGGTAGCCAGACCAGATCGCGCAGGTCGCTCGGCGCTTCGCAACGCAGGCTGGCGAGGTTGTCCATCGGCAACCAGACATAGCGGCCGTTGACGATCAGTTCCAGGGTCGGGCCGAGTCGAGGGTCGACATCGGCGCACCAGGCGAAGGCTTCTCCGTTGAGTTCACCGGGCACAGCAGGCGCGGCCTCGAAGGCCTGCTCGCGCAAGTGCTGCGCGGCTTCCCTTTGGCCTTGGGCGTCCAACTGCAGGGCTTTGATCAACTGGGCCATCCAGGTGGCCGGTTGGCCCAGCAATACCGGAGTCAAGCGTCCGGCGAACACCTCGGCACGCAGGGCCTCGCACTCCAGCGCGGCGCGGTAAGTCTGCACCATCGCCAGGGCACCGGCATCCAGTTCGCCGGCAACCTTCAGTTGGTTTTGCGCGCGGCCCCATTGCCCCATCACCGCCAGTAGCTGGAACAGGAACACCCGCAGGCTGGCGTTGGAGGCCTGGCTGCGCACCTGATCCTGCAGGGCGGCGAGGGCTTCGCCCAGCTTACCGGCGCGCACCAGCTCTTCGGCGTTCATCGCGATCTCCTTATGCGTCGGTTCAAGCATCGGGTTCGAACAGGCCGATAAAAACTTTCTCATCCCACTGGAACGGCGGGCAGGCGGTTACCCGGCTGACTGCCGTCGACGCTTCCAGACCTTGCTCGGTGCTGCGTATCGCCTGGATCTCGGTGCGGCAATCCTTGCTGGGCGAGGGCAGCTGCTCGCTGTTTTCCACCAGCATCACCTGACGTTCGCCAACCTGCTTGGTGCGCAGCTTGCCAGTGGCGTCACGATGGAACTGGCAAGGCCATTTCAGGCGCAGGTCGATGCCGGGTTGCCCCGGGACAAGCAACCGACAATTGCCGCCGCGCTCCTCCAGTCGCAGATCCTGGGTCAGGAAGCGCGCCCGGATGGCGCTATCGGCCGGGCTCTGCGCGCAGGCGGGAAAAATCAAACAGGACAAGCCCGCGGCGATGAGGGGAAGCAGGTGCTGGTTCATGACAGCTCCCAAAACCAGATCTGGGCGGAATGGTTGGCCGGGTCGTCGTAGGTCTTGGTGAAACCATGGCTCCACAAATCGATATGGTCGCCGACCGCGCGGCTCTCGCCGCTGCGGGTAAAGCAATCCTTGAAAAAAATGATGCCGTTCTTCTCGTTGAGCTGACGTTTGGCCCTGGCGCCATCGGTGAAGATGCTCGGCCGGCCCAGGTGATGCCGCCATAACCAGTTCGCCAGCGACTCGGCGCCGCGGGCATGTCCATGGCTGCAACGCGGCTCGGAATAGGTATGGTCATCCACGCGGATGGTTCGCTCGGCGTTGAGGGTGATGCTCATGCGAATCGCGCATTGATTCTCCCAACCGCCATCGCAGGGTTGGCTCTCGGTCGGGTAGTTGTTCCACAGATTGATGAACGCGGGTCTGGCCATCATCGAACCTCCTGTTGCGCTTTGGCCCTCGCAGGCAGTTGAAAAACTACCTGCTGCTACAAACCGGCACCCTGCAGCATGGCGGCAGGGTGGCCGTCGTCACACCTTGACGTTTTCGCGGATATTCCAGCCGTATTTGACCGGGCCGCCGTCCTTGGAACCGTCCTGTTTCTGCGGTTGGTAATCGACCAGCACCTGGCCGAAATTCAGCGAGACGTTCTCGGTCAGGCGATCTTCGCCGCCACTGCCGCCGGTTCCGATCGAGGACACCAGCACCTCCTTGAGGGTAATGGTCAGGTACTCGACCGGATCGTCGCCGCCGGCTTTGCGCACCGTCAGCTTGGCCTCGTCGTAATGCTTGCCGCTGGAGCAGGCCATCATCAGGTTGGGCGACGATTTATCCACCCATTTGGTCAACGTCAGGTCCTGGATGTTGACCTTGCCGGCACCGCCGCCACCGCCGACATGCATGTTGCCGGACTGGGCCATGCCCCAACTCCAGGAGAGCACGTCGATCTCCTCCTTGTGGTTCTTGTCCTGGGACTCGCCCTTGACGTCGCCGATCTTGATAAACATATCAACAGCCATCATGCCTCCTTAGTGGTTGACGCCACTGTGTTCCAGCGACTCGCCACGCTGCGTTGTACTGCACCCGCCACCATGGCGAATGCCACCTGAGATCAATCAAACCGCTTTGGCGGATGGCAGTTTGGATACCAGCCGTAGCGATACCGTGAGCCCTTCGAGTTGGTAGTGCGGGCGCAGGTAGAACTTCGAGTTGTAGTAACCGGGGTTGCCCTCGACGTCCTCGACCACCACTTCCGCCGCGGCCAGGGGGTGCTGCGCTTTGGTGGTTTCGGTGGAGTGGGCCGGGTCGCCGTCCACGTAGTTGAGAATCCAGTTCTGCAGCCAGCGCTGCATATCGTCCTTTTCCTTGAACGAGCCGATCTTGTCGCGAACGATGCACTTCAGGTAATGAGCGAAGCGACAGGTGGCGAACAGGTAGGGCAGGCGCGCCGCCAGGTTGGCGTTGGCGGTGGCGTCGGGGTCGTCGTACTCGGCCGGTTTTTGCAGCGATTGCGCGCCGATGAACGCGGCCAGGTCGGTGTTCTTCTTGTGCAGCAGCGGCATGAAACCGTTCTTCGCCAGCTCCGCTTCGCGCCGGTCGGAAATGGCGATCTCGGTCGGGCACTTCATATCCACGCCGCCGTCGTCGGTGGGGAAGGTATGCGCCGGCAAGTTGGGCACCTCGCCGCCGGATTCCACGCCGCGAATCCGCGAACACCAGCCATAGAGCTTGAACGAACGGTTGATGTTCACCGCCATGGCATAGGCCGAGTTGGCCCAGGTGTACTTGGAGCTGTCGGCGCCGGTGGTTTCCTCCTCGAAGGCGAAAGCATCCACCGGATCGGTCTTGGCGCCGTAGGGCAGGCGGGCGAGGAAACGCGGCATGGTCAGGCCGATGTAGCGCGAATCCTCGGAGTCGCGCAGCGAGCGCCAGGCCGCGTACTCCGGGGTGGTGAAGATTTTGGTCAGGTCGCGCGGGTTGGACAGTTCCTGCCAGGAACCCATGCCCATCACCGTTGGCGAGGCCGCGGCAATGAAGGGCGTATGCATCGCCGCGCAGACTTTGGCCATCTCGCCGAGCAACTCGACATCGGGCGGCGACTGGTCGAAGTAGTAATCGCCGACCAGGCAGCCGAAGGGCTCGCCACCGAACTGGCCGTATTCCTCTTCGTACATCTTCTTGAAGATCGGGCTCTGATCCCAGGCGGTGCCCTTGAACTTCTTCAGGGTCTTGTGCAGGTCGCCCTTGGCGATGCTCATCACGCGGATCTTCAGCTGTTCGTCGGTTTCCGTGTTGTTGACCAGGTAACTCAGGCCGCGCCAGGCGCTTTCCAGTTGCTGAAAGTCGGCGTGGTGCATGATCAGGTTGATCTGCGCGGTGAGCTTGGCATCGATGGCGGCGATGATCGACTCGATGGATTTGATCGCATCGTTGGAGATCAGCTCGGTCTTGGTCAGCGCCTGTTCGGCCAGGGTGCGCACGGCGCTTTCCACCGCCTCGCGGGCGCGCTCGGTCTTGGGTTTGAACTCTTGCAGGAGCAAGGCGGCGAAGTCGCTCGGCTGCTCCGTGGTGGCCTCTGCCTGGGCCTGCTCGTTTTTCATCAATTCGGCCATGATCTGCGTCCTCTATCAGGCTTGCGGCTCGGGTTCGGTCGGTTTCGGCGCACTGGCCAGTGCCTGCAACAGAGCCGGGTCTTTGATCGCCTTCATGATCATGTCCTCGGCGCCGGTCTTGCCGTCCATGTAGGTCAGCAGATTGGCCAGCTGGGTGCGGGCTTCGAGCAGTTGGTTGAGGGCATCGACCTTGCGCGCCACGGCGGCGGGGCTGAAGTCGTCCATGCTCTCGAAGGTGATGTCCAGGCTCAGGTTGCCTTCGCCGGTCAAGGCGTTGGGCACGTTGAACGCCACCCGCGGTTTCATCGCCTTGAGCCGCGAGTCGAAGTTGTCGACGTCGATTTCCAGAAACTTGCGGTCGGCCACCGCCGGCAGCGGCTCGGCGGGTTTGCCGACCAGGTCGGCCATCACCCCCATGACGAAGGGCAATTGCACCTTCTTCTCCGCACCGTAAAGCTCTACGTCGTATTCGATCTGCACCCGGGGAGCACGGTTACGGGCGATGAACTTCTGGCTGCTGGTGGTAGCCATTTTTCCTCCTGCGTTGCCTATGCGGCTGTATTGGGTTGGCGTCTGTTACGCGTTTTCACTCGGACTATTCGCCCTCGGGTCCTCGCAATTTTTCGAACTGGGAAAAGCCATCCGGAATCAGGTTGCGCACGATGGTGGCGAAATCCGCGCTGACCAGGCTCTTGGCGCGACTCAACAGCACCGGCACGGGGCTGGAGGGTTCGTGTCTGGCGTAATAACTGAGGATGCGGTCGAGGCTGCGCAGCACATCGTCACGGTTGCCGATCTCGCCAGCGGCCCGCGGCGGGGCGTCGACGGCGGGCGTGGACATGGCGACGTCGACACGCTCGCCGGCAGCCGCAACAGGGCTGGCAACGCCCGGCTGAGGGGCGTGCTCGGCGACGATTTGCACGGCATGCCGAAGCAGTTGTTTGATCGCGCCGAGGTCGGCGCCGCGCTCTGAACCGACCCGTTCATTGACCTCGCTTTCGATGGCCAATAGCGTGCCCTGGGCATCGTTCAAGGCTGTGCGGCAGCTCTCCAGCTGCTCGCCCTCGCAGTCCTGAAAGACTGCGCCGAGCTGGTCTGAACTGAGGCTTTCACTGGCGAAACGCTGCAAGCCCGCGGCATTCAGCGCGGCCCGCAGGTTGATGCTGCCAAACGCCCGCGAGCTGATCAGCGGCATGCCCCAGAGCAGATGAATTACCGGCTCGGCGTTGAGGCCGGCCAGGGCATTGATGCGAAAAGTGGGGTCGTGGTCATCCTCGGCATCCAGCTTGGGATGCAGATCGTCCCAATACTGCGCGAGCAGTTGGCGGATCAGCTGTAACCCTTGCACCAGGCCGGGCAAGCCTTGCAGGGCAATGGCGCTTTGCAGGAAGTAATTGGCGATGCGCAGGTCCTTGCTGCGCTTGAACAGCTCGACGCAGAGGTCGCGTACCTGACGCCATTCCGGCGGCGCGGCGGGCAGTACGGCATCGCCCATCTGCCGTTCGGGTTGTCCTTGCGCCGCACGTTCGAGCTCAAGGAATGCGGCGTCGTACTCGAGGTCGTCTCCACAGGGGGAGTCAGGGGAAATCGAGTCCAACAATCGCTGTGCATCCACCACAGAGGTGATCTCCATATCGGCCTGGCAATCGGCACGTAGTCATAGCAAACGTAAGACTTAAATCCGTTTCCTGCGGTTTAATGTTCTGTCCAGAGCAACTTTCCTAGGCAGCATTTCCGGCTGCATCAACTCTGGGTTTAATCAAATCAAAATAAAGTTTTAGCGCTGTTTTTTGCTTGTCAACGAACTTGCCGACCAACGGCACGAGTGCGTAGGGGATTCAAGATATATGACCCTTATTTATTGATTTAGTTTTTTTCGTTATAGGGTTATTCGAAAAAAGCGAATACGGCCGCAGAAACTTCGACGACACTGAACCATTTTATGGGGGCTATACTCAGTTGCACTGGTTGGCATGCCCGAGCCGTTATTGAGCAATACCGTACAAGGAGTTCTAATGCCGCTGCGTTTGACAATCACCAGCTATCACAAACTTACTCCAGGCCAACGCGCGGAGTTCGAGCTCGATCGCGGTGAGCTGAAAATCGGCCGCAATCCCGAGAACGACTGGATACTTCCAGACCCGGAGCGTTTGGTCTCCGGCCAGCATTGCATCATTCAATTGCGTGACGGCACCTACTACCTGACCGACACCAGCACCAATGGCGTACAACTGGTGAATGCCGGCGTGCGCATGCACCGCGGCAACAGCGAACCCTTGCGTGACGGCGAACTGTTGCGCGTGGGCGAATACGACATTCTGGTGCAGATCAGCGGCGCCCCGCAGGTCATCGATACCGCACCTGTGACCAGCGATCCCTTTACCGACTTCGATGCGCTGATGAAGCGTCAAGCGCCTGACGAAATGCCCGGCCCGGCTCCGGCGCCGCTCGGCAATGTGCAGATCCAGGCCGGCGGTTCGCCCCTGGATACCAAGCCCGACCTGTTCGATTTCCTCGCGTCCCCGGCAGTGCCACCGCCGCCCTTGGCCGATCACGTGCCGGCCGAGCGCCACGATTTTCGCCCACCCGAGCCACAGCGCCCGAGCGCGCCGCCGGCCAGCGAAGCCGGGGCGGCGCCGGCGATTCCGGCGATTCCGGCGGACTGGGACCCCTTCGCCGAGCTGGGTATAACCCCTGCGCCCTCAGCGTCGCCCACGCCGCCAGCGGAGCCGCAAGCATTGCCAACGGCAGCGGAAAACACCGCGCCAAGCCCGGCTGTCCAACTGGCTGCGGTTTCGTCGCCAGCCTCCGCAAAAGGGCGCGGCGACGAGGTGCTGGAAGCCTTCCTCAGGGGCGCCGGGCTCGATCAGCTGCGTATCGACAGAGGCGAAACCCGCGCTCAAATGGAGGCCATCGGTCGCAGCTACCGGCATATGGTGGAGGGATTGATCGAGGTGTTGCGTGCCCGTGCCAGCCTCAAGGGTGAGTTCCGCATGGCCCAGACCATGATCCGTCCGGTGGAGAACAATCCCCTCAAATTCGCACCCAATGTCGATGAGGCGCTGCTGTTGTTGCTGCGTGCCGGCAATCAGGCGTTCATGCCGGCCGATCAGGCCATCAAGGAAAGCTTCGACGACCTGAAGGCGCATCAACTGGCCGTGATGGCTGGCGTGCAAGCCTCTATTAAGCACTTGCTCAAGCGCTTTCAACCGGCAGTATTGGAAACCCAGTTAAGTAGAACTTCGGGTATTGGCCTTTTGCTACCAGGGGCGCGCCAAGCACAATATTGGGAGTTGTTCACCGAACTCTATGCGAGCATTTCCAGAGAAGCCGAAGATGATTTCGAAGACTTGTTCGGTCGTGAATTCAGTCGGGCTTACGAAGAGCAAGGCGCGAAGTTACGCAAAGGCTAATTGCCATCAATTTGCTATATAAAGGCCAAAAGCCACCAATATATAAAGGCTAATTGCCATTAAATTATTAGTTAATCTTATTTGGCTATTGGCAGTTCCAAATTGGAATAACAAAAGGTCATTGAGGACGACGACATGCCAAAGCTATGGTTGTTCGCAGCAATACTATTGCTGACTGCCTGCGCTTCGAATCCGCGCCCCACTGTAGTTGTCATGTATATCCAGGCCGCTGCCGATCTGAACCCTTCGGCGGGCGGTCAGGCGACGCCCGTGCGGGTGCGTTTGTATGAGTTGAAGAGCGGTGCCGCTTTCGGCCGCGCCGACTATTTCTCCTTGGTGGATGCCGCCAGCACGACCTTGTCCACGGACCTGGTGGCGCAGGATGAATTGCTGATCCAACCGGGCCAACAGCTGACCCTGGAGCGCACGCTCGACGAGCAAAGCCGTTTGCTCGGTCTGGTGGTGTCCTACCGCGACCTGGACAGCGCGGTCTGGCGCCAACTGGTCAGTATCCCGAGCAATGAAACCACCCCATTGACGGTTTCACTGACGGCCAGGGCGATCAGCACGGCCTCTACGGAACCTGCAAAATAACTCGGCAGAGGAAGCCAGCCATGTCCTGGAATAACCGTGTGGTGTGGTCGGAAGGAATGTTCCTGCGACCGCAGCATCTCCAGCAGCATGATCGCTATATGGAGGCTTTGATCGATGGTCGTTGCCGACCGCTGATCGCCGGCGGCTGGGGGTTTTCCGAGCTGCGCATCGACGAGTCCTTGCTCAGCCAGGGCAAGGTGGCGATTGTCAGTGCCCGTGGGGTGCTGCCCGATGGCACGCCCTTCGACATTCCCGGCGACGATCTCCCGCCGCCGCCGCTGAACCTGGACGGCAATCTGCGCGATGCGCTGGTCTATCTGGCCTTGCCGCTCAAGCGTGCCGGCAGCCGCGACACCGTGGGGGAGGGCGAAGCACCCGGCGGTGCGCGCTATATCAGCCAGGTGCGCGAGGTGCGCGACGACAACGCCGCCTTCGAGAGCCGGGCGCCACTGGCGATCGGCGGCAAGGCGCTGCGCCTGCTGACCGAACGCGATGGCCTCGGCGAATATGCCTGCCTCGGCTTGATCCGGGTGTTGGAAAAACGCGCGGACAACGCCCTGCAAGTGGACGAAGACTATATTCCGCCGCTGCTCGATGTGTCCGCCTCCAGTGTGCTGGCGGCCTTTCGCAGCGAGCTGCAAGGGTTGTTGCACCAGCGCGGCGAGGCCCTGGCGGGGCGGGTGGTGGCCTCGGGGGCCGGTGGCGCTTCGGAGATCGCCGACTTTCTGTTGCTGCAACTGGTCAATCGCGCCGAGCCCTTGCTCAGCCACCTTGCCCGGCTGAGCCCCTTGCACCCGCAGGATTTCTATCGCGAAGCGGTCTGCCTGGCTGGCGAGTTCGCCACCTTCTCCACGGCCGGGCGCCGACCCGCCGACTACCCGGCCTATGCCCACGACGACCTGGCGAGCAGCTTCGCCCCGGTGATGCAGGACCTGCGGCAAGCGCTGTCGATGGTCATCGATACCCGCGCCACGCCGATCCCCATCGTCGAGAAATCCTACGGCGTGCATGTGGCGATGCTGGCCGACAAGAGTCTGCTGGAGCTGGCCAGCTTCGTCCTCGTAGTACGCGCCGACGTGCCGGCCGAGACCCTGCGTACACGCTTGCCCCAGCAAGCCAAGATCGGTTCGGTGGAACACATCCGCGACCTGGTCAACCTGCAACTGCCGGGCATCGCCTTGCTGCCCATGCCCGTGGCGCCACGGCAGATTCCCTATCACGCCGGCTCGAGCTATTTCGAACTGGATCGCGGCAGCGAGCACTGGAAGCAACTGGCCAACTCAGGCGGTTTCGCCTTTCACATCGGCGGCCAGTTTCCGGGCCTGAACCTGGCCTTCTGGGCCATCCGAGGATAGTTCGTCATGCACCCGATCGATGATCCCTTCGGCGGCTCTGCCGTAGGCGGCACTTCAGGCGGCGCCTCGGCGGGCGGCAACGACCGCACCCTGATCATGCCGCGGCCCGGTGGGCGCTCCGCCGATACCACGGCGCCAAGGGCGGACGCCGGCAGCGCTGCCGATCCGACCATGGCCATGCCCGGCGCGCCGGTTGCGAGCAGCCTGGCCCAGGGGCTCAATCCCCTGGAACGGGCGGCAGGCCCGCTGCTGGCGCTGCTGACCCGCTTGCGCAGCACCATCGCCCACCCGCAGCCGGCTAGCCTGCGCGCACAGTTGTTGGCCTACCTGCGCCAGTTCGAGGAACAGGCGCGCGCCGCCGGTGTGGCCCAGGATGAGGTGATGCTCAGCCGCTATGTGCTCTGTACGGCGCTGGACGAGGCCGTACTCAGTACGCCCTGGGGCAGTACCAGCGACTGGGGTAAACAAAGCCTGCTGATCACCCTGCACAACGAAGCCTGGGGCGGTGAGAAAGTCTTTCAACTGCTCGAGCACTGTTTGCAGAACCCGCGTCAGCGTCTGCACATTCTCGAACTCCTGTACCTGTGTATCTGCCTGGGTTTCGAAGGCCGTTACCGGGTGATGAACGATGGCCGTAGCCAACTGGAGGCCTTGCGCGAACGCACCAGTGCCACCATTCGCAGCGTGCGCGGCGAGTTCGAGCGCGAGCTGTCGCCGCACTGGCGCGGGCTCAGCCTGGGCCGCGATCGCCTGTCGCAGTTCTTGCCGCCCTGGGTCGGCTTGGCCATCTGCCTGGCGCTGTTGCTCTTGCTGCTGCTGGGCTTGCGCCTGAAGTTGGCAGCCGACGCCGAGCCGGTGTTTCGCAATATCCATGCGCTCGGCGAAATACCGGTGCAGACCATCGACCGTCCGCCGCTGCAGCCGAAATTGATCGAGCGTCCGCGCCTGGCGCGTTTCCTCGTGGAGGACATCAAGGCGCAACGGGTGGCCGTGGAGGATGCGGTGGACCGTTCGGTGGTGACCATTCGCGGCGACGAGCTGTTCGCTTCGGGCAGCGCGAGCATCTCCGATCAGTTGGAGCCGTTGCTGCTGCGTATCGCCGATGCCATTCGCCAGGTCAAGGGTACGGTTCAGGTCACCGGACACAGCGATGACCGACCAATCGCCACCTTGCGCTACCCCTCGAACTGGAAGCTATCGCAGGACCGGGCGCAGCAGGTGATGGACATCCTCGCCGCACGCAGCGGGCAACCCGAACGCTTTACCGCCGAAGGGCGCAGCGACACCGAACCGGTCGCCTCCAACGACAGCGCCGCCGGGCGCGCCAGGAATAGGCGTGTGGAGATCACCGTGCTAGCGGAGGGCAACCAGTGAAAGCCTTGTTCAATTTCCTGGTGCGCTGGGTGGTGCCGTTGCTCGGCCTGCTCGCCCTGAGTCTGGTGATCTGGTTCCTCGGCCCGCTGATCGCCATCGCCGGCCATGAACCCTTGGCCCCGGCGGGCGTACGCTGGGTGTTGATCGCGCTGTTGTTTTTAGGCTGGATCGGGGTGCGCGCGTTGCGCATCGTCCAGGCCCGGCGCAACGCCGCCAAAGTCATGCAGGGCCTGGCGGCGGTGGCGCCGGATTCGGCCAGCGTCGCCACCGCCGAAGAGCTGGCGACCCTCAAGCAGCGCATGGACGAAGCGCTGCAATTGCTCAAACGCAGCAAGCTCGGCGGCAGCGAGCGGCGCAACCTTTACGAGCTGCCCTGGTACGTGATCATCGGCCCGCCGGGCTCGGGGAAGACCACCGCGCTGGTCAACTCCGGGCTGCATTTTCCGCTGGCCGAACATATGGGC
>NZ_CAMPHV010000012.1 GCF_946886105.1 uncultured Pseudomonas sp. | reverse complement strand
ACCTGCGTTGGCAATACTGCGTTAAAAACAGGCTCGGAATGCTCATTTACAGCTCGTAAACTCCGCTTCCTCGCCTGTTTTTGCCTTGTCTTGCCTGCCTCGCCTACGTTTTTCAACGGCCTGCTAACTGGCTTCATCACACCCTCCTGATTTCTGACACGCCCAATACGGCGCTGTCGAAAATCTACGCCGGCGCGTAACCTGGCGGAAGGCGCAGCAGTTGCAGGTTATTCGTGCATCAAACGCCTGTTCAAAAATCAGCCAAACCAGGGGCGATCCATGTCCATACCCGATCTCAATTTGCTGGTGACCCTCGATGTGCTGCTCGCCGAAGGCAGCGTGGCGCGCGCCGCCAGGCGCTTGCGCTTGAGCCCGTCGGCGATGAGCCGGGCTCTGGCGCGCTTGCGCGACACCCTGGGCGATCCGCTGCTGGTCCGCGCCGGTCGCGGCCTGGTGCCCACGCCCCGCGCGTTGGAGTTGCGCGAGCGGGTCGCGCAACTGGTGCAGGACGCCGAAGCGGTGCTGCGCCCGGCCACGCAGGTCGACCTCGCACAACTGGTGCGCACCTTCACCCTGCGCAGCAGCGAAGGCTTCGTGGAAAACTTCGGGCCGGCGCTGATTGCGCGCATCGCCGAGCAAGCGCCGGGCGTACGCCTGCACTTTATGCAGAAGCCGGACAAGGACAGCACACCGCTGCGCAACGGCACCGTCGATTTGGAAACCGGCGTGGTCGATCCGGACACCAGCCCCGAGCTGCGCACCCAGGCGCTGTTCCGCGACCGTTTCGTCGGCGTGGTGCGCGCCGGCCACCCGCTGAGCCAGGGCGAAATCACCCCGGCGCGCTTCGCGTCCGGCGGGCATATCTACGTCTCCCGGCGCGGGCTCGACAAAGGCCCTATCGACGAAGCCTTGAACTCGCTCGGCCTGACCCGGGAGGTGGTGACGACCGTCGCCGGCTTCTCCACCGCCCTCGCCCTGGCCCGCGCCAGCGAGCTGATCGCCAGCGTTCCCGAACGCCACACCGCCAGCCTGCGCGACGGCATGCACAGCTTCGCCCTACCCTTGCCCCTGCCGGCCTTTACCGTAGCCATGCTCTGGCACCCGCGCATGGACGCCGACCCGGCGCATCGCTGGTTACGCGGCTGTTTGCGGGAGGTTTGCGGGCGGTAGGTGGCGGCTTGGGGCCGCTCGTCGGAGCGCCATGCACGAACTCGAGCAGTCGCCCTCTAACTGACACTTTTCTGAAGGATGTTCTAGCCGATGCCCCGGAGCCAAGGAATATTGCAGCGCTCGTTGAGCAAGCCGCTCATCCATTGGCTGCGCGTGTCGATCGTCTTGCTCGCCGTCTGTCTGCCGCCATCGCTCTCGGCGCTGCCCCAAGGTCCGAGCAGCCCGCCTTTCAAGCTGAACGACACTGCGGCGCTATTCATCCGCGATGTCGTCTATGGTCCGCATCAGCGCAATAAGCTGGACATATTCCTTCCCGCCAGTACCGATGCGAAGCGGCGCTTAACGCCGCTGGTGCTGTTTATCCACGGCGGCGGATTCTCGTCGGGCAGTAAGGAAAAAGCCTACAAACGCGGCAATCGCCAAGAACTCTCCAAGCTGTTGCAGCATGGGATCGCCTATGCCTCGATCAACTACCCGTTGCTGGAGCGGAATGAACAGCAGGGGCTGATCAAATCGCTGATCGGTGCACGGCGGGCGCTGCAGTTTCTGCGCCTGAATAGCAAGGAGTTCAATATCGATCCCGAGCGGATCGTTCTGGTGGGCAGTTCGGCAGGGGGCAGTGCCGCGCTCTGGCTGGCGCTGCATGACGACATGGCCGACCCGCACAGCCAGGACCCGGTCGAACGCCAATCCACCCGCGTACGCGCCGCCATCGCAACCGAAGTTCAGTCCACTCTGGATATCGTGCGCTGGGAGGAAGTGTTCGAGGAATACCGGTTCACCATCAGCCGGCTGGAGAAAGCGAAGGTGCTGTACGGCATCGAAACGCTGCAACAACTGGACGACCCTCGAATCGTCCGGTATCGCCATGAAATCGACCTGCTGCGCCTGATGGATAGCGCCGACCCGGAAATCTGGGTGGCCAACCGCAACATCCCGGTAGCCGCCCCCACCAACGCCAGCACTCTCTACCACCACCCCTACCATGCCAGAGCGCTGCAGGAGCAGGCGATGCAGGTCGGCCTGAAAGGCCAGTTCTATATCCCGAGGATGAACATCATGCCCACGAAGGAGGAAAGCATGTTCGACTTCATTCTCCGCAAGGTGCGCTAACCGCAGCCGAAACCTAATCTCATGCAGACAACGAGCGACGACAACGTGGACCAACCAACTCCAGCAACACCGGCCAGCGACGAGGAAATCCTCGCCTATATGCAACGCCAGCTGCGTTCCGGCCGGGTCAAGCCGGCGGTGTTGATACCCCTGACGCAGAAGGCTTTCTCCGAGGTCTCCCACGAGCGCATCGTGCAGTGCTTCAACCAGTTGGATTCGACGCTGCTCAAGCTCTAGGGTCTGTTGCCGTTTTGAACCAACCAATTGATCTAAGAGCAAGCTCATACCGTTGAAGCACTGCCCAGCTTCGTAGGGTGGGTTAGCCGCCTGTTGCGTTTCTCAGTCGGCTCGCTATGCCCAGTGCGGCGTAACCCACCATCGGCGCAACGCCGTCCATCGCCTGGCGGGTTACGCGGCGCACGACCTTTCTCTGCGCCTGGAGGACCGGCATTCGGCGCCGCTAACCTGAGCGGCCCGACCCACCCTACGGGAGCAGCGCTAGGCACCTCTTGCCCAAACCTAGCAGTCCGTGAAAAAACACCGCTAGAGGCGCCCTCTACTCCTCGCGGCCCGTAGCATCACGATCGCGTTCGTAGTGTCTCGTGAGTGGAAACGGCGGCAGCCAGGATTCGCGGCGCAGGGTCCAGAGTTCGTAGGTCGGCAGCAATTGGTCTGGGGCATCCAGGGAGCCGAGGTTCACTTCGATTTCGTCCGCGCTGCGCGCGAAAACCGACGAGCCGCAGCGCGGGCAGAAAAACCGCCCGGCGTAGTCGCGCGTTTCGCCGTCGATCGTCACCGCTTCCTGAGGGAACACCGCGCAAGCGTGGAAAAGCGCGCCATGATGCTTACGACAATCGAGACAGTGGCAAAGGCCGACCCGGTATGGCCGTCCCGATGCCACAATTCGCAGATTGCCGCACAGGCAACCACCCGTGAATCTATCCATGCGAGCTCTCCTCGAATCAAACGAACGTCCTCAGGCGTCCATAAAAGACGCCCCGGCACGATCCCGCAAACGGTCGTGATCGGTGGTCGTGGAAATTGCAGCGTTCCAACAGAAGCGCTGCCTGATCCTCGCGGATCGCCCTCCTTTCGCCATTTTTGGCCAGACGAGCACCGCTGAAAGCGCCTCTACGACCTTGGTCGAAAATTCTTAAACGCATTATTTATCAGTCAGTTGCACGCCGTTATGGCAACCCATGACAGCGCTACAACCTCTTATTCTTTTTTATTCTATGAATAGAACATAAAAATAGTTACGATCCTTCTTAAATAAATACCCATAGGGGTATACGAGAGGAGCGCACTCATGCAACCCAACGTCGAAGCATTCTTTGACCCCGCCACCTTTACCTACAGCTACGTGGTGACAGACCCCGAAAGCAAACGCTGCGCCATCGTCGATTCGGTACTCGATTACGACCCCGCCGCCGGGCGTACCTCGCACCACAGCGCCGACCGTTTGATCGAGTATGTGAAGCGCAACCAGTTGCAGGTCGATTGGCTGCTGGAAACCCACGTGCATGCCGATCACCTCTCGGCCGCGCCCTACCTCAAACGCGAGCTGGGCGGCCAGTTGGCGATCGGTGAGAACATCACCATCGTGCAGAACACCTTCGGCAAGCTGTTCAACGCCGGCACCGAGTTCGCCACCGACGGACACCAGTTCGATCGCCTGTTCAAGGATGGCGACAGCTTTCAAATCGGCGCTATCGAAGCCCGCGCCATCCACACGCCCGGGCATACGCCGGCGTGCATGACCTACCTGATCGGCGATGCCGCCTTCGTCGGCGATACCCTGTTCATGCCCGACTACGGCACAGCGCGCTGCGACTTTCCCGGCGGCGATGCGCGCACGCTGTTCCAGTCGATCCGCAAGTTGTTCGCCCTGGCGGATACAACGCGCCTGTTCATGTGTCATGACTACAAGGCGCCGGGGCGCGACGACTTTCGCAACCAGACCACGGTGGCCGAGGAGCGCGAGCACAATGTGCACGTCCATGAGGGTATCGACGAGGCCGCGTTCGTCGCCATGCGCAACGCCCGCGATGCCACCCTGGGCATGCCGACGCTGATCCTGCCCTCGGTGCAGGTGAACATGCGCGCCGGGCAATTGCCACCCGCCGAGGACAACGGTACCCGCTACCTGAAAATCCCCCTGGACGTGCTCTGAGGTGATGACCATGGATTCGCTGAAACGCCTGACGCCCTTTCTCGCCGTAGCCGCGCAATTGCAACCGGCGGACATGGGCACCCTGGCCGCCGCCGGATTTCGCAGCGTGATCAACAACCGCCCGGACGCTGAAGGCGAAGGTCAACCGACCTCAGCCGAGATGCGGGCGGCGGCGCAAGCCAGCGGTCTGGAGTACCACTACCTACCGGTGGTTTCCGGGCAGATCGGCGAGGACGACGTGCTCGCCTTTACCGAGTTGCTCGCTCAGGTGCGCGGCCCGGTATTGGCGTTCTGCCGCACCGGCACCCGTTCCACCAGCCTCTGGGCGCTGAGCGAAGCCCATCACCTGGACCCGCTGGCGCTGCTGAATACCGCACGCGAACATGATTATGACCTCACCGGCCTGGCCCAGCGCCTGGAACAACGCTGGCAGAACGCGCCTGCCTCAATAGCCCAGGCCGCGACCACGCCCACACAGCGCTATGACGTGCTGGTGGTCGGGGGCGGCGCGGCCGGCTGTGCGGTCACCGCGAGCCTGTTGCGGCGTGATCCGCACTTGCGCATCGCCGTGGTCGAGCCGCGCGAACAGCACTATTACCAACCGGGCTGGACCCTGGTCGGCGCCGGCATCTTCGACCGCGCCCGCACCGAGCGACCGATGGCGCGCTGCATACCCCGCGGCGCCCAGTGGATTCGCGCAGCCGTAGCCGGTTTCGAAGCCGAGCAACAGCGTGTGGTGCTCGAAGACGGCACCCGGGTGGGTTACCGCGCCCTGATCGTCTGCCCCGGCTTGAGCCTGCACTGGGATGCGATCGAAGGGCTGAAGGAAACCCTGGGCAAGAACGGCGTCACCTCGAACTATCACTTCGAGCTGGCGCCCTATACCTGGCAGCTGGTGCAGAACCTGCGCCAGGGTCGCGCGCTGTTCACCCAGCCGCCGATGCCGATCAAATGCGCCGGCGCGCCGCAGAAGGCCATGTACCTGTCCTGCGACTGGTGGCGCAAAGAAGGCGTGCTGAAGGATATCGACGTGGAGTTCTGCACGGCCGGGGCGGTGCTGTTCGGCGTACCGACCTTCGTCCCGCCGCTGATGAAATACGTCGAGCGCTACGGCGTACAACTCGACTTCAACACCACCCTGACTGCTGTCGACGGCCCGGCCCATAAAGCCTGGTTCAAGCAAGTCGATGCCGCGGGCAACTGCCAAACCATCGAAAAAGACTTCGATTTCCTGCATGCCGTGCCCGCCCAGCGCGCCCCGGATTTTATCCGCCAGAGCCCGCTGGCCAACGCCGACGGTTGGGTCGAGGCCGATCATGAAACCCTGCGCCACCCGCGCTTCGGCAATATCTTCAGCCTCGGCGATGTGTGCGCCGCGCCCAACGCCAAGACCGCGGCCGCGGTGCGCAAGCAGGCCCCGGTGGTCGCGGAAAACGTCATCGCGGTACTCGCCGGCAAAGGGCCGCGGGCGTTGTACGACGGTTACGGCTCCTGCCCGTTGACGGTCGAACGCGGCAAGGTGGTGTTGGCCGAATTCGGCTACGGCGGCAAGCTGCTGCCGACCTTCCCGCTCGACCCGGTGATACCGCGCCGCCTGGCCTGGGAGTTGAAGGTCAAGGCGATGCCGAGCATCTACTTCGACCTGATGCTGCGCGGCCACGAATGGCTGGCCGCGCCCAAGCGCTTGCCCCATGAACCGCTGCCGGTGGAAGCCCCAGCCGCCTGCGACTTCGGCAAGGAACCGGGCCAATGAAGCTGCGCCACTGGCTGCCCTGTCTGGACTGGGGCCGTCGTTACGACCGCGCCAGCGCCGCCCAGGATGGCCTGGCGGCGCTGATCGTGACGCTGATGCTGATACCGCAGAGCCTGGCCTACGCCATGCTCGCCGGCCTGCCGCCGGTCACCGGCCTGTACGCGAGCATTTTGCCGCTGCTGCTGTATGCCCTGTTCGGCTCCAGCCGGACCCTGGCGGTCGGCCCCGTGGCCGTGGTGTCGCTGATGACGGCCGCCACGCTGGCGCCGTTATTCCCCGCTGGCAGCGCCGAATACGTCGGTGCGGCGATGTTGCTGGCCCTGCTGTCGGGCTTGCTGCTCGCCCTGATGGCGCTGCTGCGCCTGGGCTTTCTCGCCAATTTTCTCAGCCACCCGGTGGTTTCCGGTTTTATCAGCGCCTCGGGGATCTTGATCGCCGTTGGCCAACTCAAGCACTTGCTCGGCGTATCGGCCTCGGGCGAAAGCCTGCCGCAGCTGCTCCCGCAACTCTGGCGGGCGCTAGCGGACAGCCACGGGCTGACCCTGCTGATCGGCCTGCTCAGCCTGGCCTGGCTGTGGTGGGCGCGCGCCCGCTTGAAGCCGCTGCTGCAGCGCGCGGGGTTGTCCGCGTCCATGGCCGGCAACCTGGCCAAGGCCGGCCCGGTGCTGGCGATCGTGGTCGCCATAGTCGCGGTATCGCTGCTGCAGCTGGAGCAGGCCGGGGTCAAAGTGGTCGGTGCCATTCCCCAGGGGCTGCCGGGCCTGAGCCTGCCGACGCTGGACCTGGGGCTGGCCTTGCAACTGCTGCCGGCGGCGCTGCTGATCAGCCTGGTGGGCTTCGTCGAATCCGTCTCCGTGGGTCAGACGCTGGCCGCCAAACGCCGCCAGCGCATCGAACCCGACAACGAATTGCTCGGCCTCGGCGCGGCCAATCTCGGCGCGGCGTTCAGCGGCGGCTTCCCGGTCACCGGCGGCTTCGCCCGTTCGGTGGTCAATTACGACGCCGGCGCACAAACGCCGATGGCCGGGGTGTTCACCGCCGTCGGCATCGGCCTCAGCGTGATGCTGCTGACCCCATTGCTGCACAACCTGCCGCAGGCGGTGCTGGCCGCCAGCATCATGGTCGCGGTGCTCAGCCTGGTCGATCTCGCGTCGTTGCGCCGCACCTGGCGCTACTCGCGGCAGGACGGCGCGGCGCAGCTGGCGACCATCCTCGGTGTGCTGCTGGTCGGCGTGGAGGCCGGCATCCTGCTCGGCGTCGGCCTGTCGCTGCTGCTGTTTCTCTGGCGCACCAGCCAGCCGCATATGGCCGTGGTCGGCCAGGTGCCGGGCAGCGAGCACTTTCGCAACGTCGAACGCTTCGCCGTGATCGAGTCGCCCAGCGTGCTGTCGCTGCGGGTCGACGAGAGCCTGTATTTCCCCAACGCGCGCTACCTGGAGGACCGCATCGGCGAGTTGATCGCCAACCGGCCACTGGTCCGCCATCTGGTGTTGATGTGCTCGGGGGTCAACCTGATCGACGCCAGCGCCCTGGATTCGTTGGAGGCGATAGTCGAGCGCTTGCATACGGCCGGCGTGCAGTTGCACCTGTCCGAGGTCAAAGGTCCGGTGATGGATCAATTGCGCCGCTCCGACTTCCTCGAAAAGTTCGGCGGCCAGGTATTCATCAGCCAGTTCCAGGCCCTGCAAACCCTGGCCCCGCAGGTCGCCCAGCAACCCCTGGCGCAAGGCCGTCCACGCACCGATAGCCAACCTCAAGCCGAGAGGAAACCCTTATGAAAACCGCCCATGATTTGGTGACCGCCGCCAAAGCAAGGATCCACGAAGTCGACGTAGAGAATGCCGAAGCGGCGATTCACGACGCCGACGTGCTGATCGATGTACGCGAAGCCGATGAGTTTCACGCCGGGCATATTCCGGGGGCGATCAACATCCCCCGCGGCCTGCTGGAATTCAAATTGAGCAATGACCCCAAACTGTCCGCGCGCGACCGCAAACTGGTGCTGTATTGCAAGAACAGCGGCCGTTCGGCGCTGTCCGCCTGCTCGTTACAAGAGATGGGCTACTTGCAGGTGCTGTCGATCGAGGGCGGCTTCGAAGCCTGGAGTGCAGCTGGCAAAGCCGTCACCAGCCCACAGCTGCCGGCTTTCGATTAAGGCTGTATCCCAATTACCTGTTGCAAGCAGCTTGCGTCTGGTGGGTTAGAGCATTTTCCGGAAAAGCCTGTCTGCCAGAGTAGCCCGGACAAGCCTTGGCGCCTCCGGGGCGATGATGTCCCGGAGGGCGCTGCGCTGGCCCCCCCTGGGTATCGTTGCACTCAACCCAGGCTACGAAACACGAATCAGCAGCCCCCTCGACATCATCTTGCGAGCCGCTGGCTTCAACAGGTAACGGGTACCTATAGAGGTATTCGCCACTCCACTGATCTGCATCAATAGCCCCGCCAACATACCCCCACGGGTATCAAGTAATATTGCTTTGCCACGCACCGAGTAGCGCAGTCGCTGGACTGCCAGACCGACGTTACGCCGCTACAGAAGCCGGAGTGCCAGCATGACCGACAACGCCCCCAAGTCCCCATGGCGCATGCCGCTGGTGCGCGAGCTCGGCGTCATTCTGCTGATCAAGCTGGTCATCCTGTTCAGCATCAAAGCCATCTGGTTCACCGAACCCACGCTGCCCGAGAACGGCACCGCGCGGCTCGATAGCCACCTGTTCGGCACCCTTACCCCGCCTGTTTCACCACTAGCCACTGAGGAGAAACCGAGATGATCTCGGAATCCGTCGTCGACCTCTCGCGCCTGCAATTCGCAATAACCGCGATGTACCACTTCCTCTTCGTGCCCTTGACCCTGGGGCTGGCCTTTCTGCTGGCGATCATGGAGTCGGTCTATGTCATGACCGGCAAGCAGGTCTACCAGGACATGGTCAAATTCTGGGGCAAGTTGTTCGGCATCAACTTCGCCCTGGGGGTCACCACCGGCCTGACCATGGAGTTCCAGTTCGGCACCAACTGGGCCTATTACAGCCACTATGTCGGCGATATCTTCGGCGCGCCGCTGGCCATCGAAGGCTTGATGGCGTTCTTCCTCGAATCGACCTTTATCGGCCTGTTCTTCTTCGGCTGGGATCGCCTGACGCGGGTGCAGCACCTCGCCGTGACCTGGCTGGTGGCCATCGGCTCGAACATGTCGGCGCTGTGGATTCTGATCGCCAACGGCTGGATGCAGAACCCGGTGGGCGCGGAATTCAACTTCGAGACCATGCGCATGGAGCTGACCGACTTCGGCGCCCTGCTGTTCAACCCGGTGGCCCAGGTCAAGTTCGTGCATACCGTTTCCGCCGGCTACGTGACCGGGGCGATCTTCGTGCTGGCCATCTCCAGCTACTACCTGCTGAAGAAACGCGACCTGCCGTTCGCCCGTCGCTCCTTCGCCATCGCGGCGGTGTTCGGCCTGGCCTCGACCCTCTCGGTGATCATCCTCGGCGATGAGTCCGGCTATGAAATCGGCGACGTGCAGAAAACCAAGCTGGCGGCCATCGAGGCCGAGTGGGAAACCGAAGAGGCGCCCGCCGCCTTTACCCTGTTCGGTTTGCCCAACCAGCAAGCCCAGCGCACCGACTACGCGGTGAAAATCCCCTATGCCATGGGCATCATCGCCACTCGCTCGCTGGACCAGGAGGTCACCGGCATCAAGGACCTGATCAAGCAGCATGAGGCGCGCATCCGCAATGGCATCATCGCCTACGGCCTGCTGGAAAAACTGCGCGCTGGCGACAAGAGCGAGGCCAATATCGCCGCCTTCGATGCGGTCAAACAGGACCTCGGCTACGGCCTGCTGTTGAAGAAATACACCCCGGCCGTGGTCGATGCCAGCGAGGAGCAGATCAGGCTCGCCTCGCTGGATACCATCCCCAACGTCGCCACCATGTTCTGGACGTTCCGCGCCATGGTCGCCGCCGGCTTCCTGATGCTGCTGTTGTTCGCCCTGGCGGCCTGGGCCTCGGTGAAACGCGATGCCGAGAACAAGCCCTGGTTGCTGAAATTCGCCCTGCTCAGCCTGCCGCTGCCGTGGATCGCCGCGCAGACCGGCTGGATCGTCGCCGAGCATGGCCGCCAGCCCTGGTCGATCGCCGAAGTCCTGCCCGTGCACCTCTCGGCCTCGTCGCTCTCGGCAGCCGATGTCTGGGGTTCCCTGGCGGCGCTGATCGCCTTCTACAGCCTGCTGCTGGTGGTCGAGATGTACCTGATGATCAAGTTCGCCCGCCTCGGCCCATCCAGCCTGCACAGCGGTCGTTATCACTTTGAGCGTGAAGTCGCCGCACCGGCCGCCAACGCGCAAGGAGCCCAATATGTTTGATTACGAAACCTTGAAACTGGTCTGGTGGGTATTGGTCGGCGTGCTGCTGATCGGCTTCGCCCTGACCGATGGCTTCGACATGGGCGCCATGGCGCTCATGCCCTTCGTCGGCAAGACCGATAACGAGCGCCGCGTGGCGATCAACACCATCGCGCCCCACTGGGATGGCAACCAGGTCTGGTTCATCACCGCCGGCGGGGCGATTTTCGCGGCCTGGCCGATGGTCTATGCCGTGGCCTTCTCCGGGCTCTACTGGGCGATGCTGGCCGTGCTGTTCGCGCTGTTCTGCCGCCCGGTGGGCTTCGATTACCGCAGCAAATTGGAGAACCAGAAGTGGCGCACGACCTGGGACTGGGCGCTGTTCGTCGGCGGCGCGGCACCCGCACTGCTGTTCGGCGTGGCCTTCGGCAACCTGTTCCTCGGCCTGCCGTTTCGCCTCGATGAGTTGATGCGTTCCAGCTACGAAGGCTCGTTCTTCGGTCTGCTGCATCCCTTCGCCCTGCTTGCCGGCGTGGTGAGCCTGAGTATGCTGAGTACCCATGGCGGCGCCTGGCTGATGATGCGCACCGATGCCGACCTGCATGCCCGTTCGCGCAATGCCACCTGGTACTGCGCGATCCTGTACCTGATCGCTTTCGCCGGCGCAGGCGTCTGGCTGAGCCTGGGCATTACCGGCATGACGCTGACCGGCGGCATCGATCCCGGCGGCGCGATCGACCCGCTGGCCAAGCAGGTGGCGTCGAGCAACGTCGGTTGGCTCGGCAACTATCGCCAGTATCCGTTGATCATGCTGGCGCCCGTTCTGGGCTTGCTCGGTGGGCTGCTCGCGCTGCTCGGCGCCCAGGCCAATCGCGGCGCCGTGGCCTTTATCGGCAGCAGCCTGATGATCGTCGGCACCCTGTGTACCGCGGGCTTCGCGCTGTTTCCTTTCGTCTTTCCGTCGAGCATCGATCCGGCCTCGAGCCTGACCCTGTGGGATGCGGTATCGAGCCACAAGACCCTGGGCATCATGTTCGTCGTGGCCTGTATTTTCGTCCCGCTGATCCTGGCTTACAGCCTCTGGTGCTACACGCGCATGTGGGGCCGCCTGACCGATCGAACCATCGAAGCCAACCCGCACGGGCTGTACTGATCGACGCGCTTCGGCACGCCGATATCCGTGCCGAAGCGCAAAATCCCGCATGACGGGCAAGGAGAACGCTATGTGGTATTTCACTTGGATTCTGGGCGTGCTGCTGGCGTGCAGCTTCGGCATCATCAACGCCCTGTGGCTGGAAACGACGCAGAACCTCGACGAAGAGGTGGCGGGTGACGACTGAGTCGCGCCCCTGGCTGGCGCGCGGTTACAGCCGCGCGCTATCGCTGCTGCTGGCGACGCCGTTGACGCTGATACTGCTGATCCATCCCGCGGCCATGCTGACCGCGGATGGCCACTACGAGCATCGCCTGATCATGCTGAGCATGCTCGGCATCTCCAGCGGCTTTATCCATGGAGTGGGTTTCGACCTGATCGGCAGGCTGTGGAAAATCCTCTTCCACCCTGTTGCGGGCTGGCTGCTGATG
The DNA here is from genome assembly GCF_946886105.1 of uncultured Pseudomonas sp. The sequence goes on along the minus strand of NZ_CAMPHV010000012.1, from coordinate 112,904 downwards.
GGGCTGGGCTACGCCATCTTGTGGCAAGCCCAAAGCACCTAGACCGTAGGGTACACCTTGCGCAGCAGCGTCGGCGTGGATTCCTGGTGCGCACGGCGCACCCTACGAGCCCAGGCCTGCCAGGCAATCAGGTGTATTTGGTGAAGATCGCGCGCACCTGGGCGAGCTTGTCCTGATTGCTTTGCTCGGGGCTGAGAATCGCTTCCTCGGCCAGGCACACGAGCATTTCCTGATAGGCCTTATCCAGGGCTTTGCGGGCGGCGCTGAACTGCTGAGCGACGGACTCGCACTCATCGCCGCGCTTTATCATCGCCTGAATGCCGCGCACCTGGCCCTCGACACGGGCCAGGCGCTTGAGCAGGGAATCTCTGTGTTGCAGCCGTTGCGATTCAATCATTTCCAACTTCTACGTTACGCCGCAATGTAAAGGCACCGCGCAGCTCACCGAGTGCGAAACCACGTGCCTCGTCGTGCGGATAGCCTACATCAATCACCGCGGCGAGCGCCGGCTCTATCTGCTTGCCATGACACGCCAGGCACGGCTCGCCGGTGGCGATGGCCTTCATCATGCGGAATTCGCCGTCGATCATTTCCGCGTGAACCATATTCGCAAGCGGCTCGCCCGCCTGCGCACGCGCGGCGAACAGCTCCAGCACCCGCCGCTCCCAAGCATCTGGGGCGTTCGCCGGGTTGCGCACTTTCAAGGCGGTGCGCCCGACAGTCCATGGGCTTTTGCTGTGCTCGGCGGCGATCTGCGGGGCCGACAAGCGACACGCCTCGACGGCCTTGGCTGGCCCGCCGGCCTGCATGGCCGATTTGACGGTGCCCAATAACTGCTGCTGGAAGGCCGGAATCATCGCGGCGCCTTCGGCCTGATAACTCTCCGCATAAGCGCCAACACTCAAAGAAGCTAAAAAAACCGCAGTCACGAATCGCATCAGAGTCTCCTCGAACAAGCCATAACATATACCCCTACGGGTATATAAGTATGCACGCCGGACTCCGCATTTGAAACGTAAAAAAACGACAGGAACAAGCGCTACTTGATCGCCCGCGCTCAACGCTCCAGCCTTCACGTTCAGGCCCGAGAACGGCGCGGTGCGGCTCAGCTGTCGTAAGCAGGCTGTGGGCATCCAGCAGCCGGTAAGTAATTCCGGCTGCTGAACCGCCGGTTAAATCCGGCCGGCGGTCACGCCACCATCGACGGGCAGCACGGTACCGGTGATCCAGGACGCCTCCTGGGAGGCCATGAACAGAATGGCTTCGGCGACATCACCGGGCCGACCGTTGCGGCCCAAGGGGTGAAAGGCGTTGAAGGTCGGCAATACCTGTTTGACCTGCTCGTCGCTCATAAAGGTGTTGTACACCGGCGTTTCCACCACAGCGGGGGCAACGGTGTTAATGCGTATGCCGGACGATGCCAGCTCGATCGCCAAGTTGCGGGTCAGCGCGTGAACACCGGCATTGGCCGCCGAGTAAGCCGCCGAGGGCGTCGCGCCTATCGCTTGCAGCGCCCACAGCGAACCCGTCTGAACGATAGCGCCGCCGCCACGCAGCAACATGGCTTTGGCCGCTGCCTGGGCCATAAAGAATTTGCCCTTGAGAATGATATCGATGAACTGGTCGTACTCCTGTTCATCGACCTCCAGGAAAGGCTTGGGGCTGAATACCCCGGCGTTGTTGATCAGGATGTCGACGCCGCCGAAGGCTGCCGTCGCCAGCTCGACCAGCGCCTTGGCCGTGGCAGGGTTGGCAATGTCCCCCGCCAGCGTGCGGACCCGCGCGCCGCTCGGGTCGATCTGCGCCGCGGCCATTTCGAGCTTCGCCGCATCGCGCCCGGCGATCAGCACACTCGCGCCTTCAGCGACCAGGCGCTGAGCAACCTCTTTGCCGATGCCTGAACCGCCGCCGGTTACGATCGCAACATTGGAAGAAAATCTTTTCATAATGGAATGCCCTGCTTGGGTGAGAAGGAATGCTATAAACAGCTTCAACTGATACTTTCCAGGCTTTAAGCCCTTGAATGGTCGGTATGGCAATCATTTTTGGCCTAACCAACCGGGCTCACAAATTAGAAGTTCTTCTTCCTTATTAAAGAAAATCTTTAGATGACCACACCGATCTATCTCAACGCGCTGCGCGCCTTTGAGGCCGCCGCGCGGCACCACAGTTTTTCCGCGGCGGCGGCGGAGCTGCATGTCACCTCGGCCGCAGTGGGTCAGCAGGTACGAACGCTGGAGGCGTGGTTGGGCATCAGCTTGTTCAATCGTGCCTCCAGCGGCTCGGTCAGGCTGGTTCCGACCGATGTGGCGCGGGCGGCGCTGCCCGATATTCGCGAAGGGCTCGAGCGTTTGCGCACGGGCCTGGAACGCTTGAAAGAGGGCTCGATGAACAGCGGGCTGACCGTTACCGTCAGCCCGGCGTTCGCGGCCAAGTGGCTGCTGCCGCGTATCGAGCGCTTCCAACTGATGCACCCGCAGATGGATGTGCTGCTGGACACCAATCTACGACCGCTGGATTTCATCGCCGAGGGCATGGACATCGGCGTTCGCTATGGCACGGGACGTTGGCCGGGGCTGACGGCGATCAAGCTGATGGATGAGGAGATGTATCCAGTCTGTGCGCCGAGCTATCTGCTACTGCAGGCGGGGCGGCTGTCGGCCCGCAACCTGGCGCAGGCAACCCTGATCCACGACCTGTCGATGACCGGCGAGCCGAGCTACCCCACCTGGCGTAGCTGGCTCGACGCAGCGGGATACCCCGAGGTAAGCGCGGAGCACGGCTTGCGCATCAATAACTCGGCGGCCGTGCTGCAAGCGGTTATCGACGGTCAGGGCGTGGCGCTCGGGCGCAGCGTGATGTTGCGCGACGATCTGGCGGCCGGTCGCTTGCTGCGTCCCTTCGGCGCTGCCAGCTGCCCGCTGGGATTTGCCTACTACATTGTCCACCGCCCGGAAGTAGCCGGGCTGACGAAAATTCAGGCGTTCCGTGATTGGCTGCTGGCGGAGGCTGCTGATGGGTAGGGAGTACGTGAGGGGCGAGCTGTTCGATACGGCGCTCAGCTGTCGCGAAACAGGTCGTGGGCGTCGAGCAGGCGGTAGGCGATTTCCGGGCGTTTCTCCAGGCCGCGGCGGATCGCGGCGGGGATCGCCTGGCGGGTTTTGCGGCAGAGGCCGGGCAGTTCGTCGATCTGGATGGCGATGCCGCGCATGCTGCGCACTTCGTTGAAACCCGGCGCGATGCTGAGGCGGATACCCAACTGTTCGAACATGCGCTGCTGGACTTTTTCCAGGTCGGCCAGGCTTTGCAGATTTTCCAGGCGTTCGAGCAGGCGTTTTTCTTCCGGGCGGGTCAACAGCAGGATGCGCGTATCGGCGCCGGGGGTTTCCAGCAGGCGTTCGAGCCCGCAGGTGCAGAGGCCCGGCGGACAGGTTTGGCGGATCGGCAAGGAGGCTGTCATGGACTCCGATCATAGCCATGCCGGGGCGCTGTTGCCTATCCGCGCCTGGCGACTTTCGTCGCTTCAATATCCGGTCATTTCCAGGTAACCCTGGCCGCCCGGTTCGCCGATCAGACGTACCGGGCCTTCCCAGTAGGGGAATGAGGTGTCCATCCAGGCCCGCGGCTGGATCGCCTCGGCCTGCACGTCGACGCCATGCTCGGCGACCTGGATGCGCCAGCGGGTCGGCATCTTGCGGCCATGGGCTTGACGCGTCCAGGTCTGTTCGCTGAGTTGGATTTGCTCGCCGCGCAGCGCCTGCGCATTGCCGTCCGCGTCGATCCAGGTGCCGGCGCGATAGGGCTCGCCGTCGGCCTGGCGCACCTGGAACAGCATCAGCTTGGCGCCGCTGGCCAGGTGCAGGGAGAACCAATCCCAGCCCTGCTGCTCGGCGGCCAGCGGTTGGCTGCTCCACTCGCGGTCGAGCCAGGCCTGACCGCTGACGGTGAAGCGCTGGCCATCGCGTTCGATCTCACCGCTGACCCGATAGAACGGCTGGCTGTAGTAATACGAGGCCTGGCCCGCGCCGGACTTTTCGCTGTAGCCGCGCTCGCCGTGCAGCACCAGCGGGCCCTTGGCGCGCAGTTGCAGGCGGTAGCGGAAGTCCTCGCCGGCGGCCTGCATCTGCAGTTGCTGCAAGCCCTGGCCGGGCTCACCGCGCAGCGACCAGTCATCGATCCAGGCATGGAACGGCTCGGCCTCGACGCCGGCTTGGCCGATGCCGCCGCGGGCCAGTCGTTCGCTATACCGATGACCGTTGGCAGGCCGTTGCAAAACTACCTGCGTTGCCATCGCGGCGTTAAAAACAGGCTCAAAATGCTCATTTACAGCTCGTAAACTCCGCTTTTTCGCCTGTTTTTGCCTTGCGCTGACTGCCTCGCCTACGTTTTGCAATGGCCTGCCAGGGCCGCTCAGGCCGGCGTGGCCCATCCACAGATTCGGGCTTTGCCAACCGGGCTGTCCCTCGCCGGGGCGTAGCGCCGAGCGAAACAGCGTCCATTGCACGCCCCAGTCGCGGCCCTGCTGGTCGGTTAGGTTGGCGGTGACGTACCACCATTCGATGCGGTAACCAGGATGGGCGCCATGGTCACGCGGGAATACCAGCGGCTGGCCGCGCTCGACCCGGGCGAAGCCCTGCGCCGCCTCGCCGAGGCCGGCGAAACCCTGGCGCGGTTCGGGCGCCTGATCGCAACCGACGAGCAGCGCCAGGCTTAGCAGCAAGCTCGACAGCAGATGCTTAGCAGGCCGTTGAAAAACTACCTGCGTTGGCAATACGGCGTTAAAAACAGGCTCGGAATGCTCATTTACAGCTCGTAAACTCCGCTTCCTCGCCTGTTTTTGCCTTGTCTTGCCTGCCTCGCCTACGCTTTTCAACGGCCTGTCAGCGGTCATCGGCGAATTGCCTCAACAGATCGGCGGGCTGGCGCCAGGCCATTTGCCAAAGCGGCCCGGCGGCGGCGAGCAGGCTGGTGCACAAGCCGAGCGCGGCGAGTTGCAGCAGTTGTGCGGGAAACACATGCAGCGGCAGGCGCCAGCCGAAGGCCTGGACATTGACCACCGCCACCAGGCACCAGGCCAACAACAGCCCGAGAGGCATCGCCAGCAGCACGGTGAAGCTGGCCAGCAACAGCGTTTGCCCCAGGCTCAACCAGTCCAATTGGCGTCGCCCCAAGCCCAAAGCCCACAAGGGCGCCAACTGGCCGAGACGGCTCTGCCCCAGGGTCAGCAGGCTGATAAACAGCGCCACCCCGGCCACGCCCAAGGTCAGGCTATTGAGCGCACCGGTGGCGGCGAAGGTGCGTTCGAAGATGCGTGTCGACCAACGCTTCAGCTCGGCCTGATCGATCAGGCGCAGGCCATCGGCGCCGTAACGCTGCTCGAGCTGCGCCTTGAGCGGGGCCACGCGCGGCGCCGGCATGCGCAGGCTGAGGTTACCGAGCACGGCATCCGGCCACTGCCGTTGCAACCAGGCGGCGCTGGTCAGCACATGGCCCTTGGGGTTGCCGTAGTCGGCATACAGCGACACCACCGGCAGGCGCTGCTCGCCATCGGCGGCCGGCAGGCTCAAGGTGTCGCCCACTTGCAGATCGAGACGCCGCGCCAGTTGCTCGCTGAGCATCGCACCCTGGCCGGAGTGCAACAGCGGCCAGGCCTCGGCTTGCTGTTCCAGCAGCGGCCAATGCTGCGCATAGCTGGGGTGCTCGACTATGCCCTGGACCTGCACCGGCAAACCTTGCAGGCGCAGGTCGACGTGCCAATGCGGCAACGCATCGATATCGGCCTGCGGCTCGAGCCAGGCGAGCACCTGCCGCGATTGCGCGGCGTCGCGGGGCGACACGTACAGCTCGGCCGACAGACGTTGATCGAGCCAGCCGACAAAGGTCTGGCGAAAGCCCTCGGTCATGCTGCCGACACCGACGCTGGCGGCCAGCGCCAACAGCAAAGCCATCAGCGCCAAGGCCAATGCCGGCAGTTGCTGGCGACTGTCGGCGACGAACCATTCGGCCACAGGCCCACGGCTATGGCGCGCGAGCACGGCCAGGGCACCATCGAGCAACGCCGGCAACAGCAAGGCCGCGGCCAGCAGCAGGGCACCGAGCAGGGCAAAGGCGCTGAGCAGGCTGTCGCCGAACGCCCAACAGGCCAGGGCGATCAGCGACAACACGGCCGCCAACCAGGCTTGGCGTTTTAGCCAGCGGCTTTGGGCCTGACGCCAGGCTTGCGGCTGGGCCAGCGCCAACAACGGCAGATTGGCCGCGCGCAGCAGACTGTTGGCGCCCGCCAGCAAGGCGCCGAGCAGGCTGATCGCCAACCCGACCAACCTCCACTGCGGCGACAGATTCAACTGCCCGGCCACCTCCGCGCCATAGAGCCCGCGCAGGCTGGCGGCCAGGTCGCCGAGCAACCAACTGGCCAACAGATAGCCGCTGACGACCCCGGCCAGTCCCGCAAGCAAGGCGAACAGCCCCAATTCCAACGCCAAGGCAGTGAGCAAGCCCCGCAGGCTGACCCCGCAGGCGCGCAGGGTGCGCAGCAAACCGCGACGCTGCTCCAGCGCCAGGCCAATCGCCGCGTGCACGATAAACAGGCCGACGATAAAGGCCAGCAAGCCGAGCGCGGTCAAGTTGAGGTGAAAGCTGGCGGTCAGGCGCTGCAGGTCGTCGTCATCTTCAGCCGCTTGCAGCCGCAGCAGAGCATTCAGCTCCGCTGGCAGCTCGGGGGCGCGCGCGGCGTAGTCCGCCGGCAACAGCAGCCTCGACAGTTGCCCCGGCGCCTGCAACAGGCGTTGCGCATGGCCGATATCGACCAGGATCACCCCGGGCGCCAGTTGCGGTTGCATCTGTAAGGGCGGCAGGCGCTGGCCATCGAGGGTGATTGCCTGTTCGCCGGGCTTGAGACCCAAGCGGGCCAAGGTATCCGGCGCGATCCAGGCCTGGCCGGATGCACCGATAAAGGCGGCGAGGTCGATAGCACTAGCGCCCTGCCCTGCTATTTCGCTGCCGGCAGGCAGGCTCAGCGGCTCGATACCGAGCAGCTGCACACTCAGCGGCGACTCGCCGGCAAAGCGCAAGCGCCCTTCCAGTACCGGCGATACAGGCCAGCCGCTGCGCCGCAGTTGCACATAGAGTGGCTGGGCGAAGCGCTGCCCCTGGTGCGGCAACAATTGCACCCGCGCGGGCCCGGCGAGCACGGCGCTGGCGCGGGCGTAATCGGCGCGCGCCTGACTGTTGAGCGCCTGCACCCCGGTCCACAGGGCGGTGGCCAGCCACAAGCCGGTGAGGATGCTGAACAATTGCAGCGGATGGCGGCGCCAATGGCTCAGCAGCGCCAGCAGACAGATGCGCAGCATGCTCGTCAGCTCTCCCGCGGCCGCACCCGGCCCAGGTGCAGATACAGGTTGTGCGCCAGACGCGCGGCCAGCCGTTCGCTATGGGTCACCAGCAACAGGCTGCTGCCGGATTCGCCGACCAGTTCCAGCAAAAGCTCCAGCACGGTTTCGCTGCTCGCCTCGTCGAGGCTGCCGGTCGGCTCATCGGCCAACACCAGCGAAGGCCGCGACGCCAACGCCCGACCGATCGCCACGCGCTGCTGCTGGCCGCCGGAAAGCTGCTCGGGGTAGCGCTGCAGCAATGGCGTCAGCCCCAGGCGGTCGGCCAGATAACTGACCCAAGCCGGATCGTGCCGCCCGGCCAGCCGCGCCTGAAAGGCCAGGTTGGCGGCGACGCTGAGGCTGCCGATCAGATTGTATTGCTGGAACACCAGGCCGATGCCTTCGCGGCGCCAGCGCGCCAATTCGGCCTCGCCACGCCCCTGCAACGGCTCGCCGTCGATCAGGATGCGCCCGCTGTCGGCGCGCTCCAGCCCGGCGATCAGGTGTAGCAAAGTGCTCTTACCGCTGCCCGATTCGCCCATCAGCGCCAGGCTGCTGCCCCTCGGCAATTGCAGGTCGACCCCGCGCAATACCGGCAAGCGGCCTTGGGCGGTGGCGAAGGCTTTATGCACATCCTCGACGATCAACATCCGCGCGGGCGACTCCTTTAAGACAGGCCACGGATAACGTGACGATGCTCATCATCAGGCTTAAAACCGCGGCAGGCCAGCGGCTTTAAGCCTCGACAATAAGGCGACCTGAAGCGACCCCAGCATGTTTCTCAGTCTAGGGTCTGTTGCCGTTTCATCGCGACCACGCCGGAGCCTGTTTTAGCGCGAGACAAGGCACGAGACGCGAAGTTTGGTCGTTCCAAATGAGTGTCGAGAAACGCAGTATCGCGCTAAAACAGGCCCGGCCCTGCGGGTTGCGCGGAAAATCTCGCCATGCGTTGTTGTAGGACTTGGCAAGGGAACAACGCGGACGGCTAGTCCATTACCTGCGTCCTACGCCTAGCGGATCGCCGCCCGGCCATGGCGAGATTTTGCGCGGCAACGCGGCTTGCGCTGAAACGGCAACAGACCCTAGGGCTAAACGGGTTTTTCGATGGCGTCGTGCCGCATCAGATATTGCGGTGGCACCACATGCTCAGATTGACCACAGTCGCTTAAGAACAGGCCTGCCAGCGGGAGCGGATGGTGTTGGTGTATGACGGCGAGCGCTCAACGGGTTGACCTTGCTCCAACAGCCATTGCGACAGCGCCGGCAGATTGCGACTCGGCACACGTGGATAGCGGTGGTGTTCGCCGTGGTAGTTGTAATTGAGGTAGTGGATAAATGGCCGCTCAAATGGATTGCTGGTATGACTGCGCAAACGCATGACGCCGGACTCACCCGGCATTGGCACATGCTCGCAAAAGCCTCGGATTTGCGACATGAACAAGCCAACCGTGGCGGCCGAAATTGGGAAGATCAAGCCGAGCCACAGCCGCTCACCACCGCTGGTGGCCAACAGAAAAAATGTGCCTTGCACGGCGACAAGACCTAGGCATTCACCCAGGGTTACTCGCCAAGGCCGGGGCATCCTCAGCCGTTGCTTGAGCAGCGTGGCCATATGGATCAGGTTCCAGCCCAGCAGAGGCCGCAACAAGTGCCAGGCCAGCCGACTGCGGCTGGCTGTCTCGAGCGCGCCATAATCGAGGAGTTGCGGATCGTCATCGTCACCAACCTTCATGTGGTGGCTTTTATGCAAAGCATCAAAGGCGATGAAATCCACCATGGTCCACCAGCCGCCTATACGCCCAACGATACGGTTCAAGGCTGGCGTGCGGAACAGCGAACCATGCACGGCCTCATGGACCAATAGCGTTGTTTTGGATATCGCGACACCCAGCGGCACTATTGCAGCAATGGCCAGCCAAGGTGAAAGGCTCGCCCAAAAAGGCAGCATCGCGATATGAATCAGCGGAACACCCAAGAGCCGCAACGTGGCACGCAGCCCCCATCCATCGGATGTTTCGAAGAAGTGCCTGGGAATTACCAGCTTCTGCTTGGTTTGGTCTGTGGTCACGTTTATCTCCATTAGCGTCCATGCGCAGGACCGCCTTGATTGCCATGTTCAGTTGCATAACGCGGTGGCCAACCGGCGACTAGTGAAGCACAGAAATGAACGACGCCCCTATCCCCTGCCGCTCCATAAAAAACATGCCCGCACCTCTCGGCGCGGGCATAGGTTCAGGTTCAGCCTGGCAATCAACAGCGATACGGCGACCCCGCCTTGGCCATCAGCGCGTTGTACTTTTTGAAGATCTCCACCACCCGCGCGCAGCGGGGGCTGGTTTTGGCGATTTCGTCCCAGAACTTTTGCGCCTCGGCTTCCACCGTGGCCCATTCGGCGTCGGGGATGGTGGTCAGTTTGAGTTTGTCGCCCTCGACCCGCAGTTGCGCCTCGCCACCCCAGTACCAGTGCTGACGGTAGTAGTTGGAGCTGTCCATGCACAGCTTGAACAGGGTTTGCAGGTGCGCGGGCACTTCCGCCCATTTCTCCGAGTTGGCGAAGTAGGAGCCGCACCAGGCGCCGGAGATGTTGTTGGTGAGGAAGTACTTGGTCACATTGGCCCAGCCGACGGTGTAGTCCTCGGTGATGCCGGACCAGGCGATGCCGTCCAGTTCGCCGGTCTGGATCGCCACTTCGACGTCCTCCCAGGGCAGAGTCACCGGGATCACGCCGAAGCGCGAAAGGAATTTGCCGGCGGTGGGGAAGGTGAAGATGCGTTTGCCCTTGAGGTCGGCGAGGCTGTTGATCGGCTCGACGGTGGCGAAGTTGCAGGGGTCCCAGGCACCGGCGCCGAGCCAGGTCACGCCTTTGACTTCGCCGTAGGCTTCTTCCCATATTTCGTTGAGCCCGTATTTGTTGAACAGCACCGGCACGTCCAGGCTGTAGCGGGTGGCGAACGGGAAGTAGCCGCCGAACACCGAGATATCCACCGGCGCTGCGATCGAGTCATCGTCGCTTTGCACCGCATCGATGGTGCCCTTCTGCATGGCGCGGAACAGCTCGCCGGTGGGCACCAGCTGGTCGGCGTAATACAGCTGGATTTCCATCTGGCCGTTAGCGGCCTTGTTGAAGGCGTCGATCGAGGGTTTGATCACGTGCTCGCCGAGGGCCGGGCCGGCGTAGGTCTGCAGGCGCCAGGTGATCTTCTTCGGCTCGTCGGCGTAGATGTGCGAGGTGCCCAGGGCGGTGGCGCCGGTGGCCACCGCGGCGGTCTTCAGAAAGCTGCGTCTCGTAGTCATGCTGTCTCTCCCTAGCTGTCGATTCAGAAGTGTCGATTCAGATGTCGTACCGCATTGCGCCGCAGCGGCCGGCAGGCCGTGCAGCGTTCTCAGGTGGTGAAAGGCCCGTCAGCGGTGCGCCAGTCGACGCGATCAACGAGCGATGCTCCCTGAAAATCGAAAAAACTCAGCGTGCGTAATGCCACTGCGGCAGCCACAGGGCGATTTGCGGAAACAGCATGACCAGTGCCAAGGCCAGCACCATGATCGCCACGAACGGCGTCACCGAAACGTAGATGTCGCGCAGGCTGACTTCCGGCGGCGCCATGGCGCGCATCAGGAACAGGTTGTAGCCGAACGGCGGGGTCATGTAGGCGATCTGGCAGGTGATGGTGTAGAGCACGCCGTACCAGACCAGGTCGAAGCCCAGGGCGCCGACCAGCGGGATATACAGCGGCGCGACTATCACCAGCATCGCGGTGTCGTCGAGAAACATGCCCATCAGGATGAACGACAGCTGCATCAGGATCAGCACCTGCCAAGGCCCCAGGCCCAGGTCTTCGAGGAAGAACGCCTCGATCGCCTTGACCGCGCCGAGGCCGTCGAACACCGCGCCGAAGCACAGCGCGGCGAGGATGATCCACATGAACATGCAACTGATGCCGAGGGTTTTGCGCAGGGTTTCTTCCATCACCCGGCGGGTCAGCCGACGTTTGGCCAGAGCCGCCAGGGTCGCTGCCGCGGCGCCGACCGCCGAGCTTTCCACCAGGCTGGTGTAGCCCATGAGAAACAGCCCGGTCATGCTGAAGAAAATGAACAACGGCACCAACCCGGCGCTGAGCAGGCGCAGCTTTTCGCCCCAGGTGATTTCAGCACGCTCCTCGGCGCTCAAGGCCGGCCCCAGGTCGGGTTGCAGACGGCAACGAATGGCGATGTAGAGCACGAACAAGCCGGCCATCAGCAGACCAGGAAAGACCCCGGCCAACCACAGCTGGCCGACCGGTTGGCGGGCGATCATGCCGTAGAGCACCAGCACCACGCTCGGCGGGATCAGGATGCCCAGCGAGCTGCCGGCCTGGATCACCCCGGTGATCATGATCTTGTCGTAGCCGCGACGCAGCAGTTCGGGCAAGGCGATGCTCGCGCCTATCGCCATGCCGGCGACGCTCAGGCCGTTCATTGCCGAGATCGCCACCATCAAGGCGATGGTGCCGATCGCCAGGCCGCCGTTGAGCGGGCCCATCCACACATGGAACATGCGGTAGAGGTCATCGGCGATGCCCGACTCGGAGAGCATGTAGCCCATGTAGACGAACAGCGGCAGGGTCAGCAGCGGGTACCACTTCATCAACTTCATCGCCGCGCTGAAGGCTACTTCCGCGCCGCCGTCGCCCCACAGCAGCAGGGCCGCGGCGACGGCGACGAAGCCGATGGCGCCGAACACCCGCTTGCCGGTGAGCAGCAGCAACATCATCGTGGAGAACATCAGCAAGGCGATCAGTTCGTAGCCCATTAGAGCGTTTCTCCCCGAGCCGCGGCGATGTCCTTGAACAGCGTCGCGATGGCCTGCAGCAACATCAGGGCGATGCCGATGCACATGACGATCTTGATTGGCGCCATCGGCGGCGACCACGCGGAGTAGCTGGTTTCGTCGTATTCCAGGGCGTACTGGGTCGAGGAGATGCCACCGTAAAGCAGCAGCACCAGATAAAAGATCAGAAAGCCGATGGTCAGCACATCGACCAGCGCGCGGGTCTTCGGCGACCAGCGGCTATAGAACAGGTCCATGCGCACGTGGGCATCGAGTTGCATGGAATAGGCGCCGCCGAGGAGGAAGTAGGCGACCATCAGAAACTGTGCGCTTTCCAGGGTCCAGGCGGCGGGCATAAAGAAGGTTTTGCTGATCGAGGAATACAGCAGCACGCCGAGAATGGCGAAGATCAGGTACATGGCGAACCGGCCGACCACCCGGTTGATTGCCTCCACCCCACGCACGAATAGCTTGATGGCCTTGGGCATACTCGCTACCTGCTGAAAAATTATTATCCCGAGAGCCTAGACGAAGATCGGCTAAAACCAATTTTGTAATCAGCGAAGCACAAAGCACGCCAGCCCGAGCGGCTCGGCCGAGTGTTGGAATATCAATGAGTTAGCGATATGCGCGGTGACTGCGGGCAGCTGTCCGATCGATCAGGAAGCGCTCTAGCACCGCATTGGTGCCTGGCGGAAGGCGTTCTTGGGGTGGCTGTAGGGTGGATCGGGGCGCGGAGCTGACGCTTTTTTCATCCACCGTCGCTCTCGCAGAACCGCTGGGCAGACAGAAGCCGCCCGCTTACAAACCGGCGTCGTGCAGACGCTGCGCATGCTCGACGAACAGCCGCACCGGATCGTCGCCCTTGCCGACCAGGCCGAGGGGTTGGTTGACGATGCTCAGGTGGTCGAAGGTGAAGCTGTCACCGAGCACCGTGCCCAGGTGCGAGCTGTTACGGCCGACCAAGCCATCGCACTGGCCGGTTTCGCGCTGGAAGCCATAGCGGGCGCAGATTCTGCACATCAGACTCATGGCCTCGAAACGGCGAATACCTCGGTCGGTAACGCCCGGTGTGATGACGCCGGCCCAGGAGTAATAGCGCACGCCATCGACCTCGGCGGCGCCCTGCCCGCCCCAGGTATCCGGTAGGCCCTGGGGGTATTGCGCATTGAAGGCGGCGACACCTTCACTGGTCAGCGAACGGTGCGCGGCGGCGACATCGATCGGCAGGCGCGGGCCTTGGTAGCCACTTTCGAACCAGCCCAGGCCGCGCGCCATCGTCCCCATCAGCGCGCTGACGACACGTTCCTGCCAGCTGCCAGCGGCGAAGCGGCGATCCAGGTAGTCGGCCATTTCCGAGCCGTGATTGGGTCCGGCCACCGAAGTGACCGAGGCCACCCACTCGGGCTTTTTCGCTGCGGCGTAGCGGGCGGTCAGCGCGCCCTGGCTGTGGCCGAGCAAATGCACCTTGGCGGCGCCGGTTTGCTCGCGCAGCTCGGCGATCCGTTGCAATAGCTGCTCACCGCGCACCTCGGTCGAATGCACGGCCGAGACCAATACCGGGAGCACCGTGGCGCCATGGTTGCGCAGCGCCGTGACGATGCCGTACCAGTAGGGATAACCGAGCACACGCACGAACCCCAACAATCCGGGGACCAGCACCAGGGGATAACGTGGCGTCGACATGAAACGGCGACCCTCAGTAGGCAATTCTCCGTAATAGAAGCAAAAAAGGGCCGCCCATGGCGACCCTTCTTACTAGCGGTAGTGGACTACTGAGGCCCTGCCCCGGTGATGATGGCCTGCCGTGCCTGGGTCACGTCGCCCCGGCTGTAGGCATAGGGGATGCTCCAGGTCATGTTGCTGCCGGTGTCCTTAAAGGAATCGGTTCCGGACAAACCGGTATAGACGTTCGACTGGATATTCGCATCGATCAGGCCGTTTTTATAATTCCAATGCGGTTTTACCGAGTTTTCGAAATAGTTTCCTTCCACCTTGGCCTGGCCGAAATCGGCTACGCCAATTGAATAGCGGGTAATGTCGTTCCAGAAATTATTGAACAGGTGAACCTTCGCGCCCTGACCTTTTACATCGGGGTTACGCCCATTGCCCCGGCTGAAATAGTTGTGATGGTAAGTTGCCTCGCTATCAACGATCAGGTTTACGTATTGATCGCGACTGCCGCAAGAATAGGCATTGTCGCCTTCAAAACGGTTCCAGCTAAGCGTGACATTCTTGCTGTCGTACATATCCACATGCCCATCGCTGATCAACCGGGTAGTCAGGTGATCCAGCCAGATGTGATGGGTATTGTTCATCGATATCGCGTCGCCAGCCTCGATAATCGATGGGTTGACGTTCTCGATGGTCAGGTTGCGGATAATAACGTTGTTCACACCATTCAGTATGAAGTTGGCGCCGATAACCCGGGACTCTGACCCCAGACCTACCAGTGTCTTGTTTGATTTAACGACGATCCGGCGCTCGTTCAGGGATACGTTTTCCATTCCCTTAAAGCCGAATTGAAAATACGAGAAGCCTTTTTCAATCTGTTGACAGGCTGCTACTCGTGCTTGATGGTCATTCCCCTGAACCGCCCAGTGGAAAGTTTTATTCGGGTTTTGCGGCTCATAAACACTGCCGCAGGTGAATTTGCATACAGACGCAACCCTGTTGGGGGTACGACAATCCAAGGCTTTGTTCGGCACCTGTATGACCCCAGGGCTGTCGGAATTCAGGGCAGTTGCCAACTGATCGCAGCTGCTGACTTCGGTGGGCTTCGCACTACCGCCACCGGTGGTCGTGGAGAGGCCGCTACCCGCCACGGAGGCGAAGCCGATCAATTGACTGGTGCTAGTGCTGCTACCGCCACTCGACGCACCGCAACTACCATTGACCGGATTGAAATACCAAATCTGGTAATTGGAGCCACCATCGGTTTTTTGAAACACATCGGCTCCGCTATTGCCGTTCGCAACGGAAATCAGTTTTCCAGTGTAAGCCGAGGCAACCTTGATTCCACCGGCGCCGCTTTTGGCCAGCGTCCATTGTTGCGCTTGGCCGCCCCAATATTCCCACTGCTTTATGGTGCCGCCGTCTTCTTTCGACCAACCGTAAAGGTCTACTGCCTTATTGCTGTGAAGCGGTCGAATCGACCAATAACCGTTATTCATATCGGTAACGGTGAACTGTTGGTTGGTTCTCCCATTTGCCGACCATTGATGAATGTTGGCGCCGTTTGCGCTGGATGCACTTTGCACATCCATGTACTTGCCGCTACCCATATTGACAAGGTTATAAACCTTGCCGCTGACCGGCATCTCGGCGCAGTTTTCCGCCATGACAAGGCCCGAGAAGCCCAGACCGGTTACGGCCAGAAACGGGCTTAAAAAACCAATAAGTTTCACCTTACCGGTCTTCAGTCTGTGTCCCATGGGTACTACTCCTTACATTCGTTATTGGCGCTTATATCCTCACAGGGTATTTCCGTGATTACTCTTTTAATACCCTGCTCGCCTGTGACGTGGTAAGGATGCTCCGGCTTTCACAACTGAAGTGTGAAGCCTCTTTGTAAACACACGTGAAGTGTGAAACCTTCCGCAAATGCCGACGGAACCATGCGCAATGCGGGAAGTTTATCGCTGCAAGGCGGGATGAAAAACGCGGACGGCGCTCCTGCCGCCGCCCGAAACTGACCAGCGCCCTGCCTTTACGCCACTTGGGGGTCGCTGGGCAGGCGATACAGGCGGATGCGCCGCAGCACGGCGGCGAATTGCTCGCCGAAACGCCCACTGTTGTAAACCTGGCCATAGCGCTCGGCGATCTCGCGCACCTCCACGGCCATCGCCGCATAACGGCACGCCGGCAGGTCGGGGAACAGATGATGCTCGATATGGTAGGTGACGTTGCCGCTGAGGATATTGAACAACGGCCCGCCTTCCAGGTTGCTCGCCCCCCGCAGTTGCCGCAGGTACCAATGGGCGCGGCTCTCGCCCTCGACGACTTCGCGGGGGAAGACCACGGTACGCTCGGTGAAGTGACTGCAGAAGACCATCAGCGCGAGCCACAGGTTGCGGATGATGTTGGCCACCAGGTTGCCAGCCAACACCGCCAGCGCATTGGCGCCCAGCAACAAAGCCAGTAGCGGGAAGAACAGGTAGTCCTTGAGCAATTGACGCGACACTTTAGCGTTGAACTGACGGAGCCGCGGCGCCAGTTCGGCCCGGCTCATGCGACCTTTATAGACTTGATCCAGGCGCAGGTGTTGGACCGCTGCCGCGAACTCGAACAGCAGCGCCGCGATCCCCAACCACAAGGACTGCAAGCGATAGAACGGTTTCCAGCGCTGTTCGGGAAACAGCCGCGCCAGGCCATAACCGATGTCGTCGTCCATTCTCAGCACGCCGGTGTAGGCGTGATGACTATGGTTATGGGTATTCCGCCAATGAGCGCTGGGGATCGCTATGTCCCACTCGTAGGTACGCCCGAAAAACTCGGGGTCGTTCATCCAGTCGTATTGGCCGTGCATGACGTTGTGACCGAGCTCCATGTTCTCGAGAATCTTGCCCAGGCAGAGCAAGGCGCTGCCGAGCAGCCAGGTCGGTGGAAACCAGCCGAACAGCAGCAGGGCGCGCCCGCTCCAGCAGCAGAAGCGCATGGCCGTACGTATTCTGCGGATGTAACGCGCATCGGCCTCGCCCAGATCGGCGCGGGTGCGTTGGCGCAGATCGTCCAATTCAGCGCCGAAAGCAGCCAGTTGTTCGGTCGTAAGCTCACGATCGACTCGCATAGGTATCTCCTGATAGCCGGAACGCTCCGGCGTGGGTGTCGCCTGCGGCGCGACTCCATACCCCACAACCTAATAAGACGAGGTGCTGCGCGACTGGCCTGATTAAAGATCGATTTCGACATCCGTATGAGGTGCGCTCACGCACACACGAATCGGCTGCCCCGGCTCGCTGAATATTTCGCCGCTGCGCAAATCGCGCACCGCGCCGCTGAGCAGGAGGCAGGTGCAGCTGGTGCAAATGCCCTGCCGGCAACCGTGCTGCGGATGCAGGCCGAGGTCTTCGGCCTGTTCCAATATGCTGCGCCGGTTATCGCCCTCACCCTGCAGCCGGCTGCGGGCGAACCCCAGCTGCACCTGCTGCGAAGCGTGCTCGCTCTCACGCCAAGACGGCGCGGTGAAGGCCTCGTACTGCAATTGAGTCGGCTGACCCGCGCCGCGCCACCAGTGCTGCACCTGCTCGACGAAGCCGGCCGGCCCGCAAGCCAGGACGCGGCGCCGGGCCAACTCGTCGATGTCGCTCAAGTGCTCGGCGCAGAATCGCCCGCGCAGTTCACCCGCCCCTGCCGGCGCCCCGCTCAAGGCCCAGCGCACCTGCAAATTGGCGTATTGCGCCTGCAAGGCCTGCAACTCATCGACAAAGGCTCGCTGGCCGTGCTCGCGCACGTAATGCAACAGATTGATCGGTGCCGTGAAACCCTCGGCCAAGGCGCTGCGCAACATGCCCAGCAGCGGTGTGATGCCACTGCCGGCAGCCAGCAACAGCACGCCCTCATCGGGCTCGGCCCAACGCAGCTCGCCAAACGCCTGGCTCAGTTCCAGCACCTGACCGACCACCACGGTTTCCAGCAATTGCGGAGAAACCCGTCCATCGGGCTGACGCTTGACGGCGATCTCCAGGCTGCCGTCGGCATGCAACGCGGTCAGGCTGTAGCTACGGCTCAAGCGTACGCCCCGCTGTTCCACATAGACCTGCACATGCTGACCGGGCTTGGCGCCGCGCCAATTGCCGTTGGGCCGCAGGGTCAGTGCCAGCATGTCCTCGGCCACCCACTTGCGCGAGTCGACGCGGGCGAACACACGGTTGAGCCGCCAGGCCGGATGCAAGCTGGTAAGCAGCAGATCGACATCGCTTTCGCGTAACCAAGCGCCTTCGACCAGCATCCGTATCGGGCGTAAAAGGGGCGCACAACTACGCGCCAAAGCAAAGGGAATAAGGGGCATGGCGAATCTCCAACGAACAGTCGTAAATAAGGTGGCAAAGCCTTTCTATTTTCAGTTAACAGGTGATCACTCAACCGGTTCGACTGCTACAAAGCGCATTTGTTAGAAGGCCGGATACATTTTCGGAAGATCGATTCATGCTGCCGCGCCGAACAAAATTTGCAGACCTGCAACGCTCTGATGGACGCCGCGCGCAGCCTGATGGGCAGCGAGCGCGGCTTCGGCAGCCTGCGTGAAGTCGCACGTAACGCCGCGCGCATCAGGGCCTGCGCAGAATCCCGGCGCTGTCACAGCGCCTGGGGATTGGGCAACCGATACTGCCAGATGCGCCGCAACACGGTGGCGAACTGTCCACTCAAGCTGCCGCTGTTGTAGACCTGGCCATAACGCCGAGCGATCTCGCGCACCTCCACCGCCAGGGCGGCATAACGCCGCGCCGGCAGATCGGGGAACAGATGGTGCTCGATCTGGTGACTGAGGTTGCCGGTGAGAATATGCAGCAGCGGCCCGCCCTCCAGGTTGCTCGACCCACGCAGCTGGCGCAGGTACCAGTGGCCGCGGCTCTCGCCCACCACCGAGTCGCGGCTGAACACCGCCGCCTGTTCGGTGAAATGGCCGCAGAAGATCACCAGAAAGGTCCACAGATTGCGGATCAAGTTGGCCAGCACATTGCCGCACAGCACCGCCAGCGCATTGGTCCCCAGCAACAGCGCCAGCAGCGGGAACGCCAGGTAGTCCTTGACCCACTGGCGCAGCACCTTGGCGTTGAACTGCTTGATCAGCGGCGCCACCTCGGCGCGGCTTAATTTGCCCTTGTAGACTTTGTCCAGGCGCAGGTTCTGGATCGCGATCGAGTATTGGAACAGCAGCGCCTGCAGCGTCACCCACAATGGCTGCCAGCGGTAGAACGGCTTCCAGCGCTGCTCCGGGAACAGCCGTACCAGACCGTAACCGACGTCGTCATCCATGCCCAGCACGTTGGTGTAGGTGTGATGGATATGGTTGTGGGTATGCCGCCAGAATGCGCTGGGGCCGGCAATATCCCACTCGTAGTTACGCCCGGAGAATTCCGGGTCGTTCATCCAGTCGTACTGGCCATGAATGACGTTATGGCCCAACTCCATGTTCTCGAGAATCTTGCCCAGGCCGAGCAGCGCGGTGCCGAGCAGCCAGGTCGGCGGCAGCCAGCCGAACATCAGCAACGCACGACCGCTCCAGCAGCAAAAACGCACGGCGTTGCGGATACGGCGGATATAGCGCGCATCGGCCTCGCCGAGGTCGGCCCGGGTGCGCCGGCCCAGGGCATCCAGTTCGGCGCCGAAGGCCGCCAGTTCCTCGGGGTTGAGTTCACGGTCTACTCGCATCGGTATCTCCTTATGTCCCGGAGGTTCCGGGGGTCGTGAATGGCGCGACCACACACCCCTGACTGGTAGGACGGGGCGCTGCGCAAGAGGTGGTCAAAGATCGATCTCGACATCGGTGTGCGGAGCATTCACGCATAGGCGAATCGGCTGGCCCGGCTCGCTGGCGATTTCGCCGCTGCGCATATCGCGTACCGCGCCGCTGATCAGCGTGCAGGTGCAGCTGGCTGACCAGCTCGGCATCGCGCCACCAGCGCAGCCCGTCGACGTCGACCAGAGCGCGTAAAGGCGCTAATAAGGGCGCGCCAAGGCGCGCTGAAGCGAAGGGCAAAAGAGGCATGACGATTCTACGGTGAACAGTTGTGCACCAAGATGGCAGAAGCCTTCTTTTCAGTCAACGACCGTTCACCCAATCCGTTCGACGGTCGGGAAGTGCATTTGATAGAGTGCGCGACCACGCCCTGGAACTCGGATGTCATGCAACCTCGCGCGGAACAAAAACTGCAAACCCGCAACGCCTTGATGGACGCAGCGCGCAACCTGATGGACAGCGGGCGCGGCTTCGGCAGCCTCAGCCTGCGCGAAGTCGCACGTAACGCCGGCATAGTGCCGACCGGCTTCTACCGGCATTTCCACGATATGGACGAATTGGGCCTGGCGCTGGTCGCCGAGGTCGGCGAGACATTTCGCGAGACCATTCGTCAGGTGCGTCACCATGAGTTCGAGGTCGGCGGGGTGATCGATGCCTCGGTGCGCATCTTCCTCGATGCGGTCGCGGCCAATCGTGCGCAATTCCTGTTTCTCGCCCGCGAGCAGTACGGTGGCTCCCAGCAGGTGCGCCAGGCGATAGGCGCGTTGCGCGAACGCATCACCGCCGATCTGGTGGCGGATCTGGCGACCATGCCGAAAATGCGCGACTTCGACACGCCCGCCCGCAACATGCTCGCCGACTTGGTGGTGAAAACCGTATTCGCCACCCTGCCCGAGCTTATCGACCCGCCCTCACCGACGTTACCGGCCCACGCCACGCCCCAAGCCAAGATGATCGAGCAACTGCGCTTTATCTTTATCGGCGCCAAATCTTGGCAGGGCCTCGGGCAAGCGAAAGACTGAGCAAATCGCACTAAAATAGTGCATGCGAGCCTGGCGCGCACCAATTAAATCCTGGCGATGCCCCGTTTTTTGCCACGCCTGCCCATTCCCGGCCATAAATGCGC
Source organism: uncultured Pseudomonas sp. (assembly GCF_946886105.1). The sequence continues at coordinate 92,142 of NZ_CAMPHV010000012.1, read as the reverse complement.
GCTGCGCGGATTTGGCAAGCCCCTTGCTCTGCTATCGGCATCGCCCCGATCGCGCCGCCTCTCCGGGGGAATTGGCATTAAAGGAAGGCATCCATGCTGGTCATCCACACACGCATCGCGCCCTGCGAACACTGGGACGCCGAACTGCACCTGAGCTTCGAGGCCCGCAGCAAAAGCCGCCTGCGCTGCTTCAGCAGCCAGGGCGAAGACGTCGGCCTGTTTCTCGAACGCGGCCAAGCACCGCTGCACGACGGCGAATGCCTGCAGGCCGAAGACGGCCGCATCGTCAAAGTCCGCGCCCGCGCCGAGCAACTGCTGCACGTGACCTGCGCCAACCCCTTCGAATTGATGCGCGCCGCCTATCACCTCGGCAACCGTCACGTAGCCCTGCAACTCGGCGACGGCTGGCTGCGCCTGCCCGACGACTACGTGCTCAAGGCCATGCTCGAACAACTGGGCGCGCGGGTCGAAGCGGTCGAGGCGCCCTACCAGCCCGAGCAAGGTGCTTACGGCGGCGGCCATCATCACTCCCATGCCGGCGATGCGGAATTCAGCTACGCGCCGCGCCTGCATCAGTTCGGGGCGCGCAAGTGAATCCGTCCTGGGCGCTGCTGAGACTCGCCAGCCCGCAATTGCCGATCGGCGGTTACAGCTATTCCCAGGGCTTGGAAATGGCCGTCGAACAGGGTCTGGTCGACAACGCAGAAAGCGCTGCGCGCTGGATCGCCGATCAACTGCTGCTCAACCTCGCGCGATTCGAAGCGCCGCTGCTACTGGCACACTGCCAAGCGGCGGCCGATGCAGACTGGCCGCGCTTGCGCCAGCTCGCCGAGCAACAGCGCGCCAGCCGCGAAACCCGCGAGCTGCGCCAGGAAAGCCGGCAGATGGGCTATTCCCTGGAACAACTGCTCAGCGGTCTGCCGGAACTGGACGAAGAATCGCGGGCGCTGTTCGCCGCACTCGACGAACCGGGCCTGGCCGTGGGCTGGGCGCTGGCCGCCCGTGCCTGGCACATCGCCCCGCAGGACGCCCTGGCCGCCTGGCTCTGGGGCTGGCTGGAAAACCAACTGGCGGTGCTGATGAAGACCCTGCCGCTGGGCCAGCAGGCCGCGCAACGTCTGACCTCCGAGCTGTTGCCATTGCTCGATCAGGCGCAGCACCAGGCCAGCGAACTGAAACCCGAACACTGGGGCAGCGCCGCCTTCGGCCTGACCCTGGCAAGCATGGCGCACGAGCGCCAATACAGCCGTTTATTCCGCTCTTGATAAAGGAAGACTCAACGATGAACAGCCAACCTCTGCGCGTCGGTATCGGTGGCCCGGTGGGCTCCGGCAAGACCGCCCTGACCCTGGCCCTGTGCCTGGCCCTGCGCGAGCGCTACAACCTGGCGGTGGTGACCAACGACATCTACACCCAGGAAGACGCGCAGTTTCTGGTACGCAACGAAGCCCTGGCGCCGGAGCGGATCATCGGCGTGGAAACCGGCGGCTGCCCACACACGGCGATCCGCGAAGACGCCTCGATCAACCTGGAGGCGGTCGACCAGCTCAACCGGCGCTTTCCCGGCCTCGACCTGATCATCGTCGAATCCGGCGGCGACAACCTTTCCGCCACCTTCAGCCCCGAACTGTCGGACCTGACCATCTACGTGATCGACGTATCGGCCGGCGACAAGCTGCCGCGCAAGGGCGGGCCGGGCATCTGCAAATCCGACCTGCTGGTGATCAACAAGGTCGACCTGGCGCCGCTGGTCGGCGCCTCCCTGGAGGTGATGGAGCGCGACACCCTGAAAATGCGCGGCGACAAGCCGTTCGTCTTCAGCAACCAGAAGATCGGCCAGGGCCTGGAGCAGATCATCGCCTTTATCGAACGCCACGGCATGCTGACCGCCGCCTGAACCAGCCACCCAAGGAGCGCCGCCATGAAACTGCATAGACACCTGCCCGCCCTCGCCCTGCTGCTCGCGCCTGGCCTGGCCTTCGCCCATCCCGGCCACGAATCCAGCGGCCTGCTGGCCGGTCTCGCCCATCCAATGCTGGGCCTCGACCACCTGTTGGCGATGTTCGCCGTCGGCCTCTGGGCCGCGCAACAGAGCGGCGCGGCGCGCTGGGCGCTGCCCGGGGTCTTCGTCGTCAGCATGCTGCTCGGCGGTTTGCTGGGATTTGCCGGCGTGCAGTTGCCCCTGCTGGAAACCGGCATCGCCGCCTCGGTATTGGCGTTCGGGTTGTTGGTGGCGGTCGCCGTGCGCCTGCCCATGGCGCTTGCCCTGAGCCTCACCGCAGCCTTCGCCTTGAGCCACGGTGTGGCCCACGGCCTTGAGCTGCCGACACTGGCCAGCCCTTGGGGTTATGCCCTGGGCTTTGTTAGCGCCACCGCCGCGTTGCATACCGCGGGCTATGCCCTGGTGCGCCTGCTGCCGCAAGCCGCCGCGCCGCTGATCCGCCTCGCCGGCGTAGCCACGGCGCTTACCGGGGCTTGCCTGCTGGCCACCTGATACTCCCGCCGCCAGCGGTCTGGCCGCTTTGCAGGCCGACCTATCGGACGGGCCGCCAACGACTATGCTCATAGGTGAGGCCTGCAATAGGGCAGGCCTGCTCCGCGCCCGGTGATAGCGCATGTCGATTCCGCTGAAATTTCTGGCCGTACCGATATTGCTGGCCTGCTGCAGCGGCAGCATGGCCAGCGAGCACCAGGTCGTCTGGGTGCTGCCGGACTGGGCCGGTTTCAGCAACTTCAAGGATCAACAACCGGTCGATGGCCTGATCTACGAAACCCTGCACCTGATCACCGAACAGTTGCCGCAATACCGCCATGGCTTCCTGCTGGGCAATGTGCCCCGCGCCTTCAAGGACATAGAAGAAGGCAAGCCGGTCTGCTTCGGCGCCGCCCTGGCCACCGCAGAACGCGACCGCATCGGCTATTTCGCCGAGATGATGGTGTTGCCACCGGTCCACCTGATCGTGCGTAGCGACCTGGCCGACAGACTGCGCCCCAAGGCGCCGCTGTCCCTGCGCCGGACCATTAGCGATCCGCAACTACGCGGCGTGGTGACCAAAGGCCGGTTGTATGGCCCCGCCCTGCAAGCGCTGCTGCACGACCGACCGCCGAGCAACCTGCAACTGGTCCACGCGCCCAACCTGGGCGCCAACCTCAGTGTGATGGTGGCCTACGGACGCGCCGACTACACCCTGGAATACCCCTTGCCTAGCCTGCTGCATGCCGCCGGCCCTAGCCCGTTGAGCGCGCTGGCGATCGAGGAAACCGGCCCGGTTGCCGCCATCGGGGTCTACTGTGCGAAAACGCCCTGGGGCCGACAATTGACCGAACGCTTCCGCCAGCAGGTGTACCAGCAGGCACAACGACCCCAAGCCATGCTGGCTATCTACGAACGCTGGTTGCCGGCCAAGCAACTGCCAGACTTCCAGCCCCATATCACCGCCTTTGTGCGGCGCATCGCGGACCAACAGCCCTGAGCGGCATGCCTGTTGGTCGGTTATGCACAGACCAAGCTGAAGCCTGCTGGAATTGAGCAAAAAACCAGCAGCGACAGCCAGGCTTAGTCCCCAGGGGCCTGGCAGCAGACATACGCAGCTTATCCACAGATCGCTCCACAGCTATTCGGGATAAGTCGTTCAGCTGGCCTCGTCCGCCTACGCCAACACCTTGAAATAGCGTGATTATTTCTTGACTTACCGGATACGGAAGTGCCTCCGGACCGGCGCCTGGTGAGCTGGTCAAATACTGATCAACCGGCGCAAAGCGGCGCCCGGCGAGGGCTCGAACAAGGCATACCACAGTTATCCACAACGATGCCCACAGTAGTCGTGGACAACTTCAGCGCCGCTGCATAACTCAACTAAGCTGCTGTTTTTACGACAAAAACAGGATTGATCAAAAAACCAGCAACAGCCGCTGAAAGCCGGCTAACTAAGCGCGCAGCCGGCTACACCCACCTTATCCACAACTCGCTCCACAGTCTTTGTGGGCAACTTCAACAGAGGCGTGTCCGCCTTGGGGAAAAGTCCGCCAGGGGCCGGCAGCAGCGCAACTCAGTCGCGTAGCCTGGATGCAATCCGGGAGCGGTTTTTCAGACGCCGGACTGCCCCCGGATTTCATCCGGGCTACAAAAAACGCTGCTCACTTGGCGTAAGTGAATAGCATTACGACCTCGGGGCGCGCCTCCTGCTGGGCCTCGCTGCATGCAACACGTAGCTGGGACATAGCCAAAACAATCGCCGGCCTGTGCATAAAATCCCGCTATCTGGCCGCTACCGCCGCGGGCTCGTGGGGTTGCCAACCGCCGCCGAGTGCCTTGAAGGCCGCGACCGCGGCGCGTGCCGATTCGGTTTGTGCCTGGGCCCGCGCGTCGGCGGCACGCAGCAGATTCTCGTCGGCTTGCAGCACCTCGATCAGGCTGACGATGCCTTTCTGGTAAGCCGCAAAGGAGGCCTCCCGCGCACGGCCGAGGGAGTCCACGCCCTGTGCGAGCGCGCCCGCCTGCTGCTCGCGTTTGACCAGGGCGGAAAAGGCGTTTTCCACATCCTCGGTAGCCCGCAGCACGGCCAGGCGATAGGCCGCCAGCAGCTCGGCCTCCCGCCCTTCGGCCAGCTCGATCTGCGCGTCGATGCGGCCGAAATCGAACAAACGCCAGCGTAGGCCCAGCACACCAGCGGCCTGACTGGCAGCGTTGCTGAACAGATTGCCACTGGACCCCGATGTCGCACTGCCTATCAGCCCGCTCAGGGAGAGCTTGGGGTAGTACTCGGCGATGGCCACGCCGATACGCGCGTTCGCCGCGGCCAGTTGACGCTCGGCCGCGATCAGATCGGGACGGCGCCTGAGCAATTCGCCCGGCGATCCCGTCGCCCCGATCTGCGGGGCGGCCGGGATGGCGCCGGTATCGGCCAGTTCGGCGCGGTGCGTGCCGGGCGGCGAGCCGAGCATTACGTCCAATGCGTTCATCGCCGTGTCCAGGCTCATTTCCAGCACGGGTATGGATGCCAGAACCTGGGCGAGCGCGCCTTCGACCTGGCGCACCTGCAGCTCGGCCGCCAGCCCCTTGCTATACAGCAGTTGGATGGTGGCGAGCAGTTCCTGCTGCGTGCGCACCTGCCCGCGGGCGACCTCAAGGCGGGTTTGTAAACCACGGATGCCGATATAGGTATCGGCGGTCTGCGCCGCCACCGCCAGTCGTGTCGCGGCCGCACCCGCCTCCGAGGCCCGATACTCGGCAAGCGCCGCTTCGCGCCCACGCCGCAGGCCGCCGAACACGTCCAGCTCCCAGCTCGCGCCGAGATTGGCCTCGAAGGCATTGCCGTAGCGGTCGAAAGCCGGTGTCGAGTCCAGCACCTGCCCCAGCGGCGTTTCCACCGACTGCTGGCCACGGGCGGCCTGCGCGCTGAGATTGCCGGCGGGCAACAAAGCGGCGTTCGCCGCTCCGAGCCCCGCACGCGCTTGCGCGACGCGAGCCGACGCCTGCGCCAGATCGAGGTTCTGCTGCAGGGCAAGGGTCACGAATCGAGTCAGTTGCGGGTCCTCGAATCCCGCCCACCAGGCGACGAGGTCGGCGCTGGCGGCAGCATGCCGTCGGTCAACTGCCGCCTGCCCCAGGTACTGTTCCGGCAGGGGCGTATCGGGCTGGGTGTAGTCGGGACCGACGGCGCAGCCCGCCGAGAGGCTGGCAAGGATAAGCAGGGCGATGGGGCGTTTGGGCAGCATGGGCTTCTTCCGCAGCAGGAGATGGGAGCTGGCTTTAGTGACCATAATACATATTGGTCACTTGCTGTCCATTACGTTGTCCATTGCCAAGACGAGCTGTAGGCTATGGGCCATGAGCCAGATACCCCCCCACCCAGCTTCAACACGCGGCCCCGCGGATCACGATGTGCGCGATCAGATCGTTGCCGCGGCCACCGAACACTTCAGCCGCTATGGCTACACGAAGACCACCGTCTCCGATCTCGCCAAAGCCATCGGCTTCTCCAAGGCCTACATCTACAAGTTCTTCGAATCCAAGCAGGCGATTGGCGAGATGATCTGTGCAGGCTGCCTGAGCCAGATCGAAGCCGAAGTCAGAGCCGCGGTCGACACGGCCGATCAGCCGCCGGAGAAGCTGCGGCGGATGTTCAAGGCGATCGTCGAGGCGAGCCTTCGCCTGTTTTTCCAGGACCGCAAGCTCTATGAGATCGCCTCTTCGGCGGCAACCGAGGGCTGGCAGGCGGCGCGCGAATACGAAGAGCGCATCCGCAAATTGCTGCAGGACATCCTGCAGGAAGGCCGACAAAGCGGCGACTTCGAGCGCAAGACGCCGCTCGACGAAGTGGTGATGGCGATCTATCTGATCATGCGCCCCTACCTCAACCCGCTGCTCCTGCAGCATAGCTTCGGTCATACCGACGAGGCGCCGACCCTGCTTTCCGCTCTGGCGCTGCGCAGCCTGTCGCCCTGATGCAGTGAACCGAATAGTGACTATTGACTAAATTAGTCACTAGATACAAAGTGAGAGTCCCAATCCATTCATCAATGGGACTCCTATGCGTCGGCGCCGCCTCGTTTTACCCACCCTCATCTGTGCATTGCCGTTTGCCTTGGTCGCCTGCGGCGAAAAAACCCCAGCCGACCCGCGCACCGAAGCGCCCTTGGTACGTGCCGTTATCGTCCAGGATGCGAGCGCCGCGTCGCGCTCCTTCACCGGCACCGTAGCCGCACGGGTCCAGAGCGACCTGGGCTTTCGCGTTTCCGGCAAGGTGCTGGAGCGCCTGGTGGATACGGGACAAAGCGTCAAACGCGGCCAGCCGCTGATGCGGATCGACCCCGCCGACCTGCAACTCGCCGCCCATGCGCAACGGCAGACGGTCGCCGCTGCGCGAGCGCGGGCGCAACAGACGGCGGAGGATGAGGCCCGCTACCGCGACCTGCGCGGCACCGGCGCGATCTCGGCCTCGGCCTACGATCAGGTCAAGGCGGCGGCGGATGCCGCCAAAGCTCAACTCAATGCGGCCGAGGCCCAGGCCGAAGTCGCCCGCAACGCGACCCGTTATGCCGACTTGCTGGCCGATGCCGATGGCATCGTCATGGAAACCCTGGTCGAGCCCGGCCAGGTCGTCAGCGCCGGTCAGGTGGTGGTGCGCGTGGCGCATGCCGGGCCCCGCGAAGCCATCATTCAGTTGCCGGAAACCCTGCGTCCCGCGGTCGGTTCCGCCGCCCAGGCCACGCTCTTCGGCAAAGAGGAGGTAAGCGTTCCGAGCCGGCTGCGCCAGCTTTCGGATGTGGCGAACCGGCTGACCCGCACTTTCGAAGCGCGCTATGTCTTGCAAGGCGAGCTGGCCAACGCGCCCTTGGGCACCACTGTCACCCTGCAAATCCCGGATGGCAGCGCCCTCACGCAAGGCGACCTGCAAGTGCCGATCGGCGCCCTGTTCGACGCGGGCAAAGGCCCTGGCGTGTGGGTGGTCGACGGCGAGTCGGCAACGGTGACGTGGCGCGCGGTGACGGTCCGGCGCCTGGGCGACGATAGCGCGCGTATCGCCGCTCAATTCGAACGCGGCACGCGGATAGTCGCGCTCGGCGCGCACTTGCTACGCGAAGGTCAGCAGGTGCGGTTGGCCGATCAGGCCGCAGTTGCGGCGGCCGAGGGAGTCCGCCCATGAGCGAAGGCCGTTTCAATCTGTCGGCGCTCGCCGTACGCGAGCGCGCCATCACCCTGTTTCTGGTCTGCCTGATCTCCCTGGCCGGGGTCGTTGCGTTCTTCAAGCTGGGCCGGGCGGAAGACCCCGCCTTCACGGTCAAGGTGATGACCATCGTGACCGCCTGGCCCGGCGCCACCGCCCAGGAAATGCAGGACCAGGTCGCCGAGAAGATCGAAAAGCGTCTGCAGGAGCTGCGCTGGTACGACCGCAGCGAGACCTACACCAGACCTGGCCTGGCGTTCACCACCTTGACCCTGCTCGACAGCACCCCGCCGGCGCAAGTGCAGGAGCAGTTCTACCAGGCCCGCAAAAAAGTCGGCGACGAGGCGATCGGCCTGCCGGCCGGGGTGATCGGGCCGATGGTCAACGACGAATACGCGGATGTCACCTTTGCCCTGTTCGCGCTCAAGGCCAAGGGCGAACCGCAGCGTTTGCTGGCACGCGACGCGGAGACGCTGCGCCAGCGGCTGCTGCATGTGCCGGGCGTGAAGAAGGTCAATATCGTCGGCGAGCAGCCCGAGCGAATCTATGTCGAGTTCTCCCATGAGCGCCTGGCGACCCTGGGTATCGGTCCGCAACAGGTGTTCGCCGCGCTCAACAGCCAGAATGCCCTGACCCCGGCCGGCGCGGTGGAAACCCGGGGGCCGCAGGTATTCGTGCGCCTGGACGGCGCTTTCGATGAATTGCAGAAAATCCGCGACACGCCAGTCATGGCCCAGGGGCGCACGCTCACGCTGTCGGACATCGCCACGGTAAAGCGTGGCTATGAAGACCCGGCGACGTTGATGATCCGCAACGGCGGCGAACCGGCCCTGCTGCTGGGCATCGTCATGCGCGAAGGCTGGAACGGGCTCGACCTGGGCAAGGCGCTGGACAGCGAGGTGCATGCGATCAATGCCGAGCTGCCGCTGGGCATGAGCCTGAGCAAAGTCACCGACCAGGCCGTCAACATCAGCGCGGCGGTCGATGAGTTCATGGTCAAATTCTTCGTCGCGTTGCTGGTGGTGATGCTGGTGAGCTTCGTCAGCATGGGCTGGCGTGTGGGCATCGTGGTCGCCGCGGCCGTACCGCTGACGCTGGCGATGGTCTTTATGCTGATGGCCGCGACCGGCAAGAACTTCGACCGCATCACCCTGGGTTCGCTGATTCTGGCACTGGGCCTGCTGGTGGACGACGCCATCATCGCCATTGAAATGATGGTGGTGAAAATGGAGGAAGGTTACAGCCGCGTCAAAGCCTCGGCCTATGCCTGGAGCCACACCGCGGCGCCTATGCTTTCGGGCACGCTGGTCACCGCGGTCGGCTTCATGCCCAACGGCTTCGCCCGCTCCACCGCTGGCGAATACACCGGCAATATGTTCTGGATCGTCGGCACCGCGCTGATCGCTTCCTGGGTGGTCGCGGTGGTGTTCACCCCCTACCTGGGCGTCAAGCTGCTGCCCGCCATCAAAAAGTCCGAGAGCAACAAGGGCGCAGGCGGCCACAACGCGCTCTACGACACACCGCGCTACAACCGTTTCCGTCAGCTGCTGGGGCGCGTCATCGCGCGCAAATGGCTGGTCGCCGGCACGGTGGTCGGTCTGTTCGTCGCGGCCATACTCGGCATGGGGCTGGTCAAGAAACAGTTCTTCCCGATTTCCGACCGCCCCGAAGTGCTGGTCGAGGTGCAGATGCCCTATGGCACCTCGATCGTCCAAACCAGCGCCGCCGCGGCGAAGGTGGAAGCCTGGTTGGCCGAGCAGGAGGAAGCCCGGATCGTCACGGCCTACATTGGCCAGGGCGCGCCACGTTTCTACTTCTCGATGGCACCGGAGTTGCCAGATCCGTCATTCGCCAAGATCGTCATCCGCACGGACAACCAGGACGAGCGCGATGCATTGAAACACCGGCTGCGCCGGGCGATCGCCGATGGCTTGGCCTCAGAGGCGCGGGTGCGCGTCGCCCAGCTGGTGTTCGGCCCCTATTCGCCCTTCCCGGTCGCCTACCGGGTCACCGGGCCGGATCCGGACAAGCTGCGCGAAATCGCCGCCGAGGTGCAGCAGGTCATGGCGGCCAGCCCGATGATGCGCACGGTCAATAGCGACTGGGGCACGCGTACGCCCGCGCTGCATTTCAGCTTGCAGCAGGACCGCTTGCAGGCCGTGGGCCTGAGCTCCAGCGCCGTCGCGCAACAACTGCAATTTTTGCTCAGCGGTGTGCCCGTCACGGCCGTGCGCGAGGATATTCGCACCGTGCAGGTGGTCGCCCGTTCGGCCGGCGATACCCGCCTCGATCCGGCGAGAATCGCCGACTTCACCCTGGCCGGCGCCAACGGACAACGCATCCCGCTGTCGCAGGTCGGCGAGGTCGATGTGCGCATGGAAGAACCGATCATGCGCCGGCGCGACCGCATGCCGACCATCACCGTGCGCGGCGATATCGCCGATGGCTTGCAGCCGCCGGACGTGTCGACGGCCATCACCCGGCAGTTGCAGCCCATCATGGACAAGCTGCCGAGCGGTTACCGCATCGTCGAGGCCGGCTCCATCGAGGAGTCGGGCAAGGCGAGCAGAGCCATGCTGCCGCTGTTCCCGATCATGCTGGCCATCACCCTGCTCATCATCATCCTTCAGGTGCGCTCGATCTCCGCGATGGTCATGGTGTTCCTGACCAGCCCACTGGGGCTGATCGGCGTGGTGCCGACCCTGATCCTGTTCCAGCAGCCGTTCGGCATCAACGCGCTGGTCGGCCTGATTGCGCTGTCGGGCATCCTGATGCGCAACACGCTGATCCTGATCGGGCAGATCCGCCACAACGAACAGGCCGGCCTCGATCCGTTCCGCGCGGTGGTCGAGGCCACCGTGCAGCGCGCCCGGCCGGTGATCCTCACCGCGCTGGCGGCGATCCTGGCCTTTATCCCGCTCACTCACTCGGTGTTCTGGGGCACGCTCGCCTACACCCTGATCGGCGGCACCTTCGCGGGCACCATCCTGACCCTGGTGTTCCTGCCGGCCATGTACGCCATCTGGTTCAAGATCAGGCCCGCCAACCTCAGCCACGCCGTAGAGGCGGTGCCCGCATAAACGGGCAGCGCCCTATCCAATTCAGCCAAAGAGAGAAATCGCTATGTCGAATTCGCCAGTTGTCGTTGTCACCGGAGTCTCATCGGGCATCGGGCGCGCCGCCGCGGAGCGTTTTGCCAAGCGCGGTTGCCGGGTATTCGGCAGCGTGCGCAGCATCGCGAAAGCGAGCCCATTGCCCGGCGTCGAACTGATCGAGATGGATGTTCGCGAGGAGGCTTCGGTTCGCCAGGGCATCCAGACCATCATCGCCCAGGCCAAGCGCATCGACGTGCTGGTCAACAGTGCGGGCATGACCCTGCTCGGCGCGACCGAGGAAACCTCGATTGCCGAAGCCCAATCGCTGTTCGACACCAACGTCCTGGGCATCCTGCGCACCACGCAGGCGGTACTGCCGTATATGCGCGAGCAAGGCTCAGGGCGCATCGTCAATGTCAGTTCGGTGCTGGGTTTCCTTCCGGCGCCGTATATGGGGCTCTATTCGGCCTCCAAGCATGCCGTCGAAGGGTTGTCCGAGACCCTGGATCACGAGGTCCGCAAGTTCGGCATTCGCGTCGCGTTGGTCGAGCCCTCCTTCACCAGGACCAACCTGGACATCAATGCGCCCCAGGCGGCCTCCAGTATCCCGGCCTACGACAGCGAGCGCAGTGTGGTTTCCCAGGCCATTCAAAAGAATGTCCAGAAGGCACCGCAGCCCGATGGGGTCGCCATGACCATTGTCGATGCCGCACTGGGGGCTTGGAAAATGCGCCATACGCCCAAGGGCGAGGCCTCTCTGTTGAGAAAACTCCGTCGCTTCATGCCGGCAGGCCCCGTCGATGCGGGCCTGAGGAAAACCTTCGGGCTTGCCTGAATAGGCCGCACATGTGCGAAGCGAGGTGAATGATGGATGCACGAATGGCCGTTTCGCCGCTGGGAGCCGGCCCGGCGAGCCCGGACTGCAAACCCGGCCGAAGGCAAAAAGCCCGGCTGGCCAGAGAGCGGGAGATAGTGCGGGCCGCGAGCGAGGTCTTTGCCGCGCTCGGCTACGATCTCGCCAATATGCAGGGTACTGCCTGCCGCAAACCAGGTAGGGGGAGCCGCGCGCACCTCGACGGCCTGCCCCAGGCGCTGCCATTGGACAGCGCAACCAGTCTGCGCTTTAAATTGGCTCCAGGTTTTCAGGGCGACGTTCCAGAATGACTGAATGCTTTCAGGGCAGCTGCCTTTGCGGCGCCATCAAATACGCAACCCGATCTAGCCCCAAGGCGCTGAGCCACTGTCATTGCAGCCAATGTCGCAAAGGCCATGGCGCTGCATTCGCCAGCTACGGCAGTGTGTTGCGCAATGACCTGCATCTGATTCAGGGCGCGGATGACCTCAGATCCTATTCTTCCTCCCCATCCGTGCTTCGCCAGTTCTGCGCCCACTGCGGCTCGTCGCTGTTCTGGTCGAGAAGCGAGGGTGATTACGCCGACTGGATCTCGATAGCGCTCGGCACCCTGGACACAGCATTCACCCCGGAAAAGCAGAAGCACATCCAGGTGGCATCCAAAGCCCCCTGGTATGAGATTCATGACCCTTGGCCACAATCCGACTGACCACATCAGGTCGCCGCCTTTGTGCGGCGCCTCGCCAAACAGCAACCCCTCTCGATAGTCGCGGCCATATTTCGCTCTGCCACTGGGCGTTATTCACCAGCCAAGGCCAGCACAAGAAATTGAGCAAAAAACCAACAACGGCGTCCGAGCCCGACACTTGCCGGTCTGGCGGCAGGCATACGCAGCTTATCCACAGATCGCTCCACAGCAATTTGGGATAAGTCGCTGGTTTAATCCCCGCTGCCCTTGGTCAACCCATTGAAATAGCGCGATTATTTCTTTGCGCGGGATTGCGAGCAAAAAAGAACGGAACAAAAAAAACCAAATAGGGACATACGCTTCTGTTCGCCCTGAATTCCCCGTTATCAGCCGCTCTGTTCCGGGTGGGGCCAGCGAGTGGTGCAGGCCAATCGACATGGCGTTTCAAGCACACAGAGGGCGCCACGCGGTGCGCAGCTTTCACCGCCCTAAGGCCATCGCACTTAGACGAGGCGGCCCATCGCCAGCGGCAAAGGAGTATCAAAGCCCATGAACCGGAGACGACTCTTATTAAGTGGCGCCGCTGCAATCCTTGCCGCCACAGCGTTCCAGCGCCTGAGAAGCAAAACGCTCGAACCTTTGCCAGCCACCCCGATCGACCTGGCACAGCTCCCCACACGCGACGAACTCTGGGGCTGGATAGAGCGACTCAACAGCTTCGGGCCGCGCCTCACCGGTAGCGAGGCCCATGCCCGGTCCATCGATTATCTGGAGTCGGAGTTCCAAGCCCTCGGCCTGCAGGTCCAGCGGGATGCTCAACACATCCGGCGCTGGACCGCCCGCGGCTCGTCCTTGACGCTGTCGGACGGCAGCCCGCTTGCCGTGGCGGCCGAGTACCCCTACTCCGGCATGACCACGCCCCAGGGGGTGACGGGGGCATTGTTCTGGTTCGACGGCAAGCCCGGGGATTTCAGCCAGGCCCGCGGCAAGATCGCCATAGTGCCAGTGGCACGCATCGACCTCTCGCGCCTGAAGGCCATCGCCATGTTCCAGCGGAAATCCAGCCTGCCCGACGAGGGGGCCGATTTCCAGGCGGGTGAGGCGACACCGCTGCTGGGGCCGCTGCTCGCCGCGTTTCTGCCACAAGCGCGTCAGGCCGGCGTGCTGGGGGTGATCTGCGTTTTCGAGGGGCTCTCGGACGCACAAGCCCAGCACCAGGTGCTGCCCTTCACCACCCCCTATGCGGACTGCCCGGCGCTATGGGTTACTGCCGGCACCGGCCAGCGGCTCAAAGACGCGGCCCAACAGGGCCTGTCCGCCACTCTGGTGCTCGATGCAGCTTTGGAGGACGCCCGGACCGACACGCTCTACGCCGTGCTACCCGGCAACAATGCCGGTGAAACCCTGATCATCAACACCCATACCGACGGGCCGAACGCCTGTGAAGAAAACGGCGCCGCCGGGCTGCTCGCCTTGGCCCGGCACCAGGCGCGGCGAGCCGAGCGCAATCGCACTCAGGTCTTCGTCATGGCGACGGGGCATTTCCAGATACCTCAGGTGACAACCGAAGGTCAGGCGACCACAGCCTGGCTGGCGCGCCATCCCGAACTCTGGGACGGCCAAGACGGTCACGCCAAAGCGGTGGCAAGCCTCACCCTGGAGCATCTCGGCTGCAACGAATGGAAGGACGACAGGGCCGCAGGCGGGCCCTCGCCCACCGGGCGCCTCGAGCGGGAGCTGATCTACACCACCAACCCACTCATGGAGCAGATCTATCTGCAGGCCGTGGCGGACCGTACCAAGCTCAGAAGCCTGACGCTGTCGCCCCGCACCAAGAAGGTGTTCTTCGGCGAGGGGCAGCCGCTGTTTCTCGCCGGCATTCCGGGCATCTCGCTGATCCCCGTTCCCGACTACCTGTGTCAGGTGTTGCCCGGCGGCGGCATCGAGCGTCTGGACCCGGACTTCGCCCACCAGCAGGTCGTCTCCTTCAGCCGAGCCCTGCATTATTTGGATGCCCTCGCCACCGCCGATATAGGCACGGTAACCCCGACCTGGAGCGAGCCGCGAGCGTTGCTGAAAGCGTGGGCCAGTGGAAGACTGGGCAGCTAGAGGGTGGCCAGTGCCTTGCGCATCGCGCCGAACCGCTTGCGGTACTGCGCGGGCGTCATACCGACATTGCGCCGGAACAGGCGGCTGAAAAATCCGGCGTCCTCATAGCCCACTTCATTGGCGATCGCTTCAATCGGCTGATTGCCGGACTCCAACATCTGCTTCGCTTCCTCCAGGCGCATGGTATGCACGTACTCCAGCGGCGGCATGCCGGTGGCCTGCTGGAAGCGACGCTTGAACGAGCGCTCGGCCAGCCCGCTCAACTGGCTCATCGCGGCGACCGGAGACGGTTGCGCGTAATGCTCGGCGATCCAGCTCTGACAGCGCGCGATGACGGCGTCATCCACTTGCCGCGAACGCGCGAGGCGCGCGAACGGCTGCTGGCCGATGTCGTGCCAGTCGATCAGATTGAGCCGGGCAACCTGCATCGCAGCATCCACGTCGATCAGCCGCGCGATCAGGTACAGCGCCAGGTCGAGCCATGAAGTGCCGCCGCCGGCCATGATCAGGCGTTGCCCCTCGCCGGACGCGACGAGGGCGCGTTGACCGCGCACCTTGATTTGCGGGTAGCGTCGCGCCATCACGTCGCAGTACGCCCAGTGCGTGGTTGCCTCGTGGCCGTCGAGCAGGCCGGCCTGCGCCAGCAGCATGGCTCCCGAGCAGGCGGTCGCAAGCATTGCACCGCCCTCGTAGCAGCGCCGCAGCCATGCCATCTCTGCGATAAACCGACCATCGAGCGATTCGCCGGGCGGCACCAACAGTTCCGGCACGCAAACCACATCGACGCCCAGGCATTCGTCCAGGCTGGCCTGCGGCACGATCCTGACACCGTTGCCGCAAATCAACGCGCCCTTGTGCAACGACGCCACTTGCGGATGGATCAGCGCCGCGCCGGGCGAGCCATCCACGATGAGCCCCCAGTCACGCCCCGCCGACATGAACATGTCGTACATGCCATAGATCACCGAGGCGGACGTTTCCGGCAAGGCAAGAATGGCCACCCGGGCCGGGGAATCTGTATCGCGCATGGCCGATTCGTCCGATTCGTTGCAGATATGACTTTAGTCCTTGAAGCCTGCTGGACGTACCTTGGAGTCGAAAACCCGATCGTTGTGCGATCCATCGCGCATCGAGCAGACCAGCACCTCACATTTTCGTCACCGAAGGGAAAATACCATGAGCAAATACCGCAACCGCCTTCCACAACTGAATGAGCAGTTATTCATCACCGATGGCGGCCTTGAAACGACGCTGATTTTTCACGAGCACCTGGAGCTTCCGCTGTTCGCCTCGTTCGACTTGCTGAAAGACAGCGATGGAACAGCCATGCTGCGCCGCTACTTTTCCGGCTATGCGCAGATGGCCCGCGAGCAAGGCCTGGGCCTGATTCTGGAAGCGCCGACCTGGCGTGCCAACGCCGACTGGGCGGCCAGACTGGGCTACGACGCGAGCGCACTGGCCGAGGCCAATCGCCAGGCCATCGCATTGTTGCTGGCCATCCGCGACGAATACGAAACCCCGGACACCCGCATCGTCATCAGCGGCAACCTCGGCCCGCGCGGCGACGGTTACCGGCCCGACTCGCGCATGAGCGTGCAGCAAGCGCGGGATTACCATGCAACGCAAATCCAGACCTTCGCCCAGACGGACGCCGACATGGTCGCGGCATTCACCCTGAATTACACCGAGGAAGCCATCGGCATCGTGATGGCGGCGAGAGACTCCGCCATGCCGGTGGCGATTTCATTCACGCTGGAGACCGACGGGCGACTGCCGTCCGGAGAAACGCTGCAACAGGCCATCCTGCGCAGCGACGAAGCCACGCAAGGGTATGCGGTCTACTACATGATCAATTGCGCGCACCCGACCCATTTCGACAGCGTGCTGCGCAGCGGCGGCGAATGGCTGCAACGCATCCGCGGCTTGCGCGCTAATGCATCGCGACGCAGCCATGCGGAACTGGATGAAAGCACCGAGCTCGATGCCGGCGACGCGGAAGAACTGGGCATCCAGTACGCCGCCTTGCAGTCGGCGCTGCCGCGCCTGTCGGTTGTCGGCGGTTGCTGCGGCACCGACCATCGTCATGTGGCGGCCATTTGCAGGACGATGAACGAGGCTGTGCGGACTTTTGTGTAAGCGGGATTTGGATTACTGCTGTAGTGGCTTGCCGCTTTCAACCCAGAGCAAGTAACAGGTGACAGGAGGAAGGGAATTACATCGCAAAGTATTGGCCGTTCCGCTGGTTTTGGAAGCGTTGGCGGCCTTCGCGGATGCCCAAAAAAGAACCGCGGATCAGGGTGTCCCGATCCGCGGCAGCTAAGCTAGAACGACTTCGGCGCGCCGACACAGAAGATGCCGAAGTCCCCACAGCAGCTTAAATACACAGGATCAATGGCCTCCCAGGTAGGCTTTGCGCACTTCCTCGTTGCCCAGCAAGTCCTCGCCGCTACCGCTCAGGCGGATTTCGCCGTTGACCATCACGTAGCCGCGGTTGGACAGGCGCAGGGCGTGGTTGGCGTTCTGTTCGACCAGGAAGATGGTCATGCCGCTCTGGGCCAGCTCGCGCAGGGTCTGGAAGATTTGTTTGACCACGATCGGCGCCAGGCCGAGGCTCGGCTCATCCAAAAGCAGCAGCTTGGGCCGGCTCATCAGCGCCCGGGCGATGGCGAGCATCTGCTGCTCGCCGCCGGACATGGTCATGGCCCGCTGGTTGCGCCGTTCCTTGAGCCGCGGGAACAGTTCGAACATCGCCTGCATATCCTCATCGGCGTGTTTGTCGCCAATCGGGATGGTGCCCATCATCAGGTTTTCCTCGACGCTCATGTCGGGGAACACCCGCCGCCCTTCCGGCGATTGGGCGATACCGTTGGAGGCGACGAAGTGCGAGGACTTCTGGGTGATGTCGGTACCGCGATAGAGGATCTGCCCGGACGCCGCGCGCGGCTGACCGAAGATCGACATCAGCAGGGTCGACTTGCCCGCACCGTTGGCGCCGATCAGGCTGACCGTTTCGCCCTCGTCGATATGCAGGCTGACCTGCCTCAATGCCTGGATAGGCCCGTAGAACACATCCAGTTCCTTCAATTCGAGGATCGGCTGACTCATACCAGTTCTTCCTCATCGGCGCCCAGGTAGGCGGCAATCACTTTGGGGTCGTTACGGATCGCCTCGGGCCCGCCCTGAGCGATCACCAGGCCATGGTCGAGCACCACGATATGGTCGGAAATGCTCATGACCATGCCCATGTCGTGTTCGATCAGCAGCACCGTGAGGTCGTGCTCGTCGCGCAGCAGGCGGATGATCCGGCTGAGCGCCTCGGTTTCCTGTGGGTTGAGGCCCGCAGCCGGTTCGTCGAGGCAGATGATCTGCGGCCGCGTGCACATGGCCCGGGCGATTTCCAGGCGACGCTGCTGGCCGTAGGACAGCTCGCCGGCCAGGCGGTTGGCGCAGTCGACCAGGTCGACCACCTCCAGCCAGTAGAAGGCGTGATCGAGCGCCTGGCTCTCAGCCTTGCGGAAGGCCGGTGTATTGAACACGCCGGCCAGCATGTTGCGGTTGATCCACATGTGCTGGGCCACCAGCAGGTTCTCCACCACCGACATTTCCTTGAACAGGCGAATGTTCTGGAAGGTCCGCGCCAAACCCGCGCGATTGACCAGGTGGGTACCGCCGAACATCTTGTAGTACAGGCGCTTGAAGAACTTCGCCGGGGAGATGAAATCGCCCAGTTCGAAGGGCTCGCCGAGCACCTTGATCACGTCGGTGGTCTTACCCCGGGCGGTGAGCTTGATGCTGCCGCCGGTGGCGTTGTAGAAGCCGGTCAGGCAGTTGAACACCGTAGTTTTGCCGGCGCCGTTGGGGCCGATCAGCGCCGAGATGGAATTGCGCTTGATATCCAGGCTGACATCGTTAAGAGCCTTGATCCCGCCGAAGTGCATCGCCAGGCGGTCGACCGAGAGGACAATTTCTTCGCTCATGGCGCTACTCCTTTACGCGGTTGCACACCTTTGCGGCTGACCCGGATCAAGCCGCGCGGGCGCCAGATCATCATCAGCACCATCAGCACGCCGAACAGCAGCACCCGGTACTCGGCGAAGCTGCGCAGCAACTCGGGCGCCACCGTCAGAACGAACGCCGCGATCACCACGCCGACCGTCGAGCCCATGCCGCCGAGCACGACGATGGCGAGGATCAGCGCCGACTCGAAGAAGGTGAACGAAGCCGGGTTGACGAAGCCCTGGTAGCTGGCGAAGAACACCCCAGCGAGGCCCGCGGTCGAGGCGCCGATCATGAACGCCGAGAGCTTCACCAGCACGTGGTTCAGGCCCATGGCGCGGCAGGCGATTTCGTCTTCGCGCAGCGCTTCCCAGGCGCGGCCGACCGGCATGCGGGTCAGGCGGTTCTTCACGTGGAGCACCATCAGCACCACCAGGAACAACACCAGGTAGATGAACAGGAACTTGTAGTTGGCGTTGTAATCGATGCCGAAGAACTCATGGAACGGCACCCCTCCATCCTTGGCCCTGCGGGTGAACTCCAGGCCCATGAAACTGGGCGACGGCACCGACATGCCGTTCGGCCCGCCGGTGAACGACAGCCAGTTGTTCAGTACCAGACGGATGATCTCGCCGAAGCCGAGGGTGACGATGGCCAGGTAATCGCCGTGCATGCGCAACACCGGAAAGCCCAGAATCCCCCCGGCCACCGCCGCCGCCAGGGCGGCCAACGGCAGCACGCTCCAGAAACCCAGGCCGAGGTGCTCGTAGCCCAGGGCCAGGCCGTAGGCGCCGATGGCGTAGAAGGCCACATAGCCCAGGTCGAGCAGGCCGGCCAGACCGACCACGATGTTCAGGCCGAGCCCGAGCAGCACATAGATCAGGCCGAGGATCACCACCGTCAGCAGGTACTTGCTGGCGAAGAACGGAAACACCAGGGCGAGCACTATCAGCAGCGGTAACACCCAGCGCAATTGACTCTTGTGATCCGGCGCCAGCACATGGACGCCCGACCCAGAGGTTTCGAAGGTGGCGAGAATCGCCAGGCCCCTGGGCGTCTGCAGGAACAGACTGAGGGCGAAACGACCGAGCATGACCACACCGATGATCGCGGCGACCCGCTCGATTTCCAGGTTGAACTTATAGCCGTCGAGGACCACCCCGACGATGGGACCGAACACGATCAGGGCGATCAGGCCGGCGAGCACGGCATCGACCAGGCTCTTTTTCACGTCGAAACGCTTGCTTGCAATGGCTGAGGACATGGTTACACCTTCGCCACGTGAGGACGGCCCAACAGGCCCTGGGGACGGAAGATCAGGATCAGTACCAGCAGCGAGAAGCTGAATACGTCCTTGTAGTCGGTGTTGACCATGCCGGAGAACTGCGCCTCGGCCACACCGAGGATCAAGCCGCCGAGCATGGCGCCGGGCAGCGAGCCGATACCGCCGAGCACCGCGGCGGTGAACGCCTTGATGCCGATGATGAAGCCGGCGTAGAAGTCGAAGGTGCCGTAGTTCATGGTGATCAGCACGCCGGCCAAAGCCGCCATGGCCGCGCCGATGACAAATACGTAGGAGATCACCCGGTCGGTGTTGATGCCGAGGATCGAGGCCATCTTGCGATCCTGCTGGGTGGCGCGGCACATGCGTCCGAGCTTGGTGCACTGGATCACGTAGGTCAGCAGCGCCATACCGACGAAGGCGGCGATCAGGATGAACACCTTGGTGTAGGTCAGCTGCACGAAGCCGTCGCCGATATTCAGCTTGAACGCACCCTCGAGCAGGGTCGGCACGCCTTGCTGGCGGGCGCCCTGGCTGATCTGCACATAGTTCTGCAGCACCAGCGACATACCGATGGCGCTGATCAGCGGCGCCAGGCGGGTGGAGTTGCGTAACGGTCTGTAGGCCACCCGTTCGATCACCCAGCCATAGACGCCGGTGATGCAGATGGTGAACAGCAGCGTGCCGAGAATCAGCAGCGGAAAGGATTCGAGGCCGAAATAGGCCAGCAGGGCCAGGGTGATGGCCGAGAGGTACGCGGAGATCATGTACACCTCGCCGTGGGCGAAGTTGATCATGCCGATGATGCCGTAGACCATGGTGTAGCCGATGGCGATCAGGCCATAGACCGCCCCGAGCGTCAGCCCATTGATCATTTGCTGCAGGAAGATACCGTCCATTGACTCAATCTCGTCTGCGGGACGTGCAGGCCAGCCATGGCCTGCGCGCCTCGTGTGTTTTCAGACGGGTACTGCTGAATGCCGCCGCAAGGTATGCGTCGGCGAACGGGGGCTCAGCAGTTCCCGGAAGGCGCTAATCGTTCGAGCATTGGCCGTTCAGGCGCGCGGCACGAGCGATCAGGCGGGCAAAACGCCCGCCGGGCACGGCCGCCTTGGAGCGGCCGAGCCCGGCGGACTCCCAGAACTTACTGCTGGTGGTACTTGCCCTTGTCGTCCCACTCGTAGACGACATAGTCGGAGACCTTCAGGTCGCCCTTGGTGTCCCACTCTTTCTTACCCAGCACGGTCTGCACCGGATTGGCTTTCAGCCAGGTGCTGGCCTTGGCCGGGTCGTTCTCGCCGGCGCCGTTGAAGGCCGCCGCGATGGCCTGCAGGGAGGCGTAGGAGTAGAGGGTGTAACCTTCGGGTTCGAAGCCATTGGCGCGGAACTTCTCGATCACCACTTTGCCGTCCGGGATCAGCCGCGGATCGGCGCCGAAGGTCATCAGCACGCCCTTGGTGTACTGCGGCCCGCCAGCGGTGGTGACCAGCTCGTCGGTAACGATACCGTCGCCGGAGAGGAAGGTCGCAGTCAGGCCCTGTTCACGCATCTGCCGCACCAGCGGACCGGCTTCGGCATGCAGACCGCCGAAGTACACGACCTCGGCGCCGGCGGCGCGCAGCTTGGTGACCAGCGCGTTGAAGTCTTTCTCGCCGCGGGTCAGGCCCTCGTAGAGCACTTCGGTGACGCCGCGCGAATTCAGCTGCGCTTTGGTCGCATCGGCCAGGCCCTGGCCGTAAGTGTCCTTGTCGTGAATGATCGCGACCTTGGTGGCCTTCAGGGTATCGACGATGTAGTCACCGGCAACGATGCCTTGCTGATCGTCGCGCCCGCAGATGCGGAACATGCCCGGCAGGCCGCGCTCGGTGACCTGTGGGTTGGTCGAACCCGGGGTAATGGTGATGATGCCCGCCTCGTCATAGACCTCGGAGGCCGGAATGGTCGAGGAGGAACAGAAGTGTCCGACCACGCCCTTGGCTTCGTCCTGGTCGACCAGCCGGTTGGCCACGGCGACCGCCTGCTTGGGTTCGCAAGCGTCGTCGGCCTTGACCAGTTTGATCATCTCGCCGTTGACGCCACCGGCCGCGTTGATGTCTTCCGCCGCTTGGCTCGCACCGCGCCAGTATTGTTCGCCGAAGGTGGCATTAGCCCCGGTGTGCGGCCCCGCCACGCCAATCACCAGGTCGGCCTGGGCCAAGGAAGAAATCCCCATTGCAGCGGTTACAGCGAGCGCAAGGAAACCTTTTTTGAAAATCATCTGCGGCATAGCTTGGTTACTCCGTTGTGTGGGTGAGTACTGCTACTTTTTCTTTGTAATCGATACTGCTGTTGGCTACCGGAACAGGCAAGAGCAAAGGGCGTGCCATGGCTTTAGCCACAGAAAACACATCGCCGAAAAATAGTTTTTTAATAAAACTCCAGAGGTTTTCGACAGATTTTTTTTGGACCAACGAAATCCGCAAGCACCCCAGACGCAGCGGTGTTTCGGGCCGTTTTACTTTCGGTAACAAAGCCCCTTTTTGCCCCATGGACGCGCCTCTTTGGTGCGCCCGACGACCTATGGCCGCGCATATCGCCAGCAACCGGCACTAACAGTGCCGTTGGAAAACATAGCCGAGGCAGGCAAGACAAGGACTAGGCGTCCCCGCAAAACAGCCGAAAAACGGACTGGGTTCGCACACGAGGTCCTTTTTAACGCTGTATTGCCTACGTAGGTAGTTTTCAACAGCCTGTTAGCGCCTGGATTAGTAGCCGACCAGACACCGCATCACAAGCAACCTTTACTCTTCATGTCATTCCATTTGCTCATGAACCCGCAACAGGCGTTACAGGCGCTCTATCGGCGCCATCGAGACAATCAAGCAGCCGTATCGCCTTCCCGCGCCTAGGCTGATCACTCCAATCCAGCGGAGAAACCTCATGCCTCTCGATACCCTGCTGCAACGCCTGCTCGCCAGCTATGCCGGTGCCGCCAGCGGTGCCTGGGCGGGCGAGTCGATTGCCGACTGAGCCTGCTGCGCCTCCCCTCCGCCCCTCCCGCACGCAAGCGCCTGCCCTGAGCAAATTGCAGATTGCCGGGAACGCAAAGTTCGATTCCGCCACTCATCAAGGCATCGATTGAATAGGAAGGAGGCCACGTGAGCAGATTGATCGCGCCCCTGTGCTCCAGGCTCGGGATCGCCATGCCGGAACAAAGCGGTAACGAATGGACATTTGAAATCGAAGGTCGATCGGTGAGTGTCGTGTCGATCAAGGAAGAGCAGCGTTGCTATATCTACAGCGGGGCCAAGATCGGCGTGCTGGACATCGCGGGCTACATCCGCCTGGGTCGCTACAGCTTTTCCTGGGCGGTGGGCAGCGAACTGAATATCGGCCTGCACCCTACGACCGATGGCCTGGCGTTGGTCGGTTGCGGGCTGGTGGATAGCGGCCATCTGGCCCGCGATGTCGAGGCATTACATTTTGCGATGCGCCGGGTTTCGATGGCGGCGGCGACGTTGGAAAGAACCTGATCCCGGCGCGCCCCCGCACGGCTCAAACCGGCGGACTGCGCTACGAAACCGACAAGCAATAATGTCGGACCTGGAGAAACAACATGCTTAAAACAGGCGTAAATCTGTTACCGACCCTGGCCACTGCAGCCAGCGGCCCCGCAACCAATGTCATAAAGAATGCGGGCTCCGCCGCAAGCTCGGCATTGCAGCAGTATGCGCAGCCGCCGCGCCCTTATCACAGCACCGCGACCCCGACCCAAATCACATCGTCGGGTCAAGTCATCAGCGCCGGCCATATCCAGCTTGAGTTCACCAAGAAAGAACAAAGCGAATACGGCCTCCCACCGGCGATGGGGCTCAATCCGGAAAAAGAGGGCACTAAGCACCTTGAGCAATTCAAGGGTAAGTTTCCGAATAATCAGGAATTCACCATCAAGCCGCACCAGAACCTCGCCCGCCCATTGGGCTCGGACCAACCGCTACCGTCTTACGCAGACAGAATCGATCACGGGCATCTTTCGCCGGAGGGCGCGCAGATTCTGCACAACGCCATGGCCGAGCAAGCCAAAAACCCCGTGCACTATGTCACCGCCGGTCCCACCCACAACAACTGCGTGGACGAGCACGCGAAACTGCTCAATCAACTGCGACCGGAACTGGATATCAAGCCACCAGAAAACGCACGCCCCCAGGACCTGATGGAGTTGATCCGCCAGGCGAATCTGACCAACAGGTAAAAAAGGTTCTTCGCGGAATGTTGAAGTGCCGATTGACACTGGACTGGCAAATTTGTGTGTATCGGCCAAAGGCTTGGCATGGCCTATTGTTGCGTGTGCTGAACGTTTAGGTTGCGCCCCTCACGGGCGCCACACCTTTCTTGCTTGCCCAAGAAAGGTGTGCCAAAGAAGGGCACCCGACATCCGGGTTTCGCTTCGCTCAACTTCCCTCGCTCCGGTGCCGCTCCGGGGGCCGGCTTACATGGGCCATCCCTGGCCCATTAAGCCTCTCGCCGCATCCATGCGGCTCGTCCCCCTACGCAACACCTACGCTCGGCCTCCTGACGGGACCGGGTCGCGAGCTTGCGAGATTTTCATAGATTCGAGTTCAGCGGCGTCTGTTTTTGCTTTTGCTCTTAAGTTGCGATCACACAAACGACGCAAAATCCCCTTCAGGAGGCCGAGTGGAATTGCCGCGTAAGGGGTTGAGCGACATGGATGTCGCGAGAGCCCCGATGGGCCAGGGATGGCCCTTCGGGGCGTGCCCCTGGAGAGGTGATGGAAGGAGGGAACCGCGGCGCAGCCGGGGCCGGATGTCGGGGTGCCCTTCTCTTTGGTTACTTTCTCTTGGGCAAGCAAGAGAAAGTGACTCGCCCGTGAGGGGCGAAACCAGAACCCTGGCTCAACACGTTAATGAACCTGTTCTAGAGGCAGAGAGCGCCGTGATCAGAAAACACAAATTTGCCAGTCCGGTGTCAAGCCCACCTTTCCCCATGGAAATACGATGAACCATAAAAAAGACGCATAGGCGCCGGCGACCGACGGATTGGCGCCACGCAAGCATGTGGAGAGGGTGCCGGCTGGATAACGATCCAGCCCAACCGAGCGGCGCCTCTGGCCGACATCGGTGCATTGACGTATAAACCTGCCGGTGTTGCTCCCTCCCCATAGCCTGATAAGAAGGAATCTTCCCATGGCCGGCGCCAGCCTCCTGACCTTGCTCGACGACATCGCCACAGTACTGGATGACGTCGCCTTGATGACCAAAGTGGCGGCGAAGAAAACCGCCGGCGTACTCGGCGACGACCTGGCGCTGAACGCCCAACAAGTCACCGGCGTGCGTGCCGAGCGCGAGCTGCCGGTGGTTTGGGCGGTGGCCAAGGGCTCGCTGATCAACAAGGCGATTCTGGTGCCGGCAGCCCTGTTGATCAGCGCCCTCGCGCCTTGGGCGGTGATCCCCTTGTTGATGTTCGGCGGCGCCTTTCTCTGCTACGAAGGCTTCGAAAAACTGGCGCACAAGTTCCTCCACGACAAGGCCGAGGACCAGGCGGCGCACGCCGAATTGCTCGAAGCGGTGACCAACCCGCAAGTGGATATGCGCGACTTCGAGAAGGACAAGATTCGCGGTGCGATCCGTACCGACTTCATCCTCTCCGCGGAAATCATCGCCATCACCCTCGGCACCGTGGCCGCGGCCAGCTTCGGCAAACAGGTGGCGGTGCTCTGCGGGATCGCCCTGCTGATGACCGTCGGCGTCTATGGCCTGGTGGCGGCGATCGTCAAACTCGACGATGCCGGCCTCTATCTGAGCAAAGGCGAGAGCACAGGCGGCCTCGCCCGCCTGCGGCGCGGCCTGGGTCGTGGCATTCTGCTGACCGCCCCTTACCTGATGAAGAGCCTGTCGGTGCTCGGCACTGCCGCGATGTTCATGGTCGGCGGCGGCATCCTCACCCACGGCGTCGCGGCCGCCCATCACTGGATCGAGCAAGTGACCGCCAACGTGGCGGCCAGCAGCGGCTTGCTCGCGGCCTTTGTTCCGACGCTATTGAATGCCTTGGCAGGCATCCTCGCTGGCGCCGTCGCCCTGTTGCTGGTCAGCCTGGCCACACGCGCCTGGACGGCGATCAAACCGGCATCCTAAAGAGGCTATCCCTCCCCGGCAGCGGATCTCAGGCCTCAGGCACGATCCGCATGCTCGCGGACGGGCGCTCTTCGCACGGCGCCGCCACGCCACCCATCCGGATCGGCCCGGGACCGCGATTGCCACGCGCACGCTACGCAGGCTCGCGCGCATCCGTTACCATCGCGACACTGATGAGACGAGATGCGGCATGTATATCTATCGATTGGTCCTGATCCTGGTAGTGGGGATCTACCTGTTTTCGCCGGCCATCATGGACTGGTGGATCGACCCGAACGGCGCTTGGTATCGCCCCTATCTGCTATGGCTGATTCTGATCGTGGTGACTTTCATCCTGCAGAGCCAGCGCGATGCCGATGAACTCTGATCCACGGGCGAGCGCCCTTGACCTTTCTTTATTTGCAGAGCCGAGATGATGTTGACGAGCTTTAGCCTGAGCCAGCTGATCCTGATCAGCGCCGCCTACCTGATGGTGCTGTTCGGGGTGGCCTGGGTCAGCGAGCACGGGCTGATCCCGCGCCGCATCATCCGCCATCCGTTGACCTACACCTTGTCGCTCGGCGTTTACGCCAGCGCCTGGGCGTTCTACGGCTCGGTCGGCCTGGCCTATCAATACGGTTACGGTTTTCTCGCCAGCTACCTCGGCGTGTCCGGCGCCTTTCTCCTGGCGCCGGTGCTGCTTTACCCGATCCTGCGGATCACCCGCACCTATCAGCTGTCGTCGCTGGCCGACCTGTTCGCCTTCCGCTTTCGCAGCACCTGGGCCGGGGCGCTGACCACGGTGTTCATGCTGGTCGGCGTATTGCCGCTGCTGGCCCTGCAAATCCAGGCGGTGGCGGACTCCATCGGCATCCTTACCGGCGAGCCGGTGCAACAACGCGTGGCCCTGGCCTTCTGCGGGCTGATCATCCTCTTCACCATCCTGTTCGGCGCCCGGCATATCGCCACCCGCGAGAAGCATGAAGGCCTGGTCTTCGCCATCGCCTTCGAATCGGTGGTGAAACTCACCGCCATCGGCATCATCGGCCTGTATGCGCTCTATGGCGTGTTCGACGGTCCCAAAGACCTGGAGCATTGGCTGGTGCAGAACCAGGCGGCGCTGAGCAACCTGCATACGCCGTTGCAGGAAGGCCCCTGGCGTACCCTGCTGCTGGTGTTTTTCGCCTCGGCGATCGTCATGCCGCACATGTACCACATGACCTTCACCGAAAATCTCAACCCGCGCGCCATGGTCAGCGCCAGTTGGGGCCTGCCACTGTTCCTGCTGCTGATGAGCCTGGCGGCGCCGCTGATTCTCTGGGCCGGCCTGCAACTGGGCGTCGCCACCAACCCGGAATACTTCACTCTGGGCCTGGGCATCGCGGTCAACAGCCCGACCCTGGCGCTGGTCGCCTATGTCGGCGGCCTGTCGGCATCCAGCGGACTGATCATCGTCACCACCCTGGCGCTCTCCGGTATGGTCCTCAACCATGTGGTGCTGCCGCTCTATCAGCCGCCGGCCGAGGGCAACATCTACCGCTGGCTGAAGTGGACCCGCCGCGCGCTGATCTTCGCCATCATCATGGCCAGCTATGGTTTCTACCTGCTGCTCGGCGCCGAGCAGGACCTGGCCAACCTCGGCATCGTCGCCTTCGTCGCCACCCTGCAGTTCCTCCCCGGCGTGCTCTCGGTGCTGTACTGGCCGACCGCCAATCGCCGCGGCTTCATCTTCGGCGTGCTGGCGGGCATCGGCGTTTGGCTGTTGGGCATGCTGTTGCCGATGATCGGCAACCTGCAGGGCTTCTATATACCGATGTTCAACCTGGTCTACGTGCTGGACGACAGCAGCTGGCACCTGGCGGCAATCGCCTCGCTGGCGGCCAACGTCCTGGTGTTCACCCTGGTGTCCTTGTTCACCGAGGCCAGCAGCGAGGAGATCAGCGCCGCCGAAGCCTGTGCCGTGGACAACGTGCGCCGCCCGCAACGGCGCGAATTGCTCGCCGCGACGCCCCAGGATTTCGCCACCCAACTGGCCAAGCCGCTCGGCGCCAAAGCGGCCCAGGGCGAAGTGGAACAGGCCCTGCGAGACCTGCACCTGCCGTTCGACGAAAACCGCCCCTACGCCCTGCGCCGCCTGCGCGACCGCATCGAAGCCAACCTGTCCGGGCTGATGGGGCCGAGCGTGGCCCAGGACATCGTCGAAACCTTCCTGCCTTACAAATCCGGCAGCGAGGGTTATGTCACCGAGGACATCCACTTTATCGAGAACCGTCTGGAGGACTACCACTCGCGCCTCACCGGCCTCGCCGCCGAACTCGACGCGCTGCGCCGTTACCACCGCCAGACCCTGCAGGAACTGCCGATGGGCGTCTGTTCGCTGGCCAAGGATCAGGAAATCCTGATGTGGAACAAGGCCATGGAAGAACTCACCGAAATTCCAGCGCAACGCGTGGTCGGCTCGCGTCTATCGGCACTCAGCGAGCCCTGGCGCGACCTGCTGCAAAACTTCATCGAGTTGCCCGACGAACACCTGCATAAACAGAATCTCGCGCTCGACGGCCAGACCCGCTGGTTGAGCCTGCACAAGGCGGCCATCGACGAACCCCTGGCGCCCGGTAACAGCGGCCTGGTGCTGCTGGTCGAAGACCTCACCGAAACCCAGTACCTGGAAGACAAGCTGGTGCACTCCGAGCGCCTGGCCAGCATCGGCCGTCTGGCCGCCGGGGTCGCGCACGAGATCGGCAACCCGATCACCGGCATTGCCTGCCTGGCGCAGAACCTGCGCGAGGAGCGCGAGGGCGACGACGAACTGACCGAGATCAGCCAACAGATCATCGAACAGACCAAACGCGTTTCGCGCATCGTCCAGTCGCTGATGAGCTTCGCCCATTCCGGTTCGCACCAGCATGCCGACGAGCCGGTGTGCCTGGCGGAAGTGGCGCGCGACGCGATCGGCCTGCTGTCGCTCAACCGGCGCAGCCTCGAAGTGCAATTCTTCAACCTGTGCGATGCCGATCACTGGGCCTGCGGCGACCCCCAGCGTCTCGCCCAGGTGCTGATCAACCTGCTCTCCAACGCCCGCGACGCCTCGCCGCCGGGCTCGGCGATCCGGGTTCGGAGCGAAGCGACGGAGCACGCCGTCGACCTCATCGTCGAGGACGAAGGCAGCGGTATCCCCAAGGCCATCATGGATCGATTGTTCGAGCCGTTTTTCACCACCAAGGACCCAGGCGAAGGCACCGGACTCGGCCTTGCCCTGGTCTATTCGATCGTGGAAGAGCATTATGGACAAATAACAATCGACAGCCCGGCCGACCCCGAGCTACAACGCGGCACCCGGATCCGGGTGACACTGCCGCGGCATGTCGAGGCGACGTCCATAGCGACCTTAACCAGCTAACAATGACCCTGTGATCGAGATGCCGATCATTCCGATTCCAGGCTCTGCGACCGCCGAGAGATTCAATTGATGCCTCATATTCTGATCGTCGAAGACGAAACCATTATCCGCTCCGCCTTGCGCCGCTTGCTGGAACGCAATCAGTACGAAGTCAGCGAAGCCGGTTCGGTGCAGGAAGCGCAGGAACGTTTCAGTATTCCCAGCTTCGATCTGATCGTCAGCGATCTACGTCTACCGGGCGCCCCGGGCACCGAGCTGATCAAGCTCGGCCAGGGCACCCCCGTGCTGATCATGACCAGCTACGCCAGCCTGCGCTCGGCGGTCGACTCGATGAAAATGGGCGCGGTCGACTACATCGCCAAACCCTTCGACCACGATGAAATGCTGCAGACCGCGGCGCGTATCCTGCGCGATCGCCAGGAAGCCAGGAACGCCCCACCGAGCGCTCCCGCCGGTAACACCGGGCGTAGCGGCGAGAAAGCCGTCGACAACAGCAACGGCGAAATCGGCATCATCGGCTCCTGCGCTGCGATGCAGGAGCTCTACAGCAAGATCCGCAAGGTCGCACCGACCGACTCCAACGTACTGATCCAGGGCGAATCCGGCACCGGCAAGGAGCTGGTCGCCCGCGCCCTGCACAACCTGTCCAGGCGCGCCAAGGCACCGTTGATCTCGGTGAACTGCGCGGCCATTCCGGAATCGCTGATCGAATCGGAACTGTTCGGCCATGAGAAGGGCGCCTTCACCGGCGCCAGCGCTGGTCGCGCCGGCCTGGTCGAAGCCGCCGACGGCGGCACCCTGTTCCTCGACGAGATCGGCGAACTGCCGCTCGAAGCCCAGGCCCGCTTGCTGCGCGTGCTGCAGGAAGGCGAGATCCGCCGGGTCGGCTCAGTGCAATCGCAAAAGGTCGACGTGCGCCTGATCGCCGCCACCCACCGCGACCTGAAGAGCCTGTCCAAAGTCGGCCAATTCCGCGAAGACCTGTTTTACCGCCTGCACGTCATCGCCCTGAAACTGCCGGCGTTACGCGAACGCGGCAGCGACGTCAGCGAGATCGCCAACGCCTTCCTGCAACGCTATGCGCTGCGCATGGGCCGCGACGACCTGCATTTCGCCGCGGACGCCGAACAGGCGATCCGTCACTACCATTGGCCCGGTAACGTGCGCGAGCTGGAAAATGCAATCGAGCGCGCGGTCATCCTCTGCGAGAACTCGAGCATCTCGGCCGAACTGTTGGGCATCGATATCGAACTCGACGACCTCGAAGACGACGAGAGCTTCGGCAACCTGCCCGGCGCCGCTGCCAACGCCAACAGCAGCGAACCGACCGAGGATCTATCCCTGGAGGACTACTTCCAGCACTTCGTTCTCGAACACCAGGACCACATGACCGAGACCGAACTGGCGCGCAAGCTCGGTATCAGCCGCAAATGCCTCTGGGAACGTCGCCAGCGACTCGGCATTCCGAGACGCAAAGCGTCGGGGGCGGCGTCCGGCTAGCCGGCACGGTGATACCGCGAAACCTCACCACCAGCTGTTACCCCTTCAGCATTTAGTAACAAAGCCGGGTTCTACGGTAACGGGAACCCGGCTTTTTTATACCCCACCGCAGACAACAAAAACCGCTAAACCATTGTTTTATAAGGAATCGCAAAAACTGGCACGGCTTCTGCTTTATTGCTGGCACAACAACAATAACAAGCACACCCCAACAATAAAAATAAGACGTATCGACTCCAGCACAACAAAAACAATAGGGCGGAGGCGCAGCTAACTGATTCTTTTGGAAAGGAATTGCCTTTGGGGCTTGCCCCACAACCAGGCCGAGAACAATAAAAACTGCTACAAAGCAGTGCCTGTACTGGTTGGGTCGAATGACTAAGGTGGCATCAGCATCCAAAGCAATCCGTTTGCTATTGACTCCCAGCTTGGGAGGTATTCCTAAAGTCTCTGACTTAATGGATCGGGCATCCAAACAAAAACAACAAGCCCGCCATAATAATAAAAACAAAGAAAGCACTTATTCATGGGGGAGCCTCGGCTCCCCCATTAGCTTACTGGGCCTAGCTCCCATGCCTTCTCCCGCATTTCCCGACTCTTTTACACCCTTCCCCGACTCGATGTTAGAATCCGCGCCACTCTTGTGGTCAAGGTTTACCCTGGCCGGTCATTTCGTCAAACAGTGCACCCCATGCTGAAAAAGCTGTTCAAGTCTTTCCGCTCGCCCCTGCGCCGCGCCCATCAATCGCACAGCAGCCCCGAAGTGCTGACCAACCACCAGCACTGCATCCATCGTGGCGACATCAGCCGTTACGCCACCAGCGTGGTCGAGCGCCTGCAACAGGCCGGCTACCAGGCCTATCTGGTCGGCGGTTGCGTGCGCGACCTGCTGCTCGATATCGACCCCAAGGATTTCGACGTCGCCACCAGCGCCACGCCCGAGCAGGTGCGCGCCGAGTTCCGCAACGCGCGGGTGATCGGCCGACGTTTCAAGCTGGTGCACGTGCATTTCGGCCGCGAGATCATCGAGGTCGCGACCTTCCGCGCCAACCATCCGGAAGGCGACGACGAGGAAGACAGCAGCCATCTGGCATCGCGTAACGAAAGCGGGCGCATCCTGCGCGACAACGTCTACGGTAGCCTGGAAGACGACGCCCAGCGTCGCGACTTCACTATCAACGCGCTGTATTACGACCCCAGCACCGAACGCATCCTCGATTACGCCAACGGCGTGCACGATATCCGCAATCACCTGGTCCGCCTGATCGGCGACCCGACCCAGCGCTACCAGGAAGACCCGGTACGCATGCTGCGCGCGGTGCGCTTCGCCGCCAAGCTGGATTTCGACATCGAGAAGCACAGCGCCGCGCCCATCTACAAACTGGCGCCGATGCTGCGGGAGATTCCCTCGGCACGGTTGTTCGAGGAAGTACTCAAGCTGTTCCTCGCCGGTTATGCCGAGTTCACCTATGAGCTGCTCGTCGATTACGGCCTGTTCGGCGAACTCTTCCCGGCGAGCGCCGCGGCGTTGAAGGCCAACCCGGACTATACCGACGAGTTGATCCGCAACGCCCTGATCAACACCGATCTGCGTATTCAGCAGAATAAACCGGTGACCCCAGCCTTTCTCTTCGCCGCCCTGCTCTGGCCGGCATTGCCGGCACGCGTGCTCAAGCTGCAAGAACGCGGCATGCCGCCGATTCCGGCGATGCAGGAAGCGGCCCACGAGCTGATCAGCGAACAATGCCAGCGCATCGCTATTCCCAAACGCTTCACCATGCCGATCCGCGAGATCTGGGACATGCAGGAGCGCCTGCCGCGGCGCAGTGGTAAACGCGCCGATCTGCTCCTGGAAAACCCGCGCTTCCGCGCCGGCTACGACTTCCTCCTGCTGCGTGAAAGCGCCGGTGAACAAACCGGCGGCCTCGGCGACTGGTGGACGGTTTATCAGGACGCCAGCGACAGCGAGCGCCGCGGCATGATTCGCGACCTCAGCCAGGACGCCACTGGCGAGGCACCGCGCAAACGCCGCCGCAGCGGTGGCAAGCGCAAGCGTGCACCGGGCGCCGACGCGCCGTCCCACGACTGATGGAACGCATCTATATCGGCCTCGGCAGCAATCTCGCCGAGCCCGTGCAGCAGCTGCGCAGCGCCCTCGCGGCGCTGGCCGCGCTGCCGCACACGCAACTGCTCGCCAGTTCTTCTTTGTATGCCAGCGACCCGCTCGGCCCCGCCGACCAGCCGCGCTACGTCAACGCGGTCGCCATGCTCGACAGCACCCTGCAACCGCACGCCCTGCTCGATGCCTTGCAACGCATCGAGCAGGAACAGGGCCGCACGCGCAAAGCCGAGCGTTGGGGCCCGCGCACCCTCGACCTGGATATCCTGCTATTCGGCAACCGAATGCTCGACGACGCCCGCTTGCAGGTGCCCCACTACCATATGCACGCACGGCCTTTCGTTCTCTATCCCCTGGCCGAACTCGCGCCCGAGCTGTGCCTGCCCGACGGCCGAACCCTCGGCGAACTGCTCGCCGCCTGCCCTTTCGTCGGCCTCGAGCGCCTGGACGACAAGCCGTAGCCCTAGTCCCGCCTGCCCAGCCATGAATAGGCCGACGGCTTTGGTAGCCCGGATGAGCGCCCGCACAATCCGGGAAGCGATGGGCACATGCAGCGGCTTTCCCGGATTGCGCCAAGGCTTATCCGAACCACAAACAATGCCCATTGGCCGCGATGTTGGCTCCCGCCAACGCGCCAGGGCGGCGCCCCCCGCGACAACCCGCCGCAAGGCGCCCGCTTGAGTTCTTCGCGGTAACGCCAGTAACGCCCGGTAACACCTGCAATTGACTTCATGCGCGCCCATCAGGACTATAGGCGTCCCGTTGCCCCGCACCGGTGCAAATCGAGGCCAATGCAGGCCACTTTGAAGCAGCCTGACTGCGAAGCAGATTGACTGCTTGCTGAACGCCTGAGTGAGGACGAGTTCATGCCCGACGTTACCCTGACCACCCTGCAAAGCCTCAAACAGAGCGGCGAGAAAATCGCCATGCTGACCTGTTATGACGCCACCTTCGCCAAAGTGGCCTGCCAGGCCGGTGTCGACGTGCTGCTGGTTGGCGATTCCCTCGGCATGGTTTTACAGGGACATGACAGCACCCTGCCCGTAACTGTCGCCGAGATGGCCTACCACACCGCCTGCGTCAAGCGCGGCAACCAGGGCGCATTGATTCTCGTCGACCTGCCCTTCATGGCCTACGCCACCAGCGAACAAGCCCTGAACAACTGCGCCGCGTTGATGCAGGCCGGCGCCCATATGGTCAAGCTCGAAGGCGCGGCCTGGCTGGCCGAACCGATTCGCCTGCTGGCCGAGCGCGGCGTGCCGGTATGCGCGCACCTGGGGCTGACCCCGCAAGCGGTGAATATCCTCGGCGGCTACAAGGTCCAGGGCCGTCAGGAAGCCCAGGCACGGCAGATGCGCGCCGATGCCATGGCCCTGGAGCAGGCCGGCGCGGCCATGTTGTTGCTCGAATGCGTGCCCAGCGAATTGGCGGCGGAGATCAGCCAGGCGGTGAAGATCCCGGTGATCGGTATCGGCGCTGGCAACGACACCGACGGCCAGGTATTGGTCCTGCACGACATGCTCGGCCTGTCCCTGAGCGGTCACACGCCCAAGTTCGTGAAAAATTTCATGGACGGACAAAGCAGTGTTGCCGCCGCCATCGGCGCGTACGTCAAAGCGGTCAAAGAAAAAAGCTTCCCTGCGGCCGAACATGGATTCTCTGCATGAATACGGTTAAAACCGTGCGCGAATTGCGCGCTGCCGTCGCCCAGGCCCGTGCCGAAGGCAAACAGATCGGCTTCGTACCAACCATGGGCAACCTGCATGCGGGCCACACCGCATTGGTGGAAAAGGCCGCCCAGCGCGCCGATTTCGTGGTCGCCAGTATCTTCGTCAACCCGCTGCAATTCGGCCCCAACGAAGACCTTGACAGCTACCCGCGAACCCTCGCCGCCGATCAGGAGAAACTCTTCGAAGCCGGTTGCAATCTGCTGTTCACCCCCGATGTCGAGGAAATGTACCCCCACGGCATGGCCGGACAAACCCGGGTCAGCGTCGCCGGCGTCTCCGAAGGCTTGTGCGGCGCCAGCCGGCCGGGCCACTTCGAAGGTGTGGCCACGGTGGTGACCAAGTTGTTCAACCTGGTGCAGCCGGATCTGGCGATCTTCGGCCAGAAGGACTTCCAGCAGTTGGCTGTGATCCGCACCCTGGTGCACGATCTCAACATGCCGATCCAGATTATCGGCGAGCCCACGGTACGTGCCGACGACGGCCTGGCCCTGTCCTCGCGCAACGGTTACCTGAACGCCGAACAACGCGCCGCCGCACCCGCGCTGTATCGCAGCCTGGTGCAGATGGCCGACGCCATTCGCCGGGGCGAACGCGATTTCCCGGCCCTGATCGCCGCCGCGCAAGCGCAACAACTGGCCGCGGGTTTTCGTCCCGATTACCTGGAGGTGCGCGAGTCGAACAGCCTGCGCCCGGCCACCAAGGACGATCGCCAATTGGTGATATTGGTCGCGGCCTTTATCGGCAGCACGCGGCTGATCGACAACCTGGCATTCGATCTGGGTAGCCCGCTTTAGCGGGTATCTGAAATACCTGGCGAGGCAGGCAATACAAGGCAAAAACTGCCGAGAACGGCCTGTTGCGCCATCGCCGGCATGCTGAACCTTTTCCTCTGGCGGCGCCTCTTATCCGATATGCGCCCGGACGGGCGCGGCCAGCGCTTACGGCCATCCCCTGGCCACGGGGAAGCAGCGCCGCCACGCCTGCAATGCGACTGCGTTGCAGCTTGCCTGTCACGGGGGTTAGCCAGTTAAACTCAAGGCCCGCACGCCTCCGGGCCTGTGCTTTCATCACGATTTTTTCGCCACTCTTCAGGACAAGGAATACGCCGCCGATGGCCGATCGCCCGCAATCCCACGCTGTCACCACCCTCCCTGCCTGGCAGGCGCTGCGCCAACACCGCGAGCAGATGAATGACTTCAACATGCGTGAGGCCTTCGCCAGCGATAGCCAGCGTTTTGCCCACTATTCCCTGAGCAGTTGCGGCCTGCTGCTCGACTACTCGAAGAACCTGGCCAGCGATAGAACCCTAGAGCTGTTGGTGCAGCTGGCCGAACAGGCTGGATTGCCGCAATCGATCGAAGCGTTGTTCGCTGGCGAAAAGGTCAACGGCTCGGAAGGCCGCGCCGCGCTGCACACAGCCTTGCGCAGCCCGATCGGCCGGCGCCTGGAACTGGACGGGGTCGACCTGATTCCCCAGGTGCATCAGGTACTGCACCAGATGACTGAACTGGTCAGCCGTATCCACAGCGGCCTATGGCGCGGCTACAGCGAAAAACCGATCACCGAGGTGGTGAACATCGGTATCGGCGGCTCCTTCCTCGGCCCGCAATTGGTTTCCGAAGCGTTGCGCCCGTTCACCCAGCGTGGCGTGCGTTGCCATTACCTGGCCAATATCGACGGCAGCGAATTCCGCGACCTGACCGCGCGGCTGAATCCGGAAACCACGCTGTTCATCGTCTCTTCGAAATCCTTCGGCACTCTGGAAACCCTGAAGAACGCCCTGGCCGCGCGCGAGTGGTACCTGGCCATGGGCGGCCCGGAAGCGCAGTTGCACAAGCACTTCATCGCGGTGACCAGTAACCAGAAAGCCGCTATCGAGTTCGGCATGAAGGCGGAAAACATCTTCCCGATGTGGGATTGGGTCGGCGGCCGCTACTCGTTGTGGTCGGCGATCGGCCTGCCCATCGCCCTGGCCATTGGCATCTCCAACTTCAAGGAACTGCTGGCCGGCGCCTATGCCATGGACCAGCATTTCACCCAGGCACCGCTGGCGCAGAACATGCCGGTGCTGATGGCCCTGCTGGGCATCTGGTACGGCAATTTCTGGGATGCCAAGAGCCAAGCGATCCTGCCGTACGACCACTACCTGCGCAATTTCACCAAGCACCTGCAGCAGTTGGATATGGAGTCCAACGGCAAATCTGTGCGCCAGGACGGCACTGCGGTGGACTTCAACACCGGGCCGGTGATCTGGGGTGGGGTGGGCTGTAACGGCCAGCACGCCTACCACCAGTTGCTGCACCAGGGCACCCAGCTGATTCCGGCGGACTTCATCGTGCCGGTGAACAGCTTCAGCCCCCTGGCCGACCACCATCAATGGTTGTTCGCCAACTGCCTGTCGCAGGCCCAGGCGCTGATGCATGGCAAGACCCGCGCCGAGGCCGAGGACGAGCTGCGCGCCAAGGGCCTGGACGAGGCTGAAGTGCAGCGCCTGGCGCCGCACAAGGTGATCCCCGGCAACCGCCCGAGCAACATCCTCGTACTGACCCGCGTGGCACCCTACAACCTCGGCGCGCTGGTCGCGCTGTACGAGCACAAGGTATTCGTGCAGAGCGCCATCTGGGGCACCAACGCCTTCGATCAGTGGGGCGTGGAGCTGGGCAAGGAACTGGGCCTGGGCGTCTATCAGCGCCTCACCGGCGAAACCGACGAGCCAGCCAGCGATGCCTCTACCCAGGGCCTGATCCAGCATTTCCGCGAGCGTCATCGCGGCTAGCCGGCTCGACCACACCCGCCCCGCCCGGCGACCGGAAATATTCTCCGGCCGCCGCGCTCTATATGTTTTCCGATTTTTCGGCTTTTCGCTTGAATGCTATGGTTTATCCACTGCGGAACAACAAAAAGGCCCCGCCATGTTTGAGATCACTCGCCATCCAGTTGCCGATGCGGTGCGCCAGCGCGCCCATGTGAACGCCGACGACTACCAACGCCTGTATCGTCAGTCCATCGAACAGCCCGAGCGCTTCTGGGCCGAGCAGGCGACTGCCTTCCTCGATTGGTTCAAACCCTGGGATCAGGTCTACAGCGGCGACCTGCAAAGCGGCCAGGCCAACTGGTTCGCCGGCGGCAAATTGAACGTCAGCTACAACTGCATCGATCGCCACCTGGAAAAACGCGGCGAGCAGATCGCCCTGATCTGGGAGGGCGACAACCCGAGCGAGTCGGCCAATATCACTTACAACAAGCTGCACAGCCACGTCTGCCGCCTGGCCAACGTGCTGAAAAGCCGCGGGGTGAAAAAGGGCGACCGGGTGTGCATCTACATGCCGATGATCCCGGAAGCCACCTACGCCATGCTCGCCTGCGCACGCATTGGCGCGGTGCATTCGGTGGTGTTCGGCGGTTTCTCACCGGATGCGCTGCGCGACCGCATTCTCGATGCCGATTGCCGCACCGTGATCACCGCCGACGAAGGCGTGCGCGGCGGCAAGTACGTACCGCTGAAGAAGAACGTCGACAAGGCCCTGCAAAGCTGCCCGAACGTCTCCACCGTAGTGGTGGTCGAGCGTACCCAGGGCGAGTTCGACTGGGTCGAAGGCCGCGACCTCTGGTACCACAAGGCGCTGAGCGAAGCCTCCGGCGATTGCCCGGCCGAACCCATGGATGCCGAGGATCCGCTGTTCATCCTCTACACCTCGGGCTCCACCGGCAAACCCAAGGGCGTGCTGCACAGCACCGGCGGCTATCTGCTGATGGCCGCGATGACCCACAAATACGTGTTCGACTACCACGACGGCGACATCTACTGGTGCACCGCCGATGTCGGCTGGGTCACCGGGCACAGCTATATCGTCTACGGTCCGTTGGCCAACGGGGCGACCAGCCTGGTCTTCGAGGGCGTGCCGAACTACCCGGACGCCTCGCGTTTCTGGCAGGTCATCGACAAGCATCAGGTGAACATCTTCTACACCGCGCCGACCGCCCTGCGCGCGCTGATGCGCGAAGGCGAAGGCCCGGTCAAGGCCACCTCGCGCGCGAGCCTGCGCCTGCTCGGCAGCGTCGGCGAGCCGATCAACCCGGAAGCCTGGGAATGGTACTACCACGTGGTCGGCGAGATGCGTTGCCCCATCGTCGATACCTGGTGGCAGACCGAAACCGGCGCCATCATGATCAGCCCGCTGCCCGGCGCCACCGAACTCAAACCCGGCTCGGCGACCCGCCCGTTCTTCGGCGTGCAACCGATATTGCTCGATGAACAGGGCAAGGAAATCGTTGGCGCAGGTGCCGGCGTACTGGCGATCAAGGGCAGCTGGCCGAGCCAGATCCGCAGTATCTACGGCGACCATCAACGCATGGTCGATACCTACTTCAAGCCCTACCCGGGCTACTACTTCACCGGCGACGGCGCCCGGCGCGACGAGGACGGCGACTACTGGATCACCGGCCGGGTCGACGATGTGATCAACGTCTCCGGCCACCGCATCGGCACCGCCGAAGTGGAAAGCGCCCTGGTGCTGCACGATGCGGTGGCGGAAGCCGCTGTGGTCGGCTATCCCCACGACCTCAAGGGCCAGGGCATCTATGCCTTCGTCACGCCGATGAATGGGGTGACGATCGACGATGAATTGAAGAAGGATTTGCTCGCCCTGATTGGCAAGGAGATCGGCAGCTTCGCCAAGCCCGAACTGATCCAATGGGCGCCCGGCCTGCCGAAAACCCGCTCGGGCAAGATCATGCGGCGCATCCTGCGCAAGATCGCCTGCAACGAACTGGACAGCCTCGGCGATACCTCGACCCTGGCCGACCCGAGCGTGGTGGACAGCCTGATTGAGCAGCGGTTGAATCGCTAAAGCGGTGCTCACGTAGGAGCTAGCTTGCTGTGGTTCGGCACTCCGACGATCCGCACCTGATCGTCAGCAATAACTAGCTCCTACAACCCTTCACTCGAGCCATAGCGCGTCATGGAATTCCTTCGCAGTCATATCGAAAAGCAGATCTTCAGCCTCAGCGGCCTCGCCCTCGGTCAGATCGATTTCGAAAACCCCAAAGGCGACCCCGGCCTGTTCGGCCCGGACTCGGTGAGCTGGCAGGTGCATGGCGATTTCACCAGCATGCTGGTCGGCGGCATCAGCGCCCTGCTTTTGCAAGCGCTGCATCCGCTGGCGCTGGCCGGGGTCTGGGATCACTCGAACTTTCGCGACGACCTGCTTGGCCGCCTGCGCCGCACCGGCCAGTTCATTTCCGGCACCACCTATGGCTCGCGCGCCGATGCCGACTGGCTGATCGACAAGGTCAAACGCATCCATCTCAAGGTCACCGGCACCGCGCCGGACGGCCGCCCCTACGCCGCCAGCGATCCAGCTCTGTTGACCTGGGTGCATGTCGCCGAAGTGCAGAGCTTTCTCCAGGCCCATTTGCGCTACCGCAACCCGCAGCTGTCCGGCGCCGACCAGGATCGTTACTACCGGGAAATCGCGCTGATCGCCGAACGCCTGGGCGCCACCGAGGTGCCGCATTCGCGGGCCGAAGTCGCCGCTTACCTCGCCGCGGTACGTCCCGAGCTGCGCTGCGAGGAGCGCTCCCACGAAGTGCTGCGGATTCTCCTCGACGCCCCGGCGCCCAGCGCTTTGGCCGCCCCCGTGGCCCGATTAATGATGCTCGCGGGCATTGACCTGCTGCCGGATTGGGCGCAAGTCATGCTCGAGCAGCGCATCGGTCCGCTGCGCAGCCGATTGATTCACGGCGGCGTGCACAGCCTGGCGCCAGTGCTGCGTTGGGCCGTGCGCAGCAGCGCCGCACAGCGCGCGCACAAGCGCCTGGCGCCAGCGCCACTCGGCTGACCGCCCGGTTCGCGACTGGCTGCAAACGTGACCTCTATGCCAACATAGCGACCTTTCGCGGCCCGCCGCGCTGGTATTCGTGAGGATCGGTTTTATGCAAGAAGTCGTCATAGTCGCCGCTACCCGCACCGCCATTGGCACCTTCCAGGGCGCCCTGGCCAATATTCCGGCTCCAGAGTTGGGCGCTGCGGTGATCCGCCGCCTGCTGGAGCAAACCGGCCTGGACGGCGCCGAGGTCGACGAAGTGATTCTCGGCCAGGTACTGACCGCAGGCTCCGGGCAGAACCCGGCGCGCCAGGCGGCGGTCCTCGCCGGCCTGCCCCATGCGGTGCCGGCGCTGACCCTGAACAAGGTCTGCGGCTCGGGACTAAAGGCCCTGCACCTGGGCGCCCAGGCGATCCGCTGCGGCGATGCCGAGGTGATCATCGCCGGCGGCATGGAGAACATGAGTCTGGCGCCCTACGTCATGCCCGGCGCCCGCACCGGCCTGCGCATGGGCCACGCCAAACTGGTCGACAGCATGATCACCGATGGCCTGTGGGACGCCTTCAACGATTACCACATGGGCATCACCGCCGAGAATTTGGTGGACAAATACGCCATCAGCCGTGAAGCGCAGGACGCCTTCGCCGCCGCCTCGCAGCAGAAAGCCTGCGCCGCTATCGAAGCCGGGCGCTTCGTCGATGAAATCACCCCGATCATGATCCCCCAGCGCAAAGGCGAGCCTGTGGCCTTCGCCATCGACGAACAACCGCGCGCCGGCACCACCGCCGAATCCCTGGGCAAGCTCAAGCCGGCGTTCAAGAAGGACGGCAGCGTCACCGCCGGCAACGCCTCCAGCCTCAACGACGGCGCCGCCGCCGTGCTGCTGATGAGCGCGGCAAAAGCCAAGGCCCTGGGCCTGCCGGTGCTGGCGAAAATCGCCGCCTATGCCAATGCCGGCGTCGACCCGGCGATCATGGGTATCGGCCCGGTCGGCGCGACCCAGCGCTGCCT
Source organism: uncultured Pseudomonas sp. (assembly GCF_946886105.1). Next base: position 50,754 of record NZ_CAMPHV010000012.1, on the reverse strand, counting down.
GGCAAAAGCCGGTTGGGAACTGCCGCAACTCGACCTGATCGAAGCCAACGAAGCCTTCGCCGCCCAAGCCCTGGCCGTCGGTAAGGAGCTGGGCTGGGATGCCGCCAAGGTCAACGTCAACGGCGGCGCCATCGCCCTCGGCCACCCCATCGGCGGCTCCGGCTGCCGTGTGCTGGTGACCCTGCTGCACGAGATGATCAAACGCGACGCCAAGAAAGGCCTCGCCACTTTGTGCATCGGCGGTGGACAAGGCGTGGCCTTGGCCATCGAACGCTAAGCCTTATCGCTTCAGCGAAACGCCGGCCCCGTTGATCAGGGGGGCCGGCGTTTTTATTGGCGCCACCCCAAGCCCCTATTGCGAATCCCCTGGTACAGGTGCCTCGTAGCCCGGATGCAATCCGGGACTCGTTGCCAACTGCACAAGTGCTCCCCGGATTGCATCCGGGCTACGGGATAGCGAGCTCAGCGAGTAAATCCTTCCATCACAGCTAGTGAGCTTTTTTATTGGCGAGCCATCGATAGCACTGATGTTTGCTATTGACCGCCTGCGTTTCTCAAGAGTCCGGCCACGGCGCAACATTAGCCCCGTAGCCACTTACCCACTCTCCCGAGGACGCCCACATGAACAAGTACCTGATCGCTTCCCTGCTCGCCGCCAGCCTGACCAGCAATGTTTTCGCAGCCGACGGTGCTGACCGCACCCTGAGCAATCGTATCGCTGCCGACGGCTTCGACCGCACCAGCATCAACCGCATTGCGGCTGACGGCTCTGACCGTACCAACATCAACCGCGTAGCAGCCGATGGCGCAGACCGCACCGGCATCAACCGCATCGCAGCCGACGGTGCTGACCGCACTGGTGGCAACCGTGTCGCTGAAGACGGTACTGACCGCACGGGCACTAATCGCGTAGCAGCTGACGGCTCCGATCGCACCCACATCAACCGAATCGCCGCCGATGGTGCAGACCGCACTGGTGGCATCCGCGTCGTCTGAATCGCAACCACTCGCAAACTAAAGGGCGCCTTCGGGCGCCCTTGCTGTTTTTATCGGGCTCGCGTTCCCCTAGGCGATTCTTGATAAACTGCGCGCCCTTGTTTTCCGAGTCGCCGCGCATGCCTTCTCTCGACCTGGCGCTGCGCGCCGCACTGAATAACCGCCAGGATCTGCTGGGGGAGTTGCATCGCCAGGGCACCGACTGCTATCGCCTGTTCCATGGCAGCCAGGAAGGCGCCGGCGGCCTGACCATCGACCGCTACGGCCCGCAACTACTGGTACAGAGCTTTCACCAGAGCCTGAGCCGCGATGAGCTGCTGCAACTCGCCGAGCAATGCCAGGCCGGCCTCGCTGAAGAGCTGTTACTGGTCTACAACGACCGCTCCCGAGGCAACTCGCGGATCGACCGCAGCGACCCCGTGTACCAGGCCGAGCCAGCCGCCCTCGAAGACTTGATCGGCCACGAGTGGGGCCTGAACTACCGCGTACGCGGTCGCCATGCCGGCCAGGACCCGCTGCTGTTTCTCGACCTGCGCAACGCCCGCGGCTGGGTCAAACGACACAGCTCCGGCAAGTCGGTGCTCAATCTGTTCGCCTACACCTGCGGCGTCGGTCTCAGCGCGGCGGCCGGCGGCGCCCGCGAGGTGGTCAATCTCGACTTCGCCGAAGGCAACCTGGCGGTCGGTCGCGAGAACGGCGCGCTCAACCCCGAACTGGCGCCGATGCAATTCATCCAGTCGGACTATTTTCCGGCGATTCGCCAACTGGCCGGCCTGCCGATCAGCGCCAGACGCGGGCAGAAATTGCCGGCCTACCCGCGCCTCGAACAGCGCCAATTCGATCTGGTCCTGCTTGACCCGCCTGCCTGGGCCAAGAGCGCCTTCGGCACCGTCGACCTGCTGCGCGACTACCAGAGCCTGCTTAAGCCGGCGCTGCTCGCCACCGCCGAAGATGGCGTGCTGATCTGCTGCAATAACCTGGCGAAAGTCGCCTTGAGCGACTGGCGCGAACAGGTTCTGCGCTGCGCGGAAAAACTCGGCCGTCCGGTGCGCGATTGCCAGACGTTGACGCCCGCCGCGGACTTCCCGTCGTTGGACGGGCAGCCGCCGCTTAAGACCCTGATTCTGCAGTTCTAAACAGCTCACAAATCCCATTGAAGCGGGGTCTGCTGAACTGCGGGCGCATGCCATACTCAAAGGCATTTCTCATCGGAAGACGACGTTGTTATGAGTAAAGGAATCCAACGCGCCGCCAGCGCCCTGCTGATCGCCGTCGCCTTCTACAGTTTGCTGGGTTTCCTGATCCTGCCGGGCATCGGCTTGCGTATCGCCAACCAGCAACTGGCGCAATACGCCGAGGTGCCGGCCCGCGTGCAGCGTTTGCAGTTCAACCCCTTCAGCCTGGAGCTGAGCCTATGGGGCCTGCATATCGGCGAAACGGAGCAGGCGCAGATCGCCTTTGCACGTCTGTATACCAACCTGCAACTCGATAGCCTGTGGCGCGGCGCCCTGCACCTGACTGCGATCGAACTGGACGAACCGCACGGTGACTTGCGCTTCGCCAAAGACGGCACGCTCAACCTGAGCCAGCTCTTCAAGCTACCGCCGAGCAGCGAAGAGCCGCCACCCGCTGAGCCTAACAAAACCTTTGCGCTGCAAATCGACCGGATCGAGCTGAGCGGTGGCAACCTGCACTTCCAGGATCTACGCCCAGCCGAACCCATCGACCTGACCTACGACGACCTGAATCTCGAACTGCATAACCTCAGCACCCTGCCCGACCGCAATGCCGAGCTGACCCTGGTCGCCAGCGGCCCCAACGGCGCACGCATCGACTGGAGCGGCGACCTCAGCCTCGCGCCACTCGCCTCCAGCGGTAGCCTGAAAATCAGTGACGGCCGCCTGAAAACCTTCTGGCCCTATGTGCGCGATACCGTGCCCCTGGTGCTGGAGGACGGCGTCGTCAACCTGGCGACCGATTACTCGATCAACATGGCCGAAGGCCTCAAGCTGCTGCTAAGCAACACCCAGGTTCGGGTCGCGCCCCTGGCCATCGCCGGCGGCGACGGCCGCCCGCGGCTCAAGCTGGCTGAATTGGACGTCAGCGCGAGCAGTGTCGATTTGGCCAAACAGCAAGTGGTGATCGGCCAAATTCGCAGCCGCCAGCTGGAAATCTGGGCGGCGCGCGAAGCCGATGGCGTATTGGATTGGCAAAAGCTGCTGAGCCCGCCCAGGGCCGCCGACACGGCGCCCGTAAAGGATGCCGCAGCCGCACCGAGCAAGCCCTGGCAGGTGCTGGTGCGCGATGTGCAGTTGCGCGACTACCACGTCCATCTGGCCGACCGCGTGCCCGAGCAGCCCGTCGAGATCGACGTGGGGCCACTGGCGCTCGATCTGACGAATTTCGACAGCCTCGGCACTTCGCCCTTCACCCTCAAGCTGGATAGCAGCGTGGGCAAACAGGGCAAGCTGCGGGTCGAAGGTCAAGTCCAGCTGAGCCCGACCAGCGCCAGCCTGAAAGTCAGCGGCCAGGGGATCGATCTGCGCCCGGCGCAGGCCTACATAAGCCCCTTCGTACGGCTCGAGCTGCGCAGCGGCCTGCTCGGCAGCGATCTGGATGTGCGCTTGAACAGCGTCGAACCCTTGGCGTTCAGCGTCAGCGGCACGGCCAAGATCAATCAGCTGCACACCCTGGACACCATCAAGGACCGCGATTTCCTGCGTTGGCAACAGCTCGATCTGCTCGGCCTGGATTACCGCCACGGCGACAGCCTGAACATCGACGAGGTGCAGCTGAACCAGCCTTACGCGCGCTTCATCATCAACGAAGACCTGAGCACCAACGTCAGCGAACTATTGGTCGCCCAGCCCGCACGTCCGGCTGAGAGCAAGCAACCGGCGCCAAAGGCTGATGCGAGCAAGCCGCTGGCGATCCGCATCGGCGGCGTGAGCTTCCAGGATGGCTCGGCGAATTTCGCCGACTTCAGCCTGACGCCTAATTTCGCCACCGCGATCCAGCAGCTCAACGGCCGTATCGGCACCCTCGACAACCGCGCACAAGCGCCCGCCAGCGTAGATATCGCCGGTAAGGTCGATCGTTATGCGCCCGTCAGTATCAAGGGTAGCCTGACGCCTTTCGATCCGCTCCAGCGCCTGGATATCCGCACCCAGTTCAAGCAACTCGAACTGACCACCCTGACCCCCTACTCCGGCAAGTTCGCCGGCTACCGTATCCGCAAGGGCCGGCTCAGCCTGGACCTGCATTACCGCATCAGCAAGGGCCAACTGAACGCCGAGAACAGCGTGGTGGTCGAGCAACTGCAGCTCGGCGAAAAGGTCGACAGCCCCAGCGCGGTCGACTTGCCGATCCGCCTGGCGGTCGCCTTGCTCAAGGATACCGAAGGCAAGATCGCCCTGAGCTTGCCGGTTAGCGGCGACCTCAATAACCCGCAATTCAGCGTCATGCCGATCGTCTGGAAAACCCTGCGCAACCTGGTACTGCGCGCGGCCCAGGCGCCGTTCAAATTCATCGGTGGACTGGTCGGCGGCTCGGATCTGGACCTCAGCACCGTGCATTTCAGCGCCGGCAGCAGCGAACTCGATGGCGATGCGCGGAACGTGCTGGATACCCTGGCCAACGCCTTGAAGGAGCGCCCGGAGTTGCGCCTGGAAGTGCAAGGCGTGAGCGCACAAAGCAGCGACGGCCTGCCGGTGGCCGAGCAGCGTTTGCAGCGCGAATTCCAGCGCACCTATTACCGTGTGCTGCAACGGCGCGGCGATACGGTACCGGCGAGCGCCAGCCAGTTGCAGGTGCCCGAGGAGGAAAAAGCGCCCTTGCTCGAAGGCATTTACCGCACCCGCCTGAAGCAGCAGCCGCCGGCGGAATGGCAGGAACTGAACGACGAAGAGCGCGCCGACAAACTGCGCGAAGGCTTGCTGAACTTCTGGGCGAAAAGCACCGCACTGCAACGCCGCCTGGCCCAGGCCCGGGCGGCGGAGATAAAGGGATATCTGGTCGATCGCGGCGGTCTGCCGGATGCCCGCGTCTACCTGTTGGATGCTAGCCTGGGCCAGGCGCAACGCGATGGCCGCGTGGCCACGCAGCTGCAACTCGATAGCGAGTAAGGGGATAGCATGAACCACTTCCATTCAGCCTGGCTGGCCCTGACTCTCAGCTGTTGGGCCGGCATGGCCCAGGCCGATACCCTGCGCTGCGGCAACCAATTGGTCAGCATCGGCGACCGCGGTTTCGAAGTGCTGCAGAAATGCGGCGAGCCGACCGCTCGCGACCTGATCGGCTATAGCCTCGGCCCCTCCGACCGCCGCGAATACAGCATCGAAGAATGGGTTTATGGACCGGACAATGGCATGCTGAGCATCCTCACGTTCGAGGGCAATCGCTTGCGCCAGATCGAACGCCAACGCAGTCGTTAGCCGCCACGGACAGCCCATGAAAACCTTGATTACCGCCCTGCTGATACTCCTGCCCGCCAGCGCGATGGCCTCCTCGACCTTGCGTTGCAACAGCGCCTTGATCAGCACCGACGACTCGAGCGGCGTCGTCATCAGCAAATGCGGCGAGCCGCTGAGCCGTGCCTTTCTCGGCTACCGCGAAGTGATCGACGCCTATGGCTTCCGCCAGGAGGTGGCCGTCGAAGAATGGACCTATGGCCCGCGCAACGGCATGTACCACTTCCTGCGTTTCGAAGCCAACCGCCTGGTGGAAATAGAAAGCAAACGCGGTAACTGACAAAACAGTGGCCAACTGCTAGCCTCGCCGACACCCTGTCGCCAAGGAACGGTTGTCGATGTTGATCATCCCCGCAGAACACCCGCTGGACTGGAAAAAGCCGCCCGTCATCACCCTGCTGCTGATTCTGCTGAATGTGCTGGTTTATTTCGCTTACCAAGGCGGCGATCAGGCGCGTGAAGCCGAGGCGGTGAAACTGTATCTCGATGGCGGGCTGCTCAATCGCGAGCGCGCCCTGTTCATTCCCGCGTTCGCCGAGCGGCGCAAACTGGATGCCGACGAGCAAAAATACGTCGACGGCATGCGCCGCAGCGATCTGGCCCGGTTGGTGCTCTACGACCTCGAATTCGAAAACACCCTGCATCACAACCCGCTCTACCAGGCCGACCCGGAGTGGCAGAAAGCCCGTCAACAGGCCGAAGCGGCGCGTGATCGGATCAGCAGTATGCGTTTCGGCTTTATCCCGGCCAGATTCAGCGTCGAGGGGCTGTTCGGCGCCATGTTCCTGCATGGTGACTTCGGCCATCTGGCCGGCAATATGCTGTTCTTGTTCATCTTCGGTTTCGCCCTGGAGATCGCGCTGGGGCGCTGGATGTACCTGGGCCTGTATCTGCTCAGCGGCGTCGCCTCGCACACCCTGTGGTGGATCATAGACCCGGTATGGGTCACCGGGGTCGGCGCCTCGGGAGCGATTTCCGGATTGATGGGCATGTACCTGGGCGTGTACGGGCTGCGCCGGATCAACTTCTTCTACTGGCTGGGCCCTTTGTTCGGCTACTTCCGCGCACCCGCCCTGTGGATTTTGCCGGTGTGGGTGGGCAAGGAGCTCTATGGCCTGCTGCTGGCCGACGACAACGTCAACTACTACGCCCACCTCGGCGGCTTGCTGGCCGGTTTCATCTGCGTCTGGTTGCCGCGCCAGGGCGGCAAACTGAAGGTCGACGAAGCCTACTTGCACAAAGAGGACCCCGAGGCCCCCTTCAAACGCGAACTCGCGGGCTTGGATCAATTGATCGGCGCCTTCTCCCTCGAACAGGCCGCCAGCCGCGGCCTCGCCATGCTGGAACGCTATCCCGCCCGTCTGGCGCTGTTGGAGCGGCTATACCCACTGGCCCTCAATCGGCAGGACAAAGCGCTGCTGAGCGCCGTACTGCAACAGCTGTTCAAATTGCCGGAGCAACCGGCCAACCTGCCGTTGCTGCAGCGTCTGGCGCAGGACAGCGGCAATGCCCAGCACCGCGTGCTGCAGCATCCGGCCGTACAACTGCACCTGTTGCAGCGCCTGCTGCGCGCGAGCCAAGCGCCTTTGGCCCTGAGCGCCTGGCGCCGACTCAGCCAAACCGGCCAGCGTCCCGCCAGCCTGCCGGCCCTGACATTGCAGCTGGCCAAGCTGCTGGGTAAACAGGAGGACTTTCCCGGCCTCAGCGAACTGGCGCAGTTCCTGACCAGCGCCTACCCGCAAGCCGAACAGACCGAGCAGTTGATCCTGTACCGCCAGCACCTGCGCCGCTGAACGCAAAAAGCCCCCCGGACATTATCTGGAGGGCTTCTGCGCTAAAGCTGGACGCGACTAGCGGGCCGTTGAAAAACGTAGCCGAGGTAGGCAAGACAAGGCAAAACGGCCGAAAAAGCGGAGTTTACTGATGTAAATGAGCATTTTGACTGGGCTCGCACCCGAGACCGTTTTTCACGCAGTATTGCCAACGTAGGTAGTTTTTCAACAGCCTGCTAGAGCTTACCGCTGAAGTCGTTGACTTCTTCCTCGGCCTTTTCCTTGCTCCAGCCGTAACGTTCCTGCAATTTGCCCACCAGATAGTCGGTGTGGCCTTCGGCTACATCCAGATCGTCGTCGGTCAACTTGCCCCAGCGCTGCTTGATGCTGCCGGTGAGTTGCTTCCATTTACCTTTGAACACATCGGAATTCATATGCCTGTCCTCATCGTTGAGTAGTGGCGTGCATGCGCGCACTTAGTCGGTGGTTTTCAGACCGTCCGCAGACACCGCGGTAACGCCTTCGATTTCCTTGGCCTTGGAAATTGCCAAGTCGCGCTCGGTCTCGCTGTCGACGACGCCAGAGAGGGACACCACACCTTTATTGGTTTCGACCTTGATATCCATACCGCTAAGGCTGTCGTCGGCCAAAAATGTCGACTTCACTTTACTGGTGATCCAGGTGTCCGATACGACTTCACCAGCTTTATCCATGGTGTCCTCGGTCGCCAACATGATGGGCTGTACGGCTTGGCCAGTCTCGGCGAATGCACTCCCTGCCAACGCCAGCCCAAGGACGGTCGCGGTCGTTGCAGCAACAACAAAATGACTGATTGGCTTTTTCATGGTTATCAACTCCTGCACATCCTAGACAATCTGCAGCTATTCCAAGCTGCAGTCTCGTAAGGATTAGTCGCAAGCCCTGTGCCAGCTCGATACAGCCCAATAAACCAATAAAAATCAGTCAGTTAGAATCAGCGCAAGACTGCCTTTCTCGTGCAATCTGCATGCTCGGAGGAAATATCCCTGGCAAATTGCACGAAGCCGATTCCCTTACGCCTGGCTGGCCAATTTGCTCAATGTGGCCTGCAAGCGACTCACTTCGGCGAGCAGCGGCGATTGCGGATAACGTGCGCGGATAAAGGTCAGCAACTTCTGCGCGGGCTCCACTTGGCCCAATCCCTCGGCAAAGCCGCGGGCGGCGAGCAGGTAGGCGCGGGGAATATCCGGATAGTCCGGGAAGCGCTGATGCAGGTTACGCAACAAACTCAAGGCCTCACGGGTTTTGTGGCGCTGCAGCAGGGCCTCGGCCAGACGCTCGCAGACCAAGGCATTGTCCGGTAGGTAATCGGCCTTCAGTTGACGGGCGTTGAGCAGCGCCGTGGCGGCCAAAGGCGGGTTCTGGTTGGCGGCCAACGGCAGGTAATGGGCGAGGTGGTGCAGGCAGCGCTCGCGATCGCGCAGGCCGAACAGCAGTTGGTGGAAACGCTCGTTCAGCTTGAGATCATCGGCATCGCGCTGCAAGGCGCTGCTCAAGGTTTCCAGGGCCTGACCGCTCTGCCCTTCCTTGAGGCGGATCTCGGCTTGCGCCAAGGCGCGACGGCGCTGGAATTCGGTGGCCGGATAGGCCGCCTGACCGTTCTCGTCGGCGATCACATAGCCCAGTGCACCCTGATACTGGAACACCGCATAGCCCATCATGGCGCACATCACCACGCCGAAATAGGCGAACAGGAAGGTCGCGATCGGCATCAACACCACCTGGGGCAGGCCGCTGGAGAGCATGTAGGTGACCCAGCTCGGCGATTGCCAGAGGATGAACAGAAAGGCGCACAGAATCAGGTAGCGCCAGCCCATCGCGCCGATCACCTGGCCGACCTGTTCCGGGCTGAGCGCCGAGCCCAACTCCTTGTCCAGGGCCAGACGGATGATGCTGGCCGGCAGCACCAACAGAATGCCGATATTCACCGCCCAGTAGATCGCCTCGCTGTTGAAATCAGCGGCCAGCCACAGGGCGCCGAAGGCGATCAGAAACACCGCCAGTTGCTTGAAGAACAGAGTGAAACCTTCGCCGTTGAAGGCGCTGAGCAGGCTCGGTGCCTGGCCGTCCGCCTGGCTGCTGGCTTCGATCACGCTGTGGAAATACTTGGTCGCCACACTGAACAGGACGCCCCAAAGAATGATAGAGCGCGGCATGAACAGGCCGGCCACGGCCAGCAGCGCGGCGAACGCCAAAGGCCCACTTTGCAGCGCATAGAAGAAGAACTTCGGCGTACGCTCCCAGAACGGTTGAGCGGTGTTGGCCGCGCCGAGGAACTGCAACTGACCGTTGCACAGCGGACAGCCCGGGGTCTCGTCGGGCGCATCGGCATTCAAGGGAATGCAGCAATCGCCGAAACTGCGCTCGCAGGGGATGCATTGCCAAGTCGCAGGCTGCGCCGGGTGGTAACGGCAGATAGTCTTGTCCATAAGCGTGGCCTTCCAAATGGGCAGGGGCTGAACGGCAGCCCGCTAATCGGGTGTATTGTCCGTGCAAAAAAAGAGGGCCCGCAAGGGGCCCTCCTGGTAAACGTGAAACAGCCGGGCGATTAGGCGCCGGAAGCTTCAGCTGCTGCGACGTCTTTGATCGACAGCTTGATACGGCCGCGGTTGTCCACGTCCAGTACCAGTACCTTGACTTCCTGACCTTCTTTCAACACGTCGGTGACCTTCTCGACGCGCTGATCGCTGAGCATCGAGATGTGCACCAGACCGTCCTTGCCCGGCAGAATGTTGACGAAGGCGCCGAAGTCGACGATGCGCTCGACCTTGCCGACGTAGATCTTGCCGATCTCGGCTTCCGCGGTGATACCCAGTACGCGCTGACGCGCGGCCTCGGCCGCTTCCTTGGTTTCGCCGAAGATCTTGATCGAGCCGTCGTCTTCGATGTCGATCGAAGCCTTGGTTTCTTCGCAGATGGCACGAATGGTCGCGCCGCCTTTGCCGATCACGTCGCGAATCTTGTCCTGATCGATCTTCATCGCGATCATGGTCGGCGCGTTGGCCGACAACTCGCTGCGCGACTGGGAGATCACTTGGTTCATCTGACCGAGGATGTTCAGGCGCGCTTCCAGGGCCTGGCCCAGGGCGATTTCCATGATTTCTTCGGTGATGCCCTGGATCTTGATGTCCATCTGCAGCGCGGTCACGCCTTTGGCGGTACCGGCTACCTTGAAGTCCATGTCGCCGAGGTGATCTTCGTCACCGAGGATGTCGGTCAGTACGGCGAACTTCTCGCCTTCCTTGACCAGCCCCATGGCGATACCGGCTACCGGCGCCTTCATCGGCACACCGGCATCCATCAGCGCGAGGGAAGCACCACAGACCGAGGCCATGGAGCTGGAACCGTTCGACTCGGTGATTTCCGAAACCACGCGAATGGTGTACGGGAACTCATCGGCGTTCGGCAGCATGGCGGAAACGGAACGACGGGCCAGACGACCGTGGCCGATTTCGCGGCGACCGGTTGCGCCCATGCGCCCACACTCGCCCACCGAGTACGGCGGGAAGTTGTAGTGCAGCATGAAGGGGTCTTTCTTCTCGCCTTCGAGGGTGTCGAGCAGCTGTGCGTCACGCGCGGTACCGAGAGTGGCGACCACCAGGGCCTGGGTTTCGCCACGAGTGAACAGCGCCGAACCGTGGGTCTTGGCCAGTACGCCGACTTCGATGTTCAGGCCACGCACGGTGCGGGTGTCGCGACCGTCGATACGCGGTTTGCCGTTGACGATGTTCTCGCGCACGGTGCGGTATTCGATCTCGCCGAACGCGTCCTTCACTTCGCCGGCGGACGGCTGGCCTTCTTCGCCGGAGAACTTGGCGACGACCTGGTCTTTCAGCTCGCCCAGACGCGCATAGCGGTCCTGCTTGATGATGATGGTGTAAGCCTGGGAAATCGCTTCGCCGAACTCGCTGCGAATCGCATTGAGCAGCGCGGTGTTTTCCGCTTTCGGCTGCCAGTCCCAAGTCGGCTTGGCGGCTTCAGCAGCCAGCTCGGTGACGGCCTGGATCACGGCCTGGAATTCGTCATGGGCGAACAATACGGCGCCCAGCATCTGGTCTTCGGTCAGCTCTTTGGCTTCGGATTCGACCATCAGTACGGCGTCTTTGGTACCGGCCACGACCATGTCCAGGCTGGACGCCTTGAGCTGCTCGTAAGTCGGGTTCAGCAAGTAGCCGGTTTCCGGGTGGAAGGCCACGCGAGCGGCACCGATCGGGCCGTTGAACGGGATGCCGGAAATGGCCAGGGCAGCCGAGGTGCCGATCATTGCGGCGATATCCGGATCGGTCTTCTTGCTGGTGGAGATCACGGTGCAGATGACCTGCACTTCGTTCTGGAAACCTTCCGGGAACAGCGGACGGATCGGACGGTCAATCAGGCGCGAAGTCAGGGTTTCTTTTTCGCTCGGGCGCGCTTCACGCTTGAAGAAACCGCCGGGGATCTTACCGGCCGCGTAAGTTTTTTCCTGATAGTGCACCGACAGCGGGAAAAAGCCTTTGCTCGGGTCGGCAGTCTTGGCGCCGGTTACGGCAACCAGCACGGCGACGTCGTCGTCGACGGTGACCAGCACTGCGCCGGAGGCTTGACGGGCGATACGGCCAGTCTCGAGGGTAACGGTCGATTGACCGAACTGGAACTTCTTGATTACCGGGTTCACGGTGTTTTCCTTCTCTTTATTGCCTTGGGGAAAGCGATTATCACACCCGCTCGCCGGCAGCATTGCCAGCCGAGCGGTCTTGCAAAATAGGTGGGCAGCTACGGGAGTCGAACCCGGCGCGGTCCAGACAGGCCATCGAAAACCAGTGGGGTTGTTCGGCGGTCCGTTAAACGCACATCACTGAAACGCAAAAGCTGGAAGCAGGGCTATACCCCACTTCCAGCTTCGGCAGTCAGCTACGCATAAGCATTGCTTAGCGACGCAGACCCAGGCGACCGATCAGGGCGCTGTAACGACTGGTGTCCTTGCCCTTCAGGTAATCCAGCAGCTTACGACGCTGGTTAACCATACGGATCAGGCCACGACGCGAGTGGTGGTCTTTACCGTTGGCCTTGAAGTGGCCTTGCAGCTTGTTGATGTTGGCGGACAGCAGTGCAACTTGCACTTCCGGGCTACCGGTGTCGCCTTCAGCTTGCTTGTAGTCGTTAACGATCTGGGCTTTTTCTTCAACGCTGAGTGCCATGTGGGCATCCTCTCGGTTAGGAAACGGCTACCGAAGCAACCATTCCAATAGGCCGGGAATCGCTTCCCGTGTTTTAAAGTGAGGTATGACCGTGCCTATTAACAGCCACCCTCGATACGCCGACGAAACCTCGCCGACGCCACGGTCAAACTGACCGAATCAAACGACGCGGCGCTATGCGCCCGTCTTCGCTCACTTCACCGATACCGATAAAGCGACCGTTGTGATCTTGCACCCGTACCATGCCGAACTTCGGCGCTTCCGGTGCGCGTACCGGTTGCCCTTGCAACCAGTAGAACGAACTGTGCTCGGAGAACTGCAGCAACGGCCAATGTTGCAGGCCGCTATCGACCGGCAGGAGAAACTGATCGACAGCTTCGTTGCCCCCTTCGGCGTGCACGCGCTCCAGCTCTTCGAGCGTCACGGTGCGGCTCAAATCGAAAGGACCGGCCTTGGTTCTGCGCAACTCCGCAACGTGGGCACCGCAACCGAGCAGTTGGCCGATGTCTTCGACCAGAGTACGGATATAGGTGCCTTTGCTGCAGTCGACCGCGAGGCGCGCCTGCTCCGCCTCGCAGCTCAATAATTCCAGGCGCGCAATAGTAACAGAACGCGGCTCGCGCTCCACTACTTCACCGGCACGGGCGAGCTTGTACAGGGGCTGCCCGTCGCGTTTCAAAGCCGAGTACATCGGCGGTATCTGGCTGATTTCACCGCGAAAACGCGGCAATAACGCTTCGATCTCCGCGCGACCAACGGTCACCGGGCGGCGTTCCAACACTTCACCCTCGGCATCCGCGGTGGTGGTGGTGACGCCCAATTGCATCAGGGTTTCATAGCCTTTATCGGCGTCCAGCAGATACTGCGAGAACTTGGTCGCCTCGCCGAAGCACAGCGGCAAAACACCGGTGGCCAAGGGGTCGAGGCTACCGGTATGCCCGGCCTTCTCGGCATTCAGCAGCCAACGGACCTTTTGCAGCGCCGCATTGGAGCTGAAGCCGCGCGGCTTATCCAACAGGATGATGCCGTCGACCGCGCGACGAATACGTTTCACCTGAGCCACGCGCTTACTCCTCGGACTCGGTCTTGGCATCGCCATGGGCGCTGTCTTCGTTGACCGCACGCTCGATCAACGCCGACAACTGGGCACCACGGATAACGCTTTCGTCATAGTGGAAACGCAGGTGCGGCACGCTGCGCAGCTTCATCGCCTTGCCCAACTGCATGCGCAGGAATCCGCTGGCATCGTTGAGCACCTTGATACTCTGTGCCACACGCTCCGGGTCGTCCTCGACATTGCCGCCCATGACGGTGACGAACACCTTGGCGTGGCTGGCATCGCGGCTGACGTCCACCGCAGTGACAGTCACCAGCCCACCGAGACGCGGGTCTTTGACTTCCAGACGGATCAACTGCGCCAGCTCGCGCTGCATCTGGTCGCCGATGCGCTGGGCACGGCTATATTCTTTGGCCATTTCTACTACCTTCACTCGTCGCGACGCCGGTAAAAGCATCGGACCTAAAAGCGGCAAACGCCCGACCGCGAATAAACGGGGTCGGGCGCTGCGCGTTGCGACTCGCTGCTACGTGCCTGTTACAGGCTGCGAGCCACTTGGACTTTTTCGAACACTTCGATCTTGTCGCCGACCTTGACGTCGTTGTAGCTCTTCACGCCGATACCGCACTCCATGCCGGCACGCACCTCGGACATGTCGTCCTTGAAGCGGCGCAGGGATTCCAGTTCGCCTTCGAAGATCACCACGTCGTCACGCAATACGCGGATCGGACGGTTACGGTGCACGATACCCTCGACCACCATGCAACCGGCGATCGCGCCGAACTTCGGCGAACGGAACACGTCACGCACTTCGGCGATACCCAGGATGTTCTCGCGCACATCGCTGCCGAGCATGCCGGTCAGGGCCTTCTTGACGTCTTCGATGATGTCGTAGATCACGTTGTAGTAACGCATATCCAGACCTTCCTGCTCGACGATCTTGCGTGCGCCCGCATCGGCACGCACGTTGAAACCGAACAGAACGGCATTGGAGGCCAGCGCCAGGTTGGCATCGGATTCGGTGATACCACCGACACCGCCACCGACCACACGCACTTGCACTTCGTCGTTACCCAGGCCACTGAGCGAGCCCTGCAACGCTTCCAGAGAACCACGAACGTCGGACTTGAGGACGATGTTCAGGGTCTTCTTCTCTTCCTGACCCATGCTCTCGAAGATGTTCTCCAGCTTGCCGGCGTGGGCGCGGGCCAGCTTCACTTCGCGGAACTTGCCCTGACGGAACAAGGCCACTTCGCGGGCTTTCTTCTCGTCGGTCAACACGCTCATCTCGTCGCCCGCATCCGGGGTGCCGTCCAGGCCGAGAATTTCGACCGGGATCGACGGGCCGGCTTCCTTGATCGGCTTGCCGTTCTCGTCGAGCATGGCGCGGATCCGGCCATAGTTGGAACCGACCAGAACCATGTCGCCTTGACGCAAGGTGCCGTCCTGAACCAGAACAGTGGCCACCGGGCCACGTCCTTTGTCCAGACGCGATTCAACCACCACGCCACGACCGGGCGCCGACGGCGTCGCTTTCAGCTCAAGGATCTCGGCTTGCAGCAATACGGCTTCGAGCAGCTCGTCGACACCGGTACCGACTTTCGCCGAAACAGGAACGAACGGGGTGTCGCCGCCCCACTCTTCGGACGTGACCTCATGCACCGACAGCTCGCTGCGGATGCGATCGAGATCGGCACCCGGCTTATCGATCTTGTTCACCGCGACCACCAGCGGCACGCCTGCCGCCTTGGCATGCTGTACCGCTTCGATGGTTTGCGGCATCACGCCGTCGTCCGCGGCCACCACCAGAATCACGATATCGGTGGCCTGGGCACCGCGAGCACGCATGGCGGTAAACGCCGCGTGGCCCGGAGTGTCGAGGAAGGTCACCATGCCGCGATCGGTTTCCACGTGGTAGGCGCCGATGTGCTGAGTGATACCGCCAGCTTCGCCAGCGGCTACCTTGGCACGACGGATATAGTCGAGCAGCGACGTCTTACCATGGTCGACGTGACCCATGACGGTCACCACCGGCGCACGGGCGAAGGTCTCGCCTTCGAACTTCAGGGACTCGGCCAACTGATCTTCCAGGGCGTTATCGCTGATCAGCTTGACCTTGTGGCCCAGCTCTTCGGCGATCAACTGGGCAGTTTCCTGATCCAGCACCTGGTTGATGGTCACCGGGGTGCCCATCTTGAACATGAACTTGATGACTTCCGCGGCTTTCACCGTCATCTGCTGAGCCAGCTCACCAACGGTGATGGTTTCGCCGATGGCGACCTCACGCACGATCGGCCCGGTCGGGCTCTGGAAGCCATGCTGATTGCGCTTCTTCAGCTTCGACTTGCCGCGACCGCCGCGACGGAAGCCATCGCTTTCTTCGTCGATGGTGCGCGGGGCGACACGCGGTGCCGGCGCCTTTTCCTTGACGGTTGGGCGATGCTGAGTGGTCTTGCGCTCGCCGCCACGACGATCGTCGTCGTTACGGGCTTTATCCGGACGGCGCGGCTCGTCTTTCTTACGCTCTTCGACAACAGGCGCAACAACGACCGGTACTTCGACTTCCGCCACTGCCACGCTCGCCGCAGCAGGCTGAGCCGCAACGGCCTCAACCGGCTCGACCACGGCGCGCTGCGCTTCTTCCGCGGCGCGGCGCTGGGCTTCTTCTTCGGCCTTCAGGCGCGCAGCTTCAGCCACGGCACGCTGTTCGGCGAGCTCACGCTGCTTCTCGGCTTCGATCTCTTCGGCACTGCGCTTGACGAAGGTTTTCTTCTTGCGCACTTCCACACTAATGGTCTTGCTGCCGGCCACGCGCAACGTACTGGTGGTCTTGCGCTGCAAGGTGATCTTGCGCGGCTCTTCCACTTTTACGCCATGACTGCTTTTGAGATGGGCAAGCAACGCCTGCTTCTCATTATCGGTGACAACTTGCTCGGCACTGCTGTGCGGCAAACCCGCCTCTCGCATCTGCTGCAGCAGGCGCTCTACCGGTGTATCGACCACTTGGGCCAGTTCTTTCACCGTGACTTGCGTCATGCATTTCTCTCCTCAGGCCGTAAAACTTACTCGAACCAATGGGCTCGGGCGGCCATGATCAGCTTGCCGGCACGCTCTTGGTCGATGCCGTCGATGTCGAGCAGGTCGTCGATCGACTGCTCGGCCAGGTCTTCGCGGGTAACCACACCGCGTACTGCCAGTTCCTGCGCCAAGCCCTTATCCATACCCTCGAGAGAGAGCAGGTCGTCGGCCGGGTGGGCGTCTGCCAGTTTTTCTTCAGTAGCAATGGCTTTGGTCAACAGGCGATCTTTTGCCCGCGCCCGCAGCTCATTGACGATTTCCTCATCGAAACCGTCGATGCTGAGCATCTCTTCCAGAGGCACGTAGGCGATCTCTTCCAGGCTGGTGAAACCCTCTTCGACCAGTACCTGAGCCAATTCTTCGTCGACTTCCAACTCGTCGATGAAGCTCTGCAGAATGTCGCCGGTTTCCGCCTGTTGCTTGGCCTGGATATCCGCCTCGGTCATCACGTTCAGGGTCCAGCCGGTCAATTGACTGGCCAAACGCACGTTCTGACCGCCACGGCCAATAGCCTGCGCCAGGTTGTCTTCGCCGACGGCGATGTCCATGGCATGGGCATCTTCATCGACGATGATCGCGGCGACTTCGGCCGGCGACATGGCGTTGATCACGAACTGCGCCGGATTGTCGTCCCACAGCACGATATCGACACGCTCACCAACCAGTTCGCCGGACACAGCCTGCACGCGCGAACCACGCATGCCGATACACGCGCCCTGCGGGTCGATGCGCTTATCCTTGGAGCGCACGGCGATCTTGGCGCGCGAACCCGGATCACGGGCAGCGGCCATCACCTCGATCAACTCTTCGGCGATTTCCGGCACTTCGATACGGAACAACTCGATCAGCATCTCAGGCGCGGTACGCGAGAGGATCAATTGCGGACCGCGGTTCTCGGTGCGGATTTCCTTGAGCAGTGCACGCAAGCGCGCACCGACCCGGAAAGTTTCGCGGGAGATGATGTCTTCGCGGGCCAGCAGCGCTTCAGCGTTGTTGCCCAGGTCGACAATCACGCTGTCGCGGGTGACTTTCTTAACAGTGCCGGAGATGATTTCGCCCAGACGCTCGCGGTAGGCCTCGACCACCTGCGCGCGCTCGGCCTCACGGACCTTTTGCACAATCACTTGCTTGGCGGTTTGCGCGGCGATACGACCGAACTCAATGGATTCGATCTTTTCTTCCAGCACATCGCCCACTTTGGCTTTCGCCTCAAGCGCCCGCGGCATATCAACAGTGACTTGATGCGCCGGATCTTCAAAATCGCTTTCTTCGACCACTGTCCAGCAGCGGAAGGTTTCATAGCTGCCGGTTTGACGATTGATCGCCACCCGCAACTCGACTTCGTCTTCAAAACGCTTTTTAGTCGCCGTGGCCAAAGCCAACTCCAGCGCCTCAAAAATCACACCGGCCGGTACGCCTTTTTCATTGGATACCGACTCAACAACCAGCAGTACTTCTTTGCTCATCGTACGCCTCGCCTTTCGCAATCCATTGGATCCGCGGGATCCGCGTCTCAATCAAACCTGGGGATAATATTGGCCTTGTCGATCATGTCGATCGGCAACAGGAACTCGTGGTCATCCACCTGCACTACCACGTCCTGCTCCTCCACACCGCGGAGAAGACCCTGAAAGTTACGGCGCCCTTCGAAAGGCGAACGCAGCTTGACCTTTACTTGCTCGCCGGCATGCGCGGCGAACTGTTGCAACGTGAACAACGGCCGATCCATGCCAGGCGAAGACACCTCGAGGGTGTACTCCGCACTGATGGGGTCCTCGACGTCGAGAACACCGCTGATCTGCCGGCTGACCTTTTCGCAATCTTCGATGAGCACGCCGTCTGCGTGATCGATATAGACCCGCAGTAGCGAATGCCGCCCTTGCGACAGGAACTCGATGCCCCAGCATTCATAGCCGAGCGCCTCGACTACCGGGGCCAACAAGGCCTGCAACTGTTCTAGCTTGCTCGACACCTGAACCCCCTCGTGCATGCTGTGCAAATAAAAAATGGGCGAAACGCCCATCACTGACCGACCTGGAACAGGCCGGCAAAGCTGTCGTCCAGCTAGCAAAAAGCCCCTGAAAAGGGGCTCCGCTACTACTGGTTGCGGGGGCTGGATTTGAACCAACGACCTTCGGGTTATGAGCCCGACGAGCTACCAGACTGCTCCACCCCGCGTCAAAGCTGGGGCCGAAGTATACGGCCGAACCCGTTCAAGGGTCAACCGACGCTCCAGCGACAAGAAAGCCCGCATGGAGCGGGCTTTCTTGTTTAATTGGTACCGAGGAGGGGACTCGAACCCCTACAGCCTATGGCCACTACCACCTCAAGGTAGCGTGTCTACCAATTCCACCACCTCGGCAAAATCGCTTGTTGCTTACAACCTGTTACTGCTCTGGAACTTGAGGTACGTCAGCTGCTTCAACAGCTGGCTTTTGTTCTTCGAGCACCGGGACGTCTTCGACGACCGGTTTTTCCTGCACTTCCATCACCGCCGGGTCTGGCAGACCTACTTCGGTCAAACCATCAGCTTTCTCTTTAGCAAAGAATGCTAAGCCCATACTGGTTATGAAAAAAGCGGTGGCGAGTATAGCAGTAACGCGACTCAAAAAGGTAGAGGAACCTTGACTACCAAAAACGGTAGCAGAAGCACCCGAACCGAAAGACGCGCCAGCATCGGCACCCTTACCCTGCTGCAACAGAACCAGCACAACCACGCCGATAGCACCGAGCAGATGAAGAACAACTACGACTGTTTCCAGCATTTTTCAGTTTCCTGCGGCGCGACAAATCGCACCGAACTCATCCGCATTCAGAGAGGCTCCACCCACAAGCCCCCCATCGATATCCGGCATACCGAATAACTCGGCAGCATTGGCGGCCTTCACGCTGCCGCCATAAAGAATCTTTACACCCGCCGCAACCTGAGCATCTTGCCCAGCCAATTGCGCGCGAATCGCCGCATGCACCTGCTGGGCCTGCTCGGGCGAAGCGGTCAGCCCTGTACCGATTGCCCAAACCGGCTCATAAGCGACCACCGCTTTGGCGAAGGCATCAATACCCAAGGCATCGATCACTTCGGCCAACTGCCGCCCCACAACTTCCAGCGTCTGCTCAGCCTCGCGCTGCTCCAGGGTTTCCCCGACACAGAGCACAGGCGTCAAACCGCAAGACTGCGCCGCAGCAAACTTACGCGTCACGTCCGCATCGCTGTCACCAAGGATCAAGCGACGCTCGGAATGCCCCACCAACACCAGGGAGCAACCGGCATCCTGCAACTGGCTTGCGGCCACTTCGCCAGTCAACGCACCGGGCGCCGACTCGACGGCGCAATCCTGCGCACCGACCGCAACACGCTTACCATCCAGACCTCTTACGACCTGAGCGATATGCAAACAAGACGGAAAAACTGCAACTTCGACCCCAGCAGGTAACGCTTGCCGAGACAAACCCTCGATCAGCTCTGCAACGCTGGCACGAGTGCCATGCATTTTCCAGTTACCAGCTACCAATGGGTGACGCATGCTTCACCTCGTCGGTCAAAGAGGGCGCAGATGTTACCCAAGAGCGCCAAGACTGGCAAGCCAATCAATAACATAGAATGCCAACCAGCGATTGAACCTCACTGCGGGGCCAGCGGACGGGCTCACCCCGCAGCTTCGCACCTCACCCCTCGCAGGCTTCGCTCACGACCCTAGCCAACTCGTCGGCATAGCCACGCACCTGAACCTCATCGTCGCCCTCGACCATCACCCGCACTAACGGCTCGGTTCCCGACTTGCGCAGCAGCACCCGACCACGGCCCGCCATCATTTCGGTCACGCGCGCACTGGCATCCTGCACGGAGGGACTATCGAGTGGATCGAGGCCACCGGCGAAGCGTACGTTGATCAGCACTTGCGGGCACTTGCGCAGCCCCTGGCGCGTCTCGGCCAGGCTTTGACCGCGCCGCTGCAACGCCAACAACACTTGCAAGGCCGCGATGATCGCATCCCCGGTGGTGGTGTGATGGAAACACACCAGATGCCCGGAATTCTCGCCACCGAGTTGCCAGTTACGCTCCAGCAGCTCGGCAATCACATAGCGGTCGCCGACCTTGGCGCGCACGAAGGGAATCCCCAGATCCGCCAACGCCAACTCCAGCCCCAGGTTGCTCATCAGCGTGCCGACCACCCCACCCTGCAGCTTGCCGCGCTCCTGCAGATCGCGGGCGATGATGAATAGCAGCTCGTCGCCGTCCACCAGAGCCCCGGTGTGGTCGACCATCAGCACGCGATCGGCGTCGCCGTCGAAGGCGATACCCAGATCGGCTTGCCGCGCCAGTACCTCGGCCTGCAAGGCTTCGACATGGGTCGAGCCGCAGCCGTCATTGATATTCAAGCCATCGGGATGAGCGGACAGCACCGAAACCTCAGCGCCCAATTCGCGTAATACGCTGGGCGCCACTTTATAAGCGGCACCATTGGCGCAATCGAGGACGATTTTCAGACCGGCGAAATCGGTGCTGGTCGGTACGCTGCTTTTACAGAATTCGATATAACGCCCGGCCGCATCGTTGATCCGCGAAACCTTACCCAATTGCGCCGACTCGACCACGGTCATCGGCGTATCGAGCAGCTCCTCGATCATTTGTTCGATTTCGTCCGGCAGCTTGGTGCCCTGCCCGGAGAAAAACTTGATGCCATTGTCGTGATGGGGATTGTGCGAGGCGCTGATCACGATGCCGGCTTCGGCATGAAAGGTACGCGTCAGGTAGGCAATGGCCGGGGTCGGCATCGGCCCCAACAACATCACATCGGCACCGGCCGCGGATAATCCGGCCTCCAGCGCCGACTCGAACATATAACCGGAAATCCGCGTGTCCTTACCGATCAGGATGCGGCACTTGCCCTGTTTGCGAAACGCCATGCCAGCGGCCCAGCCGAGCTTGAGCATGAAATCCGGCGTAATCGGAAATTCGCCGACACGCCCACGGATACCGTCGGTACCAAAATATTTTCTGACCATGACCATGCTTCCCTATTTTTCTTCGTATTCAGAGGCTCGTCATTCGGCCGCTGTTACTGCTGCGAGCATGCGCACCACATCGGCCGTTTCGGCGACATCGTGCACGCGCAGAATCTGTGCACCCTTACCCACGGCCAAGGCCGCCAACGCCAGGCTGCCATACAAGCGCCCGCCAACCTCATGACCCAGCACGCGACCGATCATGCTTTTGCGCGAGACCCCGACCAAAAGCGGCCGCCCCAACTCATGCAGGGACTCCAGATGCTTGAACAAGCGCAGATTGTGCTCCAAGGTCTTGGCGAAACCGAAGCCCGGATCGAGGATCAACCGCTCGGCGGCAATCCCGGCCGTCGCACAGGCAGCCATGCGCTCGACCAGGAAACCCCTGACCTCGCTCAGAATATCGGCGTACCGGGGATCCTGCTGCATGGTGGTCGGTTCGCCGCGCATATGCATCAGGCACACCGGCAAACCGCTATCGGCCGCCGCATCCAATGCGCCTTCGCGCTGCAACGAGCGCACGTCGTTGATCAGCCCGGCACCCAAACGCGCAGCTTCACGCATTACCGCAGGCGTCGAAGTATCGACCGAGATGATCACGTCGAGTTCGCCGGCAATGGCCTCGACCACCGGGGCGACCCGCTCCAGCTCCTCGATGGGGGATACCGCCCGCGCACCGGGGCGAGTGGACTCGCCGCCGACGTCGATCAGGCTGGCACCCGCACGCCACATCGCTTCCGCATGACGCAGGGCGGCATCGCGCTGCGCATAACGACCGCCATCGGAGAATGAATCGGGGGTGATATTCAGGATACCCATCACCTGCGGATGGGTTAAATCGAGAAACCGGCTGCCACATGGCAACCGGTTCGGATTACACGAGTCAGACATTTGCGCCCTTAGTGCTCGGCAGCAGGACCACCAATTGGCTTTTCAGGACGATCCGCCTCGTCGCTGTTCACCACCGGCGTGCCGGCGTCGCCGTTGCCGCCGGTCCAATCGCGCGGTTCGCGAGCGACACGGCCGCTCATGATGTCTTCGATCTGCTCGGCATCGATGGTCTCGTACTTCATCAAGGCGTCAGCCATGGCGTCGAGCTTGTCGCGGTTTTCTTCAAGCAGGCGCTTGGCGGTGTCATAGCAACCGTCGATGATGCTGCGCACCTCGAGGTCGATCATTTTCGCCGTATCGGCGGACACATTGGTGTGCTGGCTGCCCATGCTACGCCCGAGGAAAACCTCACCCTCTTCTTCGGCATACATCAACGGACCAAGCTTTTCGGACAAGCCCCACTTGGTCACCATGTTCCGCGCCAATTGAGTGGCACGCATGATGTCGTTCGATGCGCCGGTGGTCACACCATCGAAGCCCAAGGTCATCTCCTCGGCGATGCGACCACCGAACAACGAGCAGATCTGACTGGTCAGCGCCCGCTTGCTCAGGCTGTAACGGTCCTCTTCCGGCAGGAACATGGTCACGCCCAGAGCACGGCCACGGGGAATGATCGACACCTTGTAAACCGGATCATGCTCGGGCACCAGGCGACCGACGATGGCGTGGCCGGCTTCGTGGAACGCCGTGTTGAGCTTTTCCTTTTCCGACATGACCATGGTCTTGCGCTCGGCGCCCATCATGATCTTGTCCTTGGCCAGCTCGAACTCCTTCATTTCCACCACACGCTTGCCGGCGCGCGCAGCGAACAAGGAGGCCTCGTTGACCAAGTTGGCCAAGTCGGCACCGGAGAAGCCCGGGGTACCGCGCGCGATGACCGCCGGCTGGACGTTCTCGCCCATCGGCACCTTACGCATATGCACTTTGAGGATTTGTTCGCGGCCGCGAATATCCGGCAAGCCCACCACCACCTGACGGTCGAAACGGCCCGGACGCAGCAGCGCCGGATCGAGTACGTCGGGGCGGTTGGTGGCGGCAATGACGATGATGCCATCGTTCATTTCGAAGCCATCCATCTCCACCAGCAACTGGTTGAGGGTCTGCTCGCGTTCGTCGTGACCGCCACCCATGCCGGCGCCACGATGGCGACCGACGGCGTCGATCTCGTCAATGAAGATGATGCAGGGCGCGTGCTTCTTCGCCTGCTCGAACATATCACGCACCCGGGAGGCACCGACACCGACGAACATCTCGACGAAATCGGAACCGGAGATGGTGAAGAACGGCACCTTGGCCTCACCGGCGACCGCCTTGGCCAACAGCGTCTTACCGGTACCCGGCGAGCCGACCATCAACACACCGCGCGGGATACGCCCGCCGAGGCGTTGGAATTTACCCGGATCACGGAGGAATTCGACCAGCTCGCTGACTTCTTCCTTGGCTTCGTCGCAACCGGCGACATCGGCGAAGGTGGTCTTGACCTGATCTTCGGACAGCAGGCGCGCCTTGCTCTTACCGAAACTCATCGGTCCGCCTTTACCGCCAGCACCGCCTTGCATCTGGCGCATGAAGAACATGAACACCGCGATAATCACCAGAATCGGGAAGCTCGCCACCAGCAGTTGAGTCCAGATGCTTTGTTGTTCGGGCTGCTTACCGACGATCTCGACATTGTTGTCGATCAGGTCCTTGATCAGGCCGTTGTCCTGGATCGCCGGACGCACTGTCTCGAAAGACGAACCGTCCTCGCGCACGCCGCTGATCACGTAGCCGTCGACGGTCACGCGCTTGACCGCACCGTTCTGAACCTGTTGGATGAACTCCGAGTAATTGAGCTTATTCGACTCGCTCGGGCTGGAAAAATTGTTCATCACCGTCACCAGGACGGCCGCGATGATCAGCCACAGGACCAGATTTTTTGCCATGTCGTTCAATTAGCTACCCTCTGCAGCAGGCCTCGTCTCGAAGCGTGCTTCGCATGACGACCAGTTATGTACCGATCTAACTTACTACACAACGCCCGCACCTGGCAGACGCCGTCTGTAACCCTTTATTTACCCGTGCGTCCCGTCTCACTCAAGCCCACGAAAACCGCGCGCGAGCATATATTGCTCGCGCGAGCGGTCACGCGAGGACAAGGGCTTGCGCATCTGCACCTTGTCGAACATCTGCCGCACCTGCTTGTGATATTGGTCAAAGCCTTCGCCTTGGAAGATTTTGATCAAAAAATCACCACCCGGACGCAGCACGCGGGAAGCGAGATCCAGCGCCAATTCGCACAGGTACATCGCACGCGGCTGATCCGACTCCCTTACCCCACTCATATTGGGGGCCATATCGGAAATCACAAGGTCTACCGCCTTGTCGCCGATCGCTTCGAGAATCTGTGCGAACACCGCATCATCGGTGAAATCGCCCTGGATAAAGGCAACATCGGGGATGCTGTCCATTTCCAAGATATCCGAGGCGATCAGCGTGCCCTTGTCGCCAATCACCCGACTGGTGACCTGCGACCAACCGCCCGGCGCGGCGCCGAGGTCGACCACGGTCATGCCGGGCCTGAGGATGCGATCCTTTTCCTGGATTTCCAGCAACTTGTAGCTGGCACGCGAACGATAGCCATCCTTTTGCGCCATTTTGACGTAAGGGTCGTTGAAATGTTCTTTCAGCCAACCTTGACTGGTCTTGGAACGGGCCACGCAATACCTCGAACTTTACAAAGCATGAATATCTGGGCGCCCCCGAGAGCGCTCGGGTAAACTGATCGCCGCTTTTACCAGAGCTGTTTTTTTACCAGATTGCAGGAACCTGATTATGCCGCTCACTCAAGAGCAGAAGAAACAATTCAAATCTATCGGCCACCACCTGAAACCCGTATTGATCGTGGCGGACAATGGTTTGACCGAAGGTGTACTGGCCGAGCTGGAGCGTGCCCTGAGCGACCATGAATTGATCAAAGTACAACTGCGCATCATCGAGCGCGAAGACCGCCTCGCGGCCATTAACGAACTGTGCAAAACCGGCGCTGCCGAGCTGGTGCAGGTCATCGGCAAGATGGCGTTGATTTACCGCAAGAACCCCAAGCCGAACAAGAATCTGTCGAATATCCATCGCCATCACGGCTGATCGGAGCTGCAAGCTGGGATGAGGCGCCACGTGCGCCTCTCAGTCGATCGCCTTGCTTTGACTCGAAGCTTAGACCTATAGCTTGCGACTGCCTCCACTCGGCACCGGTTGCAGCACCAGCAACAAACCGCAGAACGCCATCACCAGGTAGCTGAACATCAACCAGAGTTCGGCGCCCGGCCAATACAGCCGCGCCACGAAATAACTGGCCGCCATCGCCACCACCACCGATAACAGCTGCCCACGCATGTCACGCCACACACTGGCCAACCGCTCGGCACGGATCAACACCAGCACCTGCAAGCCGGCGCAAACCGCAGCCAGGCCCACCAGCAACGCACGCAAACTGCTGCCGATCTCTTCGACCAGTAACGAGGCCAGGCCTGTCTTGGCGATTGCCGGCAGTAACAGAAAATGCAGCAACCAGAGGCCGCCGACCCAGAGCGTCTGAGCTAGCAGCCAACTGATTGCGCCCGCATCGCGTGCGCCTGATTTAGATATGGCGAACCTCGACGATCTCATACTCGACGGCACCGCTAGGCGTCTTGACCATCACCACATCGCCCTCTTCCTTGCCGATCAACGCCCGTGCGATGGGTGAGCCGACCGACAATTTGCGCTGTTTGATATCGGCCTCGTCCTCGCCAACGATCTGGTAGCTGACGCTTTCGTCGGTTTCGACGTTCACGATCTCAACGGTGGTGCCGAAGATCACTTTGCCGGTGTGCTCGATGGTGGTGACATCGATGATCACGGCGTTCTGCAGACGGCCTTCGATATCGCGGATGCGCGCCTCGACCATACCCTGCTGCTCGCGCGCGGCATGGTATTCGGCGTTTTCCTTGAGGTCGCCGAGCTCGCGCGCCGTGCCGATATCCTGGCTGAGCTTGGGGCGCACGACCTTGGTCAGATGGGCCAGTTCTTCTTCCAGGGCGCGCGCGCCCTGGACGGTCATTGGGTATTTAGTCATGCCTTGATTCCTGCATGGAGATCCTGCAAGCGGCGCACGGTCTTCTCAGGACCGAATTTCAGCGCCTCACAGATCGCTTGACCGCCCGCCAAGGTGGTGGTGCAGCAGATCTTGTGTTGCAGTGCATTGCGACGGATCGAGTAGGAGTCGGCGATCGACTGACGCCCCTCGGTGGTGTTGATGATCAAGGTCACTTCGTCGTTCTTGATCATGTCGACAACGTGCGGACGGCCTTCGGTCACCTTGTTGACCCGACGCACCGGCAAACCGGCGGCCTCGATCAATTTGGCGGTACCCGCGGTGGCGACCACTTCGAAACCGAGACCGATCAGATCGCGGGCGACGTCGGCCACCAGAGGCTTATCGTCGTCGCGCACGCTGATAAAGGCGCAGCCGCTGTTCGGCAGAATTTCGCTGGCGCCCAGCTGAGCCTTGGCAAAGGCTTCGGCGAAGCTGTCGCCAACACCCATGACCTCGCCGGTGGACTTCATCTCAGGGCCGAGGATCGGATCGACGCCGGGGAACTTGGCGAACGGGAACACCGCTTCCTTAACGCTGTAGAAGTTCGGAATGATTTCCTCGGTGAAACCGAGCTCGGCCAGGGTTTTACCAGCCATCACCCGGGCACCGAGCATGGCCAGGGAAATACCGATGCACTTGGACACGAAGGGCGCGGTGCGCGAGGCGCGCGGGTTCACTTCGATGACGAAGATATCCTCGCCCTGCACGGCCATCTGCACGTTCATCAGGCCGACCACGCCGAGTTCCAGGGCCATCTTTTTGACCTGTTCGCGGATCTCGTCCTGGATGTGCGCCGGCAGCGAATACGGCGGCAGCGAACATGCCGAGTCACCGGAGTGCACGCCGGCCTGCTCGATGTGCTGCATGATCGCACCTATCACCACGATCTCGCCGTCGCAGATGGCGTCGACATCGACCTCGATGGCGCAGTTGAGGAAGTGGTCGAGCAGCACCGGGCTGTCGTTCGACACCTTCACCGCTTCGCGCATATAGCGCTTGAGCTCTTCTTCCTGGTAGACGATTTCCATCGCCCGGCCGCCCAGTACATAGGACGGGCGCACCACCAGCGGATAGCCGATGACCTTGGAATGAGCCAGGGCCTCTTCTTCGCTACGCGCAGTGGCGTTCGGCGGCTGACGCAGGTGCAGGCGCTGGACCATCTGCTGGAAGCGCTCGCGGTCTTCGGCGCGGTCGATGGCGTCCGGCGAAGTACCGATGATCGGCACGCCGGCCTCTTCCAGGGCGCGACAGATCTTCAGCGGGGTCTGACCGCCGTACTGCACGATCACGCCTTTCGGCTGCTCGACGCGAACGATTTCCAGCACGTCTTCCAGGGTCACCGGCTCGAAGTACAGGCGATCCGAGGTGTCATAGTCGGTGGAGACGGTTTCCGGGTTGCAGTTGACCATGATGGTCTCGTAACCGTCGTCACGCAGCGCCAGCGCCGCGTGCACGCAGCAGTAGTCGAACTCGATGCCCTGGCCGATACGGTTCGGCCCGCCACCGAGGATCATGATCTTGTCGCGGCTCGACGGATTGGCCTCGCACTCTTCCTCGTAGGTCGAATACATGTAGGCGGTGTCGCTGGCGAACTCGGCGGCGCAGGTATCGACGCGCTTGTACACCGGCAGCACTTTGAGCTTGTGACGGTGGCTGCGCAGGCTCTTCTCGGAAACGCCGAGCAACTTGGCCAGGCGGATATCGGAGAAGCCTTTGCGCTTGAGCTTGTACATCAGGTCGCGGTCGATGCTGGCCAGGCCGAGGGTCTTGATCCGCTCTTCCTCCTGGATCAGGTCTTCGATCTGCACCAGGAACCATTCGTCGATACGGGTCAGCTCGAAGACCTCGGCGACCGTTTTGCCGGCGCGGAAGGCATCGGCCACGTACCAGATGCGGTCGGCGCCCGGCACGGTCAGCTCGCGCTTGAGCGTGCTTTCCGCTTCCGGGTCGCTCAGATCGAGCATCGGATCGAGGCCGGACACGCCGACTTCCAGGCCGCGCAAAGCTTTCTGCATGGATTCCTGGAAGGTACGACCGATGGCCATGACCTCACCGACCGACTTCATCTGGGTGGTCAGGCGGGCGTCGGCCTTGGGAAATTTCTCGAAGGCGAAACGCGGGATCTTGGTGACGACGTAGTCGATCGCCGGCTCGAAGGAGGCCGGAGTGCGGCCGCCGGTGATGTCGTTGGACAGCTCGTCGAGGGTGTAACCCACGGCCAGCTTGGCGGCGATCTTGGCGATCGGGAAGCCGGTGGCCTTGGAGGCCAGCGCCGAGGACCGCGACACGCGCGGGTTCATCTCGATGACGACCATGCGCCCGGTGTTCGGACAAATGCCGAACTGCACGTTGGAGCCGCCGGTTTCCACGCCGATCTCGCGCAGCACCGCCAGGGAGGCGTTACGCAGGATCTGGTATTCCTTGTCGGTCAGGGTTTGCGCCGGGGCCACGGTGATCGAGTCGCCGGTGTGCACGCCCATCGGGTCGAAGTTTTCGATGGCGCAGACGATGATGCAGTTGTCCTTCTTGTCGCGGACCACCTCCATCTCGTATTCCTTCCAGCCGATCAGCGATTCGTCGATCAGCAATTCGCTGGTCGGCGACAGATCGATACCGCGGGCGCAGATTTCTTCGAACTCTTCGCGGTTGTAGGCGATCCCGCCGCCGGTGCCGCCCATGGTGAAGGACGGACGGATGATGCAGGGGAAGCCGACCTTCTCCAGAACGCCGTAGGCTTCTTCCATGTTATGCGCGATGCCGGAAACCGGGCAGGCCAGGCCGATGTCCTTCATCGCCTTGTCGAAGCGCGAACGGTCTTCGGCCTTGTCGATGGTGTCGGCGTTGGCGCCGATCATTTCCACCCCGAACTTTTCCAGTACGCCGTGCTTTTCCAGGTCCAGCGCGCAGTTCAGCGCGGTCTGGCCGCCCATGGTCGGCAGCAGGGCGTCCGGACGCTCCTTCTCGATGATCTTGGCCACGGTCGACCACTTGATCGGCTCGATGTAGGTGGCGTCGGCCATGGCCGGGTCGGTCATGATGGTGGCGGGATTGGAGTTCACCAGGATGACCCGGTAACCCTCTTCTTTCAGGGCTTTACAGGCTTGCGCACCGGAATAATCGAACTCGCAGGCCTGGCCGATGACGATCGGGCCGGCGCCGAGGATCAGGATGCTTTTAATGTCTGTACGTTTTGGCATAGCGGTTACTCGAATCCTTGGGTCGGTCGGCGAGGTTTAGCGGCGCTTGGCCATGGCTTCGATAAAACGGTCGAACAGCGGCGCCACATCGGCTGGGCCGGGGCTCGCTTCGGGGTGGCCCTGGAAGCTGAAGGCGCTCTTGTCGGTACGCTCGATGCCCTGCAGGGAACCGTCGAACAGCGACTTGTGAATCGCCCGCACATTGCTCGGCAGGCTGGCCTCATCCACAGCAAATCCGTGGTTCTGGCTGGTGATCATCACCACACCCGATTCCAGGTCCTGCACCGGGTGGTTGGCGCCGTGGTGGCCATGGCCCATTTTCAAAGTCTTGGCGCCGGAAGCCAGCGCCAGCAACTGGTGACCGAGGCAGATACCGAATACCGGGATCTCGGTTTCCAGCACATCCTTGATCGCCTGAATCGCGTAATCGCACGGCTCGGGGTCGCCCGGCCCGTTGGACAGGAAGACGCCATCGGGATTCAGCGCCAGCACTTCGCTGGCCGGGGTCTGGGCCGGCACCACGGTTACCCGGCAGCCACGAGCCACCAGCATGCGCAGGATGTTCAGCTTGACGCCGTAGTCATAGGCGACCACGTGATAGGGCAACTGGCTGGCCGGGATCAGCGGATGACTGTCGTCCTGCAGATTCCAGACGCTGGAGCGCCACTCGTAAGGCTTGGCACAGCTGACTACCTTGGCCAGGTCCATGCCCTTGAGACCGGGGAAGCTGCGCGCCAGCTCCAGCGCCTTCTCTTCGGTGGCGTCATCGCCAACCAGGATGCAGCCATTCTGCGACCCCTTCTCACGCAGGATACGGGTCAGGCGACGGGTATCGATGCCGGCGATGGCGACGGTACCGTTTTCCTTCAGGTATTCATCGAGCGGCTGCTTGTTGCGCCAGTTGCTGGAAGTCAGCGGCAGGTCGCGAATGATCAGGCCGGCCGCCCAGACGCTGCAGGACTCGGCATCTTCCGGCGTAGTGCCGGTGCTGCCGATATGCGGATAGGTCAGAGTGACGATCTGCTGGGCATAGGAAGGATCGGTGAGGATTTCCTGATAGCCGGTCATGGCGGTGTTGAAAACCACCTCTCCAATAGTTTGACCATCGGCGCCGATGGACTCGCCGCGAAAAATGCTGCCATCTGCAAGAGCCAAGATGGCAGGTTTAAGGGCTGGCTTACTCAAGAAAACCTCCGTCGAACAAAGCTTTGAAGCAAACGCAGATTGTAAAAAAGCGGGATGACGTATCGACCGTCATCCCGCTTTTTTATCTGATTCATTCTGCGCAACTTTTAGTGGACACACTAAAGCGGGAAG
Organism: uncultured Pseudomonas sp.; assembly: GCF_946886105.1. Next base: position 19,637 of record NZ_CAMPHV010000012.1, on the reverse strand, counting down.
CTTATAGAAAAGTGCCTTTTTGGTCCACCGTTAGATGCGAGCAACTCCTAAACGGGCACAGTTTTTCGGACAAGCGCGTCAATTGAGCCTCAATCAGTTGAGGCCCAGTCAGGTGAGACTCTGTCAGTTAAGACCCAAAACATCCTGCATGTCGTACAGGCCCGGTTGACGCTGCTGCAGCCACAGCGCCGAACGCACCGCACCTTTGGCGAAGGTCATGCGGCTCGACGCCTTGTGAGTGATCTCCACGCGCTCGCCGTCGGCGGCGAATAGCACCGTATGGTCGCCGACCACATCGCCGGCGCGCACCGTGGCGAAGCCGATGGTCTCGCGCTCGCGCGCACCGGTCTGCCCTTCACGGCCATAGACCGCGACTTTCTGCAGATCGCGCCCCAAAGCATTGGCCACCACCTCGCCCATACGCAGCGCGGTGCCGGACGGCGCATCGACCTTGTGCCGATGGTGGGCTTCGATGATTTCGATATCGACGTCATCGCCCAATACCCGCGCCGCGGTGTCGAGCAGTTTCAGGCAGAGGTTGACGCCGACGCTGAAGTTGGCGGCGAAGACGATAGGAATCTGCTTGCTAGCATCGGCCAGCAGTTGCTTTTCCTGCGGCGAAAAGCCGGTGGTGCCGATGACCATGGCCTTACCGGACTGCCGGCAGATTTCCAGGTTTTTCAGGGTCACCGAGGGGTGAGTGAAGTCGATCAGCACATCGAACTGCTCGAGCACCGCGCTCAGATCGCCCGAGAGCGTGACGCCCAGCTTGCCGAGCGCGGCCAACTCGCCGGCATCGGCACCGATCAGGCTACTGTCGGCGCGGTCGATAGCCGCGCTCAGGCACACGCCATCGGCCTGCTGCACCGCCTCGATCAGGGTCTTGCCCATGCGCCCGGCGGCGCCCATTACTGCGATACGTTGCATAGAAATCAGCTCCAAGCTTCACGCTTAAAGCTGCAAGCCCAGCGGCGCCAACCCGCATCGTGCCACTCAAGGCTTGCAGCTATTTGACCTACAAATCGCCGAAGAAACGCTTCACGCCTTCGAACCAGCCGCTGGCCTTCGGCGAATGCGAGCTATCGCCTTCCAGGGACTTGCGGAACTCGTCCAGCAGTTCGCGTTGACGCTTGTTCAGATTGATCGGCGTTTCCACCGCGACCCGACACATCAGATCGCCAGCACCGCCACCGCGCACCGGGGCGACGCCCTTGCCGCGCAGACGGAATAGCTTGCCGGTCTGGGTGCCTTCCGGGATTTTCAGTTTGACCCGGCCATCCAGGGTCGGCACTTCCAGCTCGCCGCCCAAGGCCGCATCGGCGAAGCTGATCGGCACTTCACAATAAAGATGCTTGCCGTCGCGCTGGAAAATCGCGTGTTCACGCACATTCACCACCACGTACAGATCGCCAGCCGGGCCGCCCATGGCGCCCGCCTCGCCTTCGCCAGACAGGCGAATGCGATCGCCGGTGTCGACGCCTGGCGGCACCTTGACCGACAGCGTCTTGTATTCCTCGACCCGGCCCTGGCCATGGCAACTGCCACAGGGATCGGTGATCATCTTGCCGCTGCCATGGCAGCGCGGGCAGGTTTGCTGCACCGAGAAGAAGCCCTGCTGCATACGCACCTGGCCGATACCACCACAGGTGGTACAGGTCACGGGACTGGTGCCCTTCTTCGCGCCGGAGCCATCGCAGGTTTTGCAATTGACCAGGGTTGGCACGCGGATGGTCACGGTGGTGCCGCGCACCGCCTCTTCCAGATCCAGCTCCATGGTGTAACGCAGATCGCTACCGCGCTGCGCGCCGCCACGCTGGCCGCCGCGCCCGCCGGCACCACCGAAGAAGTCGCTGAACACGTCGCCGAAGATGTCGGAGAAGTTCGCCCCACCGAAACCGGCGCCACCAGGGCCGCCACCCATGCTCTGATCGACGCCGGCATGGCCGTATTGATCGTAGGCCGCGCGTTTGCTGGCATCGGAGAGCACTTCGTAAGCCTCGTTGGCTTCCTTGAACTTCTCTTCCGAGGCTTTATCGTCGGGATTGCGATCCGGGTGGTGCTTCATCGCCAAGCGACGGTAAGCCTTTTTCAGCTCCGCCTCGCTGGCGCCGCGCTCGACACCCAGCACCTCGTAATAATCTCGTTTAGCCATAAGTCTTCAACACCCTTAAATCGTCTGCTCCAGACACGCCAACGCGGGAGCAAGCTCCCGCGTGACGGAACCGTCGGCCGCGACTCGCATCGCGACCGACCGGAGCGGCATAAGCTTGCGCTTATTTGTTTTCCTTGACCTCTTCGAACTCGGCGTCGACTACGTCGTCCGCTGCGTCCTTGGGCTCTTCGGCACCCTGGGCTTCTGCACCCGGCTGCGGCTGCTCGGCGTACATTTTCTGCGCCAGCGGCGTGGTGGCTTCGGACAGGGCGTTCATCTTGGCTTCGATATCCGCCTTGTCGTCGCCCTTGATTGCCACTTCCAGCGCGCTCAACGCGGTTTCGATGGCCGCTTTCTCGTCCGCGGTGGCCTTGTCGCCCGCCTCGGTGATCATCTTGCGGGTGGCATGCACCAGCTGATCGCCCTGGTTGCGCGCGGTCGCCAGCTCTTCAAACTTGCGATCTTCCTCGGCGTTGACCTCGGCATCGCGAACCATCTGCTGGATTTCTTCCTCGGACAGACCGGAGTTGGCCTTGATCACGATCGACTGCTGCTTACCGGTGGCCTTGTCTTTCGCGCCCACGTGCAGGATGCCGTTGGCGTCGATGTCGAAGGTCACTTCGATCTGCGGCACGCCACGTGGTGCCGGCGGGATCTCGGCCAGGTCGAACTTGCCCAGGGACTTGTTCTGTGCGGCTTGCTTGCGCTCGCCCTGCAGCACATGAATGGTCACGGCGCTCTGGTTGTCGTCGGCGGTGGAGAACACTTGGGACTTTTTGGTCGGGATGGTGGTGTTCTTCTCGATCAGCGCGGTCATCACGCCGCCCATGGTTTCGATACCCAGGGTCAGCGGCGATACGTCGAGCAGCAGCACGTCCTTGACGTCGCCGGCCAGTACCGCACCCTGAATGGCGGCACCCATGGCGACCGCTTCGTCCGGGTTGACGTCCTTGCGCGCTTCCTTACCGAAGAACTCGGCAACCTTTTTCTGCACCAGCGGCATGCGGGTCTGACCACCGACCAGGATCACGTCGTCGATCTTGCCGATGTCGATACCGGCGTCTTTCAGAGCGATGCGGCACGGCTCGATGGTGCGCTGCACCAGGTCTTCGACCAGGGATTCCAGCTTGGCGCGGGAAATCTTCACGTTGAGGTGCTTGGGACCGCTGGCATCTGCGGTGATGTACGGCAGGTTGACGTCGGTCTGCTGGCTGGAGGACAGCTCGATCTTGGCCTTCTCCGCGGCTTCCTTCAGGCGCTGCATGGCCAGCGGATCGCCCTTGAGGTTCATGCCGGTTTCTTTCTTGAATTCGTCAACGAGGTAATCGATCAAGCGAATGTCGAAGTCCTCACCGCCGAGGAAGGTGTCGCCGTTGGTGGCCAGTACTTCGAACTGATGCTCGCCGTCGACTTCGGCGATTTCGATCACCGAGACGTCGAAGGTGCCGCCACCCAGGTCATAAACGATCACGGTGTGGTCGCCCTTGGCCTTGTCCATGCCATAGGCCAGCGCCGCCGCGGTCGGCTCGTTGATGATGCGCTTGACGTCCAGACCGGCGATACGGCCGGCGTCCTTGGTGGCCTGACGCTGGCTGTCGTTGAAATACGCAGGAACGGTGATTACCGCTTCGGTGACCGGCTCGCCGAGGTAATCTTCGGCGGTTTTCTTCATCTTCTTCAGTACTTCGGCGCTGATCTGCGGCGGTGCCATCTTCTGGCCGTTAACCTCGACCCAGGCATCGCCGTTGTCGGCTTTGACGATTTTGTACGGCACCATCTGGATGTCTTTCTGCACGACATCCTCTTCGAAACGGCGGCCGATCAGACGCTTCACCGCGTACAGGGTGTTATGCGGGTTGGTCACCGCCTGACGCTTGGCGGACTGGCCGACGAGGATCTCGCCGTCGTTGGCGTAAGCGATGATCGACGGCGTGGTGCGTGCACCTTCGGCGTTCTCGATGACTTTGACGTTGCCGTTTTCCAGAATGGAGACGCAGGAGTTGGTGGTCCCCAGGTCGATACCAATGATTTTGCCCATCTTCACTCTCCCGAAACTTGGATATTTCCGCAGCTGTGTAGCGGCAGCTGCGGCAGCACTAAAACGCTTGACTGGTTAATGGGGGCAGATCGCCCGATTTCAAGCCTGCTCGTCGATCGACGGTGGCGCCTCGGCCGGCACCTTGCTCACCACCACCATCGCGGGGCGCAGCAAACGACCATTGAGCAGGTAACCCTTCTGGAATACCTGGAGCACGGTATTGGGCTCTACATTGACGCTTTCCTGCATGGCCATCGCCTGATGGTGCTCCGGATTGAACGGCGCACCGTGCGGGTCGATGACTTCCAACTGGTAACGCTTGAGGGTGTCCTGGAATAGCTTGAGGGTCAGTTCCATGCCCTCGCGTACCGCCTTGATCGCCTCGTCGTTCGGGCTCGACAATTCGAGACCACGCTCCAGGCTGTCCACCACCGGCAGCAGGTCGCTGGCGAAGCGCTCGAGGGCGAATTTGTGGGCTTTCTCCACATCCTGTTCGGCGCGGCGACGCACGTTCTGCAGATCGGCGGCGATACGCAGCGCCTGATCCTGAGCGGTCGCAAGCTCTTCTTCCAGGACCTGGATGCGCGCGTCCAACTCGTTACCCGAAGCCGCTCCGGCGTCTGCGGCAACATCTGGAAGCGGGATATCTTGGTTCTGTTCGTCAGCCATGCGTTTCTCCTCAACAAAATTCGATCAGGCCTTAACCCGAATGCCTGACCGCTATATGGGGATGGATTACCGGGTTTCAAGGGGCGACGGCAGCGGCAAGCCACAGGCCGCCAGCGGCAGCCCGGGCAGGGATATGCAGGCACGCCCACCGACGCCGGACTTACAGCTTGACGCTTGAAGCTCGAAGCCAGACTACTGTATAAATAACCAGACTTCAGACCGGGAGGCTTCATCATGCTGGTGCATCTGTCCGTACATAACTACGCCATCGTCGAACACCTCGACCTCGAGCTGGATGCCGGCATGAGCGTGATCAGCGGCGAGACCGGCGCCGGTAAATCGATCATGCTCGACGCCCTCGGGCTGTGCCTCGGCGACCGTGCGGATAGCGGCGTGGTACGCCCGGGCGCGGACAAGGCGGACATTCTCGCCAGCTTCGACCTGCACGACATTCCCGAAGCCCGCGCCTGGTTGGCCGAGCGCGATCTGGGTCATGACCTGGATCAGGACGGCCCCTGCATCCTGCGCCGGGTCATCACCGCCGAAGGCCGTTCGCGCGGCTATATAAATGGCGCGCCCTGCCCCCAAGGCGATCTCAAGGCCCTCGGCGAACTGCTGATCGATATCCACAGCCAGCACGAACACCAGTCGCTGCTCAAGGCCGACACCCATCGCCGCCTGCTCGACGAATACGCCGGTAGCCAGGATCTGGCGCGCCAGGTGCAGCTGGCCGCCCAACGCTGGAAGCAGACCAAGAACGAGCTGCAACGCATCTCCAGCATCGGCGACGAGCAGCGCGCCCGTCATCAACTGCTCAGCTATCAACTCGAAGAACTCGACAACCTGGCCCTCGGCGAAGACGAGCTGGAGCAGTTGGAGCAGGAACACAAGAACCTGACCAACTCGGAAAGCCTGCTCAGCGCCTGCCGCCTAGTCATCGAGCAATGCAGCGAGAGCGATGCCGGCAACGTGTTGTCGGCCCTGACCAATAGCCTCAACCGCCTCGGCGCCTTCCAGGGCCAGCCCGGTGCACTGAGCGAAGCGACCAATCTGCTGGCCAGCGCGCAGATCCAGGTGGAAGAAGCGATCGGCGAACTGAACCGTTTCATCGACCATTTCGATGCCGACCCCGAGCGTCTGCAGCAAATGGAGGAGCGCCTGGATGCGATCTACACGCTGGCGCGCAAACACCGAATCCAGCCCAGCGAGCTGATCGCCATGCAACAGCAGCTGTTCGAGGAATTGGAAGGACTCAACGCCGACGACCAGGCCGCCGAACGCCTGAACGAAGAGCTGGCCGCATTCGCCCGGCACTATCAGGAAAAAGCCGGCGAGTTGAGCACCTTGCGCCACGCCGCCGCCGAGCGACTGGCCGCCGCGGTGGAGCGGGAAATGCAAAACCTCGGTATGCCCGGTGGACGTTTCAGCATCAAGTTGAGCGCCCATAACGCCGACGAACCGCACCCTCACGGCCAGGAGCAGCTCGAGTTTCTGGTCAGCGCCAACCCTGGGCAGCCGCTGAAACCCCTGGCAAAAGTCGCCTCGGGCGGCGAGCTGTCGCGGATCAGCCTGGCGATTCAGGTGATCACCGCACAGACCTCGCGGGTGCCGACCCTGGTCTTCGACGAAGTGGACGTCGGCATCGGCGGGCCGACCGCGGAAGTGGTCGGCCAGCTGCTGCGGCGTCTCGGCGAACGCGGCCAGGTGCTGACCGTAACCCACCTGCCGCAAGTCGCCGCCCAAGGCCATCAGCATCTATTCGTGCACAAAGTGCGCGACAACGACGCCACTCGCACCGCGGTCAGCAAACTGGACAGCGCGCGCCGGGTCGAGGAAATCGCGCGCATGCTCGGCGGCGTCGACCTCACCGAAGAATCCCTGGCCCATGCCCGGCAAATGGTCAGCAGCGCCCAGGCTTGACGGGCGGCATGCCAGAAAGCACAAAGGCGACCCCGAGGTCGCCTTTGTCGTGATGCGCTTGCGCTTACTTCTTGGTGCGCACGTACAACACCAGATTGTGATCGACCAACTCGAAGCCATGCTCGCGGACGATTTCTTTCTGGCGCTTCTCGATCTCGGCATCGAAGAACTCGATTACCTGGCCGGTATCGACGCACACCATATGGTCGTGATGCCCACTGTCGGCCAATTCGAATACGGCATGGCCGCCATCGAAGTTATGCCGTACCACCAATCCCGCGGCTTCGAACTGCGTGAGTACGCGGTATACGGTGGCCAGGCCGACATCTTCGCCCGCCTCCATCAGCGCCTTGTAAACATCTTCCGCGCTCATATGCCGATGCTCGGCAGAATCGAGCATCTGCAGAATTTTGACCCGAGGCAAGGTCACCTTCAGGCCAGCTTTGCGTAGTTCGCTATTTTCAACCATGGTCTGTTTTCTCGCGGAAGCGGCTTCGCAGCTTCCTTTATTGCGGGTATGATCCGGGATTAAATTTGCCCAGCCAAGATAGTGGAAGTCACCCTCCGATGCAAAAAACCAAGCTCATGCTGACAAGCCTCACCCTCTCGGGGCTCCTCGCACTCGCCGGTTGTTCTTTCCCCGGGGTTTATAAAATCGACATCCAACAGGGCAACGTCGTGACGCAGGACATGATAGACCAATTGCGCCCCGGAATGAGCCGTAGCCAGGTGCGTTTTATCATGGGCAACCCGCTGATTACCGACACCTTCCATGCCGATCGCTGGGATTACCTCTACAGCATTCAGCCCGGCGGCGGCCAGCGCCTGCAGGAACGCATCAGCATGAACTTCAACGAGGGCGATCAGCTCGTCGGCCTGTCGGGCGACTTCATGCCAGGCGTCAGCCGCGACCAGGCGATCCTCGGCGAGTCGGGCGACAGCGTGATCACCGCCCCCGCCCAGCAGCCGAAAGCGGAAGAAAAACCGGCCGCCCCCGGCTCTCTGCTGGAACAGATCCAACGCGAAGTGGACAGCGTCGAAACCGTACCGGTGCCGACCCCGGAACCGCTGGAAACCTCGCCGCAGTAAGCCTGCCGCAACAAAAAAGCCCGGACATGTCCGGGCTTTTTTATGTACGAGTTACTGGCCGTAGCGCGAGCCATGAATTGCCTGCGGCCCGGCTCGATGCGAGCTTTTCGCGGTATTGGCAATACCATGAGCAGACAGCCCCGCGGACTGCATTCGCCGCCCAGCCGAGCGGGCCAGCCCGCGCTCAGCGACTTTTGCGCATGCTGTTGCGGAAATACCCCGGCGCCACGTCGAAGAACTCGCGAAAGCAGCGGCGAAAGTGCGAAATGCTGACGAAGCCGCAGGCCACGGCGATATCGGCCAGGGATTTATTGGTCTGTTGCAGCAACTGGCGCGCGCGCGTCAAGCGCAACTCCAGGTAGTAACGCGAAGGCGTGGCGTTGACGTGGCGACAGAACTGGCGTTCGAGCTGGCGCGTGGAGATACCCACGCAGGTGGCGACCTCCTCCATCTTCAACGGCTCGTCGATATTGTTGTGCATCAACTCCAACGCCAGTTTCAGCGATTGCGGCAAGGTCGGATCGCGGTCCACGGTCACCGCCGAAACATCCATGACTTCTTGGAGTTTGTCGCAGCTGAGCACCTCCTCCACCGCCTGAACCAGGCTGTCGCCGCAATCGCGCTTGACCACCTCCAGCATCATACCCAAGGAACTGTTGGCGCCAGCGCAACCGATGCGCTGGCGATCCAGCACGAAGGAGTGCCTGGAAAGCCGCACCTTAGGAAACAGCTCCTCCATCATCGCCCTACCGTCGGGGTGAAAGGCGCATTCATAGCCGTCCAGCAGCCCCGCTTCGGCGAGGAAATAGGCGCCATTCCACAATCCGCCGAGGGTGACATCGGCAGCGGCGGCCGAGCGCAGCTTGGCCCTGAGCAGCAGGTCCGGTTGCAGCCGCACGCGAAATCCGCCACAGACCACAATCAGATACTGCTCACGCTCATGCAGATCGGCGAGGCGGCAACCAGCCGAGATAGTGATGCCCAAGTCGCTGACCACGACGTCCTGGCCGCCGACAACCAATACTTCATAAAGCGGCGTGGTGCTCATCAGGTTAGCGGTAACCAGCGCATCCACGGCACCGGTGAAGGCCATCATCGAGAAGTTATCCAGCAACACAAAGGCGACTCGGCGCATCGTCACCGTTGGCTCGTCACCTCGCGCCCGCTCGAGGTGCAGTCGGTTCTTGTCCTTCAATACGCTCTCGAACGACGATCTCATAACGCTGACGCCTTCATACAGTGAAATGGCGGGCACAGTTTTTAACTGGCGGAGGCGAGCGGAAGGTTATGCGCCTCGACAATCTCTATACGCCAACCGACTTCATCGGCATGCGTCGCTGTCGTCCTCAACCGCCCGCTTCGTCGCTCTTGGCCTTGGCCGCCTTGGCCGCGCGCTGCTTGCGCACCTCTTTCGGGTCGGCGATCAGCGGGCGGTAGATTTCCACCCGTTCGCCATCTTCCAGCACGCGCTCTTCCGGCTTGGCCACCGCCTTGCCGAAAATCCCCAGCGGCGCGCCGCTCAGGTCCAGCCCTGGGAAATGTGCGGCCATGCCCGACTGCTCGGCGGCTTGGCGCACGGTGGTGCCGTAGGGCAAGCTCAGACGCAGCAGCTTTTGTTTGTCGGCCAGGGCGTAGGCCACCTCGACCACGATCGATTTGTTATCCATAGAGTTGCTTGGCCCTCTGACAGAACGCATCCACCAGGGTGTTCGCCGCCTGGTTGAACAGCGGCCCCAGCGTGGCGCGCACCAGGGGCCCGGCATAGTCGAAATTGAGATCCAGGCTGATCTTGCAGGCTTTGTCGCTCAGCGCCTTGAACTGCCACTCGCCGTGCAGCTGGGAGAACGGTCCTTCCTCCAGATTCAGCTCGATCGACTGCTCGGGCACCAGCACGTTGTGCGTCACGAAGTGCTGACTCAGCCCCGCCTTGGCCACGGTCAGGCTCGCTCGCATGTGCGTCTCGCTGGCCTCCAGCACTTCGCTGGCCGAACACCAGGGCAGAAACTCGGGGTAGCTCGCCACATCGTTGACCAGGTCGAAAAGCATCCGCGCCGGATAGGGCAACAACGCCGAGCGATGGATATGGGTCGTCATTTCATCAGCTCGGTAACAAACACGATCAATACACCCAGGGGTGCGACCAGACGCACCAGCCAGTAAACCAGACTGAACAGCAGTGGATTTTTCATCGCCAGCTCCTCGCGCACCGTGTCGCGTTTGAGCACCCAGCCGGCGAACAGCAGGAACGCCAGACCACCGAGCGGCAGCAGAATGCGGCTGGTCAGGTAGTCGATGCTGTCGAAGAAGTTCATCCCACCGGCAGCGCCCCACTGGAACAGGCGGAAGCCATCCTCGGCGAAGACGAAGAACTTGGCCTCGGCGCCGATATTGAACGACAGCACTGTGCCCATACCGACCAACCAGCAGAGCAACGCCAGCATGCTGGTGACCAATACCCGACTACGCCCGGTGCGCTCGACCAGATAGGCCACCGCCGGTTCGAGCATGGAGATCGAGGAGGTCCAGGCCGCGACCAGCACCAGCACGAAGAACAGCGTGCCCATGATCTGGCCGAAAGCGATATTGCCGAATGCCACCGGCAAGGTGACGAACATCAGTCCGGGACCGGCGCCCGGCTCCATGCCGCCGGCGAAGACGATGGGAAACAGCGCCAACCCGGCGACCAGCGCCACCAGGGTATCGAGAATACCGACCGCCAGTACTGTGCTGCCGATCGAAGCATGCTTGGGCATATAAGCGCCGTACACCATGATCGAACCAACCCCCACGCTCAGGGTGAAAAAGGCGTGCCCCATGGCCGCGAGCAGCCCATGCAGCAGCCGATCGGGCTGAAAATTAAAGAGGAAATGGAAGCCCTGCATGAAGTGGCCGGTGGTCATGCTGTAACCCAGCAGCACCAGCAACAGGACGAACAGCATCGGCATCATGATACGCAGGCCGCGCTCCAGGCCGGCCACCACGCCGCGGGCGATGACGAAACCGGTCAGCACCATGAACAGCGTGTGCCAGAGGGTCAGGCGCCAGGGGTCGGCGGTCAGCGCGCCGAAGGCGCCGCCCGCCTCCTGGGCGGTCACGCCCTCGAACTGGCCGCGGCCCATGCCGATGATGTAATCCAGCGACCAACCCGCCACCACGCTGTAGAACGACAGAATCAGCAAGGCCGCGACCATGCCCATCATCGCCGCCCAGGACCATTTCGCCGATGCGCCGGATTCGATGGCCAAGGTTTTCAGGGTATTCACCGGGCTCTGCCGCCCACGGCGACCGATCAGGGTTTCGGCGAGCATGATCGGCAAGCCAACGAGGAAGATGCACACCAGGTACATCATCACGAAAGCCCCGCCGCCGTACATGCCGGTCATATAGGGGAACTTCCAGATATTGCCGAGCCCGACCGCCGAGCCGGTCGCCGCCAGGATGAAAACCCAGCGGCTGGCCCATGCGCCGTGGATGGAAATCTTATCGCTCGCCATGAATACGCTCGAATGCGTGAAAAAGATCGGGCATTGTCCGGGATTACCCCCTCACCCTCAAGATAGGGTTATCGCCAGCGAGCCCGCGACTCCCTATAATGCGCGCCCTATGGCTAAACAAAAGAAACACCCACAAGGCACCATCGCCCAAAACAAGAAGGCGATACACGATTATTTCGTCGAATCCAAGTTCGAGGCGGGCCTGGTCCTGGCCGGCTGGGAAGTGAAAAGTTTGCGCGCAGGCAAGGCTCAGTTGGTCGACAGCTACGTGCTGTTGAAGGACGACGAAGCCTGGCTGATGGGCTGCCACATCACCCCGCTGAAAACCGCCAGCACCCACGTGATCGCCGATCCGACCCGCACCCGCAAACTGCTGCTGAACAAGCGCGAGCTGGACAAGTTGTTCGGCGCCGTGCAGCAGAAGGGCTACACCTGCGTGGCATTGTCGCTGTATTGGAAAGCGCATCTGATCAAGTGCGAAATTGCCCTGGCGAAGGGCAAGAAGGACTTCGACAAGCGCCACACCGAGAAGGAACGTGACGCCGACCGCGAAGTGCAGCGCGCCATGCGCACCAAGGGCAAGGACGACTAACTCGCCTGCAGGGTGCGCCGCGCGCACCTGAATACCTGTACAGCCACAGCGGTGCGCATGGCGCACCCTACGGTTTGGTCGCTAGCCCTCGGCGCTGTGCCCTTTCTTCTCGCCGCGCCTGCTCCTGCACTTCGGCGAGCACTTCCTGCACGTAATCGATATGCCGATTGGATAACGTACGCGCATCCTCGGCACGCCCTTCGATAATCGCCTGGTAGAGATCCCGATGCTGCTCGATCAGCATGTCGCGGGTCTCGTCGCGCTGGGCATACATACCGCCGATATTGGTCACCACGTTGTTCCGGAGCAGATCGAACAAGCCACGAATGGTGTGCAACAGCACCGCGTTGTGGCTGGCTTCGGCGATGGCCAAGTGGAAATTGGCGTCGGCCGCGCCCTCCTGCGCTCGGGTCACTTTGCCGCTACGGCTGTAGCAATCCTGTAGCGCCGCGAAGGCTTCGCCGAGGCGCTGGCGATCCAGTTCGGTGGCGCGTTGCGCGGCGTAGAACGCGCACGAGCCTTCCAGCGTGTGGCGGAACTCGAGCAGATCGCGTTGCGCTTCCGGGTTGCTTTCCAACAGGTGCAACAGCGGATCGCTGAAGGTCGAGCCGAGGGACTCAGCGACGTAATTACCACCGCCCTGGCGGCTGCTCAGCAAGCCCTTGGCCGCCAACTTCTGAATCGCTTCGCGTAGCGAGGGCCGCGACACGCCGAAACGCTCGGCCAAGACCCGCTCCGCCGGCAAGCGCTCGCCCGCCTTGAGGGTGCCTTCGAGAATCATGGTTTCCAGCTGAGTGACGATGTCGTCCGACAAACGGCGCTGGCGAACCGGACCTACTTCCATAACCCACGCTCCACTGGTTTTACCAATCCACACGCCCTAGCCAGGGCCCTTCACCAGCCAGCCTATAGCGCCGCCTGTAGCCATACAAGCCTGGACCATACGACCAAAGTAGCAAGCTTGCTAATTGACAGCCCAATATCGGCACTTTTACCCTGACCAGGCCAGATTGTAAATTGGTATTACCAATTTAGACAACCAAAACAATTCCAAGAAAATTCGTGAGGTTCCCATGCCGGCTCTATCCCGATCACTCGCCGTACCGCTGCATCCATCCTCCCCCATGCGCGTTGCGCGCCGCTAAGGAGAGAGCGACATGTCCTCTGGTCTTCTTGCCCTACTCGCGTTTTCCCCGATCCTGCTGGCGGCGATTCTGCTGATCGGCCTGCGCTGGCCGGCCAAACACGCCATGCCCCTGGTTTACCTGGTCACTGCCGCCGTCGGCCTGTTCGCCTGGGATATGAGCGTCAACCGCGTGCTGGCTTCCACCGTGCAAGGCCTGCTGATCACCCTCGGCCTGTTGTGGATCATCTTCGGCGCGATTCTGCTGCTCAACACCCTCAAACACTCCGGCGGGATCACCGCGATCCGTGCGGGCTTCGCCACCATCAGCCCGGATCGGCGGATTCAGGCGATCATCATCGCCTGGTTGTTCGGCTGCTTCATCGAGGGGGCTTCCGGTTTCGGCACCCCGGCGGCGATCGCCGCGCCCCTGCTGGTGGCCATCGGCTTCCCGGCCATGGCTGCGGTATTGCTGGGCATGCTGGTGCAGAGCACCCCGGTGTCCTTCGGCGCCGTGGGTACGCCAATCATCGTCGGCATCAACACCGGCCTGGATTCCGCGACCATCGGTGCGCAACTGGTCGAGCAAGGCTCGTCCTGGGCGCAATTCCTGCAACTGATCACCAGCGAAGTGGCGATCATTCACGCCACCGTCGGCACCGTCATGCCGCTGGTGATGGTGCTGATGCTGACGCGCTTCTTCGGTACCGAGAAAAGCTGGAAAGCCGGTTTCGAAGTGCTGCCGTTCGCGATTTTCGCCGGCCTGGCTTTCACCATTCCCTATGCTCTTACCGGCGTGTTTCTCGGCCCGGAATTCCCGTCACTGGCTGGCGGCCTGATCGGCCTGGCGATTGTCACCAGCGCCGCGCGCATGGGTTTCCTGCTGCCGAAGACCACCTGGGACTTCGCCCCGGCGGACAAATGGCCGGCCGAATGGCTGGGCACCGTCGAAATGAAACTCGACCAACTGACCGCCAAGCCGATGAGCGCATTGCGCGCCTGGATGCCCTATGTGCTGGTCGGCATCCTGCTGGTGATCAGCCGCGTGGTGCCAGAAGTAGGTGCGGCACTGAAAGCGGTGGTGGTGAACTTTCCCGACCTGCTCGGCGAAACCGGTGTCAGCGCCAACTTCCAGCCGCTGTACCTGCCGGGCGGCATTCTGGTCGCCGTGGTTCTGGCCACTTTCTTCTTCCACGGCATGAAGCTGCGTGAACTCAGCGCTGCGGTGAAGGAATCGTCCAGCGTGTTGCTCAGCGCCGGTTTCGTCCTGCTGTTCACCGTGCCCATGGTGCGCATCCTGATCAACTCGGGCGTCAACGGCGCGGACCTCGCCAGCATGCCGATTCTGATGGCGCGCTGGGTGGCCGATAGCGTCGGCGGCATCTACCCACTGCTGGCCCCGAGCATCGGTGCCCTGGGCGCCTTTATCGCCGGCTCCAACACGGTCAGCAATATGATGTTCAGCCAGTTCCAGTTCGGCGTCGCCAGCAGCCTGGGGATTTCCAGCGCACTGGTGGTCGCGGTGCAGGCCATAGGCGCGGCGGCGGGCAACATGGTGGCGATCCACAACGTGGTCGCCGCCTCCGCCACCGTTGGTTTGCTCGGTCGCGAAGGCAGCATCCTGCGCAAGACCATCTGGCCTACCCTGTACTACGTGTTGTTCACCGGCTCGATCGCACTGTTCGCCATCTATGTACTGGGCGTCAGCGATCCGCTGGTAACCGGCCGATAACCGCTGCGCATGCACGCGCCCCGGCCAGCCCGCGGCGCGCGCTTTGCAATACTCGACCTTGCTTTCTGACCGCCCCATTTTCTGAACCAGAGTGCATGCCATGATCATTTCTGCCTCGACTGATTACCGCGCCGCGGCACAACGCAAGCTGCCGCCGTTCCTGTTCCACTACCTCGACGGCGGCGCTTATGCCGAACACACGCTCAAGCGCAATGTCGAGGATCTGGCCGATATCGCCCTGCGCCAGCGCGTGCTGCGGAACATGTCCGAGCTGAGCCTGGAAACCCAGCTGCTCGGCGAAACCCTGTCAATGCCCGTGGCGCTCGCGCCGGTCGGCCTTACCGGGATGTACGCGCGGCGTGGCGAGGTGCAGGCGGCCAAGGCTGCGGCTGCCAAAGGCATCCCTTTCACCCTGTCGACGGTGTCGGTATGTCCGATCGAAGAAGTGGCGCCGGCGATCGACCGGCCGATGTGGTTCCAGCTTTATGTGCTCAAGGACCGCGGTTTTATGAAGAACGCCCTGGAGCGTGCCAAGGCCGCCGGGGTCACCACCCTGGTGTTCACCGTCGACATGCCGGTACCGGGCGCCCGCTACCGCGATGCCCACTCCGGCATGAGCGGACCGAACGCACCGCTGCGCCGCGTGCTGCAGGCCATGACTCACCCGAGCTGGGCCTGGGACGTCGGCCTGCTCGGCAAGCCCCATGACCTGGGCAATATTTCCGCCTACCGCGGCAGCCGCACCGGCCTCGCCGACTACATAGGCTGGCTCGGCGCCAATTTCGACCCCTCGATCTCCTGGAAAGACCTGGAGTGGATCCGCGAATTCTGGCAAGGACCGATGGTGATCAAGGGCATCCTCGACCCGCAGGACGCCAAGGACGCGGTGAGCTTCGGCGCCGACGGCATCGTCGTCTCCAACCACGGCGGCCGTCAGCTCGATGGCGTGCTGTCCAGCGCGCGGGCGTTGCCTGCGATCGCAGATGCGGTCAAGGGCGACCTGGCGATCCTCGCCGACTCGGGCATTCGTACCGGCCTCGATGTGGTGCGCATGCTCGCCCTCGGCGCCGACAGCGTGCTGCTCGGCCGCGCCTTCATCTACGCCTTGGCGACCGCCGGTGGCGCGGGCGTGAGCAACCTGCTGGAGTTGATCGAGAAAGAAATGCGCGTGGCCATGGTGCTGACCGGCGCCAAGTCGATCAGCGAGATCAACGCCGACTCGCTGGTGCGTGAACTGGGCCGCTGACAAACAGCCAAAGCTGCAGAACACCTATGTAGGAGCCAGCTTGCTGTGGTTCGGCACGCCGACGATGCTTTGCAGTGTGCTGATCGCCAGCAAGAACCAGGCGTCCCCCTGGCTCCTACAACCCACAGATAAAAGACCATCGACAACCCCCGGAGCGCCCATGAGCCTGCCCGCCGCCTTTCTTGCCGAGGTGCACCGCCTGATCCCAGCAGAGCGTTTGTTCGACGACCCGCTGTCGACCCTGGCCTTCGGCACCGACGCCAGCTTCTACCGGCTGATCCCCAAGCTGGTAGTGCGGGTCGAGTCGGAGCGCGAGGTCGTGCAGTTGCTCAAACTGGCCTGTGCCGAATGGGTGCCGGTGACCTTCCGTGCCGCCGGCACCAGCCTCTCCGGCCAAGCGCTCAGCGACTCGGTATTGATCGTGCTAGGCGATAACTGGAACGGCCGCGAGGTCCGCGCCCAGGGCCAGCAGATCCGCCTGCAACCCGGGGTGATCGGCGCCCAGGCGAATACCGTGCTGGCGCCGTACCAGCGCAAGATCGGCCCCGACCCGGCCTCGATCAATGCCTGCAAGATCGGCGGCATCGTCGCCAATAATGCCAGCGGCATGTGCTGCGGCACCGCGCACAACAGCTATCACACCCTGGCCGGCATGCGCCTGGTGCTGGCCGACGGCAGCGTGCTGGACACCGAAGACCCGCTCAGCGTCACGCGCTTCTTCGCCACCCATGCCGAGCTGCTCGCCCAGCTCGCCGAACTGGCCAGGCAAACCCGCGCCAATAGCGCACTGGCGGCGAGGATTCGGCACAAATACCGATTGAAGAACACCACCGGGCTGTCGCTCAACGCCCTGATCGATTTCGACCAGCCGCTGGATATCCTCAGCCACCTGATGGTCGGCTCGGAAGGCACCCTGGGTTTTATCAGCGCGGTGACCTACAACACGGTACCGGACCACCCGCACAAGGCCAGCGCGCTGCTGGTGTTCCCCGATGTGGAAAGCTGCTGCCGCGCGGTGACCGTGCTCAAACAACAACCGGTTTCCGCCGTGGAGCTGCTGGACAGGCGCAGCCTGCGCTCGGTGCAGAACAAACCCGGCATGCCGGAATGGGTGCAGAGCCTGTCCGACGGCGCCTGCGCCCTGTTGATCGAATCCCGCGCCGCCAGCCAGAGCCTGCTGCACGAACAGCTCGGGCTGATCATGGCCTCGGTCAGCGACTTTCCGCTGGAGAAGCGCGTCGACTTCAGCGAAGACCCGGCCGTGTACAACCTGCTGTGGAAAATACGCAAGGACACCTTCCCCGCAGTCGGCGCGGTGCGCCAGACCGGCACCACTGTGATCATCGAGGACGTGACCTTCCCCATCGAACAGCTCGCCGAGGGCGTCAATCGCCTGCTCGCGCTGTTCGACAAACACAGCTACGACGAGGCGATCATTTTCGGCCATGCCCTCGAGGGCAATCTGCACTTCGTCTTCACCCAGGGCTTCGACGACCCGCTGCAAGTGGCCCGCTATGAGGCCTTTATGCAGGACGTGGCGCAGCTGGTGGCGGTGGAGTTCGGTGGCTCGCTCAAGGCCGAACACGGCACCGGGCGCAATATGGCGCCCTTCGTCGAGCTGGAATGGGGCGCCGATGCCTACCAGTTGATGTGGCGGCTCAAGCGCCTGCTCGACCCGCAAGGCATCCTCAATCCGGACGTGGTGCTGTCGGATGATCCGCAGATCCACCTGAAAAACCTCAAGCCACTGCCGGCCGCCGACGCGATCGTCGACAAGTGCATCGAATGCGGCTTCTGCGAGCCGGTGTGCCCGTCCAAGGGGCTGACCCTCAGCCCGCGCCAGCGCATCGTGATCTGGCGCGATATCCAGGCGAAAAAACGCGCGGGCATCGACACCGCGGCGCTCGAACGCGACTACCAATACCAAGGCATCGACACCTGCGCCGCCACCGGCCTGTGCGCCGAACGCTGCCCGGTGGGGATCAATACCGGCGATCTGGTGCGCCAGCTGCGCGCCCGCGATGCCGACAACACCCGCACCGCCGACTGGTTGGCGAACAACTTCCGCCGCGCCATGCAGGGCACCCGGGTCATGCTGCATGTGGCCAACGGCGCGCGCATGGTCATGGGCGCGCCCTTGCTCAGCCGCACCTCGGCGGCCTTGAGCAAGGCCAGCCAGGGCCGCGTGCCGCAATGGACACCGGCCATGCCGCAACCGATTCGCTGGCTGCGCTTACCCGAGATCGTCAACGATCCACGGCCCCGGGTGGTGTATCTGGCGGCCTGTGTCTCCCGTGCCATGGGTCCGGCGGCCAGCGATAGCGAGCAGGTGCCGCTGTTCGACAAGACCCGCGCATTGCTGGAGAAAGGCGGCTTCCAGGTGGTGTTCCCGACTGACCTGGACAACCTCTGCTGCGGCCAGCCGTTCGCTTCCAAGGGCTATGCCGAGCAAGCGCAGCGCAAGAAACAGGAGCTGATCGACGCCCTGCTCAAGGCCAGCCGCGGCGGTCTCGATCCAATCTATTGCGACACCAGCCCCTGCACCCTGCGCCTGCTGCAGGACGGCCTGGACCCGCGCTTGAAGCTGCATGACCCGGTGAAGTTCATCCGCGAACAGCTGCTCGACAAGCTCGACTTCGAGCCGCAGAACACCCCCATCGCCGTGCATGTCACCTGCAGCACCCAGCACCTGGGGGAAGCCCAGGGGCTGATCGACATCGTGCGGCGCTGCACCCGCGAGGTGGTGATTCCCGAGGGCATCCATTGCTGCGGCTTCGCTGGCGACAAGGGCTTCACCACCCCAGAACTGAACGGCCACGCCCTGCGCAGCCTGAAGTCGGCGGTGCAGTATTGCGCCGAAGGCATCAGCACCAGCCGCACCTGCGAGATCGGACTCAGCCAGCACGGCGGCA
Source organism: uncultured Pseudomonas sp. (assembly GCF_946886105.1). Next base: position 670 of record NZ_CAMPHV010000012.1, on the reverse strand, counting down.
TCGACTACCACGGCCTGGTTTATCTGGTGGACCGCGTCTCGCGGGCGAAATCGGGGTAACCGCCCGGCAACGGTCCAAGCGCTCAAGGCCGAGCCTTTCGCGCAGAGCTGGCGTCGCGCCCGTGCAGAGGCGGCGCTCGCCTGCACGGAAAACACCTGAACTCCCATTGTGATAAGGCAGTCAGCTTTTATGAGCCTTAAACAAACTAGGCCGACATCGATCCCGCCTGTGCCCTTGCTATGGGCATTCTCCGGGGAATTCATGATGAGAGGACTATCAGATGAAGCTAATTATTATGCTGTTTGCCGCCGCTGCCCTAGCATCCGCCCCGGCGTTCGCCGAAGATCTTTGCACGATCCAGCTGCAGAAACTCGACAACAAGGAAACCCAGGTCATTACCCTGGGCTCGCCCGCCAAGGAGCAGGTGGAAGAACTGACCCAGCAAGCCAAGGACGCACAAAGCGCGGGCGATACCGAAGCCTGCATCAGCCATTCCGCCCAAGCGCTGCAATTGCTTAATGTATCCAATAGCGAAAACGGCCAGAGCAGTAACTAACGCCATAGGGTCTGTTGCCGTTTCAGCGCAAGCCGCGTTGCCGCGAAAAATCTCGCCAGGCTAGGCGTAGGACGCAGGTAATGGACTAGCCGTCCGCGTTGTTCCCTTGCCAAG
>NZ_CAMPHV010000011.1 GCF_946886105.1 uncultured Pseudomonas sp. | reverse complement strand
GCCACCCCCTCCGCCGCCACCGGAGGAGCCGCCGCCGGAAGAACCACCGGACGAGGATGATGAACTCGATGGCGCCGTGGCCGAGCTGGCTGCCGCCGCGCCCAGGCCCGCGGCCAGACGACTGGAAAACACCTGCGGGTCGCTGAACGCCTGCTTGCTGCGGTACCAATCGGGGCGGTAATCGCGGCTCTGCGAAGCGTCGATCAACCCGCTGTGCAAGGCCTCGCTGAAGCGCGCGCTCCATTGCTGCTCGACCCCCAGGGCCATGGCGTAGGGCAGATGATGCTCGTACAAGGCGATCGTCATCGCCGGCGCGGCGCCCGCCAGGGCCAGGGTTTCGCTTTCGGCCAGGGTCAGGTACTCGCGGTAGCCTTCGATATGATCGAGCAGCTTGCGCCCGTGCGCCGTCGGCGCCTCCAGCCAGCCGCGAAACAGCACACAAACCAGCAGGAGGGCCAACACCAGCCAGAAATTCAGCGGCGCGACCACGGTGCCCATGATCGCCAGGGCGCCCAGGCCAACGCCGCTGAAAATCACACCGAAAAGCACGAACAGCCAGTTATCTGCGCCGAACGTGCGGGCAAATAGCCGTCGCAGCCCCATCACCGCGGCGAACAGGCCAGGCACGCCGAAGGCGAACATGAACAGCAAGGCGACGGCTACCAGCTCGAAGTCCGCCGTACTGTCCAGGCCCAGCAGTTGGGTGGCCAGAATGCCCAGAAAGGCGCCGCCGACGCCCCACCACCAGATGCCGCGATTGAAGCGGAAACAGGCGGCGCGCTGCTCGGTTTCCAGGGTATCGCTCAAGGCCTTGACCGCTTCGCCCAGGCGAGGCTGGAAGCCTTCGCCGATTTGTAACTGCGCGGCCTTGCCGCCCTCGAACAAGGCGTCCAGCACGGCCTTTTCGCCACTCGACAGCGGCTCGCCGCCGGGGCCGGGTTCGAGCAGGAACGCCTTGGCGCCCTCGCCGTCCTTGAGCAGGATGGCGCGCTTGATCGCCATGCTGGTCAGGGCCACGGTCAGCGCCTGGACGGCGCTGTACGCAGCCCCAAAGCCCTGATTCGAGACATAGCCGAGCGCGGCCGCAGACAGGCCCTTGGGACCTTCGAACTGGGGGATGATCAGGCCCTTGCGCGGGTCGCGCCCGACCCGCAACCAGTGCCACAGGTAAAACAGCAACAAGCCCAGCAGCACGACGATGCCAACCGCCGTGCCGGGGTTATCCAGCAGCAGCCAGACGAAGCGGTCGAAGCCGTCCGGTTGCGGCAACAGGCCCGCGGGCCAGGCGATCGCCACGGTAAAACCTTCGCCGGGCAGCAGCTCATGGGTCGTCGCCAGATGCAGGCGCTCGCCCTGCTGCTCGAGGATGCGATAGTCCTTGCCCTGCTCGTCGCGGTAGCCGGTATACGCCTCGACCGCATGGGCCTCGGCGCCCTCGGGCAAGGTCACGCGGATGCTCGCGCGCTCGATGGGAAACTGCCAATCGTTGCCGGTGACGTTCCAGTACAGCTCGTCCTCGCCGTCACGCTGCAACAGCTGCCGGCTGCTGCGGTAGCGCACCAGGTATTGATAGCGGCCGGGATCGAGCAGGTAGTCGGGGTTGCCGATGTAGATGCGCTGCACGGCATCCACCGCCTCGCTGAAATAGGGTTCGCGGCGGCCGTCGCGCTGCACCTCGAGCAGTTCGAAGCCGACCTTCTGGTTGAGCATCCAGCGATTGATCGAACGCAGCGGAAAGTCGCGGTAGATCCCGCGCTTGATCGCCTCGCCGGTGGCCCATACGCGGATGTTCTCGGTCACCAACAGGCTGCCGTCCGCCTCGACGACCAGCTCCACGGCGAAATCCTCGATACGCTCGCGTTCGGCCGCGCCGACCTCCATCGCGCCCAGCAGTCCGACCAGCAACAGGCAACGCATCAGCCAATTCGCCATGCTCAAAGCTCCACTTTCGGGGATAGCCCTTCGCGGGCATCGCCCAGGGCAAAATTGGGCGCGCTGGCGAAGCCGAACACCCGCGCTACCAGGTTGCTCGGTATCGACTCGACCCACACATTGAGTTCGCGCACCGCGCCGTTGTAGTAACGACGGGCCATCTGGATCTGCTCTTCGAGTTCGCTGAGGCTTTTTTGCAGGGCGAGGAAGTTGCTGTCGGCCTTCAGCTGCGGGTAGCTCTCGGCCAGGGCGAACACCCGCAGCAGGGCGTTGGATAAGTGGCCCTCGGCCAGGCCGCGCTGATCCGCGCGGTCAGCTTCATGGGCGCTGACGTTGGCGCGCTCCTGCACCAGCGCTTCCAGGGTGTCGCGCTCGTGGGCGGTATACAGCTTTAGGCAGGCCACCAGATTCGGCACCAGGCTGGCACGCCGCTTGAGTTGCACGTCTATACCGCTCCACGCCTCGGCGACCCGCTCGCGGTTGAACACCAGACGGTTGTAGCAATACACCGTGGCCACTGTCACCGTCAGCAGCACGCCACCAACCACCCAGCCTGTCTCGATTCCAGCCATGCGCAATACTCCCATGCGTCCGTGCGCCACTATCGGGCCACCCTATACGAGGCGGACAGCCCGTTCCAGCGCAACGGCCTGCTACCCCGAAGCGGTCGGCGTCTATATCTGAAGAGATATATTCAAGCACCCGACCGACATGGCAGTGTGCGCGAGTCGCAGAATTTTGCCGTACGGATGGAATGCCATGGATATCGCCGATTTCCCCAGCCTGTTGGCTGCCGCCAAAGCTCAGCCGGAGCCGCAGCGCTTGCTGTTCGTGTTCGTCGCCGCGGAATTGCCCGAGGACGCTACCGAGCAGGAGCGCCAACGACATGCCGAGAAACAGGGCGGCTCGCTACGACCGGTGCTGTGCGTCGACAAGCTGCCGGAGGAGTTGAGCGACTTCGCCGGCCTGGTCGCGGAGTCGGGCCGTACCGGCGTGGCCTGGGACCTGGTGCTCAGCGCCGGGCTCGCGGGCCGCGCGGGCATAGCGCCGAGCAGCGACGAGGCCGAGCAGCCGCTGAAGATGATGGTCGGGGCGATCGAGGCCGGCAGTATCGGCAATTTCCTGGCTTTCGACCGCCAGGGCCAGGCGCTGACGTTCTTCTAAAACGCTCGCGCGAGGCGGCGACTTCCGGCTATCGGCGGGCTATGGTAGTTGTTGCGCCGGGCTTCTCATTTCGCCCGGTCTGACGAGACCTCGCCCATGAACGCGCTGCCGCCGCTGATCCTTCTTTGCAGTCTGCTGGGCGCCGGCACGGTCGGCGCCGCGGATTTTCGCATCGGCGTCGAACTGCAATCCTATCAACCCTTCTCTTCGGTGCAGGACGGCGAATACCAGGGCTATGCCCGCGAATTGCTGGACGCCTTCGCCGTCAATCAGGGCCATCGCTTCCACTATGTGCCGCTGCCGGTCAGGCGTTTGCTCAACGACTTTCTCGCCGCCAAGGTGGATTTCAAATTCCCCGACGACCCGCAGTGGAACGCCGACCTGAAGCAGGGCCATCGGATTTATTACAGCCAAGCGGCGGAGGCCTATACCGATGGCGTCCTGGTGCTCCCCGAACACCTCGGCAAGGGCCTGCGGCGCATCCAGCTGCTCGGCACCCAGCGCGGCTTCACGCCCTGGCCTTATCTGCCGCAGATCGAAAGCGGCCAGGTGTCGGTAAGCCTGAGCAACCATGTCTCATCGCTGCTGCAGATGGCGATCAACCGCCGGGTCGATGCGATTTACCTCAATCCGCAAGTCGCGCGCCGCGCCCTCATGGCCGATCGATTGCCCGCCGATGCCCTGGTCTTCGACCCCGGCCTGCCGCATATCGAGGGCCACTATTTCCTCTCCAGTCGCCAGTATCCCGAGGTGATCGCCGCGTTCGACGCCTTTTTACGCACGAACCCCGTGCTGCTGCGCAGCCTCAAGGATAAATACGCCCTCGACTAGGCGTGCGCAGCCAGCGGGCAGCGACTAACGCGCTTGCAGATTGCCGCAATCGGCGGCGACCCAGCGCGCGTGGCTTTGCATGCTGCTGTTCTGACCGCCGTGGGTGCCGCGCACCTGGGAGGTGAATTCCTTGTCGCTGAGAAAGCGCGTTTCGCCTTCGCCCTGGCCGTTCGGACAATTGAAGCGAAACTTCCACAGATCGGCGCTGCGCTCGGTGATCTCATTGGTGCAGCCTGATTTCGGGTCCTGCATGGGGATCTGCTGAGCCTTGATCTGCGCCTCGCTCATGCATACGCGCACGCCCTTATCGCCCAGTTGCACGCCTTGCTCGGCCATCATCCGCTCCATCATCTGGCGCTGCTCGGGCGGCATGTTCTTCAGCTGTTCGAGCATCTGTTCCATCCCCGGCAGCGCCTGGCCGTCGACCTGCATATTGCTCGAACTGATCTCCCACAGCCCGGGCCGGATCTCCATGGCGCTGCTGGCTAGAGGCACCAGGCAAAGACCGAGGAACAAGCTGTGCAACAGTGATAGGCGCATGGCGGGGCTCCAGATAAATAATCGACCCTGCAAGCATAGGCCGCTCCAGCGGCTGCCGGTCGAAAACCGACGGGGCACCCGGGCAGCGGAGCCGCCTGCCGCGCGCCGGCTACCCGGCCAGCCGTCTGCAACCGACATGCATCTGCCTGACAACGACCGGCGCCGCCGCCCAGTGGGCGCGGTGGCTGCCCGCTTTCTCGGGCCTATGCTTCAATGTTCGCCATACGCGCCCGCCAGGACTTCCGCATGCAGGTCGAGCTGATCGAAATACGTGACCATCTGAGTCGCTTCGCCCCTTTCGATGGACTGCCGAACGAGCTCCTCGACCAGATCGCCCAACAGGTCGAGGTCGGCTACTTCAAGGCCGGCAGCGACATTCTCCTCTACGGCGCGCCTATCCAGGATCTGCACTACATCCGCAGCGGCGCGGTGGAGATCTACCGGCGCAACGGCGAGCTGTACAACCGCCTGGCTGAAGGCGAGGTGTTCGGCCAATTCGGCTTGCTGCGCGGCAAGAAGGTCCGGCTGCCGGCGCGGGCGATCGAGGACAGCCTGATCTATTTCATCCCCGGCCAGCTGTTCGAGCAGTTATGCGAGACCTACGAGGCCTTTGCCGATTTCGTCGAGGCCGAAGGGCTGTCGCGGCTGAAATCGGTGGAGGAAACAGCCCAGGGCACGGCCAGCGAACTGATGAGGATCGAGGTGCGCAAGCTGGTCACCCGACGCACCGTCAGCGTGCCGCTGGGCACCTCGGTGCAGGATGCGGCGCGGGTGATGACCGAGCACGGCGTGTCTTCCCTGGTGATCCTCGGCGCGCCGCCAGGCGCCACCGGCCATGGCCAAGCGATGGCCGGGATCACCACCGACCGCGACCTGCGCACCCGGGTGCTGGCCGAGGGCCTGGCCCTGGACACCCCGGTCGAGCAGATCATGTCGCCCAACCCGATCACCATCCAGGCCGACGACTCGGTATTCGAGGCCATGCTGTGCATGCTCCGACACAACATCCACCATCTGCCGGTGGTGCACCGCCAGCGGCCGATCGGGGTGATCAACCTCTCGGACATCATCAAGTACGAGTCGCAAAGCAGCCTGTACCTGGTCAACAGCATCTTCAACCGCCAGTCGGTGGCGGAATTGCAGGCCCTGGTGCCGGACCTGCGCGCCACCTTCCTGCGCCTGGTCAACGAGCAGGCCACGGCGCATATGATCGGCAGCGCCCTGTCCGGCATCGGCCGCAGCCTGACCCAGCGCCTGCTGGAATTGGCCGAGGAAAAGCTCGGGCCGCCACCGGTGCCCTACTGCTTCATGGTCCTGGGCTCGATGGCGCGCGACGAGCAGATGATCGTCACCGACCAGGACAACGCCCTGGTGCTCGACAACCGCTTCGATCCGCGGGTCCACGACGACTATTTCCTGCAGTTGGCGACCTTCGTCAGCGATGGCCTGGCGGCCTGCGGTTTCACCTACTGCAAGGGCGGGATCATGGCCAGCAACCCCAAATGGCGCCAGCCGCTACGGGTCTGGCGGGGCTATTTCACCGACTGGATCGAGCGGCCCAACCCGGAAACCCTGCTCAACAGTTGCATCTTCTTCGACCTCGACAGCGTTTACGGCGAGGCCGAGCTGGTCGAGAACCTCAAGGAGCTGGTGGCGCAGAAAGCCAGCAACAGCCCGCTGTTTCTCGCCAGCCTGGCGCGCAACGCACTCAACCGCACCCCGCCGCTGGGCTTCTTCCGCACCTTCGTGATGGAGAAGGACGGCCAGCAGAACAACATCATCAACCTCAAGGGCCGCGGTACCGCGCCGCTGACCGACCTGATCAGGGTGCATGCCCTGGCGGTCGGCTCCAAGGCGCAGAATTCGCTGGAGCGCCTGGACGCCATCGCCGCCACCAAGCTGCTCACCGAGGAAGCCATCACCCAGCTGCGCTACGCCTTGGAGTTCCTCTCCATCGTACGCATCCGCCATCAGGCCCTGGACCTGCAGGAAGGCCGCGAGCCGGACAACTACATCGAACCGGAAAAGGTCTCAGCCAACGAACGGCATAACCTCAAGTCGGCCTTCCAGGTGCTGAGCAATGCGCAGAAATTCCTGCGTTTCCGCTACCCGGGGCAGCTGCAAAATCTACCGCTATGAGACGCCACAGCACCGACGCGCCGCCCGACTGGCCCGCGCTTTTCGCCCGACTGGGGCAGACCGCCCGCGACCCGCGCCTGGCACGCTTCTACCAGGCCGGCACGGTAAGCCCCGACACCCCCCTGGATCAGGCGCCACTGCTGGCCCTGGATGTCGAGACCACCGGCCTGGACAGCTGCCGCGACTCGATCGTCAGCCTCGGCCTGGTGCCCTTCGACCTGCGCCGCATTCGCTGCCGCGACGCGCGCTACTGGGTGGTCAAGCCGGCGGGCGAACTGAGCAGCCAGTCGGTCACCTTCCACCACATCACCCACTCGGACATCAGCGACGCACCAGGCCTGGATACGGTGCTCGAACAACTGCTGACGGCCATGGCCGGCAAGATCATGGTGGTGCACTACCGCCCTATCGAACGCGGTTTTCTCGACCAGGCGATGCGTCATTTGCTCGGTGAAGGGCTGCATTTCCCGGTGATCGACACCATGCAGCTGGAAGCCCGCCTGCATCCGCGCAAACGCCAGGCCGGCTGGCTGCGCCAACTGCTCGGCAAACCGTCGGTATCGATCCGCCTGGCCGACAGCCGCCTGCGCTACGGCCTGCCGCTGTATCAGGCGCACCATGCCCTGACCGATGCCCTGGCGACCGCGGAGTTGCTCCAGGCGCAGACCGCCACGCACTATCCGCCGAACACCGCGGTGGGCGATCTGTGGAATTGAGGCGCAGACCCTATATATGTGCAAGGTCTGCGGCATCGTAGGGTGGATGAAAAAAGCGTCAGCTACGCGCCCCGATCCACCCTACACAACTAAAATGCAGCGTCCACAAAAAACGCGCCCGAAGGCGCGTTCTTGCGTTACCCGATAGCCTCGTAGCCTGGATAAGCCTTGGCGCGATCCGGGATTGCTTACCCGGATCGCGCCCTGCTTCGCCAAGCGACGGAGGACGCTTGCCCTAGCGTGGCTCGCTCAGCAAGCCCTTGATAATCGCCACACAGCCCACGAGCAGGACGATGGTGAACGGCAAGCCGGTGGAGACCGCCATGGCCTGCAGGGCCACCAGACCGCCGCCGAGCAGCAGGGAAATGGCCACCACGCCCTGCAGGATCGCCCAGAAGGCCCGCTGCGGTACCGGCGCGTTGACCTTGCCGCCGGCGGTGATGGTGTCGATCACCAGGGAGCCGGAGTCCGACGAGGTGACGAAGAACACCACCACCAGGATGATGCCGACGAAGGAGCTGATCTGGGTCAGCGGCAACTCGCCGAGCATGGCGAACAGCTTCAGCTCAAGCGCTGCATCCTGTACCCCGGTGAAACCATCGCCGATGAACTGGCCCAGGGCGGTGCCGCCGAACGCGGTCATCCACAGCACCGAGACCAGCGACGGCACGAGCAGCACGGCGACGAGGAACTCGCGCACGGTACGGCCGCGGCTGACCCGGGCGATGAACATGCCGACGAAAGGCGACCAGCTGATCCACCAAGCCCAATAGAACGCAGTCCAGCCCTGGCTGAAGTTGGTGTCTGCACGGCCGAACGGATTGGACAGGGCCGGCAAGTTGACCAGGTAACTACCCAGGTTATCGAAGAAGCCGGTGAGGATCGCCAGGGTCGGCCCCACGATGATGATGAACAGCAGCAACAGGATCGCCAGTACCATGTTGATTTCCGACAGGCGCTTGACCCCCTTGTCCAGGCCGGCCAGCACCGACATCAGAGCGATGATGGTGATGCCGATGACCAGCAGTACCTTACTGGTGTCGGTGGCGCTGATACCGAACAGGTAGTCGAGACCGGCGGCCGCCTGCTGGGCGCCCAAACCCAGGGAGGTGGCCAGGCCGAACAGGGTGGCGAACACCGCGAGGATATCCACCACATGCCCCGGCCAACCCCAGACCCGCTCGCCGAGCAGCGGGTAGAAGATCGAGCGGATGCTCATCGGCAGGCCTTTGTTGAACGAGAACAGCGCCAGGGCCAGGGCCACGATGGCGTAGATCGCCCAGGGGTGCAGGCCCCAGTGGAAGATGGTGGCGGCCATGCTCAAGCTGGCGGCGGCCTCGGCATTACCGGCCGCGGCGCCCAGGGGCGCCCAGTCGGTACGCACGCCATTCTCGACAGTGGTTCCGCCCATGGACGAGGAGAAATGCGACATCGGCTCGGCCACACCGTAGAACATCAGGCCGATGCCCATACCGGCGGCGAACAGCATGGAGAACCAGCCGGTGTAGGAGTAATCCGGCGTCGCCTCCCGACCGCCCAGACGTACCTTGCCCAAAGGCGAAACGATCAGCCCCAGGCACAGCAGCACGAAGATGTTCGCCGAGCCGAGGAAGAACCACGCCAGGTTGCTGGTCAACCAGTCGCGAATGGCGGTGAACAGTGGCTCGACCTCAGTGCGCAGGGCCAGCGTCAGGACCACGAACAGGACAATGGCCAGCGCGGAAATGCAGAAAACCTTGCCGTGGATATCCAGGAATTTGCCGGTGATATTGTCCTGACCGATAACGTAGTCGGTATCGATCAGGTTGCTCGCCCCGCTCGGGGCCGGGATGCTGTCGGGTGGTGTCGCGCCCTGGGGTGGATAGTTAGCCATCTGCAATACTCCTCGCTTCGGTTGACATGCCCTGGTGGGCAAACGGCGGATATACCCACTGATCCCGGGCCAACTCCGCTCTAACTGAAAAGGCTAACAGTCGGGACGGCGCCCGACCGGTATCAAAACCGCCGCACACCACCTCAGAAACGTCATGATGCCGCCGGTCGGCGCGCGTCATGCGACCCTGTTGCAGTTCCGACGATGGGCTGGGCCGCCTGCAGGAATTGCTCCTGCGGCGCGCGCGGCGCGACGCCGGGGGAGCGTGCGCGCGCTTTATATCGATCGCTTCCGGCCGAATTCCCGCAGCCGCCGCACGATAGCCGTCTATGCAAGATAGCCGCCTATTCGATAGCGCGGGCGCGCGGGTTGGATGCAGATCGGGACGGGCCGCGGAGATCAGCCGCGCGTATGAACACCCGGACAAGCCTCCGGCATGCCCCATAGCAGTGATGAACCCGGCCTTATCCTATGGAGGTCACTTCCTCGCAGTAAATCTGCATGCCGCGGGCCTGGTAGTTGGCCAGGGCGCTGGGGTGGTCGAGGCTACAGGTATGCACCCAGACGCGCCGAGTGCCCGGCCAAGCCCAGGCCGATTGCAGCGCATGGCTCAGCAACAAGCCGCCGAAGCCACGGCCGAAGAAGGACTCGACCAGACCGAAATAGAGAATCTCCACCGCGCCCTGGGCATCCCTGAGCAATTCGTAGTAACCGACAATCGCACCCTTATGCCAAGCCACCCAGGTGCGGTGATTGTCGGACTCGACCAGGGCTTGCCATTGCTGATCGGTCCAATTCAGTTTGTCGGTCCACTGCCAGGGGCCACCGACCAGTTGGTAGAGAAAGCGGTTGAGCTGAAACTGCTTGATCTCGCATTCGAGAATCAGCAAGTCGTCGGGCAACGACTTCGCGCGAACTTGCTCCGGATACAACATATCCAGGTAGTAGGTGGTATAGCTGTCACTCATGTATTGCCGACCCTCGAAAATTCCATGCCTCGCAGGGCGCTGCGCGCCACCTGATCCCCTGAGGGAGAAAGGGCTTGAGGATAACGTCGCGGCGCGACTTTCAGATTACCGGAACAGAACCCCCAATGGCACGGGCAATTGGGGGCTCCCCTCTTTTACACCAGCTTGCAGCGGCCAAGGCTTGTGGCCCTGGGAGCGGACGCGGCCTTAGCAGGCTGTTGAAAAACTACCTACGTTGGCAATACTGCGTTAAAAACGGCCTCAAAATGCTCATTTACAACAGTAAACTCCGCTTTTTCGGCTGTTTTTGTGGGGACGCCTAGTCCTTGTCTTGCCTGCCTCGGCTACGTTTTTCAACGGCCTGTTAGCCCTCGCCCTTGCCGACCTCCACGGAGGAGGTCGGGGAGCCCAGCTCACAGCTCCAGAGTTCCAACGCCGGCTGGCTCGCTTGTGGCGGGCCCAGCCATTCGCTGAGCGGATGGCAGCCTTGATCGAAACAGACTTGGTAATCCCCTGCCTCGGGGGTTCGCCCCACGCGCAGCGGTTGCAAGGGCGCCAACTGGCGGCGGTAGTGCCAGCTGCCCTCACGCAGTTCGGCGCCGTCCGGGATTTCCATCCCGGCGCCTGAACCCTTGACCCGCGCCTCGCCGAGCAACAAACCCTCGGGCGTGACGCGGTAATCCTCTTCCCAACGCACCTTTTCGATCGTGTGGGTCCAGGCCAGGGTGAAGGCCGGCACGGGCACTTGCGCCCACACCATCCCGGCCAACCCCAGACACAGGCCTATCACGCGGTTGCCAGCTGGCCGCGACGGGCGCGCCAGAAGTGCTGAGCGATAAAGATCGCCGCCAGGGCGAAGCCGATTTCATCGCTCATCGGCGAGGCCAGAATCAGGCTGGCACCGGCAGCGAAACCGAGCGCGCGCTCCCACCAGGACAGTTTCATCTGTAGGAAACCAGTGAACACCGCACCCCACAGACCAATCGCCAGCAATGCCTTGAGCACCACATAGAAAGTCGCCAGCAGGCTGTCGCCCTGCAACATCAACGCCGGGTCGTATACCGCCATAAAGGGCACGATAAACCCGGCCACCGCGATTCGGACTGCCCACAGACTGATCTTCAGGCCGCTCTCCTTGGCGATCGGCGCGGCGGCGAAGCAAGCCAACGCTACCGGCGGCGTGAGGTCGGCCATGATGCCGAAATAGAACACGAACATATGCGAGACGATCAGCGGCACGCCCAGCTCCAGCAGCGCCGGCGCGGCGATCGAGCTGGTGATGATGTAGTTGGGAATGGTCGGAATACCCATACCCAGCACCAGGCAGGTGAGCATGGTGAGCACCAGCGAGAGGAACAGGTTGTCCTGGCCGATGGCCAGAATATACCCGGCGAACGTCGAGGCCACGCCGGTCAGCGAGACCACGCCGATGATCACCCCGACCAGGGCGCAGGCGATACCCACCGGCACCGCATGGCGCGCGCCTTCGACCAGAGCGTGCAGGCAAATGGTCAGGGTGTCGCGGCCGCCTTTGATAAACCAGCACACCGCCACCAGCAGCGCCACCACGCCGAACACCACGCCGATACCGAGCTGGAAGAAGCCGGCGCAGAGCACGCCCAGGGCGACCCAAAAAGCGAAGCGCATGGCCTTGGACGACACCCGCAGGATAATCGCCGAGCCGAGAATCACGATGGCGGTCAAGCACAGGCCTACCATCCCGGAGAACAGCGGTGTGCGCCCGGAGAACAGCAGGTAGATCAGAATGAACAGCGGGATCAGCAGGTACCAACGCTCTTTAATCGCAGCCCAGGGATTCGGGCATTGATCTTTCGGCAGGCCGCGCAGGTTGGCACGCTTGGCTTCCAGGTGAACCATCCAGAACACCGAACCGAAATACAGCAGCGCCGGTACCAGCGCCGCCTTGGCCACTTCGAGGAAGGGCACGTTGATGGTCTCGGCCATGATAAAGGCTACCGCGCCCATGATCGGCGGCATGATCTGGCTGCCCATGCTCGCGGTGGCTTCAACACCGCCGGCGAACGCCGGCTTATAGCCGAAGCGCTTCATCAACGGAATGGTGAATTGGCCAGTGGTGACCACGTTGGCCACGCCCGAGCCGGTGATGGTGCCCATCAACGCCGAAGACACCACCGAAACCTTGGCCGGGCCGCCGAGCTTGTGACCGAACAGGCCCATGGAGAAATCGGTGAACAACTTGATCATCCCGGCTTGTTCGAGAAAGGCGCCGAACAGGATGAACAGGAAAATATAGGTGGCCGAGACATAGGTCGGTGTGCCGTATAGCCCTTCGGTGCCGAAGGCCAGCTGGTTGACGATCTGGTCGATGTCGTAACCGCGGTGCATCAGATCGCCCGGCAAATACTGGCCGAACAAGCCATACACCAGAAACAGTGCGCAGATGAGCGGCAGGGCAATGCCCATGACTCGCCGCGCCGCCTCGAACACCAGCGCGATCAGCACCAGACCGATGAACATGTCACCGCTGGTCAGATCGCCGGAACGCTGGATCAGCTCGGCTTCGAAATACCACTGGTAGGCGGCAGTGGCCATGCCGGCCGAGCCCAACAACCAAGCCATGGGCTGCCAGGGCTGCCCCTTACCGCGCGCCGGGAAACAGAGAAACACCACCAGCAACAAGAAACCGACATGCACCGCACGCAGGATCTGGCTGGACACCGGGTGAAAGGCCGCGGTGACGATCTGGAAAGTGGAAAACAGCAGCGCGACATAAAATAGCGCTTTCGGCCAATCGCCGGGGCTGGCTGCGAGACCTTGATTGTGGTCGCTCATGGAGCAAATGCCCTCGTTGCTACAAAAAGAGAAGTCAGGTGGAAATGAACCAGAGTCGCCAACAAAACCCGCCGCGTGGAACACACGCCGGTTTTATTCGCAGCTCTACTCGTATGGCGCTGGGTAGGTTGGGCCACGCAGGCTGGAGCACCGCGAAGCCCAACACGAAGGAGTCACCTAGGACTCCCGGCATGACGCAGATCGCTGTTGGGCTTCGCCGAGCTCAGCCCAATCTACGCCTATGCAGCCCTCTTAGAGCGCGCCGACTTCCTTGTAGAAACGCTCGGCACCCGGATGCAGTGGGATCGGCAGGTCCTTCGCCGCACCATCCAGCTTGATGTCCTTGGCCGCGGAATGGGCGTTGCCCAGGCGGTCGAGGTTGTCGAACATCAGCTTGGTCATCTGGTAAGCGGTTTCCTCGGACACGCCCTCGTGGCTGACCAGAATGTTTTTAACCGCCACAGTCGCCACGTCGGCGTCTTGGCCGTCATAGGTACCACCTGGGATGGTGGCTGGCTGATAAGCGGTGTTACCGATTGCCGCGACGACATCGGCCGGGATCGCGACGAAGTTGATCGGCAGAGTCGCCGCCAGATCGCGAATCGCCGCCATGCCCAGGCCGGAGGATTGCAGGGTGGCGTCCAGCTGACGGTTCTTGATCAGCTCGACCGACTCGGCGTATGGCAGGAATTCCACTTTGGCCATGTCCTCATAGCTCAGGCCGGCGGCCTTGAAGATGGCGCGGGCATTCAGCTCGGTGCCGGACTTGGGCGCGCCCACGGAGATGCGCTTGCCCTTGAGGTCGGCCAGCGTGTTGATCCCGGCTTCCTTGTTGGCGACGATTTGGATGTAGTTCGGGTAGGTGCCGGCGATTGCGCGGATCTTTTTCAGCGGCGCCTTGAAGCCAGCGTCTTCCACGCCGTTCCAGGCATCGGCGACGGAATCGCCTAGCGCCAGGGCCAGTTCGCCACGGCCGGATTGCAGCAGGTTGAGGTTTTCCACCGAGGCTTTGGTCGCTTGCACCGAGGTCTTCGAGCCTTCGATGCCGTTGCTGTAGAGCTGCGACAGGCCGACGCCGATCGGGTAGTACACACCGCTGGTGCCACCGGTGAGGATATTGATAAAGGTCGGCGCGGCAATGGCCGCGGTGCTGGCAGTAAAGGCCGCCGCGGCGGCGAGCAGGCTGATTCGTTTGGTCAGTCGCATGGATAAATCTCCGTCGTTGTTGTTATTGCAGAGGTTTTTTCACTGTAGACGCTGTGTTCCAGCATTGCGGCTGGAAAGCCTATAGCTGAGAGTTCCAAAGCAGATGCCGTGCCAAGCGCAGAAAAGCCCGTTCTAGAGCGGTTCAAGCCAGTTTGACGGCGAGCAACAGGCGGAAGTTCGCCTATGGATAAAATCCAATAAGCGGAAATTTGCCGATTCGCGAAAAGCTTGGCGTTCGACCCCGTCAACGCTGGCGGTGGCGTACGGACAAGCGTCGTGCGCCGCCCTGGTAGATCCGATAAGGTCTACGGCCTCGTAGGGTGGACATGCCGAAGGCTTGTCCACCATCCGGAGCCAGCGGCGGACAAGGCTGCGCCATGTCCAATGCGCGCTTCGTTACCCGGATGCAATCCGGGGAGCGATCTTATGGCCGCCATCGATTCCCGGATTTCATCCGGGCTACAACCACGGTGGCGCGCCCCATGTAGGCGTTGCGCCTACTCCTCGTCGCTGCTGCCGGCCGGGCGGTAGCTGGTGCGTTGCAGACCGTGGCGCTGCATTTTTTCGTTGAGGGTGCGCCGCGGCAGCTGCAGCAGATTCATGACCTCGGCGATATTGCCCTGGCACTGCTGCAAGGCGCGGTGCAGGCATTGCGCCTCGAACGCTTCCATCTGCTCGGCGAGGGATTGCGCGGGTAGCCCGGCATCGCCGTCCGTCGGCGTACTCAACCCCAGGGCGTGGCGCTCGGCGGCGTTGATCAGCTCGCGCACGTTACCCGGCCAATCGTGGTCGAGCAGGCGCGCCAACTCGCTGGTCGGCAACGGCAGGACGTCGCGGCCGTTGCGCTGGGCGGCCTGGCGGGCGAAGTGCTCGAACAGCAGCGGAATATCGTCGCGGCGCTCGCGCAACGGCGGGATGCGCAGGCTGGCGACGTTCAAGCGGTAATACAAATCCTCGCGAAAGCGCCCGGCTTTCACCTCGTCGAGCAGATCCGGTTTGACCGCGCTGATCACCCGCAGGTCGACCTGGATGCTGCGGTTGGAGCCGAGGCGCTCCAGGGTCCGCTCCTGCAACACGCGCAACAGTTTGACCTGCTGCGCCAGCGGCAGGCTTTCCACCTCGTCGAGAAACAGGGTGCCGCCATCGGCATGTTCGATGCGGCCGATGCGTTTGCCCTGGGCGCCGGTGAAGGCACCGCTTTCATGGCCGAACAACTCGCTTTCGAACAACTGCTCGGGAATCGCCGCGCAATTGAGCGCGACGAACGGCTTGTCGGCACGCGCGCTGAAATCGTGCAGGCAGCGGGCGACCCGCTCCTTGCCGCTGCCGGTGTCGCCACGCAGCAAGATATTCACCGAGGTGCCGGCCAGTTCGAGGATCTGCCGACGCAGGTTTTCCATCGGCCGCGACACGCCGAGCAATTGCGCCTCGATATGGTCCTTGCGGGCGAACTGCTGGCGCAGCTGGCGGTTCTCGCAGACCAGGCGGCGCTTATCCAGGGCGCGGCGCACGCTGTCGAGCAGGCGCTCGGGGGTGAAGGGTTTTTCGATGAAATCGTAGGCGCCGTTACGCAGCGCCTGCACCGCCATCGGCACGTCGCCGTGGCCGGTCACCAGAATCACCGGCAGGTCGCGGTCCAGCTCGAGCAACGAGTCGAGCAGTTGCAGGCCGTCGGTACCGGGCATGCGCACATCGCTGACGACGATCCCGGCAAAATCGCGGTCGACCAACGCCAGCGCCTGGGCCGCATTGGCACAGCTGCGCACGTGCAAACCGGACAGTTCGAGCCACTGCTGCACCGCCTCGCGGATCGCCGGCTCGTCATCGACCACTATCACTTGACCCGTCATAACACCTCCTGCTTGAACGCCGCAGTGTAGCGACGTCGGCAGAATTCTCTAGGGTCTGTTGCCGTCCCGCTAGCTGCCGCTGCCGATCTGCTGGACCAGCGCCATGGCGAAAATGCCGTTGCCCACGGACCAGTCGGAGTAGTCGTTCTCGTGCATGAAAATAAAAATATCCCGGCTGGACATCGCGCATTCGCGCTCCAGATTCTGCGCAATCGCCGCATACAGGTCGCGCTTCATCGCGTCGCTACGGCCGCGGCGCAGGGTGATTTCCACCACCACCAAGCGTTCCGAGCGGGCGATGCCGTTAAAGCTCCGGTCATAGAAAAATTGCTCCGAAGCATACTCCGCCACCAGGTTGAACAACTCCGCTTCCGGCATGCCGATGCTGTCGACCAAAGCGCGATGGATGCCTTCGACGATCAGTTCGCGCTGATTCTGGCTGGTATTTTTATGCACATAGGTCCGCACAAACGGCATTTGATTTTTCCTCTCATGAATTCGCGTTGAGGCCGATCACGGCCTACCGGGAGTTCTTATCGAGCGCCCAGCGAACGAGAGATTTCGATAAATCGGCACTGCAGAAAAGCGATTTTCTCGGCTTGGCTATGTGATCTAAACTCACATAATGAAACGTCACCTACCCTCCCTGAACGCCTTACGCGCCTTCGAAGCCGCCGCCCGCCTCGGCCGCATGACCGCGGCCGCCGATGAACTCTCGGTGACCCCCGGCGCGATCAGCCGGCAAGTGCGTCAGCTGGAAACCAGCCTGGGCCTGAGCCTGTTCGAGGGGTCGAAAAACAAGCCGCTGCTGACCGACCATGGCCGTGCGCTGTTGCCCGGTTTGTCAGCGGCGTTCGACCAGATGGAAAGCAGCCTGCGCGCGGTCGTCGAGCAAGCGCAGGGCACCCTGGATGTCTGCTGCCTGGGCAGCTTCAGCATGCGCTGGCTGATCCCCCGGCTGTATCGCTTCAACGCGCTGCACCCCGGCATCGAGGTACGTTTGAGCACCAGCAACGCACAGGCGCAGCCCTCGGACGAGCGCTACGACGTGGTGATCGATGTACAGGCGCAGGCGGTGCAGGAGCCGACCCGGAAACTCTTCCCCGAATACCTCGGCGCGGTGCTCACGCCCGCTCTGGCCGCCACGCTGCAACTCGACAAGGTTGCGAATCTGGCGGGCCTGCCGCTGCTACGCACGAGAACCCGACGCAATGCCTGGACGATGTGGTGCGAGTCGCTCGGGATACCGCCGCTGGACGCCACGGGCGCCGAGTTCGAGCACTACTACTTCAACCTGGAAGCCGCGCTTGGCGGCCTCGGGGTCAGCGTGGCGCCTTGGCATCTGGTCGCCGACGAGGTGCGCGCCGGCCGTCTGTTGGCGCCCTTCGGCTTTCAGCGCAGCGGCTATCGCTATGTGGCGCGCAGCCGAGCGCGGCACCAGCACGCCGAGTCGTTCTGCCAATGGCTGGCGCAGGAGGTTGAGCAGATGCCGCTACCGCCTGAATGCAGCTTAACCGGCAGCTAGCAGGCCGTTGAAAAATGTAGGCGAGGCAGGCAAGACAAGGACTAGGCGTCCCCACAAAAACAGCCGAAAAAGCGGAGTTTACGTGTTGTAAATGAGCATTTTGAGGCCGTTTTTAACGCCGTATTGCCAACGCAGGTAGTTTTTCAACGGCCTGCTAGACAGCCGGCGCAGCACGCAACCCACCAAATGCAGATAACGCGGTGCCGTCAGTGGTGGGTTACGTGGCGCTCGAATAACGTTGTTGTTTTTGCGTCTGCTGCTCTGCGCCACTAACCCACCCTACTGATTTGGCACTGGCGGCAAACGCAGGGTCAATACAGACCGTAGGTCGGGTTAGCGGCGCCAGCGAATTACCGACACCATGTGATTCCAACGCCGCGTAACCCGACAGGGCGTCAGCAAGCGCAGCGACAGGTCAGGGCGCTGCCGGCAAACGCAGGGTAAATACAGCGCCCTGCTCGCCATTGCTCGCCTCCAGGCTGCCGCCGAGTTCGCGGACGATGCCGTAGGACACCGCCAGCCCCAGGCCCAGGCCTGCGCCCACCGGTTTGGTGGTGTAGAAGGGCTCGAAAATATGCGGCAGATCCTGCTCGGCAATGCCGCCGCCGCTGTCGGCCACGCTCAACAGGCAGTGTTCGCTCTCGCGGTAGATGCGAATGCGCAGGCGCCGCGTTACAGCTCCGCTCATGGCATCCAAGGCATTGTGCAGCAGGTTGAGCAGTACCTGTTCGAGGCGGATGGCATCGCCCAATACCATGATGTTCGCGTCAAGTTCGCTGTATAACTCGACACGTTCATTGCGAATTCGCAACTCCAGCAATTGCAGGGCCTGGGCCAGCACATCGCTCAGCGACAGGCGCTCGCTCAAACCCGCCGGGCTCTTGCGGGCGAAGGTTTTCAGGTGGCCGGTCAGCCCGGCCATGCGTTGCAGCAAGCCATCGATACGCTTCAGCCCTTCGCGCACATCGTCCTCGCGGCCGCTGTCGAGCAACAGGCGCAGGCTGCCCAACTGCATTTGCATGGCGGTCAGTGGCTGATTGATTTCATGGGCCATGGCCGCCGACATCTGCCCCAGAGCCGCCATTTTCGCCGCATGCACCAGGCCTTCCTGGGCTTCACGCAGCTCCGCGGTGCGCAGCGTCACCTCGCGCTCCAGGCGCTCGCGGATGCCCGCCTGCAAGCGTTGGTTCTTGCGCTTTTGCGCGAGGAACAGCAGCAGGAACGCCAGGGTCATCCACACCCCGGCGGCGGCCAGGCGATAGCTGCGGACGCTATCGGCGAGGACTGCCGGCTCCTGCAACAGGTGCAGGGTCCAGCCTTCTTCGGCCAGCGGCATGCGCTGCCACAGATAATCGCGCTCGCCACTCGGGCCGCTGACCCGGCGCCATTGCGCATTGCCGTCGATCTGCCGCAACAGCTGGCTGGGCAGCGGTTGCAATGCCTGCTCGGCATATTTGCGCACCTCCACCAGTTCGGCGCGGGCCTGTTCGCTCAACGCCTCCAGGGCGCGGAAACGCCATTCCGGACGGTTGCTGAGGATCACCACCGAGTAGCTGTCGGCCACCAGCAGGACGCCGCTCTGGCTGGCCCATTCCTTCTGCAAGTCTTCGAGTTCGAGTTTCACCACCAGCACACCGAGTACCGCGCCGGCTTCGTCGCGCACCGCATGGGAAAGGAAATAGCCGGGAATGCCGGTGGTCACCCCTACCGCGAAATAGCGCCCGGAGGACTGGCGCACGGCATCCTGGAAATACGGACGGAAGGCGTAGTTGTTGCCGACGAAGCTGCTCCAGTCGCGCCAGTTGCTCGCCGCCAGGGTTTCGCCCCCGGCATCGAGCAGATAGAGCACCGTGGAGCCGGCGGCGGCATTCAGGCGTTCGAGACGTTGATTGAGTTTCTCGACCAGCAAACGGTCCGTCGGCGCACGCAGCAAGGCGCGGATATCGCTGTCCAGCGCCAGCACCTCGGGGACCGAGCGGAAGCGCTCGACCAGGGTGTGGATCGCCTGCGCATACAGCTGCAACTGGCCGCGTGCCTCGACGCTGCGCTCCTGCCAGGCGCGCTGCTCGGCATAGCGCCCGGCCAACCAGATACTGGCGAACAGGCCGCCGAGGATCAGCAGCACCAGCAACAGCACCCGGTAACGCAAAACAAGAGTAGGCATGCGCGGCTCGCAGCGAGGCAATCCCGGCATGGTAAGGCAAACCGCCGAGCGCGTGCAGCTCGGGCGGTTTGTTCGGCGGTCGCGAGCGGCTATAGTCCCTCGACCGACACCCCCACGGACGTACAGGCATGGCCAAGCCCGATCCGGCAACCATCCCGCGCTTCTGGCGCGACTCGCAACTGCCATTCGTGGAAGCACGGGATGTGCTGGATGGGCGCCAGCTGTGCTATGCGCCGCACTCCCACGAGGTCTTTTCCATCGGTGCGATCACCCGCGGCCGCAGCACCTACCTCAATGAAAAAGCGCACGAGCGGATCGCCGCCGGCACCGTGGTGCTGATGAACCCGGGCGACGTGCACGCGTGCAACCCGATCGACGGCCAACCGTGGTCCTACCGCATGTTCTACGTCGACGTGGCCTGGCTGACCGAGTTGCAGCACCAGCTGGGTTTCAGTCGCAACCAACCGCTACGCGCCTTCGCCGATATCCTCAGCCACGACCCGACGCTCTATCGCGGCCTGAACCGTCTTTATCGCCTGCTCATCGACGAGCAGGCCGATCCCCTGCAAAAGCATTGCGCGCTGCTGGAGTTTTTCGGCGAGTTGCAGCAACGCCTGAACCCAGCGCCGGTCGAGCGTCGCGAGGACAACCCGCGTATCCGTCTGGCCGCCGAGCTGATCCGCGAGCGTTGCACCGAGGCGCTGAAGCTGGAGGATATCTGTGCAGCGGTCGGGCTTTCCCCCTCCTACCTGAACCGCAGTTTCCGCCGCTGCTACGGCATGACCCCGCACGCCTACCTGATCAACAGCCGCGTGCAGTTCGCCCAGGCGCGTCTCAGGCGCGGCGGGCAGATCGCTGAGGTCGCCCTGGCCGCCGGCTTCGCCGATCAGGCGCATCTGCAACGCACCTTCAAGCAATTGCTCGCCGCGACGCCCGGCCAATACCGGCATACCGGCTGATCAGGCCAGCAGCAGGTAGAGCGCCGAGGCCGCCAGCAGCAAGGCCAGGGCACGATTGAACAGACGCATACGCCGCGGCTGCTCGAGGTAGGGGCGCAAAAAAGCGCCGGCATAGGCCCAGCAGGCGATCGACAGGTAGCAGATGACGAAGTACAGCGCGGCGAACTGGCCGATTACCCGCAACTCGCCATCGGCCGCAAACGCCCCTATGCCGGCCAGGGACGCCAGCCACGCCTTGGGGTTGAGCCACTGCATCGCCGCGCCGGTGAACAGCCCCGGTGCCCGTTGCGTTTTGTCGCTGTCGAGCCGACCGTCGTCGCGCGCCAGGCCGTAGGCCATATAGAGCAGGAACGCCACGCCGGACCAGTGCAGCAGCATCTTCAACGTAGGCAACTGCTGCAGCAGTTGCTGCAAGCCCAGGCCAACGGCCAGTAACAGCAGGGTAAAACCCAGGGTCGCTCCGGTCACATGCCGCAGGCTGGCGCGCAGGCCATAACGGGCGCCGGCGCTCAATGCCACCAGATTGACCGGGCCAGGGGAAATCGAAGCGGCCAGGGCAAAGGCCGCCATGGAAAGTAATACCGTCATTGCACACCCATTCAGTTCATCGAAAGAGCGGTAAGACTGACGGGTGCGCGGTGTGCGGTATTGAAGAAAAATGCCCTGAATGCTTCAGCGATATAAATCGGCGCGGGTCCAGGGCAACGGGTGGCTGCCATCATCGAACGGTTTCACCGCGAGAATCTGATGCAGATTGATCCAGCCGTGGGCGAAGCCGTAGGCGCAGCCGGCCAGGTACAGGCGCCAGATGCGCAGAACCTGGGCGGACACCATGCCAGTGGCCTTGTCCAACTGCGCCTCCAGGCGCGCGCTCCACTGTTGCAGGGTGCGCGCATAGTGGCGCCGCAGGCTCTCCACATCGACCACCTCCAGCCCCGCATCGCTGAGTACCCGGGCCATGGTCGCCAGATGCGGCAGCTCGCCCTGGGGAAACACATAGCGCCCGATAAATTCGCCAGCGCCGCGCCCGACCGGCCGGCCGTCGCTATGGCGGGCGGTGATGCCGTGGTTCATCACCAGACCGCCGGCCTTCAAGGCGCCGAACAGGCGCTGGCAATAGAGCGGCAGGTTGACGTGGCCGACATGCTCGAACATGCCGACGCTGACGACTTTGTCGAAGCCCTGGTTCTGCGGCAGGTCGCGGTAGTCCATGAATTCCAGGCGCACCTGCTGGCCCAGCCCCTCCTCCGCGACCCGCCGCCGGCCCCATTCCAATTGGGCCTGGCTGAGGGTGATGCCGAGCACCTCGACACCGAATTCGCGGGCGGCGAAGCGCGCCAGCCCGCCCCAACCGCACCCGACATCGAGCAACCGTTCGCCCGGTTGCAGGCGCAGCTTGCGGCACAGGTGGCGCAACTTGGCCTGCTGGGCCTGGCTGAGGTCTTCGTAGCCGGTTTCGTAATAGGCGCAGGAATAGACCATTTCGCGATCCAGCCAGAGCGCATAGAAGTCGTTGGAAAGGTCGTAGTGATAGCTGATGGCCGCGGCATCGCTGGTTTTGTCGTGCACGCCGGGCGATTGCGCCTCCTGGTAGTCGTCGTCGAGCAGCAGTTGGCTGAGCGTGTCGCCCAGCTCGATCACCGCATCGATCGGCCCTTCGAGCTCCATGCGGCCTTCTACATAGGCGCTGCCGAGTACGTCCAGGCTCGGATGCGCCAGCTGCGTCATCAGGCTCGGGTCAGTCAGCACCAGGGTCAGTCGTGGGTCGGGGCCCAAGTCGAGCTGCGTGCCATTCCACAGGCGCACGCGCAGGGGCAGTTGAACTCCGCGTAAGGCAGGCGGCAAATAGGCGAGCATGGCGTCCTCCACCGTTCCAAACCAGGTAGAGATGCTGACTCGGCCGATCAGCAATCGGTTCAGTCTATTCCGGCAGGCTCAATAATGGCGCAATAGCCCGTCGTTGAGCCATTGGCGCAGCCAGGTCGCCGCCTGCAACGGCGCCTGCTCGGCATATTCGGCGAGCTGCGCACATAGCTCGCCGAAACTCCAACCTTCCTCGGTCATCCCGCATAGCGCCTTGGCTTCTGCGCGGTCCAGGCTGCGGTAGCGGCTGACCAGACCGTCGCGCCAGATCAGGCACAGCTCCTCCTGCTCCAGGGCCTGGCTACCGGGGAACTCGGCCTGTTCCTTGATCGCCCGCCAGATCGCCAGGCTGTTGTAGCGGCAGCGTTGCACCTGCACGCTGGGCAGATAACGCACTTGCAGATTCGGCCACGCCTCGGCCGGCAGTTCGGCCATTTGCGCCAAACCGAGGGGCTCGCCTTCGGGCGCGTCGAAGGCCAGGGTGAAGGCCCATTCCAAACGCGCCAGTTCGCTCAGCGGCTGCGCCTGTTCCGGCACCAGGAAGCCGTCGATAAAACCCGCCAGCTCGGCGCCCAGCCAGCGCAGGCTGAAGTGCCGCGAGGGGTGGGCGTCGATATAGGCGAGGGCGAGGGCGTCGAACTCCTCGTCGCCGAGCCAGCCGTGCACCGCCGGATAGTCGCCGCGCAGCGCTTCGAGCAAGCGCGCGCGGTAAGCGTTGTGATAAATCGCCAGGCCCTGCTCGACCGCCAGCCCGGCACTGCCGAGCAAGCTGTCGCGCAGCGCTGGCGCGGGGGTCGCATCCGCGCCCAACAGGTAGGCCTCGACCTCGCGTTGCCAGTCGTTCAGGCGCATGCCGCACTCCCGCCGAGCGCCGCCGCGGCACAGGCGCGGGCTTTGTTCAGTTCGCCGAGCAGTTCATCGAGCGGCGGGTAATGGTCGTCGCGCTCGAGCAACGTCGAGACCATGCCGAGATGACTCAGGGTACGTTGGTAGAGCTGCCACACCGGATCGCAAACCGGCTGGTCGTGGGTGTCGATCAGGTAGCTGCCGTAGTCGCTGTGCCCGGCCAGGTGCAGCTGCCGTATGCGCTCGGCCGGCAAACCGCTGATGAACTCCCAGGGATCGAAGCCATGGTTGCGCGCGCTGACGTAGACGTTGTTGACGTCGAGCAGTAACTCGCAGCCGCTGAGTTCGCTGAGCGCGGCGAGAAATTGCCATTCGTTGAATTGATCGTCGGCGCTGCGCAGGTAGCTGGAGACGTTCTCCAGCACCAGCGGCCGCTCGATCACGTCCTGCACCTGGCGCACCCGCGCGGCCACGTGCTGCAGGCTTTCCTCGGTATAGGGCAGCGGCAGCAGGTCGTGCAGTTGATGGGCGTTGCCGCGGCTCCAGCACAGGTGGTCGGAGATCCATTGCGGCTGCACCCGCGCGGCCAACTGTTTGAGACGTCGCAGGTAGTCGCGATCCAACTCGTGCGGGCCGCCGATCGACAGCGACACGCCATGCATCACCAGCGGGTAGTGCTCGGCGATGGCATCCAGGTAGTAGAGGGCCTTGCCGCCCTCGACCAGATAATTCTCGGAAACGATTTCGAACCAATCGATCGCCGGACGCTGTTCGAGAATGGTCTGGTAATAGGTGCTGCGCAGCCCCAAACCAAAACCCAGGTTCTGTCGTTCAGTCGTCATACTCGGCTCCTCGTTGGCGATGCGGGGCAGCCGCACGGCGCGGCCGCCCCGGTTCGATTACTCGCCGACCGTGCCTTTGGCGGCGTTGCATTCGGCCAGGGTCATCGACTTGAAGCCATGGCCTTTGCAGGCGCCTTGGCCTTTGCAGGCGTTTTCCGCGGTTTTGCAATCGTTCTGGCCTTTGCACGAGGTCACGCCGTAGCAATGTACCTTGGCTTCTTCGGCGACCGCGACAGTGCCGGTCAGGCCAGCGAACAGGGAAGCAGCGGCAAAAGCGATGGCAGCGCCTGCAGCGGTGGTCTTGGTAGTCATGGGAATATTCCTCGGTAGTCTGATTGAGCCGGTCGAATAGGTTGTTTTGCGTGCCGGCATTCAACTAGAGCGACGAAGCGCAGCGCTGTTACAGGCGCCTGGAAAATAATTTCGCCGACAGACGAATAGCACGCCGCGAAACCGCCGGTTTTGGCGCGACGGCCTTGGCCTGCTAGGCTCTAGCAGGTCGTTGAAAAACGTCGGCGAGGCAGCCAGCGCAAGGTAATAACAGGCGAGAACGCGCAGTTTACGAGCTGTAAATGAGCATTCGAGCCTGTTTTTAACGCAGCGATGGCAACGCAGGTAGTTTTTCAACGGTTTGCTAGCACTTGTATACCAACACAGGAGATATGCATGGGTAGTCCGCAAGTCTGCTCGGGCGCCACCATGAGCTGCAGCTTCGGCGTCGCCCCGGCAGTGCTCACCGTGTTGCCGACCAACTGCACCATGACGGCCAGCATGCCGGCGGCGAACATCATGGATTACATTCCGCTGGTCAACATTCCCACGTTCGGCATGTGCCAGAGCCCGGCCAACCCGACCGTGGCGGCGGCCACCGCGGCGGCGCTCGGCGTGTTGACGCCGATGCCCTGCATCCCCGCCACCGCCAGCCCCTGGATACCCGGCGCGCCCACGGTGCTGATCGGTAAGATGCCGGCGCTGGACGCCAACTGCACGCTGATGTGCAGCTACGCCGGGGTGATCACCATCACCTACCCGGGCCAGGTGCAGATGCTGATTCCGTAGGCCGGATGCATCCACTAAATCCACCGAAGCCAGCCGCTACGCCTCCGGCGCCTGAGTCAGCCGGCGCCACCACCAGGCCAGGCGCGAAATCGGCTTGCCCTCGTCGTCCAGCGGCCGGCCGTCCTTGCTGAAGCGCTGCTCGGCCTCGGCGACCTGGCCCTGCTGGAACAACTGCCGCCAGGACAGCTTCGCGTCCGGGTGGAAGCGCTGTTGCAGGCCGTGCAATTCGCCGGCGTGGTAGCGCTGCAGCTCAGCCAGGGTGCCGTCGGCGAAAAAGGTTTTGACCTCGCCGTGCAGCAACCCCGCGCGGTAATTGGCCTGGCGCTGCACCCAGCCCTGCGGCGCGTAGTAGGTCGCCGGGCCGTGCAGCTTGCCGTTCTCGTAGTTCATCCGCGCCATCGGCTTGCCGTTGGGGTAGAGCAGCGCGAAAGGCCCGTGCAGCACGCCTTGGCGATAGCTCAGGCTGGCCTGCGGCCGGCCCTCCTCGTCGACGCGCAGCGGTCCGTTCAGATTGCCGTCCTGCAGCGCGCCGCGCAGCTGGCGATCGCCACGGTAGAGGTTGAAGGTGCCGTTGGCGCCGCTCATGTCAACCCCCGCTGTTGGCTGATCATCAATTCACCTGCACCAGGCCACCCTTGATGGTCAGCATGCCGCCGCCGTCCACCGTCTGCTCGGCGCTGGCCTTGTTGATCAGGCTGACACCGCCGTCGTTGGTCAGGGTGGTGCCCGCCTTGTTGTCCAGGGTGGTGCCGGCCTGGTTGGTGAGTGCGGTGCCGGCCTTGTTGGTCAATGCGGTACCGGCCTGGGCGGTGAGATTGGCATCGCTCTTGGCGGTGAAATCGCCGCCGCTTTGCAGGGTCAGGGTGCCGCTGACCTTGATGGTCAGGTTGCCGTTCACGGTCAGCTCATAATTGCCGGTGACCTTGTGCTCGTAGTTGCCGCCGGTGCTGTGGGTCTGGTCGCCGCCGACCTTGAGGGTGCGCGTGTCCTTCACGTCGAGGGTGTCGCTGCCGGTCTGGATGGTCACCGTACGCTTGCCCTTCTCCAGGGTGACGGTCTCGTCGCCATCCTTGACCGTGCGGGTGCGCGCGTTCTGCACCGTCAGCGTCTCGTCGTGGCCGACGGTGGCGGTGGTGTCGTTGAGCACGTTGATCTTGAAGTCCTTCTGCGCCTGCAGGAACACCTCCTCGCTGTCCTTCTTGTCCTCGAAACGCAACTCGTTGAAACCGCCGCCGCCCTTGCTGGAATTGGTCTTGATCCCCGATTGGGTCTGATTCGCCGGCAGTGCGTAAGGCAATGCATTGTCGCCGTTGTACACGCAGCCGGTGACCAGCGGCCGGTCCGGGTCGCCGTCGATAAAGGTGACTATCACCTCCTGGCCGATGCGCGGGATGAACTGCATGCCGAAGCCCTTGCCGCTCCAGGGCAGCACCACGCGCACCCAGCAGGAGCTGGTCTCGTCGTTGGCACCGTCGCGGTCCCAGGGGAACTGAATCTTGATCCGCCCGTATTCGTCGGTCCAGATTTCCTCGCCGGCCTTGCCGACCACGATGGCGGTCTGGGTGTGCATACGCGGTTTGGGCGTGGTGCGCGGCGGCCGGTAACTGGTGCTCTTGGGAATCGCCTCGAAGCGGTTGCGGTAATGTTCGTGGCCAGCTTCATGGCTGACCTGGGTCACCACCCACTCGATATTCGCGGTGTCGTCCTCGTGGCCGCTCAGGGTGAAGCTGTGCCCCGGCACCAACCAGCGGCAATCGCTCTCGCCGATAAAACGGCTTTCCTGGCTGCGCAGCGCATTCACCCGCATCGTGCCCAGAGCATCGCCGCGCGCCTTGGCGGTGTAGCCGCCGGGATGTTCGTAGACCGACAACGGCCCGGCGACCGCCTCGGCCTGACCGTAGAGCGAGGTGGTCGGCGTGGTGAACTCGTAATCGGTGGCGCGGTAAACGCCGGACACCGCCTGCCGACAGATCTGCCCCGAGCGGATGCCATGCAGCTCGCGCTCGCCCATCTGCTGACCGAAATACTGGATGGTGGTGGCGTTCGGGCAGGGCGGAAAGGCATCGTTGCTGTCGCCCAGCACCAGGGTGTGGGCGCCGTCGGCATGGGTGAAGAACCAGAAAATGCCCTCTTCCTCGAGCAGCCGCGAGACGAAGGCGAAGTCCGTCTCGCCGTACTGCACGCAATACTCACGCGGCGTGTAGCTGCCGGTCAGCTGCAGTTCGTAATCGCTGAAACCGTGCTCGTCGAAGATGCTGGTGACGATGTCGCTGGTCGCCAGGTTCTGGAACACCCGGTTATTGCTGGCCAGGGTCAGCCACCACAGCCAGGGCCGCAACAGCAGGTTATAGCGCTCGGCCGTAGCGTCGCCGGGCAACTGACGGATCTCCGCACAGAGCGCATCCAACGGGCGCTGCATCGCATCGTTGTGCAGGGTCGCGGTCAGGTGCGACGCCACCGCATCGGCCATGGTCAAGGCCGTGGCGCTGTAACCGTACAGATTCAGGCTGCCGAGGCTGTTCAACGCTTCCTCGCCGGACAGGTGCTCCGGGTAGAGATCGGCCAACGCCGTGGCGGTAAGGGACAGGCTGGTGGTGGTATCGGTGGGGCGGGTCATGCATTACCACTCCGCATCATTGCTATGGGCGGCCACATCCACACATAGGCTGTTGGCGCCGCCATTGAACAATGCTTGCACGTAATTGCCAAACCCCGCTTCGCCCACCCCGGACGGGCGATCTCCCGCACCGCCGCCCATGGCGCGGGTATCGTTGGCCGGCAGGGTGAGCGTTACCCGGTACTGCAGCCCGATCCAGGGTCGGAAACGATTGATCCAGGCAGCACAGAAGGCGCAGGTTCTTTTCAATCCACCGACTCGCGCATCGCTGGCAGTCCCATGCAGCAAATTTTGCGTGCGGGTATAGGTCAACAGGCGCAGCAGTTTGAGCTCCGCATGCACATTGGTGGAGTCGTTGAGCAGATTGATTTCGTGTAGTCCGTTGTAGTTGACCGGGTAATTGAACAGGGTTGCCGCCGGCCGATTCAGGCCAGCGATCGCCGCCGCTCCGGCGAACTTGCGCAAACACCAGGCCAAGCCGCGTACAGGTGCCGCGGGCAGCGCGGCGGTGGTGACCAGCGCCCGCGCGTCGGTAATCTCCTGGGCGCTCAATGCGGGGATATGCGCAACAAGGCTGGCCGCCGCGTAGTTCAGGGTCGCGGTTTCCTGCGGGCTATAACCGCCGGCGAAGGCACGCCCCACCACCGCACTGCGTTGGTGGGCAGGCGTCGACAGCAGCCAATGGCTGTATTTCAGGCAATTGATCAAGCTGGTGTGATCGGAGACGCCAAATGCCCGGAAGTAACTGGCAATGGCCATATGTTCGATACCGTTGCCAGCGAAATAAAGCGCATCACCGAGTTGCATGCACTGCACTTCCTGAATCGCAGTCGGCGCACCCTGACCAAGATCGGCATCCCAGCCCCGCATACACGCCGCCCGCGCAATGATGGTGGAAAACACGGCGAGGTCTTCGGCGGTATAGAGAGGTACGGGCATGCTGATTTCCTACGAGGCTTACTTTGACCGTTCTTCAAACCGCCATAAAATTATGCCGCGACATCACATTCAGTTTCGCTCGCAGACCTCCCAGAAGCTGCGTCAATTGCGGGGTAATACCGCTGTCGAAATAGGGCTGACGCCAATTCAGATAATCCAATACTTCGCCAACGCCAATACCGTTATCGCGAAATACGTTGGTGGTGGAAGCATAATCAAACATTTCTACTTCAAATAAATAGGCATTCTGTTCCGTGTTAGGCCTGCCGACTTTCTCGTTATAGGCATGCCCGTACTCATGCCATAAAACTCCACAGCGACGAGATAGCGGCCAGGTGAAAATGCTTTCGCTAGCAATAATGCAAGTTCCCTTATTGATTCGGCCATGCGGAATATGCTCGTTCGCATGGCCCTGTGCATATTCCTGCATTTCCCGCTGCCAATTGCTGACGGCAATCTGCATCTGATTACTGCGCACATAAATAGCCGGATTGCCGCCACGCAAGGCGGATATTCCTGCCGTAGGGGCAATGAATACCAATACATTCGACAGGTCTACATTTTTTGCATTACGGATGCAATTGATCATCCACCGAGTATTAGCAGTCACTTCATGGTACGTCGCTTGGGTAATCATAGCTCTCTCTATTTTTTAAGTAGACAAAATTCTTCTAATTGAATGAAGCAGCAAAAGTGAAAAGCACTGGAAAATGATCACTACGAATTTTCTTACCAAGACAAATGCGGGCTATATCAGTAGTCTCATAATCATTATTTAATTTTTTCTGAATAGAGCCATCGCAACGAGCTGACCAGTAATTTGCATAGCCTACATATGCGTAATCCAACAACCTCAACGTTTCCTGCAATACGCAATCTTCAACACCCTGGTTATATTTATATTCATTCAAATAATCGAAAGGTTTCTTGCCAACATAATTCCCAAACTCTTGCTGCGACTTTAGTTCTATGGCAGCCAAGCCAAGTGTTTCATTGGTGATACTTACATGTGTATAACCAGGATCGCTTGGCGCCAGTCGCTTAAGACCTTTTATTTCTTCATAAGAGCTTTGTGCTGGAACATTCATATCCCCTCCGAAAAACAGTAGCTCCTTGAGCGTCAAGTTTTCCAAATTATCCTGAATAAATCCAATCGTATCGACGATATTACCAGAGGCAAGATAAGAAGAATTAGAATGATAGAAAGCAAACCCATAAGCAGATTTTTTATGTCGGATAATAAGAGGAGCCCGCTGTTCACTGGATGACAGAATGTACAGATCAGAGACATCTTCGAATTCATGAGCAATGGAATTTTTAATAAAGATTATCGAACCCAGCGTCGTATGTTTTTTCTTGCCGCCTTCCTGTTTTAGGGTAGAAGTAGCTGTGTAGTTCGCGGAAAGGTCATTGATTAATTTCTCGTTCACCTCCCCGGTCTTGCCCGTTTCGAATAGTGCGATAATATCGACCTGCTTCTGCGACAGATAGTATTCAAGAAAATCCTTCTTCTCCGCGTAGGCATCTGACACCGTGCCCTTCTGGTTGTCAAAGTGCTGGGTATTCCAAATCATTATTGTATAGGCCATCTTCTATTACCCGCAGCAACCCCAGATGCGCAGCAAAAATATCATTACAAATTAAAGTCTAAAATTGAGCCATAGGCTTTCTTTAATTTAACAATGTACTACCACCTAATAACTGGCTCTGGATTCAATTGCCTTGCTTTTTGATGTATCCCAAAAACGTGTTCTTCAACATCTTCATCAGCAGCGGTTGGTGTTTTTATGGTGTCACCAGTTGTGGCATGTGAGGGATAATATGTAACCACCGTAACAGATGAATCCGGCGCTTTGCTCATCGCAACTACTACATGGTCTATCGCGCTGCTTTCATAAGTAAAACTACCCAGGTAGTCGGACCGCGTTCCAGCTCTCACGTCTGCCTTTCTCTCAATAATATCCGGAACTTTTTCAGAGTTCTTTAATGTCTTTACAACCCTTACCGCGGTTTTAGAAAAAAGTCCAACAGTCAGTCCACTACCAGGCGCCATACCATTAAGTGTATTAAGAACACGCACCCCGGCATCCGACAACAATGCTGCTGTAAGATATAGAACCATGGCTTCAGAATCCGGGAACATTGAGTGCGGAGGATCCGCTGGTATACGTGGTGTTGCAGCACGAAGAAGCTCGGTACCGGTGACAACCTTGGCTCCGCTGATACCGTCTTGTATATATAAAGCACTATTATTGTAGGGTGGCATGGCCGCTACGGCAGCGTTAGGAATTCTAAACTTCTGCGGCTGTCCCTTACCACCTACAGGTTTTTGTAGCACATAAAATACATTGCCTCGCATTTCAGGTACTGCCGAAATTTCCGGCAACCCGGTTCTTTTATTATATTTATCTGATTGCGCCAATCGACGCTCATCCATATATACGCCGACAGGACTGAACTGTGCCAGTTCTCGATAGTGGGCGTCATCAGTGTAGGTAATACCTGACGCCACCGCCTTTGGAAACAAATGAGCATCAGGAGCCCATTCCCGCCTTTTTCGCTCTATATGCTGCTCTGGCGACACCCGTTCCTGGTAGAAAAACGTCATGTTCTCGTAGTTTTTCGCCCACTTTTTTTCATCGTGCTTAAAACAGTCCAGCAAGTGCAGATGGGTGTGCGATGTTTCGTCATGCGTTGGTTGGTTCATAAGCATGTCTGCAACCTTACTGCATGTGAGCGCCCCGGTACTCGCCTCTAGATACAGCGTCGATGTTTGCATTGACGACTCCAATTTTTATAATTCCATCCAATCGGATAGGTCACTCCAACACCCACTCCGCCAACTTCCCCGCTACTTCCGTCATCAACACATTCTCGATATCCCTGACCCCCGCCGAGCTGCATTTGGCCAATACCGCCTGGACGATGCCGGGGTCGAAGTCGAAATGTTTGCCGGTCGCGGCTTTGTAGCGGGCGCGGAGTTTGTTGAGCTTGGCCTTGACGATATTTTCCAGGGTGGCGTCGTCGAGGTTGCGGTAGGGCACCGTGGTCATGCGCGCGAGGAAGGCCGGGCGGAAGTTGCGCAGCAGTTCCTGGCGTAGCTGGCCGTTGAACGCCTCGCCGGCGAGTTGTTCGGCCGGGGTGTCGAGGATCAGTTCGGCGCCGACGTTGCTGGTGGCGAGCATCACGGTGTTTTTGAAGTCCACCACCAGGCCGGTGCCGTCTTCCATCACGCCTTTGTCGAACACGTTGTAGAAGGCCTCGAGCACATCGGGGTGGGCTTTTTCGATTTCGTCGAGCAGCACCACCGAATAGGGTTTGCGACGTACCGCTTCGGTGAGCACGCCGCCGCTGCCGTAGCCGACGTAGCCGGGCGGCGCGCCTTTGAGCTGGCTGACGGTGTGGGCTTCCTGATATTCGGAAAGGTTGATGCTGATCAGGTTGCGCTCGCCGCCGTACAGGGCGTCGGCCAAGGCGTAGGCGGTTTCGGTTTTGCCGACGCCGGTGGGACCGACCAGGAGGAACACGCCGACCGGCTTGGCCGGGTCGGTGAGGCCGGCGCGGTAGGCCTGGATGCGCTGGGCGATGGTGCCGAGGGCGGCGTCCTGGCCCATCACCCGCTGGCCCATGCGCTGACCCAAGGTGCGCACGGCGTGGGCTTCGTCGGCGAGCATCTTGCCCACCGGGATGCCGGTCCAGCCGGCGATTACCGCAGCGACTATCTTCGAGTCGACCTGTTCGGGCACCAACGGATCGTCCTGGCGAATCGCTTCCAGGCCGTGTTCCAGGCGCGCCAGTTCGGCGGCCAGTTGGTCGATGCGGCTGTCCAGTTCCTTGGCCGGTTTGGCGGCATCGGCGCTTTCGCTCAACGCCAGCAGCTCGCGGCGGGTGTCCAGTAGTTCGCGCACCGCCTCGCGCTCTTCGCCCCAGCGCGTTTCCAGCTCGCGGATGCTCTGGGCATTGCTGAGGGTTTCGCTGTCCAGCTCGCCGATGCGCGCGCCGTGGTCGAGGCCGGTGGCCTGTTCGCGCTTGAGCCGGTCGAGCTCGTCCTGCACCGCGACCTGACGGTGGCGCAGGCTTTCCAGTTGCGGCGGCACGTCGTGCTGGGCCAGGGCGACGCGGGCGCAGGCGGTGTCCAGAATGCTGATGGCTTTGTCCGGCAACTGGCGACCGGAGATATAGCGATGGGAAAGTTTCACCGCGTCGTGAATCGCCGCATCCAGCACCTGCACGCCATGGTGCTGTTCCAGCTTGCTGGCGACACCACGCAGCATCTCGACGGCGGTGGCTTCGTCCGGCTCTTCCACCTGCACCAGCTGGAAGCGCCGGGTCAGCGCCGGGTCCTTCTCGAAGTACTTCTTGTATTCCAACCAGGTGGTCGCGGCGACGGTGCGCAACTCGCCACGGGCCAGGGCCGGCTTGAGCAGGTTGGCCGCGTCGCTGCCGCCTTCGGCACCGCCGGCGCCGATCAGGGTGTGGGCTTCGTCGATAAACAGGATGATCGGCTTGTCGGCGCTGCGCACGCCGTCGATCACCCCTTTCAGGCGTTGCTCGAATTCGCCTTTGACCCCGGCACCGGCTTGCAGCAGGCCGAGATCGAGCACCCGCACCGCAACGTCCTTGAGCGGCGGCGGCACGTCGCCGGCGGCGATGCGTAGCGCCAGGCCCTCGACCACTGCGGTCTTGCCGACGCCGGGGGCGCCGACCAGGATCGGGTTGTTCTGCCGACGGCGTAGAAGGATGTCGATGGTCTGGCGGATTTCGCCGTCGCGCCCGACTATGGGGTCGATGCGACCGTTGCGCGCGTCCTCGGTGAGGTCCTGGGTGAACTGATCGAGCAGCGACGGCTCGCTGCCGGCCTTGGCGCCTTTAGCGGATTTGCCGGCCGCCACGACGCCGCTCTCGCGGGACGGCGCGGTCCATTCCTGAAGATTGCCGCGCAACGCCTCGCGGGGGATGCGCAACAGCGAGGACGCGCTATTGAGCAGCAGCGCGCGGCGTTCGTCGCGGTCGAGCACGGCCAGCAACAACATGCCCGAGCGCACGCTCTCCAAGCGTTGCACGCTGGCTTGCAATACGCCGTCTTCGAGCACCGCCACGGTCTGATTGGAGAATGCCGGCGTGCGGGTGCAACCGCCCTTGAACAGCTCCAACGCCAGGTTGATTTCGGCGGCCAGAGCGTCGCGCTCCAAGCCAAAGCGCGGCAGCAGGCAGGCCAGGTCGCCGCCTTCGATATCCAGCAGTTCGAGCAGCAGGTGCTCGATTTCCACGTAATGATGGCCGCGCTGCATGCAGCGCTGGGCGGCGCGCTCCAGGGCGCGGCGGCAATCGCCGTTGAGGCGGGTGACCAGGGTTCCGAGATCCATGTTCAGGCACTCTCCGCAGCGAGCAGGCGTGTATCGATATGGCGCAGCTGGCGCTTCGGCTCGCGCTCCAGCCAACTGCTCCAACCGGCCCGCGGCGGCGCCTGGCGACTTAACGACAGGCCAGGGGTTTCGCTGACCAACAGGCGTAGCGAGCAGTCCAGATCGGGGCCGAAGTAGAACCTGGCCAGCGCGGCCAATTGAGCGTAGGCCGGGCCGTCCGGCAGGAAGCTCGGATAGCGCTTGCCGTTGAGCGGGCCGAGTACGATGCGGACACCGGCATGCTCGTCCCACACCCGCTTGCCGGCAACCGCGGTGCGACCGAGGCTCAGGTTGCGCCCGGGACGACCCAGGCAACTGCGGCTGGCGGCGGGAATCTCGCGCCAGGCGCCCTGGAATTGTTCGACACGCACGGTCACCGCGAAGTGATGACGGACGATGGTTTCGAAGCCAGCCAGGGAACGCCGGGCGCCGGCGAACAACGCGGCACGGGCCATGATCAACCCATCGGGAATCGCCTGGCGCCCCTGCAGCGGGCGCGGCAACAGACCGGTGAGGGCACGCAACTGAGCCTGCACGGGGCTGTCCTGCGGCGGCACGAAACCGATCGCCACCCGGTGTTTGCAGAGAATGCGATAGAGCAGCGACAGCAGGCGGTGCTGGAACAGGTCGAGGAATTCCGCCGGGCCGTGGTCCTTCAGCCGCGCGCGTTGCTGCAGCCATTCCTGATAGGCGTAAGGCAAGGGCCCGTCCGGGCCGCCAAGACCGAATACCGGAGTACTGAGGACCGGCTGTTGCTGTTCGGGAAACTCGAGGCGCGCCACCTGGCTGGCGGCGAATACGGGCGTCAGTGGCCCGCGCAATCGCACCGCCTCACGGCGCGGGTCGATGCCTTGGCCCAAGGGCGTCGCCTTCGGCTGCGCGCGTTCGAGCAGCAACAGCGCCTGCAACAGTTCGAACGCCTGCGGCTCGTCGCGCAGGCGTTCGCCTACAGCGACAGCGGTTCGCCGACCTGGGGACGCCATGTCTTGATCTCCTTATCGCCGAGCAGCAGTACGGTGCGTACGAAGCGGTTGGTATTGGCGTAGAGCGAGAAAAAATGTGCCAACACCCCGGAGAACAGCAGGGGGCTGGCGCCGACGAAATGTTGCGGATCGAGACCGATGCGCACTTCCAGACCGTTGCGCCAGCCGCGCCAGGCATCGCGACCGACCCGCTCGACGATACGTACGCTGGTGATGCCGCTCAGCCCTTCGATCTGCCGTCGGGCGGCGGCTTCGTCGCGCAGATTGTGCAGGGTCAGCATTTCCTTGAGTGCGGCGAGGGCCTGTTCGCCTTCCACCAACGACAGGTGATTGAGGGTCAGTTGCGACACCAGGCGCCAACGCGAGGCGCCACCCAGCGCCGGCAGCGACTGCGCGTGAGGAGAACGCAACAGGCTGACGCGCAGCACCGGGCCGGGCCGCTCGAAATCCAGGCGGGTGCCGGCCGGCAGGGTTTCCGCCAGGTGCCGGTTGGTGCACAGCAACTCGGCGGTAAGGCTGTAGTCGGGCACATCGACAGCGGGATTGAAATGGGTGTCGACCAGGCTCAGCAGCATGTCGGTGCCGTGCCGCCCCGGGTTGCGTCCGGAAACGCGCCGGGCGTGCCAGAACAAGCGGCCTTCGCCCATGCCGTGCTGGCAGGCGTAGTAGGGCGCGATCCATTGCGCGCGCTGGCCGGCGCCAGCGCGTAGGTTGCGGATGCTGTGGATTTCCGTGCTGTTCTCGCGGTAGGCGTCGGCGATCAAACGGTATTCGCTGCGGGTGCCATCCGGGCGCAGCGGTTCGGAGGTGCGCGGGAACAGGTTGATCACCGGTGCGCAGCCGAGGACGATGTCTTCCTTGCGCAGGCTGAGCCGTGCGGAGGGTGTACGGTCGAACAGGATATAGACGTCCAGCCAGTCGACGGCGTCGGCGGGAACGCCGATCGGTATGTCGAAGAAGGCGAATTTTTCCGGGCAGGCGAAGTATTCCGCCAGCAGCCGCAGGCCCGGATGCAGCCCATCCTCGTCCGGCAGCAAGGCTTCGTCGTCACCGAAGCCGACCGGCTCGGGACAGCCGCCGACAGCGCGCGGCTGGCTACCGGGCACGCCGCACAGGGTTCGCAAGGCATTGCCGCAAAGCAGGTCGTAGAGCACCGCGGCGGTCACCGGCGAGCCGCCCAGGTGAATGCGCAGGGTCTCGATCGGCAGTGCGCTCCAGGGCTCTTCGCCGACGTTGCGCAAACTCAGGCGCAACGCCGCACGGGCCAGTGGAACACCGGTCAGGGCCTGGGTTTCTTCGGTATCGAGCAGCACCGCGTCGGCGACTTCCAAAGGCCAAAGGGTGACCGGGGCGGTGCTGCGAAAATAGATGCTGTCGCCGGCCGTGGTGGTGACGAACAGCGGGGTGTCGCGGGGCAGGGAATAGCCCTCGCTGAGGTTGCCCTTGCTCGGGTCCGGCTCGAAACGGGCGATGGCGCAGGACGGCAACGGCCGCAACGCCAGCGGATAGAGTTGCTCCAGCAGGGCGTCGCTGAATTCCGCGTAACCGTCGTCGAGGCGCCGTTGCAAGCGCGCGGACAGTAGCGAGAAACTTTCCAGCAGGCGCTCGACATGCGGGTCCGGGCATTCGCCGGCGGACAGTTCGAGGCGGCTGGCAATCTTCGGGTAGCGCTCGGCGAAACCGGCGCCGGCCTGGCGCAACCAGGTCAGTTCGCGCTGGTAGTAATCCAGCAGTTCTTCGTCAATCGAATCGCTCATGCACCACTCCGTCGGCCATATCCATCACAAAGGCCACCGGCCAGATTTCGCTGCCGCCGCTGCGCAACTGCCCGGCGATACGCACGCGTAGGGCATGACGGCTGCCATCCAAGGGTTGCACGTCCACCTCGGCCAGCTGCAGCCGCGGTTCGAAATGAGCGATCGCCAGGCGGATTTCCCGCGCCAACTTGAGGCGGTCTTCGCTGCGGTCGGCGTACAGGCCGCTCCAGTCGACGATGCCATAGTCGATCACGGTCATTTGTTTGAGCCGCGAACGCGGTGCGCGTCGGGTATTGAGCAGACGCAGCAGTTCCTCGCGCACCGATTCGCTCAACGCCTGACGGTCGAAACCCCTGGCCCGAACGGACCCGGCCTCGTCCTGCGAGGCCAGGCGATCGAGCAGCGGCGCCCGGCTGCGTTGCCGGAACGCAGCCACCGCTTACTTGACGACCTTGTTGGCGGCCAAATCCCAGGTGGAGGCGGCCGTGCCTTCCTTGGTGCCGTCGTCTTTCTGCGCGGTCAGTTCCCATTTGATTTTGGTGAAGTTCATCGACAGCGTCTCGACCGGCTTTCCGCCGGTGCCACCGCTGACGCTGACGTTGGAGAACACCACGTTGGTCAAGGTATAGACGATGAAGGGCAGAATCTGCCCGCTGCCTTCGGCGGCGTTACGGCCGATGGTGATCTTGACCTCGGTAATGGGTTTGCCGGCGCAGCAGTATTCGTTGAGGGTGGGGGTCGAAGTGTCGATGAACTTGGTGACGGTGAACTCGCCGATGTGAGGACGGCCGGAGGTACGCTCCGAGTTACTGACGTCATTGGTCACCTGCATGGCGACGTTGTGGCTGTAGGACATCAGCTCGATTTTGTCTGTGTAGCCTTCGAGCAAGCTGTCGCCTTTAATATCGGCGCCCAGGTCGAGAATAATTGCATCCATCGCGTGCAGCTCCTGAATCTAAGAAGAAATAACCGGAGAGAAGAACCGCCGGCCCGAAGGCCGGCGGGAAACATCAGGCGGCCGGCGGCGGTAAGCTCGCGACCAGGCGGATCGAAGCGGTCAGTTCCTCGAGTTGGAAATGCGGCCGCAGGAACACGGTCGCACGGTAGGAACCAGGCTTGCCGGCCACTTCGGTGACATCGACCCGCGCTTCGCGCAGCGGGTACTGCGCCTTGATTTCCTGGGGCGCGTTGTCGTTGATCAGCACGTAGTCGGCGATCCAGTTGTTGAGGTAGGTCTGCACGTTGTCGCGGGTCATGAAGCTGCCGATCTTGTCGCGCATGATCACCTTGAGGTAATGAGCGAAACGCGAGGCCGCCAACACGTACGGCAACATCGCCGAGATGCGCGCGTTGGAGTTGGCTTCGGCGGTGTTGTAAGTCTTCGCCAGGTTGGTGGTCTGGCCGCCGAAGAACACCGCCAGGTCGCTGTTCTTTTTATGGCAGAGGGAAATGAAGCCCAGCCCGTCGAGTTCTTTCTCGCGGCGGTCGGTGATCGCCACTTCGGTCGGGCATTTCAGCGCCAGATCGCCGGAGCTGGTGGTGAAGGTATGCGCCGGCAGGCCTTCGACCGCACCGCCACCCTCGACGCCGCGGATCGCCGCGCACCAGCCGTATTTGGCGAAGGCGTCGGTGATACGCTGGGTCAGCGCCCAGGCGGCATTGCCCCACAGGTATTTGCTGTGGTCGGTGCCGTTGACGTCCTCGACGAAGTTCATGCCTTCCACCGGCAAGGTGTCGGGGCCGTACGGCAGACGCAGCAGCACATGCGGCAGCACCAGCGATACGTAGCGCGAGTCCTCGCTGGCGCGGAACGAACGCCACTTGATCAGCTCCAGGCTCTCGAAGATCTTCGCCAGATCGCGCGGCACGGCCAGTTCGGTGAAGCTGCTCATGTCGAACAACCGTGGGCTGGCGGCGGCGATGAAAGGCGCATGGGCGGCGGCGGCGACGTTGGAAAGTTTCTCCAGCAGGGCGATGTCCTGCGGATGGCGACCGAATTCGTAATCGCCCATCAAGACGCTGAACGGGTGTCCGCCGAAGGTGCCGTAGTCTTCTTCGTAGATTTTCTTGAACAGCACGCTCTGGTCGAATTCGACAGCTTTTTCCAGGTCGTTCAACAACTCCTTCTGGGTCGCGTTGAACAGGCGCAGCTTGAGCCGGGTGCTGGTTTCGGTGTTCATCACCAGGAAATGCAGACCTCGCCAGGAGGCCTCCAATTTCTTCACCTCGGGGTGATGGAGGATTTCGTTGAGCTGACTGCTGATCATCTGATCGATCTGGTCGATGCGATCGTTGATCATCGCCACGGTGTCCTTGTCGACCACCATGCCTTCATCGAGCACTTGGGTGGCGAATTCGGCCAACATGTCGCGGGCATACGCCTGCTGGCTGTCGTCGTGGGCCATTCGGCCTTCTGCGACGATGCGATCGAGGAGGGAAAGATTGGCAGACGTCGTCGTGCCTTGGGTGCCGGATTCTGTTTCGGCCATGGCAAATTACTCCGTTTTTATAATCGAGACGATCAGGCTTGAGGTTCTTCTGGCTGCTCGGAAGAGTCGGCGGCTGCGGCAGATGCCTCGCCGGCGCTATCTTCGGGGCGCGCTGCTTTGATTTCCTGCAGGCCCTCGGTGTTGGCCACCACTTCCTGCAACAGCTTGTCCAGATCGTCGTTGCCGTCGAGCTTGGTGAGCAGGTCGCGCAAGCGCTGACGGGCCTCGAACAGACGGCGCAGCGGGGTCACTTGCTTGACCAGATTGACCGGGTCGAAGTCATCGAAATGGGAGAAGTTCAGCGCGACGTTGAGCTTGCTGCCGTCACCGCTGATGGTGTTGTCCACTTGCACCGCCAGACGCGGCGCGGTGGAGGCGAGCACGTCGTTGAAGTTGTCGCGGTCAATCTCGATGAAACGCCGTTCACTCAGTTTCGGCAATGGAGTTTCCGGCTTACCGGAGAGATCGGCGAGGATGCCGACCACCAGTGGGAGTTCTTTCTTTTCGATTGCGTCGCCGATTTCTACGTCGTAGGTAATCTGCACACGCGGTGGACGTACTCGGTCGAGTTTATGTTGGGTACTTTCAGCCATGATCCTGCCCTTGTCCAAACATTGAGCTAGTGCGCAATGTCTAGGTTTCCCTCCCCATCGCGCTCCTTGGGACCGCTACCAGCGGCGAACCTGATAGCAGCGATCCTTCATTCGTCTATCGGCGAACTACCCAAGACGCTAGAACAGGTCTATAAAAAAGCAAATTCCTCGAATAACGGATTCCCATGAGATTCGGACGGTTCGCCCGCACAGCCGTGCTGTTGGGCTTGTTCACCCCGCTGACTGCCTGCTCGTATTTTTCCTCGCAACCCTCGGTCGAACTGCGTTCGCTCACCCTGGATATGGCCCCCAAGGCCAACAACG
The DNA here is from genome assembly GCF_946886105.1 of uncultured Pseudomonas sp. The sequence goes on along the minus strand of NZ_CAMPHV010000011.1, from coordinate 98,404 downwards.
ACACGCCGCTGGCGGTGGACTTCGTCGCTGTACAGGACCCGGAGCTGTTCAAGCTGCTGTTGTCGATTCCGGCCAAGCAATGGTTCGAGCAACGCGAGCAGTTGCGCCGCGACTACCTCAAGGCCATCGACGTGTGGAGCTTGGAACTGGTCCCCGGGCAATTCATGGAGTCGCGCGATATTCCAATGGCCGGCAATCCCGCCGTTGGACTTTTGGTGTATGCGGGCTATAACAATCCCGGTACGCACAGACTGCGTTTGGAACAGCAGAAGACGGTCTGGCTACGTTTCGAAAACAAGAATATGCGGTTGCTCGGAGACGCCTCTCAAGATTGAGTAGCGCACGGACACGCGGGCGGGGACGCGACGCTACCTGCAATACCAAAATGGACGTCGGAGGGGGCGTTGCATGAGCGGCATACCGGATGCAATCTGCTGGCACGAAGGCATGCACCTGCTGCCACAGCATTTCCAGCTGCAAGGTTTGCGGGCCGAAGCACTGGCCTCGCGCCAAGCGGCGGCGGCGCAGCCGTGGTTCTGGGGTGTCGATACGCTGGAAGTCGACGAATCCGCACTGAGCAGCGGCAAAGTGCGCATCACCGCCCTCGACGCGATTCTCCCCGACGGCTTGCCGGTCGGCTTCGATGCCGCCAGCCGCAGGGTGCTGGAATTGGATGTCGTCGAAGCCATCGATGCCTCGCCGCAATACATGACCACCGTTTACCTGGCCATCGCACCGCTGTATCGCGCCGGGCAATTGGCGCCGCTGAGCGGGCGTTTCCAGTCCGTGGACAGCGAGCCGGTGCCGGACCTGGCCAGCGGCCTGTTTCCCGAACCGATCAATGTCTGGCGTGCCGATCTGCATCTGGTGTGCGAAAGCAACAAGGCCGACTCGGTGTGCCTACCGCTGCTGCGCATCGGCAAGCAGGGCGGCGGTTACGCCCGTATTCCCTATGTGGCCCCGGCGTCCCGGTTGCTACCGGAATCGCTGCTGGGGCAGAAGGTCGCCGCACTCTGCGCACGCACCCGGGAGAAATGCGTGTATCTCGCCGGACGTTTGCGCCAGGCGCAGCAGGCCGGCAATGCAGAGGATTGCCAGGAAATCGGCCGCCTGCTCGCCGCTCTCTGGGCGCGGCTGCCGGAAGTCGAAGCCGCCCTCGGCAGCCGCGTCGCCGCACCGGCGAACCTGCACCAGTTACTGACCGGCATGGCCGGTTCGCTGTGCACGCTCAACCCGCTGGCCGGCGTGCCGGCCTTCGACCCATTGGCCTACGAGGAATTGCTGGCCGGTTACACGCAGGTTCTCGATTGGCTGAACGCTACCCTGGATCTGGTACGCGCCGGCTATCGTACCTTGTCGTTCAACCGCGACAAGCACGGTTTCTGGATCGATATACCAGCCCGCGAAGAGTCCTGGAAACGCCTGGTGATTGGCCTGCGCATGCCCGCCGGGGTCGGCGAACACACCGCCAGCCAATGGATGGAGAGCGCCATAGTCGCCTCTGAAAAACACATCGTCACCCTAGCCCGACAACGCATGCACGGCATGCCGCAGCAACCGCTGAGCCGTAGCGAACAGATCGCTTACAGCGTGAGCGAGGATACCCGCTTGTTCGCCCTGCAAGGGGAGCGCGAGTGGTTCGATCCCAGTCAGCGTCTGCGCATTCTCGTGCCTGGCGGCGGCACCGGCGTCGAGCCCTGGGAAGTGGTGCTGTTCGTGCCAGACGTAAACGGCAGCACCGACGAGTGAGTGCGCGCCATGTCAGATAGCCTCTCACGTTTGCGCAGCGGGTCGATGAATCAAGCGCCCTTGAGCGCGGCTTTCGGCAAGTCCTGGGCCCAATGGCTGGATATCTGGCCCGCGCTGTCCAACTCCACGGAAGGCGCCGAACACGCGGTGGCCCAGGCCGCTACGGAGGCGAGCCGGCTGACCCGCCGGCTCTGGCGCGACGCCTATGCGGCGGTCGGCGACGCCCCGGGCGGGCAGGCCAAGGCCATGGTCTACGCCTTTGTCGCGCTGCTCGACGAAACCCTGCTGTTCAGTCCCTGGCCGGGCCGCCAGCAATGGCAGGAACAACCGCTGGAGTCGCGTCTGTTCAACAGCCGCGCGGCGGGCGAACGGATTCCGCGGGCGATCAACAAACTGCTCGGCGAATGCGATCCGGCCACCCGCGATCTGGCCAATGTCTATTTGCAATGCTTGAATCTGGGTTTTCAGGGGCGCCTACGCGGCGCCCGCGGGCAGCTTCTGCATGAGAAATGGCGATACGCGCTGTTCGCCTTCGCCTGGCAACGCGATGCCGATACGCAAACCGTCGGGCCGATGCTCGAACAACCCGCGATGGCACCGCCCAGCCGGTTACCGGTACGTCGCATGCTGCCCGACGGTTTGCGCCTGAGCCTGTTCATCGGCCTTGGCCTGGTGCTGATTCTGGCAATCGGCCATTTGCTCTGGCGCGACATCGCCAGCCGTCTGGAACACGCCCTCGATCAAGCCGATATCACCCGGGAGCAGCGTCTATGAGCGGACTGGAGATAGTCCTGCTGGTATTCGGCGTTTTGCTGCTTCTGCTCCTGCTCGGCGTTCTGCTCTGGTGGTTGCGCGGGCGCATCGACGGGGCCGCGCGCAGCTGTTATTTCGCCGTGCAGCAAATGGAACGCGACCTGGGCATCAAGGACCGCTATCAGACGCCGTGGATCCTGCTGCTCGGCGACGAACAACAGACCCGCGAGCTGTGCACCGGCTGGCGCTTGTCCAGTTCCGGCAAACCCGGCTGGTTCGGCCGCTGGTGGTACGACAGCGATGCCGCGGTGCTGGCGATACCTGGCGCCATGTTCAATCACGGCGAAGGCGCCCTGGTGCAGATCGCCGCCTGGTGGCGCTTGCTGCGCATGCTGGTGATGATGCGCGCCGGACGGCCGCTCGATGCGGTGATCTGGACGGTACCGGCCGAGCAGCTGTGGGCGCCCGATCAAGCCGCCGCAGCGGGCATGGCGGCGCGGCGCAAGTTCAACGAACTGCTGCAGCGACTGGGTCTGAGCGTGCCGGTCTACCTGCTGGTGACCGGACTGGAAAGCGTGCCGGGCATCAAGGAGTTGGCCGACGCACTGCCCAACGATGCCCGTGAGCGGATCCTCGGCTGGTCCTCACCATTCGCCCCAGGCACCGCCTGGCACCCGGAATGGAGCGAGATCGCGATCGACCAACTGGTGCGCGCACTGTCCGAGGAGATTACCGAGCTGGGGGTCTTGTCCGGCAGAACCGAAGAAGCACTCTACCTGCTGCCGCGCCAGTTCGAAGCCATTCGCAGCAACCTGCAAACCCTTTGCGATCCGGTCTTTCAAGGCAGCGCCCTGGGCGAGGCCGCGCAATTGCGCGGCATCTACTTCTGTGCGGCAATACCGGTACCCGGCTTCGATACCGACCCGCTGACCGAAGTCGAAGAGCTGCCGCGCGAACCGCTGTTCGTCGGCCGCCTGCTGCGCCAGCGGGTGCTGGCCGAACAGGGTCTGACTCAGCCTGTGCCGCGCATTCTCTACTTGCGGCGCCGCTGGCAACGCGTGGTGGGAATCAGCGCGGCAGTGTTTGGTCTGTTCTGGCTGGTGGGCATGCTCTGGCTCTGGCAGGTCGAAAGCCAGGACGCCGATACCCTGGCAGGCCTGCTGCGGGAAATCCCAAGCGACTATCGCCCCGGACTACTTAGCGATCAGGGCGCTCGCACGAGCATCGGCGCGTTCTGGACGGTGCTCGACGAAGCACCGCGCTGGCGCTATACCTCGGTGCTGTTGCCCAGTTCGCTGTTCTCACCGCTCGACCCACAATTGCGCCAGCACATGCGCACCCTTGCCAGCCAGCGCCTCTACCAGCCGTTGCGCGGGGCGCTGCAACGCGATATCGAGGATATCAGCACGGCGCGTATGAATGGCCAACGCCACCGTAGCGGCGAAGCCGAATCGCCGGAAACCTGGTCGAGCTACTTACGCGCCCGGCAGTTGCTCGATCAGGCGATCGCCCTGGAGAAGCAAAGTGCGCTCTTCAACCTTATGCTAGACGGCAGCAAGAGCCCGCTCGACGATGCCGCCGCGCTGTCCAGCGAGCTGCTTGATCTCGACCTCAAGGCCGAAGCCCTGCCGCTGCACAGCCGTTACAACTGGTTATTGGCCCGCGTCAGCAAGGGCCTTGCCAGACCGATAGAACTCCTACCAGTTCGCGACGCGACGGGTAAACAATTCGCTCTGCAAATGCGCATGTGGCTCGATCGCCTGTTCGCCGACGAAAGCTTCAGCAGTACCGCCGGGCAAGTCAGACGCCACCTGCAGTACCTGCAGAACGGCCAGCGCAATTCGATTCTCGATCTGGAAGAACTGAGCCTGAACATCGCCCAGTTGCGCCGCATGGTCGATGCCACCAACACCGCCTGGAGCAGCAGTTCTGGACAGGATCTGGCTCCGGGCTATTCGGCAATGCTCGACGAAGCCCGGCAGAGCAGTTTGATCGGCTCGGCGGTTGTCGACCAGATCCAGAGCCACGCCAGCTACCTGCAAAAGGTATTCCGCGACCAGTGGCTCAGCGAGGACGACCCACACGACAGCGTCCTGCGCCAGCAAAGTGGCGGCAACATCGAACTGCAACCCAGCGTGGTCAAACTGGATACCGCAATCGACATGTTGCTGCGCCAGGATTTCGCCGCCGCCGCATTGGCAAGCGCTGAAGCGGGCTTCCACGGCGAAGCCCTGCAAGGCATCGACGATGACAGCCTGCAAAGCGCCCTGCGTTATATCGCCAGCTACCGCAACTACCTCGAGCAGGGCATCGCCAAGGTTCCTTACGCGTATCGCAACGCACTGACCAGCAGCGCTCAAACGAGCACGGCCACCACACTCTGGCGCCTGTTCACCTCGCCCAAGCCGAACGCGGTAATCGGCCTGAATGGCAATCGCGCGTTCAACGTATCGGCGCAGGATGCCACCGACGTGGCGGCGGCATTTCAGACCCTCGGCCATACGGACATGGCCAATGCGGTGCTGCAAGAACTCAATCGCCGCGCCTTGCAAGACCTCGCCAGCGCCAACCAAGAGCTGCAAGTGCTGGGCCTGTATCAACCCCTGCACGGCGATTTCGCCTGGTGGGACGGTGGACCGAACCCCGGGCTGCGCGCCTATCGCTCCGCTACCGCACAGGACATGCAGCAATACCTCGCTGCACAAGCCAACCTGGTCGCCGACCTGCACAGTCGTGTCGCGCCGGCGCTCGATTGGCTACAGGCGCATCGCTTGAGCCTGGCTTCCGGGCATCTCGAGCAGTTGCAACGTTGGGAGGCGATGGCGACAGAGCTGGCAAAATATGCCGAGCAGAACCCCAACAGCGCGCCGGCACTGTTCGAACGCTTCGCCAATAACCTCAACAGCATGGAACTGGGCAATTGCCGCACCGTGCTCAGCGAAGCCGAGTTACCCAAAGGCATGGATGAGTTCTCGCTCCGCGCACGCGAAGTCGCCGGCCTGGCCACACAGCGTTGTGCCTATCTGCAGGAGCAGACTGCAGCAGCCGCCTGGAACCGCCTGTCGAACTATTTCTCACATTATCTGGCGGGCCGATTCCCCTTCTCGTTCAACCTCAACGCGCCGGACGCCGATCCCGACCGCGTGCGTCTGTTCCTGCAATTGCTCGATGAGAACCTGACCCAGGCGCAAGCCGGATTGGCGCAAAGCCCATCCTCGGATGCCCTGGCGGCGGCGGACTTCCTCGATCACCTGCAACGTGCCCGGGTCTGGCTCGACCCGATGTTCCAGCGCGATCAGGACGGCATCAAGGGCATCGACCTGGACGTGCGCTGGCGCACTGACCGCGATGCCGAGCTCGGCGCCGATCAGGTGATCGAGTGGTCGATGCAGTCGGGCAGCGAATCGATCCGCTATCCCGGAGGCGACGATAGCCGCATGCGCTGGACCCTCGGCGAGCCGGTCAAGCTCTTGCTGCGCTGGGCCAAGAACGGCGCGCAGAAACCGGCGGACGACCCCTTGCAACCGGCCTTGGCGGTGTTCGAATACGAGGCTGGCTGGGAATATGAAGGGCCTTGGGCATTGCTGCGCTTGCTGCGTACCCATGTCGCCTTCGAGCGCCTGGCGACCATCGATTACAGCGAGACGCCGCTGGCCTTCCGCTTGCCGGTCTATGCCCCCTACAGTCCCGATAACCATGCGTTGATGTTTGTCCGCGTGGCCCTGATGAATGCCAGCGGCAAAGTCCCCCTGGCCATAGCACCGCTGCCGGTCAAGTCGCCGGCGTCACCCTTCTCGCTGGCCCCGGCCGATGCCCTGGCCATGTCGCCAGGCATTGCCCAACCGGTGGCGCTGCCCAGCGGCGAACCGAGCCCCCCTTAGGAGTTAGCCACACCAATGGACGTCGCCCTTCAAGCCGCCGGGTTGCTGGAGCCGATCGCCGGCCCGCATCCCTGTGGGGTCAATATCCGCCATCAGCCGGAATACGACGCCTTGCGCGAAGCCCGCCGCGAGGATGACGAAAGTCTGCCCACCGGCGTTTGGCAAGCCGACCTGAAGCGCGCCGACTGGGTCGCGGTGGAGCGTCAGGCCAGCGATCTGCTCAGCCGCAAGAGCAAGGACATGATGGTCGCCGCCTGGCTCGGCGAAGCCTGGTTGCACCGCCACGGTTTCGCCGGATTGGCGGCGGGACTGAATCTGCTGGCCAACCTCTGCGAACGCTTCGCCGACGAGTTGCATCCGCAACCGGAAGACGGCGACCTGTCCTGGCGCTCCAGCCCGCTCGAATGGTTGATCCGACGCTATAGCGAAGTGTTGCTGTTGCGTGTACCGCTGCTCGGTGAAGTGGGCCAGGAATTCGCCAAATACAGCTTTGCCGACTGGCAGCAGCTGCAGCGTAAACTGCTGACCGGTGGCGACAGCAAGAACGCCAAAGCGGAACGCGAAGCCGCGCAATCGACCCAGCGGCAGTTGAACGACACCCTGCGCATGCTGCCCGGCGTGCAATTTCGCCAGAACATCCTCTGGCTCACGGAAAGCCGCACGGCATTGGCCCGGTTGGAAGCCTGGAGCGATGCCCAACTGGCCTTCGACTCGCCCTCGTTCACCCCACTGCGGCAAACCATCGAGCAGTTGACCACGCTAATGCAGGAGTTCCTCGCCATGCATCCCGCCACACCACCCCAGCCGGTCGTCGACGAAACGCCGTTCTTCACCGAGGAGGCGCCGCCCGCGGTGCCCATGGGCCGGGCGCCGACCAGCCGCGACGAAGCCTATCGGCAACTGGCGCTGGTCGCCGAATACCTGGCCAAGACCGAACCCCATAGCCCGGTGCCCTACCTGATCAACCGCGCCGTCGAGTGGGGCCAGAAGCCGCTGCGCGACCTACTCGCGGAATTGATCAACGCCGACCCTGAATCGCGGCGGTTGTGGACTTTGCTGGGGGTGTTGCCGTAACGCCGCGCTCGCTACCTGCGCAGATGGCGACGCATCAGAAAAAGCACATCGTCCAACGCCGGCACCCCAGCCAGCGTCACCAGCAACAGGGCCAATGGTACCGTCGATACGTACCCCAGATGTTTGAAGCCAAAGGCCCCGAGCACACCGCCGAGAAAGAAGAACAGCAGCAGCAAGGCCAGCAGCCCAAGACGCTCGCGGTCGGCCATGACCCTGTCGCTGGACGAGCGGTGATTCCAATACACCAGCTTGCCCAGTTCGATGCCGATATCGGTGACGATGCCGGTGATATGGGTGGTGCGGATCTCGGCTCTGGAGAGCTTGGTGATCAGCGCGTTCTGCAAGCCCATGATGAAACACAGCAACATCACTGTAAGCGGCACGAACAGGCCGGTTATCTGTGCCATAGCGGTGCCGAGAAAGCCGAAACACAGCAGCAGTATCGCTTCCAGCAACAATGGCAAGGCGTACTCGCTGTGCAGGCCGCGACGCCGCGAATAGCGGACCATCACCGTCGAGCAGGCCGCGCCCAGAAGAAAGGACAACAGGCCGCCGGCACCGCTCAGCACCAATTCAAAAGCGCCCAAGGCGATATTGTCGGCCATCGCCGAAACGATGCCGGTCATATGCGAGGTGTACTGCTGCACCGCGAGAAAGCCACCGGCATTGATCGCCCCGGCGACCAAGGCCAGGGCGTAACCGAGGTGCCGGTTGGCCGTCGCGCTGCGCTTGCGGCCGGTTAAACGTCGCGCATAGTGAATGGGCATAAAGCGCCTGTAGGTGGCGAGATCAGATATGGATCTCAGCACCTTTTATGCCAAGGCCACGCAGCTCTTCGATCAGTACGTTCAGGTCGACGAACGACTCCACCTGTTCCTGCGCGTCGACCAGAAAATAGCTGGTGCCCGCACCTTTCTTGAACAGCACTATCCATTCCCGGGTATTCGCCGGGTTGACGATGACATGGGTATCGAAAAGCACGCCTTGGGCTTGCTTGCTCTTTATTTCTTCACGCTGCATGGCCGCTCTCCGGTGCAGTTAATCGAATTGCAATGCCCTACTCCACCGTTACGCTTTTCGCCAGGTTCCGCGGCTGGTCGACGTCGGTGCCCTTGAGCACGGCGACGTAGTAGGACAGCAGCTGCAGCGGGATGGTGTAGAGGATCGGCGCCAGGGCATCGTGGATATGCGGCATGTTCACCACGTGGGTGCCCTCGCCGTTGCTCATGCCGGCCTGCTGGTCGGCGAACACCACCAGTTCGCCGCCGCGGGCGCGCACTTCCTGCAGGTTGGATTTGAGCTTTTCCAGCAGTTCGTTGTTCGGCGCCACCGTGACCACCGGCATATCGCTGTCGACCAATGCCAGCGGCCCGTGCTTGAGCTCGCCGGCCGGGTAGGCCTCGGCGTGGATATAGGAGATTTCCTTGAGCTTGAGCGCGCCTTCCATCGCCACCGGGTACTGGGTGCCGCGGCCGAGGAACAGGGCATGGTGTTTTTCGGCGAACAGTTCGGAGATTTTCTCGACTACCTTATCCATGGCCAGGGCTTCGTCAAGACGGGTCGGCAGGCGGCGTAGTTGGTCGACCAATTCGGCTTCCAGCTGTTTATCCAAGGTGCCGCGAACCTGACCGAGGGACAGGGTCAGCAGCATCAGTGCGACCAGTTGGGTGGTGAACGCCTTGGTCGAAGCCACGCCGATTTCCGGGCCGGCCAGGGTCAACAGACAGAGGTCGGACTCGCGCACCAGGGAGCTGATGCCGACGTTGCAGATCGCCAGGCTGGCCAGATAACCCAGCGCTTTACCGTTGCGCAGGGCCGCCAGGGTATCGGCGGTTTCGCCGGACTGGGAAATGCTGACGAACAGGGTGTCGGGCTGCACCACCACCTTGCGGTAGCGGAATTCGCTGGCCACTTCGATCTGACAGGGAATCCCGGCCAACTCTTCGAGCCAGTAACGGGCGACCATGCCGGCGTGGTAACTGGTACCGCAGGCGACGATCTGTACATTCTTCACTTTGCCGAACAGCTCGGCCGCCTGCGGGCCGAAGGCCTGCACCAGAACATGGTCGCTGCCCAGGCGGCCTTCGAGGGTGCGTTGCACGACCTTGGGTTGCTCGAAGATCTCCTTGAGCATGAAGTGGCGGAACGCGCCCTTGTCGGCGGCTTCGGCGCCTTCGTGGTACTGCACGCTTTCACGCTCCACGGCTTGACCGTCGACATCCCAGATCAGCACGCTGTCGCGACGGATCTCGGCGATATCGCCTTCTTCCAGGTACATGAAACGGTCCGTCACTTGACGCAACGCCAGCTGATCGGAAGCGAGGAAGTTCTCGCCCAGCCCCAGGCCGATCACCAATGGGCTGCCGCTGCGGGCAGCGAGCAGGCGGTCCGGTTGTTTCGCGCTGATCACCGCGAGACCGTAGGCGCCATGCAACTCCGCGACCGCGGCTTTCAGCGCGTCGGCCAGGTCGTCCAGGCTCTGCAGCTTATGCTCGAGCAGGTGGACGATGACTTCGGTGTCGGTATCCGAGCTGAAGACATACCCCAGCGCCTGCAAGCGCTCACGCAATGCGTCGTGGTTTTCGATGATGCCGTTGTGCACCACCGCCAACGCCTCGCCGGAAAAATGCGGGTGGGCATTGCGCTCGCTCGGCGCGCCATGGGTGGCCCAGCGGGTGTGGGCGATGCCCAGGCGTCCGGCCAGGGGTTCGAGGGTCAACGCGTTCTGCAGCTCGGCGACCTTGCCGACACGGCGGCTGCGTTGCAACAGGCCCTGATCGTTCAGCAACGCCACCCCGGCGCTGTCGTAGCCGCGGTATTCCAGGCGCTTGAGGCCTTCCAACAACACGGCGGTGATATTGCGTTCGGCGACGGCGCCTACGATGCCACACATAGTCTTCTCCTTAAGCGTCCACGGCGGCGCAGATCAAGTTCACTCCGCGCGCCGTCAATTGTTCACGGGCCTCATCGCTGAGGCGCTCGTCGGTGATCAGGGTATGGATGCTGCTCCAAGGCAGCTCCAGATTGGGAATCTTGCGGCCGATCTTGTCGCTCTCGACCATCACCACCACTTCGCGCGCGACCTCGGCCATCACCCGCGACAGGCCAAGCAGTTCGTTGAAGGTGGTGGTGCCACGGGCCAGGTCGATGCCGTCGGCACCGATAAACAGCTGATCGAAATCGTAGGAACGCAGCACCTGCTCGGCGACCTGGCCTTGGAACGACTCCGAATGCGGGTCCCAGGTGCCGCCGGTCATCAACAGCACCGGCTCGTGTTCCAGCTCGCTGAGGGCGCGCGCCACGTTCAGCGAATTGGTCATCACCACCAGGCCCGGCTTATGGCCCAGTTGGGGAATCATCGCCGCGGTGGTGGTGCCGCTGTCGACGATGATCCGCGCATGCTCGCGAATCCGCGCCACAGCCGCGCGGGCGATCGCCTGCTTGTACTGGGAAACCGGCTGGCTACCGTCGCCGATCAACTCCTGCGGCATGGGCACCGCACCGCCATAGCGGCGCAGCAACAGGCCGTTCTTCTCCAGGGCGGCGAGGTCTTTGCGAATGGTCACTTCCGAAGTGGCGAAGGCTTTCGACAACTCGTCCACGCTCACTTCACCCTGCTCGGCGAGCAGGGCGAGAATGGTATGGCGACGTTGCGGTGTGTTGCGTTTCGACATGCTAAGTTTCGATTCGAAAGTTACAAGCGCGAATCAAAACCTAATGAAGCTTTTACGTCAACCCATAAAACGACCAAAGGCGGCCAAGGCCACCTTGATGATCGGGCCGCACAGCTTGAGTTCAGCGATCCCCATCGCTGACCAAGTGATGGGCTAGACCGATACGCGGCTAACCCATCCGGGCAGCATCATTTCTTGGTCGGGCGTTTCCAACCTTCGATATTGCGCTGCTTGGCGCGGCCAACGGCCAGGCTATCGGTCGGCACATCGCTGGTCACCACCGAACCCGCGCCGGTGGTGGCGCGGTCGCCAAGAATCACCGGCGCGACCAGGGCGCTGTTGGAACCGATAAACACGTCTTCGCCCAATACCGTCCTGAACTTGTTGGCGCCATCGTAATTACAGGTGATGGTGCCGGCGCCGATATTGCTGCGCGCGCCTATCTCGGCGTCACCCAGATAACTCAGGTGGCCGGCCTTGGCGCCTTCGCCAAGTACGGCATTCTTCAGCTCGACGAAGTTGCCGACATGCGCCTTTGCACCGAGTACGCTGCCGGGGCGCAGACGGGCGAACGGACCGCAGTCGCTGCCCTCGCCCATTTCGGCTCCGTCGAGATGGCTGTTGGCTTTGACGATGGCGCCTTTACGCAACGTACTGTTCTTGATCACGCAGTTCGCGCCGATCTGCACGCCATCTTCGATGACCACGCGACCTTCGAGGATCACGTTGATATCGATCGATACGTCGCGGCCCACGCTCACTTCGCCACGCAGGTCGAAACGCGCCGGGTCGATCAGGGTTACGCCTTGCACCATCAAGCGGCGCGCGGCGCGGTACTGGTAATGACGCTCCAGTTGCGCGAGCTGGATACGGTCATTGGCCCCCAACACTTCCATTTCGTCGGCCGCCTGCTCGGTGGCCACCACCAGACCATCGGCCACCGCCATGGCGATTACGTCGGTCAGGTAGTACTCGCCCTGGGCGTTGCTGTTGGACAGCCGCCCCAGCCAGTCGCCCAGGTGCTTGCCCGGTACGGCGAGAATGCCGGTGTTACCTTCACGGATTTGCCGTTGCTCGGGCGTGGCGTCCTTGTGTTCGACGATGGCGTTGACCACACCGTTGCCATCGCGAACGATTCGGCCATAGCCGGTGGGGTCGTTCAGGTTGACCGTCAACAGTCCCAGTTGCCGATCATTGGCCTGCTGCAGCAGGCGCTGCAGGGTTTCCACTTCGATCAGCGGCACATCGCCGTAAAGAATCAGCACCCGCTCGGCGCTCAACGCCGGCAAGGCCTGGGCCACGGCGTGGCCGGTGCCCAGTTGTTCGCTTTGCAGAACGAAGTTCAGGTCGTCGCCCGCCAGTCGCTCGCGCACCAACTCCGCGCCGTGACCGATCACCACATGAATGCCTTGCGGTTGCAGCTGACGTGCGCTGTCGATGACATGGCCGAGCATGGATTTGCCGGCAACCGGGTGCAGCACCTTCGGCAATGCCGAACGCATGCGGGTGCCTTGGCCGGCGGCGAGAATCACGATATCGAGGGACATAGACGGTAGATCCTGAACGGCCCCGTGGAGCAAGCGCCGGGGCGGGAAGCGGAAAAAGAAAAAGGGTAGCCAAGGCTACCCTTTTACTCGTTCGCGATGAAGTGGAAGCCTGTTAGCCGCCGAACTTCTTGCGCAGTTGCTGAACGGTGCGCAACTGAGCTGCGACTTCGGCCAGGTGAGCGGCTGCGGAACCGTAATCGAACTCCGCGCCCTTCTCGTTCAAGGCCTTCTCGGCAGCCCTGAGGGCTTCCTGAGCAGCAGCTTCGTCGATATCGGCAGCACGCTGCACGGTATCGGCGAGAACTTTCACCACACTCGGCTGAACTTCCAGGAAGCCACCGGAGATGTAGAACACCTCGGTTTCGCCACCCTGTTTGACCAGACGAATCGGACCCGGTTTGAGGTCGGTGATCAGCGGCGCGTGGCCTGGAGCGATACCCATATCACCCAGGTTGCCGTGCGCAATCACCATCTCGACCAGACCGGAGAAGATCTCGCCTTCTGCGCTGACGATGTCGCAATGGACTGTCATAGCCATGTCTAACCTCACGTATCGATCCGCTCGAACGCCATTGTGCGCTCAAACAGACCGTAAGCGCCCGTTGCCGGGCGCACGGGTGATTACAGTTTCTTCGCTTTCTCGATGGCTTCTTCGATGCCGCCGACCATGTAGAACGCCTGCTCCGGCAGGTGGTCGTAGTCGCCTTTGAGGATGCCGCTGAAACCAGCGATGGTGTCCTTCAGGGAGACGTACTTGCCCGGCGAACCGGTGAAGACTTCGGCCACGAAGAACGGCTGCGACAGGAAGCGCTGGATCTTACGGGCGCGGGATACCAACTGCTTATCCGCTTCGGACAGTTCGTCCATACCGAGGATCGCGATGATGTCCTTCAGTTCCTTGTAACGCTGCAGCACGTACTGAACGCCGCGTGCGGTGTCGTAGTGCTCTTGACCGATCACGTTCGGGTCGAGCTGACGCGAAGTGGAGTCGAGCGGGTCGACCGCCGGGTAGATACCCAGGGAAGCGATGTCACGGGACAGTACGACGGTGGCGTCCAAGTGGGCGAAGGTGGTCGCCGGGCTCGGGTCGGTCAGGTCGTCCGCAGGTACGTATACGGCCTGGATCGAGGTGATCGAACCGGTCTTGGTCGAGGTGATGCGTTCTTGCAGAACACCCATCTCTTCGGCCAGGGTCGGCTGATAACCCACCGCCGACGGCATACGGCCGAGCAGTGCGGATACTTCGGTACCGGCCAGGGTGTAGCGGTAGATGTTGTCCACGAAGAACAGTACGTCACGGCCTTCGTCACGGAACTTCTCGGCCATGGTCAGACCGGTCAGGGCGACGCGCAGACGGTTGCCTGGCGGCTCGTTCATCTGACCGTAAACCAGGGCTACCTTGTCGAGAACGTTGGAATCCTTCATCTCGTGGTAGAAGTCGTTACCCTCACGAGTACGCTCACCCACACCGGCGAACACGGAATAACCGCTGTGCTCGATGGCGATGTTACGGATCAGTTCCATCATGTTTACGGTCTTGCCGACACCGGCACCACCGAACAGACCGACTTTACCGCCCTTGGCGAACGGGCAGACCAGGTCGATAACCTTGATGCCGGTCTCCAGCAGCTCGTTGGAGCCGGATTGCTCGGCGTAGGTCGGTGCGGCACGGTGAATGCCCCAACGCTCTTCTTCGCCAATCGGGCCGGCTTCGTCGATCGGGTTGCCCAGCACGTCCATGATCCGACCCAGGGTTTTCACCCCGACCGGTACCTGGATGCCCGCGCCGGTGCTACCGACGTTCAGGCCACGCTTGAGGCCTTCGGTCGAACCCATCGCAATGGTACGGACCACACCGTCGCCCAGCTGCTGCTGAACTTCGAGGGTGGTTTCGGCGCCGACTACTTTCAGCGCTTCATAAACACTCGGCACTTGATCACGCGGGAATTCCACGTCGATAACGGCGCCGATGATTTGAACGATACGTCCGCTACTCATCTTTGGTTCCTCTGAATATTTGAACCGTTCTTAAACCGCGGCAGCGCCGCCGACGATTTCCGAAATTTCCTGGGTGATCGCTGCCTGACGCGCCTTGTTGTAAACCAACTGAAGGTCTTTGATCAGATCGCCAGCGTTGTCGGTGGCGTTCTTCATCGCGATCATCCGCGCCGCTTGTTCAGCCGCGTTGTTCTCGACCACCGCCTGGTATACCTGCGACTCCACGTAACGCACCATCAAGCCGTCCAGCAGCTCCTTGGCGTCGGGTTCGTAGAGGTAGTCCCAGTGATGCTTGAGTTCCTGATCCGGATCGGCCACCAGCGGAATCAACTGCTCCACCGTCGGCTGTTGCGTCATGGTATTGATGAACTTGTTCGAGACCACGGACAGACGATCGATGCGACCATCGAGGTGAGCATCGAGCATGACCTTGACGCTACCGATCAGATCATTGATCGACGGTTCTTCGCCCAGGTGGCTGATCGCAGCAACGATATTGCCACCAAAGTTGCGGAAGAATGCCGCACCCTTGCTGCCAACCACGCAGAGATCGATCTCCACGCCTTGCTCGCGATTTCTCGCCATGTCCTTGACCAGAGCCTTGAACAGGTTGGTGTTCAGACCACCGCACAGACCACGGTCGCTGCTCACCACGACATAACCGACGCGCTTGACTTCGCGCTCGATCATGAACGGGTGGCGGTATTCCGGGTTGGCGTTGGCCAGATGACCGATAACCTGGCGGATACGTTCCGCGTAGGGACGGCTAGCAGCCATGCGCTGTTGTGCTTTGCGCATTTTGCTGACCGCCACCTTCTCCATGGCGCTGGTGATCTTCTGCGTGCTTTTGATGCTCGCAATCTTGCTGCGAATCTCTTTTGCGCCTGCCATTTGACACCTATCGGGTTAGCAAGCGGGGACCTCGCGGTCCCCACTGCGGCTTACCAGGTTTGGGTGGCCTTGAACTTCTCGATACCGGCCTTCAGGCCCGCGTCGATTTCGTCGTTAAAGTCACCCTTCTCGTTGATCTTCGCCAGCAATGCGGCGTGATCCCGGTTGAAGTAAGCGATCAGGGCTTGTTCGAACGCGCCGACTTTGGCGACTTCGATGTCCTGCAGGAAACCACGCTCAGCGGCATACAGCGACAGCGACATGTCGGCGATCGACATGGGCGCGTATTGCTTCTGCTTCATCAGCTCGGTAACGCGCTGACCATGCTCGAGCTGCTTGCGGGTGGCTTCGTCCAGGTCAGAGGCGAACTGGGCGAATGCCGCCAGTTCACGGTACTGAGCCAGAGCGGTACGGATACCACCGGAAAGCTTCTTGATGATCTTGGTCTGTGCGGCACCACCGACGCGGGATACCGAAATACCGGCGTTGACCGCCGGACGGATGCCCGAGTTGAACATGGCCGATTCCAGGAAGATCTGACCGTCGGTGATCGAGATCACGTTGGTCGGAACGAACGCGGAAACGTCGCCAGCCTGGGTTTCGATGATCGGCAGGGCAGTCAGGGAACCGGTTTTGCCGGTTACCGCGCCATTGGTGAACTTCTCGACGTACTCTTCGGAAACGCGCGATGCACGCTCCAGCAGACGGCTGTGGAGATAGAACACGTCGCCCGGGTAGGCTTCACGGCCTGGCGGACGGCGCAGCAGCAGGGAAATCTGACGATAAGCCACGGCTTGCTTGGACAGATCGTCATAAACGATCAGCGCGTCTTCGCCGCGGTCACGGAAGTATTCGCCCATGGTGCAACCGGCGTACGGTGCAATGAACTGCAGTGCAGCGGATTCGGAAGCGGAAGCGGCCACCACGATGGTGTTGGCCAGCGCGCCGTTCTCTTCCAGCTTGCGTACCACGTTGGCGATGGTCGACTGCTTCTGACCGACCGCGACGTAGACGCACTTAATGCCGCTGTTTTTCTGGTTGATGATGGCGTCGATGGCCAGAGCGGTTTTACCGATCTGACGGTCACCGATGATCAGCTCGCGCTGGCCACGGCCTACCGGGATCATGGCATCGACCGACTTGTAACCGGTTTGCACCGGCTGGTCGACCGACTTACGCCAGATCACGCCCGGCGCCACTTTTTCGACGGCGTCGCTGGCTTGAGCGTTGATCGGGCCTTTGCCGTCGATCGGGTTACCCAGGGCATCGACGACGCGACCGAGCAGTTCCGGACCAACCGGAACTTCCAGGATGCGGCCGGTGCACTTGGCGCTCATGCCTTCGGCAAGGCTGGTGTAAGCACCCAGGATTACGGCACCTACAGAGTCTTGCTCCAGGTTCAGGGCCATACCGTAGACGCCGCCCGGGAACTCGATCATTTCGCCGTACATAACGTCGGCGAGACCGTGAATACGCACGATACCGTCGGAAACGCTGACGATCGTGCCTTCGTTACGGGCTTGAGAGGCGACATCGAGTTTCTCGATACGCCCCTTGATGATTTCACTAATTTCGGAAGGATTGAGTTGCTGCATAGCTCTGCTGCCCCTTCAAACTCAAGATTTCAATGCTTCGGCCAGCTTCGCGATTTTGCCGCGAACTGAGCCATCGATAACCAGGTCGCCGGCGCGGATCACGACACCACCGATCAGGGTGGCATCCTCCGCGGCGTGCAGACGCACTTCTCGGCCGAGCCGT
This sequence comes from uncultured Pseudomonas sp., assembly GCF_946886105.1. The sequence goes on along the minus strand of NZ_CAMPHV010000011.1, from coordinate 81,079 downwards.
GCACTGAGAACCTTGGCGAGTTTGTCTTGCTGTTCATCGCTCAATGCGAAGGCACTGGTGACATCCACGTCGATCGATTTTTCCTGTTCGGCTTTGTACAGCTCGAACAGTTCGACGATCTCCGGCAATAGCGCCAGGCGATCGTTTTCGGCGACGATGTGAATGAAATTGCGTACCTGGGCGTCGAACTTGTCACCACACACCTCGACAAAGGTGGTGGCCTTATCTGTACTCGTCAGACGCGGAGCGCCGAGCACGCGCTGGATGGTGTCGTCTTGCGACACCGCAGCAGCCAGGCCGAGCATGGCTGACCAATTGGCCAGTTGCTGGTGGGCCTGGGCGTACTCGAAAGCAGCCTTAGCGTAAGGTCGGGCCAGCGTGGTCAGTTCTGCCATGATCGCGCCCTCGCTTAAATTTCGGCTGCCAGTTTGGAAACCAGCTCCGCATGCGCGTTTTGGTCGATGGATGCGCCCAGGATCTTCTCGGCACCGCTGACGGCCAGGCTACCCAATTGGGCGCGCAGCGCGTCTTTGACGCTGTTGATTTCCTGTTCGATCTCGGCCTGAGCCTGAGCCTTCACGCGGTCAGCTTCGACACGGGCCTGTTCACGGGCTTCGTCGACGATCTGCGTTCCGCGCTTCTTGGCTTGCTCGATGATTTCAGCCGCCTGGCCTTTGGCTTCGCGCAGTTGCTGACCCGCTTTCTCTTGGGCCAACTCCAGGTCACGAGCCGCACGGCTGGCAGCGTCCAATCCATCTGCAATCTTCTTCTGACGTTCCTGCAGAGCCGTAATGACCGGAGGCCATACGTACTTCATGCAGAACATCACGAAGATGAAAAAGGCAACGGATTGGCCAATCAAGGTTGCATTAATGTTCACGCCAATACCTCGCTCGTTCGTTGTCCGTTCATAACCTCAAAAAGATCGAGGATTACTGAACTTGGGCCAGGAACGGGTTAGCGAAGGTGAAGAACAGAGCGATACCAACACCGATCATGGTCACGGCGTCGAGCAGACCGGCGACGATGAACATTTTAACTTGCAGCATTGGAACCATTTCCGGTTGACGCGCAGCGCCTTCCAGGAACTTGCCGCCCAGCAGGCCGAAACCAATGGCGGTACCCAGGGCACCCAGGCCAATCAGCAGTGCTACAGCGATCGCGGTCAGACCAACTACAGTTTCCATCTTTCCTCCCGACTTTTACGTCGTATTGGTTTAAGGTTTTCTAAGGGTAAAGCGGTAAAGCAAAATCGTTTGGAGCTTGCCCGTCTGGGCGTCCACCAACAGCCGCGACACCTGGTTTCCAGTGCCTCCTCCAAGAGGAGAAGGCCGGCAGATGCGCGTTGTCCTGTTAGTGGTTGTCTTCGTGCGCCATCGACAGGTAGACGATGGTCAGCATCATGAAGATGAAAGCTTGCAGCACGATGATCAGGATGTGGAACACCGCCCACGCCCACTGCAAGGCAACACCCAGCGCGCCGAGCAGCAAACCGCCGCCGAACATGATCGCGATGAGGATGAAGATCAGCTCGCCGGCATACAGGTTGCCGAACAGACGCAGAGCCAGGGAAATCGGCTTGGCCACCAGGGTCACGAATTCGAGCAGGAAGTTGACCGGAATCAGCAGCGCCTGAACCACGATGTTCTTGCTACCGAAGGGGTGCAGGGTCAGCTCGCCGAGGAAACCGCCGATGCCTTTCACTTTGATGCTGTAGAACAGGATCAGCGCGAATACCGACAGGGCCAGGCCCAGGGTGGCGTTCGGATCGGTGGTCGGCACGACGCGGAAGTACAGATGCGGGTCGCCGGAAATCTTCGCGGCCAGCATCGGCAGCCAGTCGACCGGGATCAGGTCCATGAAGTTCATCAGGAACACCCAGACGAAAATCGTCAGCGCCAGCGGGGCGATCAGGGCGTTGCGGCCGTGGAAGGTGTCTTTGACGCTGCCATCGACGAACTCGACCAGCACTTCGACGAAGTTCTGCAATTTGCCCGGTTGGCCGGAGGTCGCTTTAGCAGCGGCGGCGCGGAACAACAGGATAAAGATCAAACCGAGCACCACAGATACCGCGAGGGTATCGACGTGGAATGCCCAGAAACCCATTTCTTGGGCTTCCTTGGCGTTGTGGGCGAAACTCCAGCCGTTGACCGGGTGCTGACCGTAGGTCAGGTTGGTCAAGTGATGCTGGATATAACCCGAAGCGGTTTCTGCAGCTGCCATATATCCCTCGAGCGCTAAGGTCTTAAAAATCTTATTTTCATGAGCAGGGGAGAGAACCAGTTGACCAATTGGGTCACGAAGAACACGCCGAATACCGCCAGCGCGTTCAATGGCTTCACACCTGCGAACGTCAGTGCAAACAGCACTGCCGTGAGAATCAATTTGCCCGCTTCACCGGCATAGAACGACCGGACTATTGCTTGGGCGGCCCGCGCCCCAGTGAAACGGAAGGCTTTATGGGCGAAGTACATATTCGGTAGCCAGGCAATCAAGCCACCGCATAATCCTGAATAACCCGCTACGGCACCTTGCCATTGCCACAACGCCAAGGCCAACAGCAGCAGTACGAGCAGTTGCACCACCAACACCGGGAAAACCGGTAAACGATGGAAGGGCAGGCGGTTTGGCATGCGAACATCCATCTTCAATTTCCTACGATCGGACTGCTGGTCTCCGCCCCGATGAACAAGGACTTGGCATACTTTGTGCCCGATGAAATGCGCGCAGAGTATAGGGGGGGTTCGGTACCCGTTCAACTGCCAGGTAGTTATTTCCGACTGCTCGCTACATGTGCAGTTGTTTCAGCGAATGTGCGCCAATACGCCTTGCAACTCATCCAGTGAGCTGTAGCGGATCACCAATTGGCCCTTGCCCTTTTGCCCGTGCTTGATTTGCACCGGCGAGCCCAGGCGCTCGGCCAGGCGCTGCTCCAGGCGGCTGATATCCGGGTCGGCCTTGACCGCTGCTTCGACCTTGGGTTTGCCGTTCAACCATTGCCGTACCAGTGCCTCAGTTTGGCGCACGGTCAGCCCGCGTGCGACAACATGTCGCGCCCCTTCGACCTGTTGCTCAGCCGGTAAACCGAGCAAAGCGCGGGCGTGGCCCATTTCCAGATCGCCATGGGAAAGCAGGGTTTTGATCTCCTCCGGCAAGGCGATAAGGCGCAACAGATTGCTGATGGTCACCCGCGACTTGCCCACGGCATCGGCGACTTGCTGCTGGGTCAGCTGGAACTCCTGCTGCAGGCGCTGCAAGGCCATGGCTTCTTCGATCGGGTTGAGGTCTTCACGCTGGATGTTCTCGATCAGCGCCATGGCGATCGCCGCTTCGTCCGGCAACTCGCGCACCATCGCCGGGATCCTCTCCAGACCGGCCTGCTGACTGGCGCGCCAACGCCGCTCGCCAGCGACGATCTCGAAACGGCCGCCGTCCAACGGACGCACCACGATCGGCTGCATCACCCCATGGGTCTTGATCGACTGGGCGAGTTCTTCCAGGGCGGTGGGATCCATATCCCGACGCGGCTGGTACTTGCCGCGCTGAATCAGGTCGAGCGGCAGGTTTTGCAGTTCGCGGCTGTCGGCCTCGGCGGCTTCCTGCTGCAACGCGGTGACCGTGGTCCCACCCAGCAGGGCGTCCAAGCCTCGTCCTAGCCCTCGTTTCTTGGCTGCCATGCAGAAAATTCCTTATGCGGTTGCAGTGTGAGCGCCAGCGCGCTGACGACGAACCAGTTCGCCAGCCAGGGCCAGGTAGGCAATGGCGCCACGGGATTGCTTGTCGTACACCAGCGCCGGCATGCCGAAGCTGGGCGCCTCGGCCAAACGCACGTTGCGCGGGATCACGGTTTGGTAAAGCGTATCGGGGAAGTGCTGCTTGAGCTGCGCCGAGACATCGTTGGTCAGGCTGATGCGCGGGTCGTACATGGTGCGCAGCAGGCCTTCGATCTTCAGGTTCGGGTTAAGCATCTGGGCGATCCGCTGGATGCTGTTGACCAGGTCGCTCAAGCCCTCGAGGGCGTAATACTCGCACTGCATGGGGATGATCACGCCATCGGCGGCGACCAGGGCGTTGATCGTCAGCATCGACAGCGCCGGCGGGCAGTCGATCAGGATGTAATCGTAGTTTTCGCGGATCGGCGCCAGCGCATAACGCAGGCGGCTCTCCTTCATTTTCATTTCCAGCAGGGCAACTTCCGCAGCGGTCAGATCGCGGTTGGCCGGCAGCAGCTGATAGCCGCCGTGTTCGGAAAACTGCATGGCTTCGACCAGATCGCATTCGCCGATCAGCACGTCGTAGATCGAGTGCTCAAGACCGTGCTTGTCGACACCACTGCCCATGGTCGCGTTGCCCTGGGGGTCGAGGTCGATCAACAACACCCGGCGCTTGGTCGCCACCAACGAGGCGGCCAGATTGATGCAGGTGGTGGTCTTGCCCACGCCGCCTTTCTGGTTAGCGATTGCGAATACTTTAGCCATGCTGCGTTCCCCCTAGACCGAGCGACGCAGTATCAGCAGATGGCGCTGACCTTGGCAACCGGGAACCTTGAGCACATGGGTGGCGGTGAGACGAAAGTCCGCAGGCAGGGCCTGCAGTTCGTCGTCCGGGTGCACGCCTTTCATCGCCAACCACTGGGTTTGCCCGTCGCCCAGGTGGCGCGTCCAGTTGCTGAAATCTTCCAGGGAACTGAACGCGCGCGAGATGATGCCAGCGAACGGCTGCTCCGGCGCGAAGGCTTCGACCCGACTGTGGATAACCTGCAGGTTGGCGAGTTTCAGCTCCAGTTTCACCTGGGTCAGAAAACGGGTTTTCTTGCCATTGGAGTCGAGCAGGGTGAATTGCCGTTCGGGAAACAGAATCGCCAGGGGAATCCCCGGCATGCCACCGCCGCTGCCGACATCCAGCCAGTTATCCCCGCCATCGACGACGTAAGGCACCACGCTCAGGCTATCGAGCAGATGGCGCGAGACCATTTCGTCCGGGCCGCGCACCGCGGTGAGGTTGTAAGCCTTGTTCCACTTGATCAACAGCGCCAGGTAGGCGAGCAACTGCACCTGCTGCTGCGGCGACACCTCTACCCCCAATTCCAGGGCGCCCCGGGCCAATTCTTCGGCATGCCGCGTGTTAACCGACATCAGGCGCTGTGCTCCAACTGCTGGCCGGCAGAACGTTTTTTCAGATGGATCAGCAGCAGGGAAATCGCCGCCGGGGTGACGCCGGGAATCCGCGAAGCCTGGCCGAGGGTTTCCGGGCGGCTGTTGCCGAGCTTGTGCTGGATTTCCTTGGACAGACCGGAAATCGCCGCGTAATCGATATCGATCGGCAGTTTGGTGTTTTCACTGGCGCGCAGACGGGCGATTTCATCCTGCTGGCGGTCGATATAACCGGCGTATTTGGTTTTGATCTCGACCTGCTCGGCGACTTGCGGGTCTTCGGCGCCGCCGCCGGTGATGGTCACCAGGCCGGCGTAGTCGATCTCCGGGCGCGACAGTAGGTTGAGCAGGTTGTATTCGTGGGTCAGCGGCGTGCCGAAGCGTTCGGCGATCGCCTCGCCCTGGGCGGTGCCGGGTCGCACCCAGGTGCTTTTCAGGCGTTGTTCTTCCACCGCGATGGCTTCGCGTTTGGTTTCGAACGCGGCCCAGCGCACGTCGTCGACCAAACCCAGCTCGCGGCCTTTCTCGGTCAGGCGTAGGTCGGCGTTGTCTTCACGCAGGATCAAGCGGTACTCGGCCCGCGAGGTGAACATGCGGTACGGCTCCTGGGTACCCAGGGTGATCAGGTCGTCGACCAGCACACCGATGTAGGCCTCGTCGCGGCGCGGACACCAGCTGTCCTTGCCCTGAGCGCGGAGCGCAGCGTTGCAGCCAGCAAGCAGCCCCTGGGCACCGGCTTCTTCGTAACCGGTGGTGCCGTTGATCTGCCCGGAGAAGAACAGCCCGGCGATGACTTTGGTTTCCAGGCTGTACTTGAGGTCGCGCGGATCGAAATAGTCGTATTCGATGGCGTAGCCGGGACGCACGATATGCGCGTTCTCCATACCGCGGATGCTGCGCACCAGCTGCAATTGCACGTCGAAGGGTAGCGAGGTGGAGATGCCGTTGGGATAGAGCTCGTGGGTGTTCAGCCCTTCGGGCTCGATAAACACCTGGTGGCTGTCCTTGTCGGCGAAGCGGTGGATCTTGTCTTCGATCGACGGGCAATAACGTGGGCCGACGCCTTCGATGACCCCGGAATACATCGGCGAGCGGTCGAGGTTGGCGGCGATGATCTCGTGGGTGCGCGCATTGGTGTGGGTGATCCAGCAACTGATCTGCCGCGGCTGTTGTTCGGCGCGTCCGAGAAAGGACATCAGCGGCGTCGGCGTATCGCCGGGCTGCTCGGTCATCACCGAGAAATCCACCGAACGGCCGTCGATGCGCGGCGGGGTGCCGGTTTTCAGGCGGCCGACGCGCAAGGGCAACTCGCGCAGACGATGGGCCAGGGCGATCGAGGGCGGGTCGCCGGCACGGCCGCCGGAGTAGTTCTGCATACCGATGTGGATAAGTCCGCCGAGGAAGGTGCCAGTAGTCAGCACCACCGAATCGGCGAGAAAACGCAGCCCCATCTGGGTTACGACGCCTTTGACTTCGTCGTTTTCGACGATCAGATCATCCGCGGCCTGCTGAAATATCCACAGGTTGGCCTGGTTTTCCAGAGTTTCACGAATCGCCGCCTTGTACAGCACGCGGTCCGCTTGTGCCCGGGTGGCGCGCACGGCTGGGCCTTTACGGCTGTTCAAGATGCGGAATTGGATGCCGCCCTTGTCGGTGGCTTCGGCCATGGCGCCGCCCAGGGCGTCGATTTCCTTGACCAGATGGCTTTTGCCGATCCCGCCAATCGCCGGGTTGCAGCTCATCTGCCCCAGCGTTTCCACGTTATGGGTCAGCAGCAGGGTTTTCACGCCCATGCGCGCAGCCGCCAACGCGGCTTCGGTGCCGGCATGGCCGCCACCGATAACGATCACTTGAAAACGGGAAGGGAAATCCACCACGCACCTCGTGCCTGTTGAGAATTTGGAGGGCTTTTGGCTTTGAAAAGCTGGAAAGGCGGCAAGTATAGGGATTTAGCCGGTGTGAAAGAAGCCTTTTGCACAAAAAATAGCCAACTGGCTCGGCGGCTTATGAATGGGAGTCGGTTAATAAAGAATAAAAAGAATGAATTTATATAAAGCCTTGTTTTTATGTTTATTACTTATACATGGCTTTTCTGTGGATAGATTGCTGCAGACCAATGGCTACGGAGGCTGTAGCGATTCAAAAGGTTGTGCTGATCCTGACGCCTGCCTGTTCAGTTGCCGTACGCAACCTGTGGATGAAAGTTACGGTTATCCACAGGCGTGGTTATCCTCCGTTTTATCACCGAGTTATGGGCAGGGCTCAGGCTGGGTTTTCCACAGCCTTTAAGCCAGCCATGACGCACCGAGCGTCGGCGATCAAGGGTGAACAAATTGCGGACACGACCCCTCGCCCTAGGCAGGGTTGCCTGGGAGGACTAAATGGGGCGTTGGATGTTATGCGGGGGTTAGAGGCCGTTGTCGCCTTCGACTTCGACCATTGAGGTTGTGGCTCCAACGAGCTCGCGCAGGCCATGGACCTGGTAATCACGCGCCTCACTCGAACCCGGTAGTCTTATCCATAGCTGTGCGTGCAAGCCATGCTTGGGCGCATAGCTGCCGAACCAGTTGGCGAGCCTGCCGATATGACAGTGGCCGTCGAGCATGACAGGCATATCGGCAACGATCTCATAGCTGTAGTGCCCTGGCCCGAAGCCGTAATACTCGCTTTTCAGGTCATCACTCAGCCCGGGGGGAATCGGGCATATGGGCGTGTCCATGACGCCTGTCGTATTGGCACCAGAGGTATCGGCCAGACTCAGGGCTTGGGATAACTCAGCAAGCTCGTCTTCGCTCAATTCGGCTTTTGCGGTATCGCCAGAGTCGGCTTGAACCTTGGGGATTGATAGGTGGTAGCGATAATTCAGGGTCAGGGTCGGTACCTGCCCGGCGGGTGCCAACGGTGGCAGCAGGTAAAGGCGGTCGATGGCGTAGGAGCCGACACGATAGGCGGCATAGACGCGCCCACGTAATGCTATCCAGTAACCCTCCTGATTGGCGCCGCGTCCGTTGAGCGAATACAGGTAACTGGAAAACTCATCGTCGCCGCTGGGCTCATCGAACTCCATCGCCCCGACAAAACGGTCCGCGCTACGACCCAGTGTGCGGATGTAGGAAAACAGCCCCGTTCCGCCGGCATAGGTATCGATCACCAAATCGCGCAGGCCGTCTCCGTCCAGATCGATCAGCGTATAACTGGCATTCCCGCTTTCGCCGCCAAAATCGATATTGGATTTCTGCAGTGCGCGCCATTCATCCGGGCTGACGCCGTCTGGCCGGAGCCTGGGGAAAGTAGCCGATGCGAAAGATTCCGGGTCGTCGCTGACGTTCTGAAAGCGGGTCGTCGCCGATTTGATCTGCAGACTTTCCAATACCGATTCCAAGGGAAATTCGGCATTGGCCTGGCCGGCTTTTTCCACGGCCTTGCGTAAATCCTCAAGTGCCAGCCGATCGATATCGTCCGGTTGCTGGACAAGGTGATCGCGCAGCTGCGTATGTAGCGCAGCCAGCCGCTCGGAGTATTGCGATCTCAGGCACTCTGGTTCGTCGCCACAGCGGTCCCGTTGTTTTAACCAGGCGCGCTGTACCCGCTGTAACCCCGGCAACGTCTGTGGATAACTTTTTCTCAGGCTGGTATAGAGCGCGCCCATACGCTCATCGAGCCGACATAGGCTGGGGTTGGCGCAAACAGCCAGCTCGCTCGCGGTAGAGGCGAGCTGGCAATCCATTCCCGCGGCGACCTTGGTGCCGTTAAGAACCAGCAAGGTAGCGCCGGCCACCAGTGGTATGAGTTTCAAGTAGAACCGCTCCTTGGTTACTTGCCGATACAGAAGCTGGAGAAAATCCGTCCCAATAAGTCGTCGGAGCTGAACGCCCCGGTGATTTCGCCAAGCGCCTGTTGCGCCATGCGCAGGTCTTCTGCGAGCAGTTCGCCGGCGCCGGCCAGGGTCAGTTGAGCGTGGCCGTGTTCCAGGTGCGTGGCGGCCTGACGCAGCGCTTCCAGGTGACGGCGGCGGGCGCTGAAACTGCTCTCGGCGGTTTGTTCGTAGCCCATGCAGGCTTTCAGGTGTTCGCGCAGCAGTTCCAGACCGTCGCTGGATTTGGCCGAGAGGCTGATGGTGACGTGGCCGTCATTGCAGACTTCCAGCACCACCGATTCACCAGACAAATCGGCCTTGTTGCGAATCAAGGTGACTTTGGCCGGATCAGGGCGCTGGTCGAGAAATTCCGGCCACAGCGCAAAGGGATCGTCGGCTTCGGGTGCCGTGGCGTCCACCACCAGCAGAATCCGGTCGGCCTCGCCAATTGCCTTGAGCGCGCGTTCGACGCCGATACGTTCGACCTGGTCTTCGGTGTCGCGCAAACCGGCGGTGTCCACCACATGCAAGGGCATGCCGTCGATGTGGATATGTTCGCGCAGTACGTCGCGGGTGGTGCCGGCGATTTCGGTGACGATCGCGGCCTCGCGCCCGGCCAGGGCGTTCAGCAGGCTGGATTTGCCGGCGTTCGGTCGGCCGGCGATCACCACGGTCATACCGTCGCGCAGCAAGGCGCCCTGGCCGGCCTCGCGCAGCACGCCGGCCAAATCGGCGCGAACGCCGTCGAGCAGATTCAATACGTGGCCATCGGCGAGAAAGTCGATTTCCTCTTCGGGGAAATCGATGGCGGCTTCGACGTAGATGCGCAGGCCGATCAGGCGTTCGGTCAAACCATGCACACGCCGCGAGAATTCGCCCTGCAACGAGCGCAAGGCATTGCGCGCGGCTTGTTCAGAACTGGCTTCGATGAGGTCGGCGATCGCCTCGGCCTGCGCCAGGTCGAGTTTGTCGTTGAGAAAAGCACGCTCGCTGAATTCCCCGGGGTGCGCCAAGCGCGCGCCCAATTGCAGGCAACGGCGCAGCAGCAGATCCAAAACCACCGGGCCGCCATGGCCTTGCAGTTCCAGCACATCCTCGCCGGTGAAGGAGTTGGGCCCGGGAAAGTACAGGGCGAGTCCTTCATCCAGCACCTGTTCGGCATCGGCGAAGAACGGCCCGTAATGGGCATAGCGCGGTTTCAACTGACGTTGGCAGATCGCCGACGCCAGGTTCGCCGCCAGAGGGCCGGAGACGCGCACGATGCCGACGCCGCCACGGCCTTGGGCGGAGGCGACGGCAGCGATGGTTTCACGAACTGTTGACATGCGGGCCTCCAAATACGCCATAGCAAAACGCCCCTGGGCAGGGGCGTTTTAGTACAGCTTATAAGCAACTCGGGATCAGGCGGCTGCCGCCTTGGTCGCTGCTTCGATCTTGCGGGTAATGTACCACTGCTGAGCGATGGACAAGACGTTGTTGACCACCCAGTACAGCACCAGACCGGCGGGGAACCAGAGAAAGAAGAAGGTGAAAATGATCGGCATCATCTTCAAGACCTTGGCTTGCATCGGGTCCGGCGGCGTCGGGTTGAGCTGCTGCTGGATGAACATGGTGGCGCCCATGATGATCGGCAGGATAAAGAACGGATCCTTGATCGACAGGTCGGTTATCCACAGCAACCAGGGCGCTTGGCGCATTTCAACGCTTTCCAGCAAGGTCCAATAGAGCGCGAGGAATACCGGCATCTGCACCAGGATCGGCAAGCAGCCGCCCAGCGGGTTGATCTTTTCCTTCTTGTACAGCTCCATCATCGCCTGAGACATCTTCTGGCGATCGTCGCCGAATTGCTCTTTCAAGGCGGCCAACTTCGGCGCCACGGCACGCATGCGCGCCATGGATTTGTAGCTGGCGGCGGACAGCGGGAAGAAGATCAGCTTGATGATCAGGGTCAGGACGATGATCGACCAGCCCCAGTTACCCAGCAGGCTGTGGATATGCTCCAGCAACCAGAAGATCGGTTGGGCGAGGAACCACAGAATGCCGTAGTCGACCGTCAGCTCGAGGCCGGGCGACAGCGTCTTCAAGTGGCCTTGCAGCTTGGGACCGGCATACAGGGTCGCGCTGGTTTGCGCCTGTTCGCCAGGGGCCACCTGCAGGGTCGGCCCGGTGAAGCCGACAATGTAATTGCCCTGGCTGTCTTTACGGGTCTGCACCAGATTGGTGGTGTCCTTTTCAGGAATCCAGGCGGTGACGAAATAGTGCTGCAGCCAGGCGACCCAGCCGCCTTGTATGGTGTCTTTGAAGGGCTGCTTGTCGATGTCTTTCATCGACACCTTCTTGTACGGCTCTTCGGCTGTCCACAGCGCGCCGCCGAGATAAGTCGCGGTGCCGGTGGCAGTGGTCGAAGAGGGATCGTCGCTGGCATCGCGCTTGAGCTGGGCGAACATGTTGCCGCTCCAGGCTTGCTGGCTCTGGTTGTCGATCAGGTAGCTGACCTCGACCTGATAGGACGCCGGGTCGACGCAGCCGGGCTTTTTCAGCTCCTGCTGTTTGGCCGAGCACTCCGGGTTCAGACCGCGCTTGAAGGTGAAACGCTTGATGTAGTTGACGCCGTTTTCGCTGAGCTTGAGGTCGACCTGCAGCTGGTCCTGACCTTCAGCCAGTTCGTAGCTGCGCTGCTCGCTGCTCCAGAGCGCGCGGCCGGTCGACTTGTCCGGTGCGTTGCTGCCGATCAGCCCACTCTGTGCCAGATAAACCCGCTCGCCGCCGTTATCGAACAGCTGGAAGGGCACATCCGGACGATCTTGACGGCGTGGGTACTGAGGGAGTTTCAGTTGAACCACATCGCCGCCGCGCGGATCGATGGCCAGATCCAGGACGTCGGTTTTCACTCGAATCAGTTCGTCGCTGCTGGCCGCGGGCGCCGCACTGATCGCGCTTGGCTCGACCGCGCTGGTGGCAGTCGGAATATCGTCACTACTGGAAGTAGCGGCAGCGGCCGAGGTTTCCGGCAGACCCGGAACGCTGCTGCTGGCTGTAGCAGTTTGAGTCGGCAGGGCAGCTTGACCGTAATCCTGGTTCCACTGAAGAACCATCATATAGGACACGATTGCCAGGGCGACGATCAGGATCGAGCGTTGAATATCCATGATTATTCGGCCATCGAAGAGGAACAGGAGGTTTTCGCGGGGGGAACCGGGTCGTAGCCACCGGGATTCCACGGGTGACAGCGGCCGAGCCGACGCAAGGTCAGCCAGCCACCACGCACGACGCCATGGTGTTCGATGGCCTCGAGCGCGTAGCAAGAACAGCTTGGATAAAAGCGACAGTGGCTGGCCATCAGTGGGCTGATGGCATAGCGGTAGAACTGGATTGGAGCTAAAGCCAGTTTACGCATGGGGACTATCGCTTACCCCTGCCTGGGTTTCAGGCTGCGGGCTGGGTTTGCTGCGAGCCAGGCGTTTCCAGAGTTTGCCGAACTGTCGTGCGACTTCGGCGTTTTCCAGATCGCCCAACCCCTTACGCGCAACCACCACGATGTCCCAGCCGACCAAGTTGTCTTGATTCAAGCGGAACGATTCGCGGATTTGGCGTTTCAGACGGTTACGTTCAACGGAGAGCTTGACGCTCTTTTTTCCGATCACCAGGCCCAAGCGGGGATGATCGAGGTCGTTATCACGTGCCAGCAGCAGGACATTTTTGCCCGGCGCTTTGCCGCTGGGGGAGTCGAAGACTGCCTTGAATTGCCGGGGAGTTAGCAGACGCTTTTCCCGGCTGAAGTCTCGACTCACCACAAGGCCGAAATTTAAACGGCGAGACGCTTACGGCCCTTGGCGCGACGACGCGACAGGACAGCACGGCCGTTCTTGGTGGCCATGCGAGCACGGAAACCGTGGGTGCGAGCGCGTTTGATAGTGCTGGGTTGGAAAGTACGTTTCATGGTGCGGTACCTGGGTGGTCGAGTACGGGCCGGAATGGCCCCCGTTTTAAGAGACCGGCGATTGTAGAGAAAGCCGAGGGTCAGGTCAATTTCCAACCAGCGACTTAGTCAGAAGATAAGAAATATAAAGAAGAGATATTTAAAGATGTTTTGTAATGCTAGTAATACTTAGCAGCGACCCTATCTGTGGATAAGTGACTCAAGGCCAAGCCAGCCGAGCCTTTCGGCGCAGAGTAAGTCTGTCAGAAAGCGGTGTTGTGGGTGTGTGGGGGCAGCGGATAAGCTGGGGGCGAAAAGAGCTTTTACCCACAAGGCGTTTTTCCACTGGGTTATGCCTAGGCTTATCCCATGCCCTCAGAGGTAGTTATCCACAGACTTTCGCGAAGCTTTCCTCTATCCCTGAATAACCAATAACGCCTTGATTTAGCGTGCTAACTAGGCAGTTTTCGTGTGGATAACTCAGGCTTCGAAGGCTACAATGGCGACTGTTTTTTGCCTCGCCGCCTTCCGAATTTAGGGGATATCCGTCCGTGTCTGTGGAACTTTGGCAGCAGTGCGTAGAACTGCTACGCGATGAACTGCCTGCCCAGCAATTCAACACCTGGATTCGTCCACTGCAGGTCGAAGCCGAAGGCGACGAGCTTCGTGTCTATGCACCGAATCGTTTCGTGCTCGACTGGGTCAATGAAAAGTACCTCAGCCGTTTGCTCGAATTGCTCGGCGAGCGCACCAATGGTTTGGTGCCCGCGCTTTCCTTATTAATAGGCAGCAGGCGCAGCGGTACCCCGCGGGCGACTGCCAGTGCGCCGGTTATGGAGCCGCTGCCGAACCCGTCGGCGCCAACTCAGGTTCCGGCAGCACAGCCGGCAGCCAGTACGCAAAGCGAGCCTTCGCGTTCGAGCTTCGACTCCATGGCGGGTGCGGCGGCGCAGCAAGCGCCCGCGCGTACCGAACGTTCGGTACAGGTGGAAGGCGGCCTGAAGCACACCAGTTACCTGAACAGAACCTTCACCTTCGAGAATTTCGTCGAGGGTAAATCCAACCAGTTGGCGCGCGCCGCCGCCTGGCAAGTGGCCGATAACCCGAAGCACGGCTACAACCCGCTGTTCCTCTACGGCGGTGTGGGCTTGGGTAAAACCCACTTGATGCACGCGGTGGGCAATCACCTGCTGCAGAAGAATCCGAACGCCAAGGTCGTTTACCTGCATTCCGAGCGCTTCGTCGCCGACATGGTCAAGGCGCTGCAATTGAATGCGATCAACGAATTCAAACGTTTCTACCGCTCGGTGGATGCGTTGTTGATCGACGACATCCAATTCTTCGCCAAAAAAGAACGTTCCCAGGAAGAGTTTTTCCACACCTTCAACGCCTTGCTCGAAGGTGGTCAGCAGGTGATTCTCACCAGCGACCGCTATCCGAAGGAAATAGAAGGCCTGGAAGAACGCCTCAAGTCGCGTTTCGGTTGGGGCCTGACGGTGGCGGTGGAACCGCCCGAGTTGGAAACCCGGGTGGCGATCCTGATGAAGAAGGCCGACCAGGCCAAGGTCGACCTACCCCACGATGCCGCTTTCTTCATTGCCCAGCGCATCCGCTCCAACGTGCGCGAACTCGAAGGCGCGCTGAAGCGGGTGATCGCTCACTCGCACTTTATGGGGCGCGATATCACCATCGAGTTGATTCGCGAATCGTTAAAAGATCTATTGGCGTTGCAGGATAAATTGGTCAGCATCGACAATATCCAGCGCACCGTCGCCGAGTATTACAAGATCAAGATTTCCGATCTGCTGTCCAAACGTCGTTCGCGTTCGGTGGCACGGCCACGACAGGTCGCTATGGCGCTGTCGAAAGAGCTGACCAACCACAGCCTGCCGGAGATCGGCGACGCCTTCGGCGGCCGCGATCACACCACGGTATTGCATGCATGCCGTAAGATTGCTGAACTTAAGGAATCCGACGCGGACATCCGCGAGGATTACAAGAATTTGCTGCGTACGCTGACCACCTAACGCAACTCCACAAGGCAAGGGACTAGACCATGCATTTCACTATTCAACGCGAAGCCCTGTTGAAACCCCTGCAACTGGTCGCCGGCGTCGTGGAACGCCGTCAGACCTTGCCGGTGCTCTCCAACGTATTGCTGGTGGTCGAGGGGCAGCAATTGTCGCTGACCGGTACCGACCTCGAAGTCGAACTGGTCGGCCGTGTCGACCTTGAAGAACCGGCAGAACCGGGAGAAATCACGGTGCCGGCGCGCAAGCTGATGGATATCTGCAAAAGCTTGCCGGCGGATGCTTTGATCGATATCCGCATCGACGAGCAGAAGTTGCTGGTTAAAGCCGGCCGCAGTCGCTTCACCCTCTCCACCCTGCCAGCGAATGATTTCCCGACCGTCGAAGAAGGTCCGGGTTCGTTGACCTTCAGCCTGGTGCAAAGCAAGTTGCGTCGCTTGATCGAACGCACCAGCTTCGCCATGGCTCAGCAGGATGTGCGTTATTACCTGAACGGTATGTTGCTCGAGGTGCAAACCGGGCTGCTGCGCGCGGTGGCAACCGATGGCCATCGTCTGGCGATGTGTTCCATGGAGGCGGCGGTCGAGCAGGTCGAGCGCCATCAGGTCATTGTGCCGCGCAAAGGTATTCTCGAACTGGCGCGCTTGCTCACCGAACAGGATGGCAGCGTCAGTATCGTGCTCGGTCAGCACCATATCCGCGCGACCACCGGCGAGTTCACCTTCACCTCGAAGCTGGTCGACGGCAAGTTCCCGGATTACGAACGCGTGCTGCCGCGCGGCGGCGACAAGCTGGTTACCGCCGATCGTCAGGGGCTGCGTGAAGCCTTCAGCCGCACGGCGATTCTGTCCAACGAGAAATACCGCGGCATTCGTCTGCAGCTGGAATCCGGTTTGTTGAAAATCCAGGCCAACAACCCCGAGCAGGAAGAAGCGGAAGAAGAAATAGTCGTCGATTACAACGGCAGTTCGTTGGAGATCGGTTTCAACGTCAGCTACCTGCTGGATGTGCTGGGCGTGATGACCACCGAACAGGTGCGTTTGATTCTCTCGGACGCCAATAGCAGCGCCCTCGTGCAAGAAGCCGGTAACGACGACTCCGCCTACGTGGTCATGCCGATGCGGCTGTAAGCCTGAGCTACTACGCTCGATTCCGCGGGGCCAGCTCGCAATCGAGCGTAGTAGCGATCAGTGTTTCGGTGCACACCAATTCGCGCAATGCGAGTGGACCGATTGCCCTTTCAAGGGTTGTATACTTTCCCTTCACGATCCATCCCCTGCCCGATTAAACGGACTGTTTAATGTCCCTCACCCGTATTACGGTCAACGCAGTGCGCAACCTGCAATCTGCGACGCTTTCCCCCTCCCCGCGCGTGAATATCCTCTATGGCGATAACGGCAGCGGCAAAACCAGTCTGCTGGAAGCCATCCATTTACTTGGGCTTGCGCGTTCGTTCCGTAGCGCGCGTCTGATCCCGGTAATCCAGCATGAACAACCGACCTGCACGGTATTCGGTCAGGTGCAGTTGGGTGATGGGCGCTTGAGCAATCTGGGTATTGCGCGCGATCGCCAGGGCGAACTGCAAATCCGTATCGACGGACAGAGCGCACGAAGTGCGGCGCAACTTGCCGATACGCTGCCGCTGCAGTTGATCAACCCGGACAGTTTTCGCTTGCTGGAGGGGGCGCCGAAGATTCGCCGGCAGTTTCTCGATTGGGGAGTGTTCCACGTGGAACCACGTTTTCTACCGGCCTGGCAGCGCCTACAGAAGGCATTGCGGCAGCGGAACTCGTGGCTACGCCATGGTACACTTGACGCCGCTTCGCAGGCCGCATGGGATCGTGAGCTGTGCTTGGCCAGCGAAGAAATAGATGGTTACAGGCGTGCCTATATCCAGGCTTTGAAACCGGTATTCGAACAGACGCTAAGTGAGCTGGTCGAGCTCGAGGGGCTGACTCTCAGCTATTACCGGGGCTGGGATAAAGAGCGCGCTTTGCAAGATGTGTTGGCCACTTCCCTGTCGCGCGATCAGCAGTTGGGGCATACCCAAGCGGGGCCTCAGCGAGCGGATCTCCGGCTACGTTTTGCAGCCCACAACGCCGCAGAGATTTTGTCCAGGGGCCAACAGAAGTTAGTGGTATGCGCCCTGCGCATCGCCCAAGGCCATTTGGTAGACCAAGCCAAACGCGGTCAGTGCATCTACCTGGTGGATGACTTGCCGTCGGAGTTGGATGAGCACCACCGCAAAGCCTTGTGCCGCTTGTTGGAAGATTTGAACTGTCAGGTATTTATCACCTGCGTAGACCATGAATTGTTGAGGGAAGGCTGGCGCACGGATACGCCCGTCACTGTGTTCCACGTGGAACATGGCAGTATCACCCAGACCGATGACCACCGGGAGTGAATGCATGAGCGACAACCAAACGTACGACTCCAATAACATTAAGGTCTTGAAAGGCCTGGATGCCGTACGCAAGCGGCCGGGCATGTATATCGGCGATACCGACGACGGCAGCGGTTTGCACCACATGGTCTTCGAAGTGGTCGACAACTCGATCGACGAGGCCTTGGCGGGGCACTGCAGTGATATCACCATCACCATCCACCCGGATGAATCCGTCAGCGTGAGCGACAACGGTCGCGGCATTCCGGTGGATATCCACAAAGAGGAAGGTGTCTCCGCCGCAGAGGTCATCATGACCGTGCTGCACGCGGGCGGTAAGTTCGACGACAACTCCTACAAGGTTTCCGGCGGTCTGCACGGCGTCGGGGTTTCGGTGGTCAACGCCCTCTCTGAGCACCTACTGCTCACGGTACGTCGCAGTGGGCATATCTGGGAGCAGACCTACGTCCATGGTGTGCCGCAAGAGCCCATGCGCATCGTCGGCGATTCCGAAACCACGGGCACGCAGATCCACTTCAAACCTTCCGCCGAGACTTTCGCCAATATCCATTTCAGCTGGGACATCCTGGCCAAGCGTCTGCGCGAACTGTCGTTCCTCAACTCCGGCGTGGGCATCATGCTCAAAGACGAGCGCAGCGGTAAGGAAGAGCTGTTCAAGTACGAAGGCGGTTTGCGCGCCTTCGTCGAATACCTGAACGTCAACAAGACCGCGGTCAATCAGGTGTTCCACTTCAACGTCCAGCGCGAAGACGGTATCGGCGTCGAAGTGGCGTTGCAATGGAACGACAGCTTCAACGAAAACCTGCTGTGCTTCACCAACAACATTCCCCAGCGCGACGGCGGCACTCACCTGGCCGGCTTCCGCTCGGCGCTGACGCGTAACCTGAATGCCTACATCGAGCAGGAAGGTCTGGCCAAGAAGCACAAGATTTCCACCACCGGCGACGATGCCCGTGAAGGCCTGACCGCGATCATCTCGGTGAAGGTGCCGGATCCCAAGTTCAGTTCGCAGACCAAGGACAAGCTGGTTTCCTCGGAAGTGAAGACTGCCGTCGAGCAGGAAATGGGCAAGTATTTCTCCGACTTCCTGCTGGAAAATCCGGGCGAAGCCAAGGCGGTGGTCGGCAAGATGATCGACGCCGCGCGCGCCCGTGAAGCCGCTCGTAAAGCCCGGGAAATGACCCGCCGCAAAGGCGCGCTGGATATCGCCGGCCTGCCCGGCAAACTGGCCGACTGCCAGGAAAAAGACCCGGCGTTGTCCGAACTCTACATCGTGGAAGGGGACTCCGCGGGCGGTTCTGCGAAGCAGGGCCGTAACCGCAAGACCCAGGCGATCCTGCCGCTCAAGGGCAAGATCCTCAACGTCGAGAAAGCCCGTTTCGACAAGATGATTTCCTCCCAGGAAGTCGGCACCCTGATCACCGCGCTGGGCTGCGGTATCGGCCGCGATGAATACAACATCGACAAGCTGCGTTATCACAACATCATCATCATGACCGACGCCGACGTCGACGGTTCGCACATCCGTACCCTGCTGCTGACCTTCTTCTTCCGTCAACTGCCGGAGCTGGTCGAGCGCGGTTACATCTATATCGCCCAGCCGCCGCTGTACAAGGTCAAGAAGGGCAAGCAGGAGCAATACATTAAGGACGACGAGGCCATGGAGGAATACATGACCCAATCGGCCCTGGAAGACGCCAGCCTGCACGTCAACGAAAGCGCGCCCGGTTTGTCCGGCGAATCCCTGGAGCGTCTGGTCAACGACTACCGCCTGGTGATGAAAACCCTGAATCGCCTGTCGCGCCTCTACCCCATCGAGCTGACCGAACACTTCGTCTACATCCCACGGGTCGGCGCCGAACAGCTTGCCGACAAAGACGCGATGCAGACCTGGTTGGGCCTGTTGGATGCGCGTTTGAAAGGCATGGAAAAATCCGGGCTGGTGTACAAGACCAGCTTGCGCGAAGACCAGGAACGCCATCTGTGGCTACCGGAGGTCGAGCTGATTTCCCATGGGGTTTCCAGCTACATCACCTTCAACCGCGACTTCTTCGCCAGCAACGATTACAAGACCGTCACCAGCTTGGGCGACCAGCTGAACAGCCTGCTGGAAGAAGGCGCCTACGTGCAGCGTGGCGAGCGCAAGAAGGCGGTGAGCACCTTCAAGGACGCTCTGGCCTGGTTGATGACCGAAAGCACCAAACGCCACAGCATCCAGCGCTATAAGGGACTCGGCGAAATGAACCCGGACCAGCTGTGGGAAACCACCATGGACCCGGAAGTACGACGCATGCTCAAGGTCACGATCGAAGACGCCATCGGTGCGGATCAGATCTTCAATACCCTGATGGGCGACGCCGTCGAACCACGCCGTGACTTTATCGAAGCCAACGCCTTGGCGGTGTCCAACCTGGACTTCTGATAGACCACGACGGACGCATAGGTGTTGTATTCGTACGTAATTGACGTCGCGAAATAATCCTTACTACCCCGGCCTAGCGCCGGGGTTTTCTTTTCTGCTCAAGGAGTTATAAACGCGATAAGGCATATATGCTAAATCCGCCTATCGGCGCCAACCGTCTGCAGGCCAACAGCCCGACTGCTTTCAAATCGGTACATAGATTAAGGAGAACCCATGTACGACATAATTGGCGATATTCACGGCTATGCATCGGTGCTCAAGCGATTGCTGGTCAAACTCGACTATGTCGAGGACGCTGGCGTTTGGCGGCATCCGCAGCGCAAGGTGATTTTCCTGGGGGATTTCATTGACCGAGGGCCCGAGCAAGTAGAGGTCGTCGAGATCGCGCGGCGGATGGTTGAGGCGGGCCATGCGTTGGCGGTGATGGGCAATCACGAGTTCAATGCCGTTGCCTGGGCAACTGTGGACGACGCGAGGCCAGGCGAGTTTCTTCGCGCCCATAGCAGTAAGAATCGTCACCAGCACGCGGCTTTTCTCGAACAGATTGGCGAAGGCTCGCCCGCGCACCAGGAAGCCATAGCCTGGTTCAAGACCCTGCCTCTCTTTCTGGATCTCGATGCGTTACGGGTGGTACATGCCTGTTGGCACCCTGCTCAGCTAAAGGTACTCGCCTCTCATATCGATGAGGGAAACAGGGTCAAGGAGCAGTCCTGGCCGATGCTGTGCAGCGAAGGAAATGCGTCATTTGAGGCCTTGGAGACCATCCTCAAAGGGATGGAAATACCGCTCCCGACCGGTGTGGAGTATCGCGACAAGGATGGCCATGTGCGCAGAAACACGCGGACGTACTGGTGGCGTACCAAGGAGGGGCTCAGCTACCGGGAGCTGGCGATGGTACCGCCGGAATTGATTGCGCAGATTCCCCATGAACCGGTGCCTCAGGAGCTCCAACCGGGCTATGACGGCGTCAAACCCTTGTTCATCGGGCATTACTGGATGAGCGGCGTGCCCAAGTTGATCAGCGATCACATCGCCTGCCTGGACTGGAGCGTTGCGGGCAGCAACGCGGCCAAGGCGAAGCTATGTGCCTATCGCTGGAGCGGCGAAGGCGTGCTGGTGGCCGATCATCTGCTATGGGTCACAAGGTAGGCGCAGGTTCTTTGAGACAAGAGCGCCGTACATAACGAGGGGATGGCTTTATCGAAGCCGGATATTCCCTCTTTGCTGAGGTTCCGTTGGAATGAGGTTGCGGGTGAGGTACTGCCCAGGCGCTTAGGGATACTCCTTCGAAGCCGCAGACACTCTACATGTTGGTAGATAAACAGTAAGTTACATTTAGTGAAGTCTTCCGTTGAGTCAGATGCTATGCAGGCCCACGCCAACTCCGCCCAGCCTATGCGTCGTCTGATCCGGAATCTGGCTCGGCTGGCCAGCGAAGAGCGCTATCTCTTCACTCCAGACGACCTCAGGGCCCTTGTGCCGGATATCTCTGACGGTGCCTACAAAACCCTGTTGAGCCGTGCGGCGTCGGAAGGGCATCTGGTACGCGTGTGCAGGGGCCTGTATCTGTTCGAGCCGGCCAGCCCTTCAAATGGGCTCTTGCTGTTTCATGCTGCGGCGAGGCTGCGTGCCGCTCAATTCAATTACATCAGCCTTGAGACCGCATTGAGCTGCCGGGGTTATCTCACAGATCCCGATCAATTGGATCACTCTGATGTCGTCTGGTCGCAGCAGCACGATTTCATGCGGTCGTTGGGGCACTATCGAGTTCGTTCATACCAAACAGCAACCCCAGGATCTCGTCGGTCATCTTAGTTATGACTCAAGCTGCCGATTGTGGCGGGCCTGTCCTCAGCAGGCGTTGCGCGATATGAAAGCTGCGCGACGAAACATGGACTTGATTGATTGGAGTGTTGCCCGTGAGCTTGTTTGATGAGTTGGTGGATGAGGCGCTGAAGAACCACCAGGAAATGAGCCGCTTCCTACCCATTGAGTTGGTGACCCAAACCGTCAACCAGGCGGCATTCTGGACGCTGCTCGCCAGACACATTGCCTATCTCCATGCTCTGGTCGAAAGGACCCTCGACGGCGACGATGCCAATCCTGGCTTCAAAATGTGATTGCCTAGCCTGGCTGATAGAACGCGCTACGCCAACGGCACCCACCAGTAGCGCACGAAGTGGAAGAAGATCGGGGCGGCGAAGCACACCGAGTCCAGGCGGTCGAGCATGCCGCCGTGGCCTTCGATCATATGGCCCCAGTCCTTCACCCCGCGGTCGCGCTTGATCGCCGACATCACCAGGCCGCCGGCGAAGCCCAGGAGGTTGACGGTCAGGGCCATCAGGGCGGCCTGCCAGAAGTTGAACGGGGTGATCCAGTACAGCAGCGCGCCGGCCAGGCAGGCCAGGGAAACCCCGCCGACAAAGCCTTCGAGGGTCTTCGAGGGCGACAGGCGTGGTGCGATCTTGTGTTTGCCGAACAGCTTGCCGCAGACGTACTGGAGTACGTCGGAGAGCTGCACGACGATGATCAGCCAGGCGATCAGCAGCAGGTTGCGCCCTTCATAGCCGGGGATGTCCAGGGTCAGCAGCGCCGGTACCGCGGAGATGCAGTACACGGCGATCATCAGCCCCCATTGCACCTTGGAAGCGCGTTCGAGGAAGCGTGTGGTGTCGCCGCCCAGGGACGCGAGGATCGGCAGCAAGAGAAACAGGTAAACCGGGATAAAGATCGAGAACAAGCCGTACCAGTCGACGGCGATCAGCAGGTATTGCATCGGCAAGGCGAAATAGAAGGCCGCTACCAGCGCCGGGTAATCGCTACGCCGGGTCGGCGTCAGGGTCATGAATTCGCGCAGGGCGTAGAACGAGACGAAGTAGAACAGCAAAACCACGCCGATATCGCCGAACAGAAAGGCCGCGCCTATCACGGCGACCATCACCCACCAGGCGTTGATCCGCGCGTTGAGGTTGTCGATCACCGGGTTGGGCGTGTCGCCGCTGCGCAACTTGAGGAAATAGCCGATGGCCGAAGCGAGCAACAGCAGGGCACCGATACCGGCGAACAGCATCAGGGTGTTGTTATCCATCTCAAGCCTCCTCGGGTGCCATGGCCAGTAATGCGTTGCGGGCGCGTTCGAGGAACGCCTGCTTGCTTTCCCCTTCCTGCGGTTGCAGCGGTGCGCCGAAGCTCAGGGTGCACAGCAACGGCAGTGGCAGCGCCCTGCCCTTGGGCATCACGCGGTTGAGATTGGCGATCCAGACGGGGATCAGCTCGACCTGCGGCCGCGCTTGAGCCAGATGGTAGAGCCCGCTTTTGAACGGCAACAAACCCTCCTCCAGGTTGCGCGTGCCTTCGGGAAACAGGATCAGCGAATCGCCGTTGTCCAAGGCATCGAGCATGGGTTGCAGGGGATTGTCGTGGGTCGAAACCCGTTCGCGGTCGATCAACACGCCGTTGAATACTTCGTGGATCAGGTAGCGACGCAGGCCGTCACGCTGCCAATAATCGGCGCCGGCCACCGGGCGGGTGCTGCGCCGCAATTCCGGCGGTAGCGAGGCCCAGAGCAGCACGAAGTCGCCGTGGCTGCTGTGATTGGCATAGTACAGGCGTTGCACCGGTTGCGCGGTGCAGCCGAGCCAGAGCGCACGGGCGCCGG
The DNA here is from genome assembly GCF_946886105.1 of uncultured Pseudomonas sp. Next base: position 57,637 of record NZ_CAMPHV010000011.1, on the reverse strand, counting down.
TCAGCAGGCGCGCGGCGGAGGTAATCGCAAAGGCGGTCAGGGAAGCGAGCATGACGATTCCTTATCCAGTGATTGAAAGCCAGGGCAAACCAAGCAGAAGGGACACGGCCAGCAGCACCTGCGCGAGCAGCGCGAGTGCCTGCAGGCGCAACAAGCGCAGTGCGCCGCGGCTGCGTTCGTCCCAGCTGCGCGCGGCCTTGTCCGCCGGTTGCAAGCTGAGCCCTATCAGCGCCTGATCGAACTCGATGGTCCGTGCCGCCAGGCGCTCGGCATCGCCCGCCAGGTGCTGGAACAAGTCGGCATCCAGGGCGACGCGTAACGCCCAGTATTTTTCGATCAGCCCCAGCAGCACCAGTAAGGCGCTGAACACGGCACCGAGAGGCTGCGCCGGGGCGCCGAGCAAAGGCGCCAGACCGATCGCCAGGCCGAACAGGGTGAGGGCATTGGATAACCTATCCATGGCCCTGCCCCGGCGCAGCAGGCTGGCCACGGTGAACAGCTGCATTTCAGTAGCCATGGGCTGCTGCCAGGCTCGCAGGCGCGATGCTGTGCAGTTGCAACATCTCCCGCAACGCCTGCTGGTGGGCCTCGCTCAGCACCACCTGCGGGCGTGCCCGGCGCAACTGCGCGAGCGCTTCCGGCAGGTTCTGGCAGCGACCGCTGTGCAACAGCCAAGCGGCCACCGCGGCGGCGCTGCGCGAATAACCGAGCGCGCAACAGACCAACAACGGACCTTCTTGTCTCAGCGCTTCGATCGCCTGGGCGGCGGCCAGCAGCGTCTGCGGGCTGGGTACGCTGAGGTCGAGCACCGGCAGCGAGCGATAGACCTTGGTGGCGGTTCGTCTCGGCAGCTCGGCGCAGAGATCCAACTGGGCGTGAAATCCTTCGGCCTGCCCGGCTGCGGGAATGCGCCCGAGCCAGACGCCCTCGCCGACTTCATCGGCGTGCGGATGGGCGCGGGTCCATAACCGCGAGTTGAGCCAGGCGGCGGCCAGGTAAGGCGCGAGCAACCAGCAGGCGGCGCTGCTCAGGCGGCCGTCGGCATCCTTCTGGAAGCCTTGGGCATCGAACAGTGCGTAGTTGAGGGCCACCAGCAGCAGCGAGAAACCGGGCCACAGCAACCATAACCAGACGCCGCCCAGATTCACCGCCACAGCTGCCATCAGCGCTACGCCGAGGCTGTAGCGCAAGGCCAGTCGCCAGCGTTGCGGGTCGCGCGCCAGCTGCCAATGCAGCAGCGGGCTGGGGCCTTGCTGCGGCCATAGCCAGACGCACAACCAACCGGCCAGAACTCCGGTGGGCACATCGATGAAATGATGTTGCCAGGTGGTCAGCACCGACACGCCGATCAGCGCCATCCAGCCGTGCAGCAGGCCGCGCAGCCATAGACCATGGGTATGTCGGGCGAACATCATCCAGATGACCACCAGCAGGGCGATATGCAGGGATGGCGCCTGGTTGAAGGGTTTGTCGAAGCCCATCAGCACATCGAACATGGTGCCGAACAGGCCATCCAGTTCCGGCCGCTCGAAGGTGAAGCGCAGCGGCCAAAGCAGGAACGCGGCGATGCACAGCAGCTGCACGCTGAGCAGGCGCAGGCCGTGGCGATCCATTTCCCGGCGTGTCGCCGGCAGCAGAAAGGACAAGCCATACAGCAGGTCGATCGACCAGTAAGGCACTATCGTCCACGGCCATAGCGGCATCCGGCTTTCCCAGGCGAACACCAGGGTGCCGACGTCATCGCGTTGGCTGCTCAACCAATTGGCAAAGCTATAGCTGGCGAAGAACAGCGGCGCCAATAGCAGCAGCCAGAGCACGCCGCGCTTCCACAGCCCCGCTTCGCGGCTATCCGCAGCCTCTGTCATCAGGACACCCGCTGCGCCAGGGAGACGCTGAAGATGCCCCATTCGTCGATGCGCTGGGTCAGCTTGCGAAAGCCCGCGGCCTCGACCAGCTGATCCATCTCCGTCTGGCTGCGCCGGCGCATGACCCAGGCTTCGCCGCCGCGGTGGCTGGTCAGCGCGCGGGCGATCAGTTCAAGCTGCGGGTGCCAGGGTTGGCCGGTGTAGACCAGGTAACCACCCTCTTCCACCGCCGCCGCCAGGCCGGCCAGGGAGTCGCCGACCATCCGGTTACTGCCGAACAGCTCATACAAACCGGAGACCACCGCCAGGGTCGGTTTGGGGTCGAGGGCGGCCAGGTCGTCGCGGTCGAAAGCGTCGCCTTTGACGAAACGGGCGATCTCGCCCAAGCCCTTTTGCTCGATCAGCGCGGCGCCGTCGCGCACGTTGATATCGCTGTAGTCGCGCAGCAGGATCGAGTCCGGTTGTTGTTCCATGCCTTCCAGGGCTTCGAGGATATAGCGGCCATGGCCGGCGGCGATATCGACGATGCGTACGGCCTCGCCCTGCACGCGCAGTTTGGCCATGGCCAGGCGCAGCAGTTCTTCGGCGTGCACCTTGCGTTGGCGAATGCCGCGCCAGCCGATGGAGTTCAGGTAGTTCTGGTCGATCAGCTTGCCGATAGCCGACTTGCCGCTGGGACGGTTGCGGTAAACGTAATCGAGAGTGCTGCCGGAATCGAAGCCGGTGTCGAAGCCCAGCTTGACCCCGTCGGACAGCGTGCTGCCGAACTTCAGGCCGGCGCGGGTGGCGCGCCAGTAAAGGTCGCGCAGCGAGTTCGGCGGCAGCGGTGCGGCCAGGCTTTCGGCTTCGGCGCAGGTCGCGCCGAGGCGGTCGGCATCGAGTAGCGAGGGGCGTTGCACCGGTTCCTCGAAACAGCGCAGGAGAAAGCGCCGGGCGCGGCTCAAGGCGTGGCTGCGGTCGCGCTCGCCGAGGGTGTCGTGGAAGAAGCCGGGCAGGATGTGTTGCTCCTTGCGCAGGCTGCCGAGGCGTTCGAAGAACTGCTCCTGAGGTTTGCGGTGCACCACGAAGTCGGCGCCGGAGATCAGCAACTGCGTGGGGATTTGGATCGCCTGGGCATTGGCCACCACCCGCTCGGCCGCCTCGTACAGACCGAGCAACATGTTCACCGAAATCGCCCGGGTGATCAGCGGGTCGTTGTCGAACGAGGCGATACGTGCCGGGTCGTGGCTGAGGAACTTGGCCTTCACATAGCTGTTGACGAAGAAGTTGCCGCGCCAGGCGCGCATCAGCTTGAGGCCGCTGCGGGCGAAGGGCACATAGAGTTTGACCTTGAACGCCGGCGAGGCGAGCACCAGGGCGCGGATCTTCGGCGCGTAGTCATGGGCCCAGGTCGCCACGACCACGGCACCGACGCTCTGCGCCAGCACGGCGAGGTCTTCCTCGGCCAGCCCATGTTCGACGCGGATATGGTCGATAAAGGTCTGCACGTCCCGCGCGCTGGTGGCGAAGCTCGGGCTGTCGCCGCGTTCGCCCGGGGACAGGCCATGGCCGCGAGCGTCCCAGGCGAAGAAGTCGAAGCCGGGCATATCCAGCTCGTCGACCAGATGGGCCATGCGCCCGCCGTGTTCGTGGCCGCGGTGGAACATCACCAGGGCACGCCGTGGCGCGCCCTCCTCGGCGGCGATGGCCGGCCAGTGACGGTAGAACAATTCCACGCCGTCATGGGTGGTGAAACGCAGGTCTTGGGCTTCGCGCATCGAGATATCCTTATTTCGAGTCAGTCGGTTATGCCGCTTCGGCCAGGCCTTGGCGCACGCGGTTGTAGAGGGTGTAGAGCAGTAGAGCGAGAATCAGGGCGAGCAGAACGTCGATCCACATCGGCGGCAACAGGCCGCTGGCCACGCCGGCGCCGAGCACGCCGAAACACAAGGCCCGGTCGCTCTTACCCATGGGCCCGTCGTAGCGCCGCGAGGCGCCTACCATTGGCCCGATTACGCCGGCGTATTCGCTGATCAGGGCCAGCACCACCACCAGTACCACCAGCAACGGCGAGACGCCGGGCAATAGCGCAAAGGGCAGGTACAGGGCGCTGTCGGCGATCAGGTCGCAGAGTTCGTTGAGGTAAGCGCCGAGCTTGGATTGCTGACCGAACTCGCGAGCCAGCATGCCGTCCACGGCGTTAAGCGCCATGCGTACCAGCATCCACAGCGGGACCAGGGCGAACAGCCAGATATGCTGATGCATGGCCGCGAGAAGGACGCCGAGGCCAACGGAAACCACGGCCGCGGCCAGGGTCACCTGATTGGCGGTGACGCCCCGCTCGTACAGGCGCTTGACCCCCGGCCGCAGCAGGTTCTGGAAAGCCGGCTTGAGTTGGTAGATGGAGAGCATGAGGCAAAATTCCTTTTTGCTGCTGTGACGTTTCGAACCAGCTTAGCCGTTTGTCGGCCCGGCAGCTCGCCAAGACCGCGTGGGCGAGATTGTCGCGTTGCGGCGAAACTTATCCCCCGGTTTCAGGCTTTCCTTGCCTGAGTTTAAAACCGGGTCTTTTCAGTCCCTTATGTCGAATAATGGCACTTTGATTTCATTCTATGCACAGCTTATCCACAATTGCCTCAAGCCGTTTCGCCGGCTTCGCAGGGCACCGCTTCGGGGCTCAGGGCGCCGATATCGCGTTGTGCCTGACTGACCCAGGCGAAGGCGCGGTCGTTCAATTCGGCAATCGCTCGTGGGCCGGTGCCGTTAGCGTGCATCGCCGGACCGATCACCACCTGGATGGTGCCGGGGGTCTTGCCCCAGCCTTCCTTCGGCCAGAACTCGCCGGCGTTGTGCGCGATCGGCAAGACCGGCAGGCCGGCATTCACCGCCAGCGACGCGCCGCCGCGTGAGAATTTGCCGATCTGCCCCGTGGGAATCCGCGTGCCTTCCGGGAACACCAGTACCCAGGCGCCCTGCTCGAGGCGCTTATGGCCCATTTGCGCGACCTGCTTGAGCGCCGCTTTGGGGTTGCTGCGATCGATCGCGATGGGCTTGAGCATGGCCATCGCCCAGCCAAAGAACGGCACATAGAGCAGCTCGCGCTTGACCACCTGACTCAGCGGCTCGAAGAAACCGCAGAGAAAGAAGGTCTCCCAGGTGCTCTGATGCTTGGCCAGAATCACGCAAGGGCGCTCGGGGATGTTTTCCAGACCCTTGATCTCGTAGCGGATGCCGATCACCACCTTGGCCAGCCAGGTGGCGCAGCGGCACCAGTTCTGCACGACGAAACGGTAGCGGGCGCGGAACGGTAGGAAGGGGGCGACGAAGACGCTGAGGGTGCACCAGAAGAAGGCGCTGGAAGACAACAACAGATAGAAGAGGAAAGTTCTGAGGACCAGCGCTGTCGACATGAGGGCTTGTACCGTCGCAGGCAGGGCCTGCTCTATTAGTGGAGTAGCTGAGCGGCAACCGCCGCCAGATCATCGAATACCAGGGTGCCCGCTGGCAATGCTTTGGCCAGGGTTCGTTCGCCTTTGCCGGTCTTTACCAAAACCGGCTGACAGTCGACGGCACATGCCGCCGTCAGGTCACCGCTGCTGTCGCCGACGAACCAGACACCGTGAAGCGGTACGCCATAATGCGCGGCGATCTGCTGGAGCATACCCGGCTTTGGCTTGCGGCAGGCGCAACCGTCGTCCGGACCATGGGGGCAATGTACGATCAGACCGACTTCCCCGCCCTGCTCGGCGACCAGCTCACGCAGTTTCGCATGCATCGCCTCGAGGGTCGGTAAATCGTAATAACCGCGGGCCAGGCCCGACTGATTGGTGGCGACCGCCACCGTCCAGCCGGCCTTGCTCAGACGGGCGATGGCCTCGACCGAGCCGGGAATCGGAATCCACTCGTCGAGGCTTTTTATATAGGCATCGGAGTCGTAGTTGACCACGCCGTCGCGGTCGAGAATCAGTAGTTTCATCGCTATTCCGTAGGATGGGTTAGCCGCAGCGCGGCGTAACCCATCGACTGGGTATCAGCCCAGCACCGAGATATCGGCCACGCCGAGGAACAGGCCACGCAGCTTAGCCAGCAAGGCATAGCGATTGGCGCGCACCGCGGGGTTTTCGGCGTTCACCAACACCGCCTCGAAGAACGCGTCCACCGGCTCGCGCAGGTTGGCCAACTGGCTCAGCGCCAGGTTGTATTGGCGCGCCTGGGCCAGCGGTTGCACCGCGTGCTCGGCTTGCTGGATCGCGGCGTTGAGGGCGAATTCGCTCGGGCTGTCGAAGTGATGAGCCTCGACGTGCGCGGCGATCTGTCCTTCGGCCTTGCTCAGCAGGTTGGACACGCGCTTGTTGGCGGCGGCCAGGGCCTCGGCTTGCGGCAGGCTTCGGAACACCTGCACCGCTTGCACGCGCTGGTCGAAGTCCAGTGGCGAGGTCGGGGCGACCGCACGCACGGCCTGGTACACGGCCACGTCGACGCCTTCGTCTTCGTAGCGCGCACGTAGGCGGTCGAAGATAAAGTCCTGCACCTGGGCAGCCAGACCCTGGGCTTTGACCTTGCCGTCGAACAGTTGCGTGGCATGGGCAATGGCGTCGGCCAGATCCAGATCCAGCTGCTTCTCGATCAGAATACGGAGCACGCCGAGGGCCGCACGGCGCAGGGCATAGGGGTCCTTGGAGCCGGTGGGTAGCATGCCGATGCCGAAGATCCCGACCAGGGTGTCGAGCTTGTCGGCCAGGGCCACGGCGGCGCCGGTCAGGGTGCTCGGCAACTCCGCCCCTGCCCCGCGCGGCATATATTGCTCGTTCAGCGCCAGGGCCACGTCTTCCGGCTCGCCGTCGTGCTTGGCGTAGTAGTAGCCGGCGATGCCCTGCATTTCCGGGAACTCGCCGACCATCTCGCTGGCCAGGTCGCACTTGCACAGCAGGCCGGCGCGCGCGGCACGGGCAGCGTCGCCGCCGATGCGTTCGGCGATAAAGCCGGCCAGGGCCGAGACGCGCTGGGCCTTGTCAAAGACCGAGCCGAGCTGGGCCTGGAACACCACATTGGCCAGGCGCTGGTTGAAGCTTTCCAGCTTCTGCTTCTTGTCCTGCTTGAAGAAGAATTCGGCGTCGGTCAGACGCGGGCGTACGACTTTCTCGTTGCCTGCGATGATCTGCGTCGGGTCCTTGCTCTCGACGTTGGCCACTGTGATGAAGCGTGGCAGCAGCTTGCCGTTCGCATCGAGCAGGCAGAAGTACTTCTGGTTGTCCTGCATGGTGGTGATCAGCGCCTCTTGCGGCACTTCGAGGAAGCGATCCTCGAACGAGCAGACCAGCGGCACCGGCCACTCGACCAGGGCGCTGACTTCATCGAGCAGCGCCGGCGGCACTATGGCAGTGCCCTGCTGCTCGGCGGCCAATTGCTCGATACGCGCGGCGATCTGCTGGCGACGCTCGGCGAAATCGGCGATCACATAGGCGCTGCGCAGGTCCTCGGCATAGCTGGCCGGTGTGGAGATGCGCACGTCGTGGTTGGCATGGAAGCGATGGCCGCGCGATACCCGGCCGGATTTCTGCGCAAGGATTTCGCAATCGATCACTTGATCGCCGAACAGCATTACCAGCCACTGGCTCGGGCGGACGAATTCGGTTTTACGCGCGCCCCAGCGCATGCGCTTGGGGATCGGCAGTTCGTTCAGCGAGGTTTCGACTATGCCGGGCAACAGGCCGGCGGCGGCTTGGCCGGGAATGCTCTGGCTGAACTTCAGCTTGGGGCCGCTGCGGTCGATATCGGCGAGGTCGACGCCGCATTTCTTGGCGAAGCCCAGCGCGGCCTGGGTCGGCTTGCCGTCCTTGTCGAAGGCGGCCTGTACGGGCGGGCCGTCGAGGTTCTGAATGCGATCGGCCTGTTGCGTCTGCAACTGCTCGACCAGCACGGCGAGGCGGCGTGGCGCGGCGTAGCAGCGTACCTGGCCGTAATCGAGGCCGGCGGCTTTCAGGCCCTTTTCAATACCGGCGAGAAAGGCCTCGCCGAGAGTCTTCAGGGATTTCGGCGGCAGCTCTTCGGTGCCCAGTTCTACCAGAAAATCGTGCGCACTCATTCTGCTGCCTCCAGCTTGGCCAATACTTCATCACGCAGGTCGGGGGCGGCGAGCGGGAAGCCGAGTTTGCGCCGCGCTTGCAGGTAGCTCTGCGCCACGGCGCGGGCCAGGGCGCGTACGCGCAGGATGTATTGCTGACGCGCGGTCACCGAAATGGCCCGGCGCGCATCCAGCAGGTTGAAGGTGTGCGAGGCCTTGAGGACCATTTCGTAGGTCGGCAGTGGCAGCTCCAACTCGATCAGGCGATTGGCTTCGCTCTCGTAGAAATCGAACAGTTCGAACAGCTTGTCGACGTTGGCGTGCTCGAAGTTATAGGTCGACTGCTCCACCTCGTTCTGGTGGAACACATCGCCATAGGTGACGGTGCCGAATTGGCCGTCGGTCCAGATCAGGTCGTAGACCGAGTCGACGCCCTGCAGGTACATGGCCAGGCGCTCGAGGCCGTAGGTGATCTCGCCGGTCACCGGGTAGCACTCGATACCGCCGACCTGCTGGAAGTAGGTGAACTGGGTGACTTCCATGCCGTTCAGCCAGATTTCCCAGCCCAGACCCCAGGCGCCGAGGGTCGGCGATTCCCAGTTGTCTTCGACGAAGCGGATGTCGTGCACCAATGGGTCGATGCCGATGGCCTTCAGCGAGCCGAGGTACAGCTCCTGGAAGTTCTCCGGGTTCGGCTTCAATACCACCTGGAACTGATAGTAGTGCTGCAGGCGGTTGGGGTTCTCGCCGTAACGGCCATCGGCGGGACGGCGCGAAGGCTGCACGTAGGCGGCGTTCCAGGTTTCCGGGCCAATGGCGCGCAGAAAGGTGGCAGTGTGGAAGGTGCCGGCGCCCACTTCCATATCGTAAGGTTGCAACACCACACAACCTTGCTCGGCCCAGTATTGCTGCAGGGCGAGGATCAAGTCTTGGAAGGTGCGCACGGCAGGCGTAGTCTGGCTCACGAAAAATTCACCTGTTGGCTGCGACGGAAAGGGCGGGAGTATACCCCAATCCGCGCCGCCTCCACTGCCCTGGAAGGCCCTATGCCGCGCTGCTTCTGGTGTAACCAAGACCCGCTGTATATCAGTTACCACGATGAGGAATGGGGCGTACCGCAACGGGACCCCAAAGCGCTGTTCGAGTTGTTGCTGCTCGAAGGCTTTCAGGCCGGGCTGTCGTGGATCACCGTACTGAAGAAACGCGAACGCTACCGCGAGGTGCTGTTCGGCTTCGATCCCGAACGCCTGGCGCAAATGAGCGACGAATACATCGAACAGCTGATGCAGGACCCCGGCATCATCCGCAACCTGCTCAAGCTCAAAGCCGCGCGGCAGAACGCCCAGGCCTGGCTCAAACTGGACGACCCGGTAGCCTGGCTCTGGTCGTTCGTCGGCGGTGCGCCCAAGGTCAATCACTTCCAGGACCGCAGCCAGGTGCCGGCGGTGACCCCGGAGGCAGAGGCGATGAGCAAGGCCCTGCGCAAGGCCGGTTTCAACTTCGTCGGCCCGACCATCTGCTACGCCTATATGCAGGCCAGCGGCATGGTTATGGACCACACCAGCGATTGCGACCGCTACGCGGCATTAACGGGTTAACAGCCTGGGCGGGTGAAACCCGCCTGGATCGTCCTGGTTACCGGCGGGTTGCACCCGCCCTACACTGCTGATCGCTCGCGAGGCCAAGCCGGCTCGTCGCAATCTGTGCCTCGCGTCGTTCCGCTTAAGCCACTCTTGGTTACACTAGGCGCTTTTTGGCCTGGCGGAGCTGCTTGTGGAAAAACTCAAAGGTGCCCTGGTGGTGGGCTTTTTGCGTCTGTTCGCCCTCTTGCCTTGGCGGGTCGCGCAGAACCTGGGCGCGGCCATCGGCTGGTTGATGTGGAAACTGCCGAATGGCTCGCGCGACGTCGCCAGCATCAACCTGCGCAAATGTTTCCCCGAGCTCGACGAAGCCAGCCATCAACGTTTGCTGCGCCAGAGTCTGATGGCCATCGGCAAAACCCTGACCGAAAGCGCCTGCTCCTGGATTTGGCCGGCCGAGAGAACCCTCAAACTGATCCGTCAGATCGACGGCCTGGACGTATTGCAGGCTGCCCTGGACAGCGGCAAGGGCGTGGTGCTGATCAGCAGCCACCTGGGCAACTGGGAGGTGCTGCTGCAATATGCCAGCTCGGTGAGCAAACCCATGCTGCTGTATCGGCCGATCAAGATGCAGGCGGTCGACGAGTTGCTGATCCGCAAGCGCACCCAACAGGGCAACAGCCTGGCGCCCTCGACCAAGGAAGGCATTCTCAGCCTGATCAAAACCGTGCGCCGCGGCGGCGTTGCCGGGATTGCCGCCGACCCGGAACCCAGCGTGTCGAGCGGCCTGTTCGTGCCCTTTCTCGGGGTGCCGGCGTTGACCAGCAAGTTCGTGCCCTCGCTGGTGAAAGACCATAAGGCCGTCGCGGTGTTTATGCATGCGCTGCGTTTACCGGATGGCAACGGCTACCGCGTGGTCGTCGAGGCAGCCCCCGAGGCGCTCTACGGCGACGACCAGGAAGCAGCGGTCGCGGCGCTCAATCAGGGCATCGAGAAACAGGTGCGCAAAGACCCGAGTCAGTACATGTGGAATATGAAGCGCTTCAAGAAGCGCCCGGCGGGCGAGGCCAAATGGTATTGAGGCGCATGGCTTGCGGCTTTTGAAGGGGCTCGCTAGTCTGCTTGAACGGCCATCGACGGATGCAGCATGAGCAACCAGCGCAAGAACACCCGCACGCCCCTCAAGGTTCGCCTACGCATCGAGCACCCCGTGCACGGCGAACTACTGGTCAATACCCGTGATATTTCCGATTGCGGCGTCTATATCCTGATGGATCAAGGCGAGGACCTGCTGACCCTGGGCGAACGGGTGACCGGCCAGGTGCAAGGCCTGCCGATGGAAGCGCCGATCCTGCAACTGGAAGTGGTGCGCGTCGAACCCATGGGCGTTGGTCTGCGTTTCGTGCATGACTGATGCGTTGTGGCCAGCTCAGCTGCCGGCCTTATCCAGACGCTTGAGAAACACCCCGATTTCCTTCTCCGCCTGTTTATCGCCTTTCGCCTGGGCGGCGCGCAGGCCTTGGTTCCAGGCTTCGCGTGCTTCAACCGGTAAACCCTGCTTGTTCAAGGCCTGGCCGAGCAGCTTCCAGGCCGCCGAATAGTCAGGGTCGAATCGCACGCAATGCTGAAAATGCTCCGCCGCGCGGGCGAAGTCGCCGGCATCCAGATATCCCTTGCCCAGGCCGAAACGCAGCAGGGCGTTGTCCATGCCTTTGCCCAGCAGCTTTTCCAGGGATTCGATGGTCATCAGAAAAACGTCAAACCGACCTGGAACAGCCGCTCGGCGTCGCGGATGTATTTCTTGTCGACCAGGAACAGGATCACATGGTCGCCCGACTCGATCACCGTATTGTCGTGGGCGATCAATACCTCTTCGTTGCGGATGATCGCGCCGATCGTGGTGCCCGGCGGCAGCGCGATATCCTCGATGGGACGGCCGACCACCTTGCTCGATTTGGCATCGCCGTGGGCGATCGCTTCGATGGCTTCGGCGGCACCGCGGCGCAGCGAGTGCACGCTGACAATATCGCCGCGGCGCACGTGGGTCAGCAGGGTGCCGATGGTCGCCATCTGCGGGCTGATGGCGATATCGATCTCGCCGCCCTGCACCAGGTCGACGTAGGCCGGGTTGTTGATGATGGTCATCACCTTGCGCGCGCCGAGGCGTTTGGCCAGCAAGGACGACATGATATTGGCCTCGTCGTCGTTGGTCAGCGCGAGGAAGATATCGGCGTCGTTGATGTTCTCTTCCACCAGCAGATCGCGGTCCGAGGCGCTGCCCTGCAGCACTATGGTGCTGTCGAGGGTTTCCGAAAGGTAGCGGCAGCGCGCCGGGCTCATCTCGATGATCTTTACCTGGTAGCGGCTTTCGATGGCCTCGGCCAGACGCTCGCCGATATGTCCACCACCGGCGATCACCACCTTCTTGTAGCTGTCTTCCAGGCGGCGCATTTCGCTCATCACCGCGCGGATATGGGCCTTGGCGGCGATGAAGAACACTTCGTCGTCGGCCTCGATCACCGTATCGCCCTGGGGAATGATCGGCCGGTTGCGGCGGAAGATCGCCGCCACCCGGGTATCGACATTCGGCATGTGTTGGCGCAACTGACGCAGTTGCTGACCGACCAGCGGGCCGCCGTAGTAAGCGCGCACCGCGACCAGCTGGGCCTTGCCTTCGGCGAAGTCGATGACCTGCAAGGCGCCGGGGTATTCGATCAGGCGCTTGATGTAGTTGGTCACCACCTGCTCCGGGCTGATCAGCACGTCGACCGGGATCGCCTCGTTGTCGAACAAGCCGGCACGGGTCAGGTAGGCCGGCTCGCGAACCCGGGCGATCTTGGTCGGGGTGTGGAACAAGGTGAAGCCGACCTGGCAGGCGACCATATTGATCTCGTCGCTGTTGGTCACCGCGATCAGCATGTCGGCGTCGTCGGCACCGGCCTGGCGCAGCACCGTGGGTAAGGAGCCGCGGCCCTGTACGGTGCGGATATCCAGGCGGTCGCCGAGGTCGCGCAGGCGGTCGCCGTCGGTGTCCACCACGGTGATGTCGTTGGCTTCGCTGGCCAGGTGTTCCGCCAGTGTGCCGCCGACCTGGCCGGCGCCGAGAATGATGATTTTCATGCAGTCTGTTCCTTAGCGGCAGCAGCGCTTGGTGCGGTGGCGGTTTTCATCAGCTTGGCATAGTAAAAGCCATCGTGGCCGTCGATCTGCGGCAGCAGTTGGCGGCCGTGAGCGGGTGCGAGGCCGAAGTCGGCGGCGATTTGCAGTTCTTGGGCATCGGTTGTGCGCTGGAGAAAGGCGGCAATGGTGTCGCTGTTTTCCAGGGGCAGCACCGAGCAGGTGGCATAGACAAGCATGCCGCCGACGGCCAGGGCTGGCCAGATGCGGTCCAGCAGCTCGCCCTGCAATTGCGCCAGGGCGGCGATGTCTTCGGGTTGGCGGGTCAGCTTGATATCCGGGTGACGGCGGATCACTCCGGTGGCCGAACAGGGCGCATCGAGCAGAATGCGCTGGAACGGCACGCCATCCCACCAGGCAGCGGTGTCGCGGCCATCGGCGGCGATCAGCTCGGCAGTCAGACCAAGGCGCTCGAGGTTTTCGCGTACCCGTACCAGGCGTTTCTCTTCCAGATCCACCGCGACCACACCGGCCAATTCGGGCTCGGCTTCGAGGATATGGCAGGTCTTGCCGCCCGGTGCGCAGCAGGCATCCAGGACCCGTTGCCCGGGCGCCAGTTCGAGCAGATCGGCGGCTAGTTGCGCGGCTTCGTCCTGCACGCTGACGCGGCCTTCGGCGAAGCCCGGCAAGGTGGTGACGTCGCAGGCTTGCAGAAGACGAATACCGTCGCGGCTGAGCCGGCAGGGCTCGGCCTCGAAGCCGACCCGGCGCAGTTCGGCCAGATAATCGTCACGGCTACCGAGGCGCCGATTGACCCGCAATATCAGCGGCGGATGGGCGTTGTTGGCCGCGCAGATGGCTTGCCAATGTTCCGGCCAATGGCCTTTCAGGGCTTTTTGCAGCCAACGTGGGTGAGCGGTGTGCAGTACCGGATCGCGGTCGAGATTGGCGATGATCGCCTCGCCCTCGCGCTGGGCATTGCGCAGCACGGCATTCAGTAGCCCCTTGAGCGAGGGCTTTTTCAGCTTATCGATACAGGCAACGGTTTCGCCGATCGCGGCGTGCGCTGGGATGCGGGTGTAGAACAGTTGATAGAGGCCGATCAACAGCAGCGCTTCGACATCACGGTCGGCCGCTTTGAACGGCTTCTGCAGGAGTTTTTCGGCGATCAATGCCAGGCGCGGTTGCCAGCGCGCGGTACCGAACGCCAAGTCCTGGGCCAGGCCCCGGTCGCGTTGCTCGACCCGCTCGAGCAGCGGCGGCAGGCTGCTGCCCAGCGAGGCCTTGCCGGCCAGCACCGAGGCCAGGGCGCGGGCGGCAGCGAGACGCGGATTCATGGGCAGATCCTCGTCACACCAGCACCAGGCCGACGGCGAATTGTTCGCGGCGGCTGTTATACAGGTCGGCGAAATTCAGCGCCTTGCCGCCCGGCAGTTGCAAGCGGGTCAGGCACAGCGCGCCCTGGCCGCAGGCGATAGTCAGGCCGTCCTTGCTCGCCGCGAGAATGGCGCCGGGTTGGCCCTGGCCGTCGGCGAGATGGCCGGCGAGGATCTTCAGCGGGGTCTCGTTCAGGCTGCTGTGACAGATCGGCCAGGGGTTGAAGGCGCGGATCAGGCGTTCCAGCTCGACCGCCGGGCGCGTCCAATCCAGCCGCGCTTCGTCTTTATTCAGCTTGTGCGCATAGGTCGCCAGGCTGTCGTTCTGCACTTCGCCGACCAGGCTGCCGGCGGCCAGGCCGGCGATGGCTTCGACGACCGCCTGCGAGCCGAGCGCGGCCAGGCGGTCGTGCAGGCTGCCGCCGGTGTCTTCGGCGGCAATCGGCGTGTGCACTTTCAGCAGCATCGGCCCGGTATCCAGGCCCGCTTCCATCTGCATCACGGTGACCCCGGATTCGCTGTCCCCGGCTTCGATGGCGCGCTGGATCGGCGCGGCGCCGCGCCAGTGCGGCAGTAGCGAGGCGTGGCTGTTGATGCAACCCAGACGCGGAATATCCAGCACCGCTTGCGGCAGGATCAGCCCGTAAGCCACCACCACCAGCAGGTCCGGTGCGAGTGCGGCCAGCTCGGCTTGCGCGGCGGGGTCGCGCAGGCTCTGCGGCTGGTACACGGGAATGTCATGCTGCAAGGCGAGTTGCTTGACCGGGCTGGGCGTGAGTTTGTGCCCGCGGCCGGCCGGGCGGTCCGGTTGGCTGTATACGGCAACGAGCCGATGAGGGGTGTCGAGCAGCGCCTTGAGGTGTTCGGCGGCGAACTCCGGGGTGCCGGCAAAGACGATGCGCAGTGCTTCAGTCATGGGGACTCGCTAAAGAAAAAGGCTTGCCGCAGCAAGCCTCTATCAAGTTGTGGCTCAAGCCTGCTGGCGATGTTGCTTTTCCAGCTTCTTCTTGATCCGGTCGCGTTTGAGGTTGGACAGGTAGTCGACGAACAGCTTGCCGTTGAGGTGATCGCATTCGTGCTGGATGCACACCGCGAGCAGGCCCTCGGCAATCAATTCGTAAGGCTGGCCGTCGCGGTCCAGCGCCTTGACCTTGACCTTCTGCGGACGGTCGATGTTTTCGTAGAAACCCGGCACCGACAGGCAGCCTTCCTGGTATTGATCGACTTCCTCGGTCAGCGGCTCCAGTTCGGGATTGATGAACACCCGCGGTTCGGAGCGGTCTTCGGACAGGTCCATGACCACCAGACGCTTATGCACATTGACCTGAGTCGCCGCCAGGCCAATGCCCGGTGCCTCGTACATGGTTTCGAACATGTCGTCGATCAACTGACGCAATGCATCGTCCACCGCACTCACCGGTTTGGCGATGGTGCGCAGGCGCGGATCGGGAAATTCAAGGATATTCAGGATCGCCATATGCGTTTGTGATGCACTTGTGGAATAAAGTCAAAATCCGCTGCTAAGATGATGAGCAGCATTGGAAAACGGCTTCACGCCGCATTCCCGTGGGGTAAGTCGCGGCGCTAGGGCGCTCTACGTGAAGACACATAATAAAGGGATTCACCGCATGAGGAAATCACTACTCGCCCTGCTGCTGCTCGCGGCAAGCGGCTTGACCCAGACAGGGATGGCCCAGGCAGAAGTGCAACTCAAGGACGGTCACCCCGACCGTTATACCGTGGTCAAAGGCGATACCCTCTGGGATATCTCCGGCCGATTTCTCAGCCAACCATGGAAATGGCCGGAAATCTGGCACGCCAACCCACAGGTGGAAAACCCGCACCTGATCTACCCGGGCGACGAACTCAGCCTGGTTTACATCGACGGCCAACCGCGCCTGATGCTCAACCGCGGCGCTTCGCGCGGCACCATCAAATTATCGCCGCAAGTGCGCAGCACGCCGATGGCCGAGGCCATCCCGGCGATTCCGCTGGAGGCGATCAACAGCTTCCTGCTGAGCAACCGCATCGTCGACACCCCGGAACAGTTCGAAGCTGCACCCTATATAGTCGCCGGCAACGCCGAGCGCGTGGTCAGCGGTTCGGGCGATCGGGTCTATGCTCGCGGCAGCTTCGACGAATCGGCGCCGGTGTACGGCATCTTCCGTCAGGGTAAAACCTATATCGATCCCGAGACCCAGGAATTCCTTGGGATCAATGCCGACGATATCGGTGGCGGCGAAATCGTGGCCGAAGAAGGCGATATCGGCACCATGATGCTGACCCGCACCACTCAGGAAGTGCGCCTTGGCGACCGGCTGTTCCCCACCGAGGAACGCGCGATCAACTCGACCTTTATGCCCAGCGAGCCGGCCAATGAAATTCGTGGCCTGATTCTCGACGTGCCGCGCGGCGTGACCCAGATCGGTCAGTTCGACGTGGTCACCCTGAACAAGGGTGCTCGCGACGGTCTGGTCGAAGGCAACGTGCTGGCGATCTACAAAACCGGCGAAACCGTGCGCGACCGCGTTACCGGTGAATCGGTGAAGATTCCCGATGAGCGCGCCGGCCTGTTGATGGTGTTCCGCACCTACGACAAGCTCAGCTACGCCCTGGTGCTCAATGCCACGCGCCAGCTGGCGATCATGGATAAAGTGCGTAACCCGTAACCCCCGACGAGCCCCGCGATTGCGGGGCTTGTACTTTCTGCAGCCGCAACCGCGGCGCGACCGATCAAGGATGATCTTATGTCGCCTCTCCTCTACACCAATCTATCCCCTGCCGAACTCGAAGCCCGCCTGCGCCTGCATTGCCTGCCGGAGCTGGGGCCGCGGCGTTTTCGTAAACTGCTCAGCGCCTTCGACAGCGCCTCGGCCGCGTTAAGCGCCCCCGCCAGCGCCTGGCGCTCTCTGGGTTTGCCAGCAGCCTGCGCCGAGCCGCGCCGTAGCGCCGAGATACGTCAACGCGCCGCTTCTGCTTTGGCCTGGCTGGAGGACGATAACCAACACCTGCTGATGTGGGACGACGCCCTCTATCCCGGATTGCTCGCCGAACTGCACGATGCCCCGCCGCTGCTGTTCGTCGCCGGCGACCCGACGCTGTTGGAGCGGCCGCAACTGGCCATGGTCGGCAGTCGCCGCGCCTCGCGTCCGGGCTTGGACACCGCCCATAGTTTTGCCCGCAGCCTGGCCGCCGGCGGCTTCGTGATCACCAGTGGCCTGGCCCTGGGCATCGACGGTGCCGCCCATCAAGGCGCGCTGGATGTGGCCGGGAAGACCATCGCGGTGCTGGGTACCGGCCTGCAGTGCCTGTACCCGGCCCGGCATAAGAAGCTCGCCGCCGATATAGTCGCCCACGGCGGCGCGCTGGTTTCCGAGTTGCAGCTGGATAGCCCGCCCCAGGCCAGCAACTTTCCCCGGCGCAACAGAATCATCAGCGGCCTTTCCTTGGGTGTGCTGGTGGTCGAGGCCAGCCCATCCAGCGGTTCGCTGATCACCGCGCGGCTGGCCGCCGAGCAGGGCCGTGAGGTCTATGCGATCCCCGGTTCGATCCATCACCCCGGCGCGCGCGGCTGTCATCAATTGATCCGCGACGGCGCGGTGCTGGTGGAAAGCATCGAGCACATTCTCGAGGCTTTACGCGGCTGGCAGGCGCAGACGCCAGTCGAACAAGCCCCCCTATCGTCTGCACCGAGCAATCCGCTGCTGGATTTGCTGCATGCCGCACCGCACAGCAGCGAAGCCTTGGCGGCGGCCAGCGGCTGGGCGTTGTCCGAGGTGCTGGCGGCGCTCACCGAGTTGGAACTGGATGGTCGTATTGCCTGTGAGAATGGCCGCTGGGTGGGCCGCGGGGGCTAGCTTGGATACACTGCCGACATGCGTGTAGCAGGCCGTTGAAAAACGTAGGCGAGGCAGGCAAGACAAGGCAAAAATAGGCGAGGAAGCGGAGTTTACTGCTGTAAATGAGCATTCCGAGCCTGTTTTTAACGCAGTATTGCCAACGCAGGTAGTTTTTCAACAGCCTGTTAGTGGAGAGCAGTGAATGACGAGTAAGTGGCAGGTACAACAGGCGGCGCGGGTGGTGCACGCCGGGGGCGTCATCGCCTACCCGACCGAGGCGGTATGGGGGTTGGGCTGCGATCCTTGGGACGAATTGGCGGTGGCGCGTCTGTTGGCGTTGAAAGAGCGGCCGATGGAAAAGGGCCTGATTCTGGTCGCCGATGACATCCGCCAGTTCGACTTTCTGCTCGAAGACCTACCGGAAATCTGGCAGGAACGCCTGGCCGGCAGCTGGCCAGGGCCCAACACCTGGCTGGTGCCGCATCAGGACCGCTTGCCGCAGTGGATCACCGGTAAGCACGCCAGTGTCGCCTTGCGCGTCAGCGATCATCCCGTGGTCCGCGCGCTTTGCGCGCTCACCGGTCCACTGGTCTCGACCTCGGCCAACCCGGCTGGGCGCCCGGCGGCACGCAGCCGCTTGCGGGTCGAGCAGTACTTCCCGCGTCAGTTGGACAAAGTCCTCGGCGGCGCCCTGGGTGGGCGCAAGAACCCCAGTTTGATCCGCGATCTGGTGAGCGGCGATGTGATCCGGCCGTCCTGAAAAGGTCAGGGTCAAAGTTGCTGCTGCGGTTTAGCTATCCCTAGCGGATCAACCTGCTGTCGGGCTCACGCCAACAGAAGCCCGCTACCCTTCCCGACGCCGGCCTGGCTTTGCCGGAACGCCGTCGGTTCATAAGAGCAGCAAGGACGGAGCTAGCAGCACATGGTTGAGTGGGAAGCGGATGTCGTGCGTGATATGGGCGTGGAACTGAAACGGATAATGGAGCAGGAATGGGGATATGACCTGGCTCATAGTGCCGACAATGATGCGGCATCCCTCTACGACCTCGACACACAGCGGCCGCAGCTTTCTGCGATACCTCGTGAGCTGCATATTTCCAGAGAGTTCGGGTGTCCGGAACAACACCGAGAAGGCTGGGCGCTACTACAGCGGAAGGTTGCTGCCGGCGATGACCTGACACCGCACCTCAGCAAGCAATATCGCTCGATCTTCAAACAGAACGGCAAGGGTTACAGCGATAGACTCCTGGATGAATGGGGGGTGCATCATTTCCATTTGGGCGTGTTCCCTGACAAGCGCGACCCCAGTTATGTGGAACGCGACGACTATGTCGTATTCGCCGTGGTGAATAACGTCGGGTTCTATGCGATTAACGTCTATCTACATGGCGATTGGGCGAAGAAGAGCGTCGTCGAGATCATGCATCGCAACTGGCCCGAGCTGATTGAAGGCTTCAAAATTCAGGGTATCGCAGCTGCGGAAATTGACGAGCGCGCGCGCAAGGAGCTCGGAATAAAGCATATCGGCTCGCTCGTTCAGGTATCCGATGGGACCGTCTACGGCGCGCTCGGCCCTCCGGTTTCCTTTGCCGGAACATCGATAGAGTCCGTGATCAATACGGATAAGTGGAGAGCGGAACTGCGTGACCTCCAAAACCAACTAGAAAGACTGCTGCCAGACCTCGCCCCCACGGCGGAACCCTACGGCTACCACAACAGCACTTCGATCAAGGCGAATCTGCGGCTTACCGATACCGGTTACTCCGCCTACCTGCCCGATTTCGACCTGACCCTGAGTATCGACATCAACCATGTCGCGGCGGACGAATAGTCACTGAGTCCATCCTTCTATCCCGCGCCGCTCATGCCACCGGTCATGGCGGCATGAGCAGATCTGACCTTCGGCGTTTTTCACACCGGCAGCAGAATCGTCGAGCCGGTGGTTTGCCGCGCGCTCAGCGCCGCTTGCGCGGCTGCGGCGTCCTTCAGCGCATAGCGGTTGCTGATGTCCACCTTGAGCTGGCCGCTTTCGATCATGCCGAACAGGTCGTCGGCCATCATCTGCAGACGCTCCGGGGTATCGGCGTAACCGGCCAGGGTCGGCCGGGTGACGAACAGCGAGCCCTTTTGCGCGAGGATGCCCAGATTGACCCCGCTGACCGCGCCCGAGGCGTTGCCGAAGCTGACCAGCAGGCCGCGCGGGGCGACGCAGTCGAGCGAGGTTTCCCAGGTGTCCTTGCCGACGCCGTCATAGACCACCGGGCATTTCTGGCCGTCGGTCAGCGCCAGCACGCGTTGCACGACATCTTCGTGGCTGTAGTCGATGGTGGCCCAGGCGCCCTGCTGCATCGCCCGTTCGGCTTTTTCCGCGGAGCTTACGGTACCGATCAACTTCACCCCGAGGGCCTTGGCCCATTGGCAGGCGAAGGAGCCGACACCGCCGGCGGCGGCATGGAACAGGATGGTTTCGCCGCCCTTGAGTGCGAAGGTCTGGCGCAGCAGATATTGCACGGTCAGGCCCTTGAGCATCACCGCCGCGGCTTGCTCGAAACTGATCGAGTCCGGCAGCTTCACCAGTTTGTCCGCCGGCAATACATGCAACTCGCTGTATGCGCCCAGGGGGCCGGTGGCATAGGCGACGCGTTCGCCGACCTGAAAACGGGTGACCGCCGAACCCACCGCTTCGACGATGCCCGCGCCTTCGCTGCCGAGCCCGGAGGGCAAGGCGGCGGGCGGATACAGGCCGCTGCGGTAATAGGTGTCGATGAAGTTCAGGCCGATCGCGTGATTCTTTACCCGTACTTCATGGGGGCCGGGGGCGGCGGCTTGATAGTCGAGGTACTCGAGTACTTCGGGTCCGCCATGGCGGCTGAACTGAATACGTTTAGGCATCTCGGGGTCCTGTCGAAGGAATGGGTGAGGCACCGTGCAGCGCTGTCGGCTTGCAAGGGCGCGGGTAGGCCATCCGACCACCTTGGGTCGGCGCCGTCAACAGCGGCAATGCCCATACAAATGCTATGCTGCCCGCCGATTTCGCTTGCCGGCCGCAGAGGCTGGATGACGCCAACCGTTTTCAAGGTGCCCGCTGTGAGTGACCGTACCGAGGCCGTAAAAGCCTACCTGCTCGACCTGCAAGACCGAATCTGCGACACGCTCCAGGCCGAGGACGGCACCGCCGAATTCTTCGAGGACGCCTGGCAGCGTCCGGCCGGCGGCGGCGGGCGCACGCGGGTGATCGAGAACGGTGCGCTGATCGAAAAAGGCGGGGTGAACTTCTCCCACGTGTTCGGTGACGGCCTGCCACCATCGGCCAGCGCTCATCGCCCGGAACTGGCCGGGCGCGGTTTCGAGGCCCTCGGCGTGTCCCTGGTGATCCACCCGGAAAACCCCTATGTGCCGACCTCCCACGCCAACGTGCGCTTCTTCAGCGCCGAGAAGGAGGGCGAAGAGCCGGTCTGGTGGTTCGGCGGCGGCTTCGACCTGACCCCTTACTACGGCAACGAAGAGGACTGTGCGCACTGGCACCGGGTCGCCCGGGATGCCTGCGCGCCCTTCGGCGCCGAGGTCTACCCGAAGTTCAAGGAATGGTGCGACCGCTACTTCCATATCAAGCACCGCGGCGAGCCGCGCGGCATCGGCGGGCTGTTCTTCGACGACCTCAACCAGTGGGATTTCGACACCTGCTTCGCCTTCCAGCGGGCGATCGGCGATGCCTATCTCGCGGCTTACCTGCCCATCGTGCAGCGCCGCAAACTGACGCCTTACGGCGGGCGCGAGCGCGAATTCCAGGCGTTCCGCCGCGGTCGTTACGTCGAGTTCAACCTGGTTTACGACCGCGGCACGCTGTTCGGTTTGCAATCGGGTGGGCGTACCGAGTCGATCCTTATGTCGCTGCCGCCCCAGGTGCGTTGGGGCTACGATTGGAAGGCCGAGCCGGGCAGCGAAGAGGCGCGCTTGACCGAGTATTTCCTGACTGACCGCGACTGGCTATCGGCACAGTCGTAACCTCGTAGCCCGGATGCCTCTGTAATTTCGGGTGGCGTGCCGACACCTGTTGGGTTACGCGGCGCCTTATACCGTTGTCTTTATCTGAAAGTGAGTGCGCCGCTAACCCAACCTACGGGTGCGCTCTGCTACTACGAAGGATTTCCCATGGACCGCTACGGTGTTTTCGGTAACCCCATCGGCCACAGCAAGTCGCCGTTGATCCACCGCCTATTCGCCGCGCAGACCGGCGAGCAGTTGAGCTACGAGGCCTTGCTGGCGCCCCTGGAGGATTTCGTCGGCTATGCCCGGGCGTTCTTCGTCGAGGGCAAGGGCGCCAATGTCACGGTTCCGTTCAAGGAACAGGCCTTCCAGCTGGCCGATAGCCTCAGTGCGCGGGCGCAACGTGCCGGTGCGGTGAACACCCTGAAGAAGCTCGACGACGGCAGCCTGCTCGGCGACAACACCGACGGCGCCGGGCTGGTGCGCGACCTGACGGCGAATGCCAGCTTCGATCTCAAGGGCAAACGCATCCTTCTGCTGGGCGCCGGCGGTGCCGCGCGCGGCGTGCTCGAGCCGTTTCTCGCGCAACAGCCGGCGGCCCTGGTAATCGCCAACCGCACGGTGGAGAAAGCCGAGCAATTGGCCAATGAGTTCGCCGACCTCGGTCCGTTGGCGGCCAGTGCGTTCAATTGGCTGGATGCCCCGGTCGACCTGATTGTCAACGCCACCTCGGCGAGCCTGGCCGGCGAGTTGCCGCCGCTCGCCGCCAGCCTGATCGAGCCCGGCCATACCCTGTGCTACGACATGATGTACGGCAAGGAGCCGACCGCCTTCAACCGCTGGGCCGCCGAGCAGGGCGCGGCGCGTACGCTGGATGGCCTGGGCATGTTGGTCGAGCAGGCCGCCGAGGCGTTTTTCGTCTGGCGCGGCGTGCGCCCGGACAGCGCGCCGGTGCTGGCCGAGCTGCGCAGCCAGTTGGCCTGAGGCCCTGGCGCCGCGCGACGGGACGATCGGTCGGCGCCAGCGAGGAATTCGCCGGCGCCGTACATGGTCAATAGCAGTGATCTAGAAGGCCGATACGGCGTTAAAAACGGCCTGCTAGCCGGATTACCGGATCGAGGTGCACGCCGCCGACCAGCGAATACCCTGCTTTGCCGGAGGGTTGTCGATGAGAATCGCCCAGATCGCGCCATTGACCGAACGCTGCCCGCCGCATCTGTACGGTGGTATCGAGCGAATCGTCTCTTATCTCACCGAAGAGTTGGTGCGTCAGGGGCATGAGGTGACCTTGTTCGCCAGCGGCGACTCACAGACCCAGGCGCGACTGGTGCCCGGTTCGCCGATGGCATTGCGGCTCAACCCGGCGGTGCAGAACGAGATTCCGCATCACATCCTCATGCTGGATCAAGTGGTCAGGCAGGCGGATGAATTCGACGTGCTGCATTTCCACCTGGATATCCTGCATTTCCCGCTGATCCGTCATTTCGCCGAGCGCACGCTCACCACCCTGCACGGCCGCCTCGACCTGCCCGATTATCAATCCTTCTACACCCGCTTCCCGAATGTGCCGCTGGTCTCGCTGTCGCTGCAACAGCGCAGCCCGTTGCCGCCGACGATGAACTGGGCGGCGAACGTGTACCACGGCCTGCCGCTCGACCTGCTGCCGTTCAAGCGCGAACCCAGCGGCGACTACCTGGCGTTCCTCGGGCGTATTTCCCCGGAAAAACGCCCGGATCGGGCCATCGAGATCGCCACACGGGTCGGTTTGCCGCTGAAGATCGCGGCGAAGATCGACAAGGTCGACCAGCAATACTGGGAAGACGTGGTCGCGCCGCTGGTCGAGGCGCATCCCGAGGTCGAGTTCATCGGCGAGATCGACGAGCAGCAGAAAGCCGAGTTTCTCGGCAACGCCCGCGCCCTGCTCTTCGCCATCGATTGGCCGGAGCCGTTCGGCCTGGTGATGATCGAGGCCATGGCCTGCGGCACGCCGGTGATCGCCTTTCGCGGGGGCTCGGTCAGCGAGGTGGTGGACGAGGGCGTTTCAGGTTTTATCGTCGACAGCATCGACGAGGCGACCGCCGCGGTCGGGCGGCTCGAGCAGCTCGACCGCGAGCGGATCAGGGCGGTTTTCGAACGTCGTTTCAGCGTCGAACGGATGGCCAGGGATTACCTGGGGCTCTATCGCCACCTGGCCGGCAACGCGCGGAAAGGCGCGCCCTTCGCCATCCCGGCCAGCGCTTCCCTGCAGGAGCTGCGCCCACGCACCTTGAAACATGGCGACACCTTCGCCGTGTTCGACCCCAATGGCGATGTGTTGGCGGCGCCGAACAGCCCCCAGGGCATTTTCCACAACGACACCCGTCACCTGGCGATGCTCTATCTGACCTTGGACGGTGCGCGGCCGATGCTGCTCAGCTCGACCCTGCGCGACGACAACACCATGCTCTCCTGCGACCTAACCAACCCCGATCTGCTCGACAGCGAGGGACGGATTGTCCTGCACCACGATCTGCTGCACCTGCGCCGCTCGCGCTTTCTCTGGCAGGGCGCCTGTTTCGAGCGGGTGACGCTGCGCAACTTCGATGAAAAGCCGCATAGAGTGCGGCTCAAGCTCGAGTTCTCCGCGGATTTCAGCGACCTGTTCGAGGTGCGCGGCACCCGGCGCGCACGCCGCGGCACCCTGCACCCGGCCGAGGTCGACACCCACGCCGTGCGCTTGTTGTATACCGGCCTCGATCATAAGCAACGCAGCACCCGGCTGAGGTTCGAACCCGCGCCGAGCAGCCTGAGCAGCGATCAGGCGCTGTTCGAGCTGGAACTGGCACCGCATAAAAGCCGCTCGCTGTTCATCGATATCGATTGCGCCGAGGAGCCGCTGCAATTGCCCACCCGGCATGCCTTTTTCAGTTCCGTGCGCGGTGCCCGGCGCTCGTTGCGCAGCTTCTCTTCGCGCGCCGCATCGATCGAGACCTCCAACGAAATCTTCAACGAGGCGGTGCGCCGTAGCGTCTCCGACCTCTACATGCTGATGACCGAAACGCCCCAGGGGCTCTACCCTTACGCGGGCATACCCTGGTTCAGCACGGTGTTCGGTCGCGATGCGCTGATCACCGCTTGGCAAATGCTCTGGCTCGACCCGAGCATCGCCAGCGGCGTACTCAGGCACCTGGCCGCCAACCAGGCGAATGCCTTCGACCCGCGCACGGATGCGGAACCCGGCAAGATCCTGCATGAGCTGCGGCACGGCGAAATGGCCAATCTCGGCGAAGTTCCCTTTCGCCGCTACTACGGCAGCATCGACTCCACTCCGCTATTCGTCATGCTCGCCAGCGCCTACCTGGAGCGCACCGACGACCTGGCGACGATCCGCGAACTCTGGTCGCAGATCGAAGCGGCGCTGGCCTGGATCGATCAGGCTGGCGACCGCGATGGCGACGGCTTCGTCGAATACGGGCGGCAATCGGCCGAGGGCCTGCTCAACCAGGGCTGGAAGGACAGCCACGATTCGGTGTTCCATGCCGACGGCACCCTGGCCCAGGGACCGATCGCCATTGTCGAGGTACAGGCTTATGTCTATGGCGCCTGGCAAGGTGCGGCCGGCATGGCGCAGCGGCTCGGCGACCGCGTGCGTGCGGAAACCCTGAGGAGCCGCGCCGAAGGGTTGCGCCGCCAATTCGATGCGTGCTTCTTCGACGAACAGCTCGGCACCTACGTGCTGGCGCTCGACGGTAACAAGGTGGCCTGTCGGGTTCGTGCATCGAATGCCGGGCATGCGCTCTTCACCGGCATCGCCTACCCCGAACGGGCGCCGTCGGTGGTCGCAGCGCTGATGGACAGCACCTCGTTCTCCGGCTGGGGGGTGCGCACCCTGGCCTCGTCGCAGGCGCGCTACAACCCGATGAGTTATCACAACGGTTCGGTCTGGCCCCACGACAACGCGTTGATCGCCGCCGGGTTGGTGCGCTACGGCTTCCGTCATGAGGCGGCGCGCATATTCGAGGGCCTGTTCGCCGCTTCCACCTATATCGATCTGCGTCGGCTGCCCGAACTGTTCTGCGGGTTTCCCAGGCAGCGCACCCAGGGCCCGACTTTCTACCCGGTGGCCTGCGCGCCACAGGCCTGGGCGGCCGCGGCGCCGCTGTCGATCATCCAGTCCTGCCTGGGGCTGAGCTTCGACCCCGTGGCGTTGCATGTCACCTTCAACCAGCCGGTGCTGGCCGATTTCCTCGACGAGGTGATCCTGCGTCATCTCGGTGTCGGCAACGGCTCCGTGGACCTGGCGCTGCGTCGCTCCGGCAGCCATGTGATGGTCGATGTGCTCGACCGGCAAGGGGAGGTGCGCATTCAAAGCATCAGCTAGGCGCTCAATCCTCGAACTGCACCGGGCAATGTTCGGCGCCTTCGAGCTTCTGCAGCTCTTCGATCACCTGGGGCCTGGCGCGGCGCAGCACCAGCTGGCGTTGTTGCGCCTGCAGGCGGCGGGCCTCCTGGTGCAGCATGGTGACGCCGGCGTAGTCGATGAAATTGACGTGGTGGGCATCGATGACCACCCGCTCGCCGGCGCTGCGCTGGATGATCTGTTGCAGGTAGTGGCAGGCGCCGAAGAAGATCGAGCCTTCCACCCGCAGCACTTCTTCCTCGCCTTCCTCCCAGAACTTCACCCGCGGCTGCGAGGTGCGTTTGAGGTAGAAGAACAGCGACGCCAGGACCCCGGCGTAGATCGCCGTTTGCAGCTCCAGCAGCAGGGTGGCGAGCAGCGTCAGCAGCATCACCAGGAACTCCGAGCGGCTGACGCGAAACAGCGCGCGCACGCCCTGGATATCCACCAGGCCCCAGCAGATCAGCAGAATCCCCGCGGCCATGCTCGGCAGCGGGATATGCGCGATCAGCTTGGCGCCGAACAGCGCGAACAGCGCGACCAGCAGCGCGGAAAACACCCCGGCCAGGGGCGATTTGGCGCCCGCTTGCAGGTTCAGCGCCGAGCGGGTGAAGGAGCCGGCCGACAGCGAGGCGGAAAACCAGGGGCCGATGATATTCGACAGGCCCTGGGCGCGGACTTCCTGGTTGGCATCGAGAAACTGCTGGGATTTGCTGGCCAAGGCGCGGGCGATCGACAGGCTGGTGACCAACCCGAGCATGCCGCAGGCCACGGCGGCAGGCAGCAATTGCAGCAGGCTCGACAGCTCGAAGCTCAGTGGGCTGAACGGCGGTAGGCGGCCTTCGAAGGAACTGACCAGGGCGATGCCGCCGAGCTGCGCCGGCCAGGCCATGACTGCCAGGCTGGCGACGATCAGACCGATCAGCAGCGCCGGCGAACGCGGCCACAGCTGTTTGCACAGCAGGCTGAGCGCCAGGGTGAACCCGGCCAGGGCCAACGAGCGCCAATCGGCCTGGGGCAGGTGTTGGCCGATATCCAGCAGGCTGGCCAAGGCCGTGGTCTGGCTCGGCACGCTGATGCCGAGCAGGTTCGGCAACTGGCCGAGGGCGATCACCACCGCGGCGCCCAAGGTGAAACCTAGTACCACCGAATGCGAAACGAAGTTCACCAGGGCGCCGAAACGCAGCAGCCCGAGCAGCCACTGGAACACCCCGGCGAGAAACGTCAGCAATAGCACCAGGGCGACGAATTGGTCGCTACCCGGCGTGGCCAAAGGGCTGACGCTGGTGAACAGGACGATGGAAATCGCCGCGGTCGGCCCCGAGATCAGGTGCCACGAGGAGCCCCACAGGCAGGCGATGATCACCGGCACTATGGCGGCGTACAGGCCGTACTCCGCGGGCAATCCGGCGATCAGGGCGTAGGCGATCGATTGCGGCAGCGCGAGGATCGCGCCGCTGAGGCCGACCAGCAGATCGTTGGCCAGACTGCGCCGGCTGCTGTTGGGCAGCCAACGGAGGAACGGCAATAGGGTCTGGCGGCTGGGTAGCGGCATCGAAAAGGTTCTTTAGTAAGACATGGCGTTTGGCAGACGGCCAGGCTGTCTGCCAAACACCCTACGCAATCCAGGCGCTTATTTCAAAGCGGCGACTATCGCCTGCTGGCCATCGCCGCCGTCGCGGGTATTGACGCCTTTCAACCAGCTTTCGATCACCCAGGGGTTGGCGCGCAGCCAGGTTTTGATCGCATCGGCGTTGCTCGCTTCTTTGCTCAGCACCTGGTCCATGATGTCGTTCTCCATCTCCTGGGTGAAGGTCAGGTTGCTCAGCAACTTGCCGGCGTTCGGGCACTCTTGCGCATAACCTTTGCGGGTCAGGGTGTTGACGCTGCCGCTGGCGCCGAAATATTTCTCGCCGCCCTTGAGGTAGTTCATCGCGTACTGCACGTTCATCGGGTGCGGCGTCCAGCCGAGGAAGACCACGAACTTGTCGCGTTTAACCGCCCGCCCGACCTGCACCAGCATGGCCTGCTCGCTGGACTCGACCAGCTGCCAGTCCTTCAGGCCGAACTCGTTGGCGGCGATCATCTGCTTGATCGACTCGTTGGCCGGCGAGCCCGAGGCGATGCCGTAGATCTTGCGTTCGAACTTGTCGGCGAACTTCTCCAGATCGGCGAAATTCTTCACCCCCGCGTCGAATGCATAGGTGGGCACGGCCAGGGTGTATTCGGTGCCGGCGAGGTTTTCCACCACCTTGTCGACCTCGCCAGTGGCGACGAATTTGTCGTAGTTGCTCTGCTGGGCCGGCATCCAGTTGCCGAGGAACGCATCGACCTGGCCCTTCTGCAGGCCGGCGTAGATGATCGGCACGGCCAGGGTCTGGGTCTCGACTTTGTAGCCGAGGTTTTCCAGCAGCAGGCTGGCGATGCCGTTGGTCACGGCGATATCGCTCCAACCGGGATCGCCGAGTTTCACTGTGGCGCACTGGGCGTCCTCGGCTTGGGTCTGCAAGCTCGTGGCGGCGATCGCCAGGCCGGCGGCTAATACGATGCTGAATTTGTTCATGGGCTTCTCCAGTCTTTTTAGTTGTAGTTGCACGCTTATCGGTTGTCGCACTAGCAGGCTGTTGAAAAATTACCTGCGTTGCCGATACGGCGTTAAAAACAGGCTCGGAATGCTCATTTACAACTCGTAAACTCCGCTTCCTCGCCTGTTTTTGCCTTGTCTCGGCTGCCTCGCCTACGTTTTTCAACGGCCCGCTAGGGCTGCGGGTAACGGGCGCGGCGTTCCAGATCGTCGAGGTCGATGTGGTTGCGCATGTATTGCTGGCTGGCGTCGACCAGCGGTTGGTGATCCCAGCTTTTCAGCTTGCCGTGAGTCAGCGCCTCGGCGACCAGTCGGCGGCGGCGCTGGCTGGCCAGGGTCGCTTGATGAATCGCCGGGATGTCCCAGCGCGCTTGCGCCTCGTTGATAAAGTCGGCCAACAGGGCCTGGTGTTCGGCGGATTCGGCGAGGTTTTCGCGCTCCTGCGGGTCGTTGCGCAGGTCGAACAGCAACAATGGGTCCTGTTCGCTGTAGATGAATTTCCAGGGGCCGCGGCGGATCATCATCAGCGGGCCGTTGCTGCCTTCGGCCATATATTCGCCAATGACTTCGTCGTGGCCCTGGCGACCTTCGAGGTGCGGCAATAGCGAGCGGCCGTCCAGCGCGAGATTGCTCTCGACGGCGCCGCCGGCCAGCTCCACCAGGGTCGGCAACAGGTCCATGGTCGACACGCTCTGGCCGACCCGCTGCGCGGTGAAGCGCTTGGGCGCGTGCACCAGCAAGGGCACCCGCGCGGACATTTCGAACCAGTGCATTTTGTACCAGAGGCCGCGCTCGCCGAGCATGTCGCCGTGGTCGCCGGAGAAGACGATGATGGTGTCCTCGGCCAGATTGCAGGCTTCGAGGGTTTTCAGCAGTTTGCCGATATTCGCGTCGATATAGCTGCAGGCGCCGAAGTAGGCGCGCCGCGCGTCCCTGATCTTGTCCTCGGGCAGAGTCTTGCCCCAGAGGTCGATGACTTTGAGTATGCGTTGCGAATGCGGGTCCTGTTCGGCCTGGTCGATAAACTGACCGGGCAGCGGGATCTCGACGTCCTCGTACAGGTTCCAGAACTCCTCGGGAATCGTGTAGGGGTCGTGCGGGTGGGTCATCGACACGGTCAGGCAGAACGGCTGATCCGGCGTCATGCGCACGTGGTCGTAGAGGTATTGCTGGGCCTTGAACACCACTTCCTCGTCGAAATCCAGCTGGTTGCTGCGCACGCAGGGGCCGGCCTGCAGCACCGAGGACATGTTGTGGTACCAGCTCAGGCGCTCTTCGGGCGCGTCCCAGTTCACCGCCCAGCCGTAGTCGGCCGGGTAGATGTCGCTGGTCAGGCGCTCCTCGTAACCGTGCAACTGGTCCGGGCCGCAGAAGTGCATCTTGCCGGACAGCGCGGTGCGGTAGCCGAGACGGCGCAGGTAATGGGCGTAGGTCGGTACATCGGCGGGCAGGTCGGCGGCGTTGTCGTAGGCGCCGATCTTGCTCGGCAACTGGCCGCTGACCAGAACGAAGCGCGACGGCGCGCAGAGCGGGCTGTTGCAGTAGGCCGAGTCGAACACCACGGCCTCCTCGGCCAGGCGCGCGAGGTGCGGCATCTTGATCGGCGAGGCCGCCTGGTAGATCGGCAGAATAGGCGCGGCCATCTGGTCGGCCATGATGAAGAGGATATTCGGGCGTTTCATGGGGCGCGCTATTCCATATCTAATATTTATGCGACATTGCGGCTTCGATCATCTGCCCTACAAAAAATCGGGTAAACCCGGCCTGGATACATGCATTGGATAACTACAGCTTATGTTTAGGCAGCTCGAAGGACTGTCGTTGGACGTGTTGCGGGTGTTCGAATCCGCGGCCCGGCAGCTGAGTTTCACCGCGGCGGCGGCCGAGCTCGGCAGCAGCCAACCGGCGATCAGCCAGCAAATCAAACGGCTCGAGCAGCAGCTGGCGGTGCGCCTGTTCGACCGCGTCTACCGCGGCATCGTCCTGACCGAGGCCGGCACGCTGTTGCTGCGCTATGCGCAGGATGGCCTGCACAGCCTGGATGCCGGGCTGCAGGCGGTGACCGCGCAGCAGCAGCACGAGGTGCTGCAGGTGGCCACCGATTTCGCTTTCGCCGCCTATTGGCTGATGCCGCGCTTGCAGCGCTTTCACCAGCTGCACCCCGAGGTGGATGTCAGCCTGATCACCAGCGAACGCGACCTGGGCGCCCTGTCGTCGGAGATCGATGTGGCGATCAGCTTCGGTGATGGCCGTTTCAAGCATGCCGAGGCGCAGTTGCTGTTCTTCGAGGAAGTGTTCGCGGTATGCAGCCCGGGCCTGCTCAAGGATCGTCCGCTGCCGTTACCGGTCGAGGCCCTGGTCGAATTGCCGCTGCTGCACCTGCGCCCGGAAAGCCGCAGTCGCTGGTTCGACTGGAACGGCCTGTTCCAGGCCTACGGTATCGTCGAGGCGCCCAGCCCCGGCAGCCTGCGTTTCGATAACTACACCCTGCTGATCCAGGCGGCGATCGCCGGCCAGGGCGTGGCGATCGGTTGGCGGCATCTGGTCGACGAGTTGCTCGCGCAGAAACTGCTGTGCCGGGTATGCGCCGAGGTCGCGCACTCCGCCCACGGTTATTACCTGGTGTTGCCCGAGCGCAAACGTCGGCAGCGCCTGACCCAGGCCTTTGTCGACTGGTTGCAGGCCGAACTGCGCGTTGCCGCCTGAGAACAAGCGCACCGCTCGGCGGACAGAAAGTTGACGCTTGGAAAACATCCTAAACTCCAAGTACCGTTGCGTTGCGTATACTCGCGCCCCGCTGCGCACGCCGCTCCCGCCCACCGACTCTGTGAACCGCTGCCGTGAAACTTCGCCATTCGTTATTAAGCTTGCTGCTTTGCGGCGGCCTTGTCGTCGCATCGCACAGCCTGGCCGCGCCCAAGGTCCCGGCGCAGCAAGAACTCGCCGCCGGCAGCGCCATGCTGGTCGACCTCAAGACCAATCAAGTGCTCTACGCCAGCAACCCGGACATGGTGGTGCCGATCGCCTCGGTGACCAAATTGATGACCGGCATGGTGACCCTGGATGCCAAGCAACCGTTGGAGCAGGTCTTGCCGATCACCATCCGCGACAACTGGGAGATGCGCGGCGTCTATTCGCGGGTGCGTATCGGCAGCGAGCTCAGCCGCCACGACATGCTGCTGCTGGCGCTGATGTCCTCGGAGAACCGTGCGGCATCGAGCCTGGCCCATCACTATCCGGGCGGCTACAACGCTTTTATCGCGGCGATGAATGCCAAGGCCAAGGCCTTGGGCATGCACAGCACGCGGTTCGTCGAACCGACCGGGCTGTCGCTGCATAACGTCTCCACCGCCCGCGACCTGGTGCTGTTGCTCAAGGCCACCGCCAGCTACCCGCTGCTCACCGAATTGAGCATCACCTCCGAGCGCACCGTGGCCTTCCGCAAACCCAATTACACCCTGGGTTTTCGCAATACCAATGCGCTGGTACGCAAGCCGGGTTGGGACATCCAGGTGACCAAGACCGGCTTCACCAACGCCGCGGGCCACTGCCTGGTGATGCGCACCCACATGGCCAACAAGCCGGTGGCGTTCGTGGTGCTCGACGCCTTCGGCAAATACACCCACATGGCCGACGCCAACCGCCTCAAGCGCTGGCTGGAAACCGGCAAGGTCACCCCGGTGCCGGCCGCCGCCATCAGCTACCGCAAACAGAAAATGGCCGAACGGCAACTGCATGCGGCGCAGTAGCGTTGCAGTGTGAAGGGGTATGTTTTTGGGTTTGGTCTATACCAAACCCATCCTTTGGTTGGGTTGAGTAGGGTTTGTTAATCGCGCTTAAGTTGGAGTGCGGCGTTGCAACGGTTTTGCCATAAACGCCGGCTATTACTGCTCAACTCCAACAACAAAGCAGAGCGCCTTCCCCATGAAAACCCTCACCACTCTCGTAGCTGGTCTAGGCCTGGCTTTTGCCGCCGGCCAGGCCAGCGCCTGGTCGCAACCCACCCATAAAAATATCGTCAAGGATGCCCTGGCCTTTCTCAATTCGGCCTACGCCACGCCTGAGATGAAACGCGCCTATCAGTTCTACGTCGGCGCCGCCGGCAGCGAGGCCCGTGCCGGCGAGATCCTCGGCCAGGCGGCCTACGATGTCGACGACTTCCAGGACACCCGCCTCGGCGGTTGGTGGGTCGGCTACGAGCATGCGCCTGTGTATGGCGCCGCGGCTTCCATCGTCAACTACACCTCCTACTGGCACTTCATCAACATGGCCCGCCAGGGCGACGCCCATGGCAACGACCACGGCGGTTACGACTACCGCTACCGCAAGGTCGACGGCAGCTGGAGCGGCGATGTCGACTGGTATGCCATGGTCTACCTGTACAACCGCGAGCTGAAAAAGAGCGACTTCGACACCACCGAGGCGCACTACCGCCAAGGCAGCAATTCCGACTGGCAGAGCCACTACGGCGATTTCCAGACCGCCGCCTTCCAGCCCATCGATAACCTCGCCAAGTACTGGTTCGATCAGTTCAAGACCGCGCCCTCGCTGCAAACCATCGGCTACTCGCTGCACACCACCGGCGACGTGGCGCAGCCGCACCATGCTTGGGTCACCTCGGGCAACGGTCATTCCGGCTGGGAAGGCTGGGTCGACGACCATTACTTCAGCGAAGGCCTCAACGACATGACCGCGGTGGCCGGCCGGGTCGGCGCCTACGACCCGCAACGGCCGATCCGCGATCTGTTGACCCAGACCGCACAAGTCGCCTACCAGCGCCCCGAGCCGTTGTACGACACCAGCTACGCCACCCGCCTGCGCATCGCCAAGGAACTGATCCCGGAATCCATCGCGCTGACCGTCAGCGTGCTGACCAAGGGCGCCAACAGCTTCTACGGCCAGGGCGGCCTCTAAGTGCTGGGTACATCCCTGCGCGCTTCGCTGGTACTGGGGCTGACCGGCATCTGCCTGTCGGCCCCGGCCAGTCAGGATCTGCGCATCGACGACGAGCGCCTGCCCGGCAAGAGCATCGAGGTGTTGGAAACGGCCATGACCCGGGTCAAATTCAACACCGACCTGCGCCTGCTGCGCACCGGCCTGGCGGAGAACCACCTGCTGGCTCGGGAGGTGGAAGGAGAGCTTAACGACAAGTACCGCCGCGACCTCGAGGTGCTGGTCGAACGCGAAGCCGCCAACCTGATCGAGCAGGTCTACGGCAAGCAGTTCGATGGGGACGTACGGCCGTTCCTACGCCAACCGCAGGGGCTGAGCAGCGAACGCTTGCGGCGGATTCTTGCGCCGCCGCAGCAAGGCGTGGTGCTCGACAGCCTGCAACTGAGCGCGGCGCAACAGGCCGAGGCGGCGGCGCTGAAGCTGATCGCCTGGCAGTTCCCCGGCCAGGCCGAGCGCCAGCTGACGCTGCTGGATCTGTACCAGGGCGACAATGTCCAGGGCCAGGTCGAGCTGCAACAGGGCAATCTGGCTTACCTCGCCGAGCAGGTGCGCCAGCAGGCGCAGCGCGATTACCTCTGGTATCAGCTCGGGAAAAAGGGTTTCAGCGCCGCCGAACAGGCCGGCTTGCGCCAACTGGTGCGCGACAAACTGATCCGCCACAAATACCTGCACCAGCTCGGCCTGCACAACGACTTCCACCACGAAACCGACAGCCTCAAACAGCGCGCCCGACAGGTCAGCGATGCCGACGCCGAGGCCTACTACCGGCGCAATCTGCCGCTGTTCCTCAATGTCGCCCAGGTGCAGGCCGCGCATATCCGTCTGGCCGATCAGGCCACCGCCGACCAGGTATATGCAGAGCTACAGGCTGGGCTGGCTTTCGACGAAGCGGTGCATCGCTATTCGCTGGCTGACGACAAAAGCCAAACGCCACCCGGTGATCTCGGCCTGATCCGCCCGCAGGATGCGCAGCTGGATTTTCTGCGTAAAACCGCGCTGTTGCAGAAGACCGGCAGCATTTCCCAGCCGATGCTGATCGACGGCGCCTTCGAGATCGTTCAGGTGCGCAGCCGTGCGGACAAACAGCTGCCGCTCAGCGACCCCAGCGTGCGCTACGAGGTCAATCAGGCGGTGGCCAAGGAGCAACTGAGCCGCGAATTCCAGCAGCGCGTCGATGCATTGCTGGCCAATGCCAAGGTCGAAGGGCTGTGAGGCTTTGGCTTATCGGGGCTTTGTGCTCCGCCACTGTGGCAGTGGCCCTGGGTGTTTGGTTGGCTCCGAGTACGCCGCCGGTTGCTCCGGTCGTGGTGCCCGAGATGGCGCCAGATCGCTCGATGGAACCGCTCTCGTCGCCTGAGCCCGAACCGCGCGCATTGCCCGTCGCAGCCGTTCCGGTGTCGACGGCGGCGGTCGTCGATCGCAGTGTCGAGCCCGGGTTAAACGCCGAGGAGGCGCTGGTGCTGATGCAGCTGATGGCCGACCAGGGCGACCCGCGCAGCCCGCAGCTCGGCACACTGAAACCGCGCGAACAGGCCACGCCGGCGCAACTGGCCGACCCGGCGCAATACCAGGCGTTCGAGGACAAGCAAAGCCGCGCGCTGATCCAGGCCTACGCCAGCGGTGTGCAGCAAATTCCGGCGATTCGTGAGCGCATCGAACAGGCTGCGCAATCCGGCGAACGCAGCGCCGAAGAAATCGACGAAGCCCGCGCCGCCCTCGAGCAATTGGAGAGGTTGCGATTGGTAGACCCGTAGGTTGGGTTAGCGGCGCACACCCGTAACGCTCGAACGACACCACTATCGAACGCCGCGTAACCCAACATAGCGTTGCCACCATTCCCGGGTTACGCCGCCGCCTTTATCTCTATTTACCAGGCCACCGCGCAGGCGGCTAACCCGGGCTACGGGTTTGGCGCTCGCCGTTGCAACCGCGCGCTACGAGGTCGTTCGGTGGCTATCATTACACCCGCGCGCCACGCACGCCGTCGGCCAGGGATTTACACAGGCCGAGCACGCCGTCCACCGCCTGGGCGTCGGTTTCGGCGTTGGCGATCTGGTCGATCAGCGCCGAGCCGACCACCACGCCGTCGGCCAGGCGGGCGATGGTCGCCGCGTGTTCCGGGGTGCGGATGCCGAAGCCGATGCTGATCGGCAGATCGGTATGCCGGCGCAGGCGCGCCACGGCTTGTTCGACATGCTCGATGGTGGCCGAGCCGGCGCCGGTGACGCCGGCCACCGAAACGTAGTAGACGAAGCCGGAGCTGCCGCCCAGTACTTTGGGCAGGCGCTTGTCGTCGGTGGTCGGGGTGGTCAGGCGGATGAAATCCAGGCCCGCGGCTTGCGCCGGGTCGCACAGGTCGGCGTTATGTTCTGGCGGCAAGTCGACGACGATCAGGCCGTCGACGCCGGCTTCCACCGCCTCGGCGATAAAGCGCGCGACGCCCATCTTGTGGATCGGGTTGAAGTAGCCCATCAGTACCAGCGGCGTGTCTTGTTCTTCCTTACGGAATTCGCGAACCATCTGCAGGGTTTTGGCCAGGTCCTGCTTGGCGGCCAGGGCGCGAATGTTCGCCAGCTGGATTGCCGGACCGTCGGCCATGGGGTCGGTGAAGGGCATGCCCAGTTCGATCACATCGGCGCCTGCGGCCGGCAGGCCCTTGAGAATCTTCAGCGAGGTGTCGTAGTTCGGGTCGCCGCCGGTAACGAAGGTCACCAGGGCGGCGCGGTTTTCTTGCTTGAGCTGGGCAAAACGGCTCTGCAGACGGCTCATCAGTGTTTCTCCTGCTGATCTTGTTGCATGTGGTGCATAACGGTCTGCATATCCTTGTCACCGCGCCCGGACAGGTTGATCACCATCAGGTGGTCTTTCGGCAGGGTCGGCGCGCGCTTGAAGGCTTCGGCCAGGGCGTGGGCGCTTTCCAGGGCCGGGATGATGCCCTCGAGGCGGCAGCAGGTATGGAAGGCCTTGAGCGCTTCGTCGTCGGTCACCGAGGTGTATTCGACGCGGCCGATCTCATGCAACCAGGCGTGCTCGGGGCCGATGCCGGGGTAGTCGAGGCCGGCGGAAATCGAGTGGGCGTCGATGATCTGGCCATCGTCGTCCTGCAGCAGGAAGGTGCGGTTGCCGTGCAGCACGCCCGGTACGCCGCCGTTGAGGCTGGCCGCGTGCTTGCCGGTTTCGATACCGTAACCCGCCGCTTCGACACCGATGATTTGTATCTCTTTATCGTCGAGGAAGGGGTGGAACAGGCCGATGGCGTTGGAGCCGCCGCCAATGCAGGCCACCAGGCTGTCGGGCAGACGGCCTTCCTGGGCGAGGATCTGCTCGCGGGTTTCCTTGCCGATCACCGCCTGGAAGTCGCGGACCATCGCCGGATAGGGGTGCGGGCCGGCCACGGTGCCGATCATGTAGAAGGTGTTGTCGACGTTGGTCACCCAGTCGCGCAGCGCTTCGTTCATCGCGTCTTTCAGGGTGCCGGTGCCGGCGACCACTGGGATCACGGTGGCGCCCAGCAGCTTCATGCGGAAGACGTTGGCCTGCTGCCGGTCGATATCGGTGGTGCCCATAAAGATCACGCATTCCATGCCGAAGCGCGCTGCCACGGTGGCGGTGGCCACGCCGTGCATGCCGGCGCCGGTCTCGGCGATGATGCGTTTCTTGCCCATGCGCCGCGCGAGCAGGGCCTGGCCGATGCAGTTGTTGATCTTGTGCGCGCCGGTGTGATTGAGCTCTTCACGCTTGAAGTAGATCTTCGCGCCGCCGCAATGCTCAGTCAGGCGCTCGGCGAAATACAGCGGGCTCGGGCGGCCGACGAAATCGCGCTGGAAATAGGCCAGCTCCTTGGCGAATTCGGGATCGAGCTTGGCCTTCTCGTATTCGGCGGCCAGGTCGTGGATCAGCGGCATCAGGGTTTCGGCGACGTACTGGCCGCCGAACGAGCCGAACAGGCCGGTGGCGTCGGGGCCGCTGCGATAGGAAGTCATGGCATTCTCCTGCGGGTATCGAGGATTTGCAGGAGCCAGCATCGGGCCCCTACGGCAATGGCCAAAGGATAAGGCTGTGTGGCCCGGGACAAAAGCGATAAGATTGCGCAAACACGTCAGGAAAACTCACAGATGAGCCAGGACTTGCCGCCGCTCAACGCCTTGCGCGCCTTCGAAGCCGCCGCCCGCTTGCTTAGCGTCAGCAAGGCCGGCGAGGAGCTGCATGTCACGCATGGCGCGATCAGCCGGCAGATCCGCGCCCTGGAGGAAGAACTCGGCATCCGCCTGGTGAGCAAGGACGGCCGCGGCATAAAACTCACCGATGCCGGCATGCGTCTGCGCGATGCGGCGGGCGAGACGTTCGAGCGCCTGCGCCTGGTTTGCGCCGAGCTCAAGCGCCAGACTCAGGACGCGCCTTTTGTCCTCGGTTGCCCCGGGAGTCTATTGGCCCGCTGGTTTATCCCGCGCCTGGATCGGCTCAACCGCGAGCTGCCGGAGCTGCGCCTGCAACTGTCGACCAGCCACGGCGAACTCGACCCGCGCAGCCCCCAGGTCGATGCCACCCTGCTGTTCGCCGAACCGCCCTGGCCGGCCGATATGCAGGTGTTCGAGCTGGCCGCTGAACGCATCGGCCCGGTGCTCAGCCCGCGTTATGCGCGCTTCGCCGAGTTGCACCGGGCACCGGCCGCGGCGCTGCTCGGCGAGCCGCTGCTGTACACCAGCTCGCGCCCGCAAGCCTGGCCGAGCTGGGCCGCCGGCAATGCCCTGGATAGCGGCGCGTTGCGTTACGGCCAGGGTTTCGAACACCTCTACTACCTGCTCGAGGCGGCCGCCGCCGGCCTTGGGGTGGCCATCGCTCCGCAGCAGCTGGTGGCCGACGACCTGGCGGCCGGTCGTCTGCTGGCGCCCTGGGGCTTCGTCGAAACGCCGGCGCGCCTGGCTCTGTGGCAACCGCTACGCAGTCGCGATCAGCGCGCGGCGCAGTTGGCGCGCTGGTTGGCGGCCGAACTGGGCGATCTTGCCGAGGCCCCGGCCGTCGATTAGCCTGTGCGCGCCCGAGCCATCCGCCGGATGGACGCGCCACCCACATGGAGTGCCCGCATGAAAGAAAGCCGCGATTACCTGGAAATGGCCTTCCGTTCGATCCAATGCTTTGCCGACGACGGCAAACTGCTGGTGCATGAACTGGAAAGCCTGGTGGATATCGCCCGCCGCGATGGCGTGGTCGATGGCAACGAGAAACGCATCCTGCAAGGCATCATCGAGCGCCTCAATCCAGCCGAGTTGACTGCGGCGATGCAGGCCAAGGTCGCCGAACTGCGCAGCGAACTGCAGTTCTGAGCCAAGCCGGCAATCGTTGCCGCGCTTGTGCTTTCTCCGTGCTTGGCTAGCGTGAAACCAGGAACCTGTCGATTTGCCATGCAGTCGACAGCTCAGGGGCAACCCCCGCCTCACGTCTTAGCCACGGAGAATTGCCATGACCGATCACCACACCTACAAGAAAATCGAAATCGTCGGCTCGTCCAAGACCAGCATCGAAGACGCCATCGAGAATGCCCTGGCCGAATGCGCCAAGTCGGTGCGCAATATGGATTGGTTCGAGGTGGTGGAAACTCGCGGACATATCCAGGACGGCAAGGTCGGCCATTATCAGGTCACCCTGAAAATCGGCTTTCGCCTGAGCAATAGCTAGGCATTCATATAGCCCAGATAGTAGCCCGGATGAAATCCGGGGAGATTGCCGCCACGTCAACATCACCCCGGATTGCATCCGGGCTACAAGACGGCGAATGCCGCGTTGTCGCCCGAATAAGCCTTGGCGCAATCCGGGATTGCGGCCCCGGATTGCGCTGCGCTTATCCAGGCTACGAGCTTGGATGAGGCCGGCGATGGTTACGCGCCCTTGGAATCCCCAAAACAAACCCCACTATTTAACTCGGATATAACCGCAGCCGTGCGCCCAAGCCGCTGCATAACCCGAGGCGGTAGCCATGAGCGCTCTAGCACACACCCGATTTTCCACCCTCGATCTGGCGCCGATCCGCGACGACGGCAGCCCGCAGCAGGCGCTGCATAATTCCCTGGCATTGGCCCAGCATGTCGAGCGTCTGGACTTCACCCGCTTCTGGGTCGCCGAGCACCACAATATGGACGGTATCGCCAGCTCGGCCACCGCGGTGCTGCTCGGCTATCTGGCGGCCGGCACCTCGCGCATTTGCCTCGGCGCCGGTGGGGTGATGCTGCCCAACCACGCGCCGCTGGTAATCGCCGAACAATTCGGCACTCTCGCCACACTCTATCCCGGGCGCATCGACCTGGGCCTGGGCCGCGCGCCGGGCGCCGATCAATTCACCGCCCATGCCCTGCGTCGCGAGCGCTCCGGTAGCGCCGAGGATTTTCCCCGCGATGTCGAGAAACTGCAGGCCTATCTCGGCCCGCGCACGCCGGGGCAACGGGTGATCGCCATGCCCGGCAGCGGCACCGAAGTGCCGATCTGGCTGCTCGGCTCCAGCCTGTTCAGCGCCCAGCTGGCCGGCGAGAAAGGCTTGCCCTACGCCTTCGCCTCGCACTTCGCGCCGCGGCTGATGCACGAGGCGATCCGCATCTACCGCAACCATTTCAAACCTTCGGCGGTGCTCGACAAGCCCTATGTGATGCTCGGCGTGCCGCTGATCGCGGCGGACAGCGACGAGCAGGCGCAGTAC
Source organism: uncultured Pseudomonas sp. (assembly GCF_946886105.1). The sequence goes on along the minus strand of NZ_CAMPHV010000011.1, from coordinate 17,227 downwards.
CTGGCGACCTCAGCCTACCAGCGCATCCTCGCGCTGATCCGCGGCCAGAGCCTGGTGCAACGCCCACCGGTGAAAAGCATGGAAGGCCTGTGGCTGCCCCATGAAAAGGACGCGGTCGGCAGCTTCCTCGGCATGGCGATGATCGGCGGCCCGGAGAAAATCCGCGCGCGCCTCGAGGTGCTGCTCGAGCAGACCGGCGCCGACGAGCTGATCTTCACCTGCGACCTCTACGAGTTCGCCGACCGATTGCGCGCTTTCGACATACTCGCCAGCCTGCGTTAGCAGGTCGAACTTGTGCCGCCCATGCCTCTCTGAACTCTATATCCCCTGGGTAATGGAGAAAGGAGAACACAGATGAAGAAGACAGCTTCGGCACACTGGCAAGGCGGCATCAAGGACGGCAGCGGCACGGTATCGACCCAGAGCGGCGCCCTGTCGAACGTGCCCTACGGCTTCAATACACGCTTCGAAGACCAGCCCGGCAGCAACCCCGAAGAGCTGCTCGGCGCGGCCCATGCGAGCTGCTTTTCCATGGCTTTGTCCAAGGAACTGGGTGATGCCGGGATGACCGCGCAAAGCATCGACACCCAGGCCGAGGTCACTCTCGACAAGGTGGCGGGCGGCTTCGCCATCACCGCCATTCACCTGTCGCTCAAGGCGACAGTGCCGGGTGCCGATCGCGACGCATTCGAGCAGGCGGTGGAAACCGCGAAGAACGGTTGCCCGCTCTCCAAGGTGCTGAACGCCGACATCACCCTGGAAGCCAGCCTCGACACTTAAGCGTCGGCTGATAGAGACGCTATGTATCAGTTTGTCCGCCACGCCAGCGGGGTCGCGGTGCTCACAAATCCGTAGCCCGGATGCAATCCGGGGAGCGAACCTGCTTCGTCTCGAAATGCTTGCAACGCTAACGAGGACACAACTATTAGAACGTCCCGCAGCGCGGTACCTTGGCCCGTGCGAGGACGTTGCGTTGTTCGTCGTACAGCCAGCCCTGCGCCTTCATCGCCAGCGGCCGGACTTCCAGGCGATAGCGCTGGCCGGGAGCGAAATCGTCGTAGCGTACGCGGATCTCGCAGGTGATCTGCCGCGGTTCGGTGCTGCCGTCCAGGCCGCCGCCGAGGCCATTCACTTCGAACTGAAAGCGCGCCTGCAATTCATGGGCGCCGTTCGGCACCTGGAAGTAGCGGCCATCGTTCAGGCGCTGGCCGTCGAGCCGGTCGGCCATCAGCAGCTCGCCGGGGCTGGCGTACAGCTCGACCCAGGCTTGGTTCGGATCGCGCGGCGGCACCGGCGAAGCGCATGCGCCGAGAGTCGACAGGCCAACGAGCAGGAGGAAATAACGCATGGTGCTCTCCGAAGCGATGCAATGGGCTTAGCCTACGCCGATACGCTACAGTCGGCAGCTGTCATGGATCAGGAACATCGGCGATGCCGCGAAGGCTTGGGTATTCGACATTCCGCTGGCGGCGCCCTGCCAGTGACTTCACGCGTTGGCGCTGGGTTCCGCTGCTGGCGCTATGCCTGACGCTAAGTGCGTGCAGCACCCTGGATTACTACGGCCACCTGGCCCAAGGACAATGGCAGGTGTTGCGCGCGCGCCAGCCGATTGCCGCTTTGCTGGAAGACCCGGCCGTCGATGCCGATCTGCGCCAACGCCTGGCGCTGGCCCTGGAAGCGCGACGCTTTGCCAGCGCCGAATTGGCGTTGCCGGATAACCGCAGCTACCGCCTGTATGCCGATATCCAGCGGCCTTACGTGGTGTGGAATCTGTTCGTCACCCCCGAGTTGTCGCTGAGCCCCGAGCTGCAGTGTTTCCCGATCGCCGGCTGCGTCGCTTATCGCGGTTTCTACAGCCAGAGCCGCGCCCGCGGTGCGGCGGCAGTGCGCCAGCTGCAAGGCTTCGATACCTACCTGGGCGGCATCGAAGCCTATTCGACCCTCGGCTGGTTCGACGACCCTATCCTCAACACCATGCTGCGCTGGAGCGACGAGCGCCTGGTGGCGGTGATCTTCCACGAGCTGGCGCACCAGCAGCTGTATGTCGCCAACGACACCGCGTTCAACGAATCCTTCGCCACCTTCGTCGAGCGTGAGGGCCTGCGCCAATGGCGCGCCGCCCGTGGCCTGGTCCCGGCGGGCCCGCAGGGTGAACGCCAGCGCGAACAGTTCATCGCCTTGGTGCTGGCGAGCCGGGAGCGTCTGGCCCAGCTCTACGCCAGCGGCTTGCCGGAGCAGCAGAAGCGTGCCGGCAAGCAAGCCGAGTTCGCCCGCCTGCGCGCCGAGTACCGCGCCCTGCGCGAGCGTGAGTGGGGCGGCGTCGGCCGCTACGACGGCTGGATGAACGCGCCACTGAACAACGCCAAGCTGCTGCCGTTCGGCTTGTATGATCGCTGGGTGGAGGCCTTTGCCCGGCTGTTCGAGCAGGCCGAAGGCGACTGGTCGGACTTCTACCGGCGCGTCGCAATACTGGGCAAACTAGCCGAGGTTGAGCGCGATCAGGCATTGCACTGCTTATTGCAGCAAAGCCCGGTTGCGCTCCAGCCGAACTCCCCCGATTCCCTCCCAACAAAGGCGTATTGCAATTGACTAGATGGCCCCTGGCACTACTGCTTGGTTTGCTTGCGAGCGCTGCCGTCGCCGCGCCCAAACCCTGCGAAGAACTGCGTGCGGAAATCGAAGTGAAAATCCAGGCCGCCGGCGTGGCCAGCTATACCCTGGAAATCGTCCCCAACGACGAAGCCCAGGACCCGAACATGGTGGTCGGCAGCTGCGATGGCGGCAGCAAGAAAATCATCTATCAGCGCAACGACTAAGCCGCCCGCTCGGAGAGCGCTGTCGCGCAGCAAACTGTGGGAGGGGCTTTAGCCGCGAAGCTGTGCTGTTGCTGGGCAATCTTTCGCGGCTAAAGCCCTTCCTGCATCATGACCAATAAAATCAATGGTATAGCGCTCGCTCGATGGGCCAGCATGCTGACGATCTTTGTAGGTCAAAACGGTGAAGGGGCTTCATGGGGCTGCTAACGCTGAAAAGCCCGATGCAACTCGGCCAGGGTCGCAAAGTGATAACGCGGCGCCTCGGCACGCAGCTCCTCGACGCTGCCAAAACCATAGCCGACCGCCGCCGCGTCCAGGCCATTGCGCCGCGCGCCGATCAGGTCGTGCTTGCGGTCGCCGATCATCAGCGTGCTCTCCGGCGGTAACGCCTGCTCGCTGAGCAGATGGGCGAGCAGCTCGACCTTGTCGGTGCGCGTGCCATCCAGCTCGCTGCCGTAGATCAGCTTGAAATGCCGGGCGAAATCGAAATGCCGGGCGATCTCGGTGGCGAACACGGTCGGCTTGCTGGTGGCGATATACAGCGTACGGTTCTGCCCGAGCAGCAACTCCAACAGCTCGCCGACGCCGTCGAACAGCCGGTTCTCATACAGCCCGACCTCGCGGAAGCGCTCGCGGTAATGCCCGACCGCCTGCCAGGCCGTGGCCTCGTCGAAGTCATAGGTCTGCATAAAACACTGCAAGAGCGGCGGCCCGATGAAATGCTCCAGCGCCTGCAAATCCGGCTCGTCGATACCCAGCTGCGCCAGCGCATGCTGCACCGAGCGGGTGATGCCTTCACGCGGGTCGGTCAGGGTGCCGTCGAGGTCGAAGAGGATGTTCTGGTAGTGCATGGGCAGCAGCCTGAGTTCTGCGGGTGGGTGAGGGAAAGTCGATAGCATAGCGATTGGCCAAGGTGACTGCTCCGTCCGTGATGGACATATAAGCCTGGTGTGCAGCAAGTAGCCTGGGTTGAGCGCAGCAATACCCGGGAAGGGATGCCTGGGTGTCGCTATGCTCGACCCAGGCTACCGACTGCAGATGCAACAGCGAACAATCTGCAGGAGCCCCACCCGCCTAGCTCTCGATGCGAAAGTCCTTATGCAGCGCCTGCCAGTGCGCGCGCAGAGCGGCTTTGTGCGCTTCGTGCATCGGGCTGTCGCGCAATGCGGTTGGCCATAGCTCGCGGGCTTTGCCAATGGCGGCTTTGAGGTTGTAGAGGATTGGCGATTCCGGCAGGTCCGCGCGTTTTGCCCAACGGCGGAAGTGCTCGAGTGACACCACATACCACTGCTTGGTCTGCGCCATATTCAACGCGTAGTGCTGCTCGGCGGGGATATAGGCCTTGGTGAAGACGATATCGTAGGCCGGTGCGAGCATGGGTGTCAGGCCATCGGGGTAGAGAATGCTCCAGTTCTTCAAATGAGCGTCGCCGTTGCCTAGCAGGATATTGACCAGCAAGCGTATGGCCATCTGCACCACGTCACGCTGGCCGCTGTAGGTGTTCTGGTAGATCAGCCGAGCGATCTGCTCGTAACTGGCCTTGTGGTATTTGTCTGTTGCATAGGCGAACAGCACCTGAGCGAAGTCTTCGGCATGTACACGGGCAGTGTCGGTTCTGTCGAACCGGCGAATCCCGTAGGCATAGCCTTCGTCGGGCAGCTTGATCTCCGGCAGGCGTTCGAGCCGGTCCAGTTCTACCAGGCGGATCTCCGGTATATCCACGCCCGCCAGCGCCGCCAGTTGCATGCTGGTGTATTCGTTCAGCGGCACATGGGCATGTACCGTGGAGGGTGTCTTGATGATCCAGTCGCCTGGCGCGTTGGCATCGCCCAGCAGGTAACGACCGTCGCGGTTGCGCATGGAAAACTTCATCTGCACCCCGGCCAGGGAAAAATGCGCCACCCGATCCACGGCATCCACCGCCACCCGATCGAGTCGGCCGCGGTCGCCAAAGGCCGTATCCGGAATATCCTCAGCCTTGACCGGCTCGGCGATCAGAGCACCGGGCAGGTCAGCGCCGAGGTGGACGAGCAGGGGGAATTCGTTGTTCTCGTGGATTTTCAGGCGTTGGGCGAGCAGCTGGCGCAGGGCTCCCTCGGGCAGCAGATTGCTCAGCAGTGGATGCAATTGCATATTGGTCGCCACCGGAAACACCTTGCTCGCGCGGAGGGCGAATGTGCTCGGGTTTGCCAGCGATAAGGTCAGCGCGGGGCGCCTGGCATCGGCGATGAACTCCGGCGCCAGGGACAATACCGAGCGGTTGTGCGCATAGCCGGCGACATAGCCGACCAGTCGCCCGTGCAGCGTCAACTTGAGGGCCGAGACTTGTTCGCCGGCCATCAGTCATCCCCCGGTTCTTGCCAGGGGTCTTCGATGGTTTCCTTCACGCCGTCGAACAGCAGCATGGCGGACGACGAGCCGCCCGGGGGGTAGACGAACCGAGCCTCGAGCGCCCCAGTGGCACCAGCTGCCAACAACTGTTCGACATGGCTTGCCAGCTCTTTGGGAACCAACATCAGGGTCGCATCCAGCCCCTCGGCGATCTTATCCAGGGTGGCCAGGCTGGGATTGCCTTCCTTCTCGATCTTGCCGTACTGCTGCCGATTCAGGCCCACCCGCAGCGGCATGTCCTTGCCTTTCAGGCCGAGCTGCAAACGCCGCTGTTTGATCTGTTCGAGCAAGGTGGTGCGCATGGGCTACCTCCGACAGGGATGGAAATTGCAGCATATAAGATTCAGTAGCCATAAAATGAGCCATAAAAGACTCATCCGCTGAAAATGAGGTATATATGCTTCATATATAGTAAATGAAGCATTCAAGGCTCATAAATAATCATTAGTAGCTTATATGCTTCATCTCCTAGCGGTGAAGCATATGCGTGTTGGCGAAAACCTTGGAAAGCTGGGCGCGCGAAGCGCACTCTCCGACGGGTGTCAGTGCGTTCCGTGGTAAGTGAGGGTTGTTGCATGAGGCCAGATGCTGGATATGCCAGCCTCATCGCTGCATCAGCGCGTGGAGTAGTTTTCCATCAGGTGCTGGTCCTTCAAGCGCACGTAGTTGGCGGCGCTGTAGCTGAAGAAGCTGCGTTCCTTTTCGGTCAGTTCGCGGGCTTTTTTCGCTGGGCTGCCAAGGTACAGGTAGCCGCTTTCCAGGTGGCTGCCCGGGGGCACCAGGCTGCCGGCGCCGAGCATGACTTCATCGTCGATCACCACGCCGTCCATGACGATGCTGCCCATGCCGACCAGTACCCGGTTGCCGATGCTGCAGCCGTGTAGGGTGACGTTGTGGGCGATGGTCACGTCGTCGCCGATATTCAGCGGGTAGCCGTGCGGATGGAACGGCCCGGCGTGGGTGATGTGCAGCACGCTGCCGTCCTGAATGCTGGTGCGCTCGCCGATGCGGATGCTGTGCATGTCGCCGCGGATCACCACCAGGGGCCAGACCGAGCTGTCCGCGCCGATTTCCACATCGCCCAGGACAACCGCCGATGCGTCGACAAAGACCCGCGCGCCGAGCTGCGGGGTGAACTGTTGGTAAGTACGTATCGCCACGATAGAAACCTCTTAAGCTGCGCCTGGGCTTGATTGTAATTAAGATGGCACCCATGTTCAGGCCATGCCCGTGTTTTTTATAACGGATGTGCGTCGATGCGAGCCAGCCCGAGAACCTTTGACGGTAAACGGGCTCGCAGCTGTAAACCCATTTCGTCTTTCAGGTGACCTCTAGTGACTGCCGATAATCCCTTGCTGCAAGCGTTCGACCTGCCGCCGTATTCCGCCATCCGTCCCGCGCATGTCGAGCCCGCGGTGGATGCGATTCTCGCCGATAACCGCGCGGCGATCGCCGAGTTGCTCCAGCGACAGTCTGGCACACCGAGCTGGGACGGGCTGGTGCTGGCGCTCGACGAGTTGAATGCCCGTCTCGGCCGCGCCTGGAGTCCGGTCAGCCACCTCAACGCGGTGTGCAATAACGCCGAGCTGCGCGCCGCCTATGAAGCCTGCCTGCCCAAACTTTCGGAGTACGCCACCGAGCTGGGGCAGAACCGTGCGCTGTTCGAGGCCTATCAGGCCTTGGCCGCCAGCCCCGAGGCCGCGGGTTTCGAGGTGGCGCAGCAGACCATTCTCGAACACGCCCTGCGCGACTTCCGCCTGTCCGGCATCGACCTGCCGGCAGCCGAGCAACAGCGCTACGGTGAGATCCAGATGAAACTGTCGGAGTTGGGCAGCCAGTTCTCCAACCAGTTGCTCGACGCCACTCAGGCCTGGACCAAGCAGGTGAGCGACGAAGCGGCGCTTGCCGGCCTGACCGAGTCGGCCAAGGCGCAAATGAAGCAAGCCGCCGAAGCCAAGGGCCTGGATGGCTGGTTGATCACCCTGGAATTCCCCAGCTACTTCGCGGTGATGACCTACGCCGACGACCGCGCCTTGCGCGAAGAACTCTACGCCGCCTATTGCACCCGCGCCTCCGATCAGGGGCCGAACGCCGGTCAGCACGACAACGGCCCGGTGATGGCGCAGATCCTCGATTTACGCCAGGAACTGGCCCAGCTGCTCGGCTTCGCCAATTACGCCGAACTCAGCTTGGCCAGCAAAATGGCCGACTCCACCGAGCAGGTGCTGCACTTTTTGCGCGACCTGGCCCAGCGCAGCAAAGCCTTCGCCGCCCAGGACCTTGCCGAATTGCAGGCCTTCGCCGCCGATCAGGGCTGCGCCGATCTGCAGAGCTGGGACGTCGGCTACTACAGCGAAAAACTGCGTGAGCAGCGCTACAGCATTTCCCAGGAAATCCTCCGCGCCTACTTCCCGATCGACAAGGTGCTCGGCGGCCTGTTTGCCATCGTCGAGAAGCTCTACGGCATCCAGATCAAGGAACTCTCCGGCTTCGATAGCTGGCACCCGGATGTGCGTCTGTTCGAGATCAGCGAAAACGGCCAGCACGTCGGGCGCTTCTTCTTCGACCTCTATGCCCGCGCCAACAAGCGCGGCGGCGCCTGGATGGACGGCGCGCGCGACAAGCGCCGCGACGCCAGCGGCGAACTGATCAACCCGGTGGCCAACCTGGTGTGCAATTTCACCTCGGCGGTGGGCGACAAGCCGGCGCTGCTGACCCATGACGAAGTCACCACCCTGTTCCATGAATTCGGCCACGGCCTGCACCACCTGCTGACCCGCGTCGAGCATGCTGGCGCTTCGGGGATCAACGGCGTGGCCTGGGACGCGGTGGAGCTGCCGAGCCAATTCATGGAGAACTGGTGCTGGGAGCCGGAAGGCCTGGCGCTGATCTCCGGCCATTACCAGAGCGGCGAGCCGTTGCCCCAGGACCTGCTGGACAAGATGCTGGCGGCGAAGAATTTCCAGTCCGGGCTGATGATGGTGCGCCAGCTGGAGTTCTCCCTGTTCGACTTCGAACTGCACGCCAACCACGGCGACGGCCGCAGTGTGCTGCAGGTGCTCGAAGGCATTCGCGACGAAGTCTTGGTGCTGCGTCCGCCGGCTTACAACCGCTTCCCCAACAGCTTCGCGCACATCTTCTCCGGCGGTTACGCGGCCGGTTACTACAGCTACAAATGGGCTGAAGTGCTGTCGGCCGATGCCTTCTCCAGGTTCGAGGAAGAGGGCGTGTTCAACAGCGACACTGGCCGCGCCTTCCGCGAGGCGATCCTGGCCCGCGGCGGCTCGCGCGAGCCGATGCAGCTGTTCGTCGATTTCCGCGGCCGCGAGCCGAGCATCGATGCCTTGCTGCGCCATCTCGGCTTGAGCCAGGAGGCGGCATGAGCGACGACGCCAAGGTGAGCAAACGCCGTTTTATCGCCGGCGCCGTATGCCCGGCGTGCAGCGAGATGGACAAGATCCAGATGTGGGACGAAGACGGCGTGCCGAACCGCGAATGCGTGGCCTGCGGCTACGCCGACACCCTGGATGCGCGCGGCAACTCGGTGCCCAAGGAGCTGCCGACCCGGGTCAACGTCAGCGCCCTGAAACCCAAGGTCACCGACCCCAAGGTGCAGGCGGTGCAGTTCTTTCCCAATCCCAAGCTGAAGAAGCCGACCGAATAGGACTGCGCAGACGGCGCGACTCGTAGCCCGGATCAGCCCCGGCGCAATCCGGGAACGGTCTGTCAGGTGCTGGATCCTAGGTGACGCGGAGCGCCACGGGCGGCGTTCCCATGATGGAGCCTTGGAACGATCAATAGGGAGGCTTATGTGGCATCTGGTCTGTGGTGATAACGCGGTAGCAGCTGTGACCCATGTGATAGGTGCGCACGAGGCCGAGGCGGGTTTGCGCGTGCTGCGCGATGATCTCGCCGTCGGCCCGCTGGCGGATGTGGATACGCCACCCTGCGCCGCTCGCGCTGCCTTCTGGCAGGCGGTGTGGCCCGAGTCTGTGTGCCCGGTGCCGGATTTCGCCACGGACCTTCCCGCGGATGCACGTTGGCTTGCGGCACTGCCTGAGCAGTCGCGGCCGGTGACCGTCTGGCATGGCGACAGTGCCAGTGAGCAATTGCTGCTGGCCCGTGTGGCAAACGCTCTGGCGGCTAGCGCATTGCCGTTTTGGGAGGTGTGCTGCGGCAGCGGCGCCAGCCGTGTCGAGACGCGTAGGGCCGTGGCCATGCATGCGCCCGAGGCACTGGCGGCCTTGGCTAAGCCCCGTGAGGTCGATGCAGAGCGGCGCCAGCTGCTGGCCGCACAGTGGCGTGCCGCGCTGGCGAACAACGCCCTGGTGCGCCGTTGGCAGGCGAATGCTTTTTTCGGCGAGGGCTATCAGACTGTCGACGCCGCGCTGTTGCGCCATGCCCGTGATGACGAGCAACCGCTGGCTCGGTTGATGGCCGAGGTGATGGTGCGCAACGACGGTTTCTTCGCCACCGACTATTTCCTGTTCTGGCGGGCGCGCGAGTTGGCCGCGATGGGCCGTATCGCACTCACTGGCGAGGCGGGCGCCCATGGCTATGGAGGGCTGCAGGCGCGCCTGATCTGAACGGTCGAACGACGTGACTCTCGGCTGCGGTACTCGCGCGGTGGACAAAGCTTCGCTATGTCCACCCTACAAAAGGCGCCCTGAGCCAGTCGGGAAGCTCGCCGTGTGATCGGCGGGTTGGCGCTGAGCGTAGCGAAGCCCAACAGCGCGGTACGCGGTTAAAGGCTAGGCGGCATTAAAGGCGGAACTGCCTGACCTGCGCCTGCATATGCTGAGTCAGCGTCTCCAGTTCGTTGCAGGCGGTCATCGCCACGGTGGCGGTTTTGGCATTGGCGATGGTGACATCGCGGATATGCACCACACTTTCGGCGATGCCCGCGGTCACGGTGCTCTGCTCTTCCGCGGCGCTGGCGATCTGCACGTTGAGGTCTTCGATGCTGTGCACCGAATGGCTGATCCCGGCCAACTCCACGCCGGCCGATTGCACTTGCTCGACCGCGTTCTGCGCCTTGTCGACGCCCTCGGCCATAACCCGCTCGGCCTGACCGACGCCCTGTTGCAGACGCTCGATCATGTCGTTGATTTCCTGGGTGGATTCGCGCGTACGTTGGGCCAGGGTGCGCACTTCGTCGGCGACCACGGCAAAGCCCCGTCCGGCCTCGCCGGCGCGCGCGGCTTCGATTGCGGCGTTCAGCGCCAGCAGGTTGGTCTGGTCGGAAATGCTCTGAATCACCTCCACCACCCGGCCGATCTGCCCGGTGTCCTGGGCCACCCGGCGTACCACGTCGGCCGCCGAATGCACCTCCTGGGCCAGGGCGTTCATGGCGCTGACATTGGCGGCCACCACCGCGTTGCCTTTATCGGCATTGCGGTTGGCCTGATGCGCGGCTTCCGAGGCGCGTTCGGCGTTCTTCGCCACGTCCTGGATGGTATGGCTCATCTCGGTGACCGCGCAGGACACTTGATCGGTTTCCTGCTGTTGCGCCTGTATTCCTTTGTGGGTGCTGATCATGCTTTGCCGCGTATCCTCGACTTTACCCGCCACCTGCCCGGCGATGCTGTCGACTTCGAGGATGATGCTGCGGAATTTCTCCAGCATGCGATTGATCGCGCTGGCGGTCAGGCCGATTTCATCGGCGCTGAGCACCGGCAACTGATGGGACAGGTCTGAGGTGCGCTCGATCGCGGAAATACCGTGCTCCAAGTCATGCATCGGTCGAGAGATGGAGCGCACCAGCAGCAGGTAGAAAATGCCGAGGATTACCACCACTGCCGCCAGCACCCACCAGGCCAGGGCGAACAGGCGGCCGTTGCCGGCTTGTACCAGCGTCGCGGCCGCGGCTATTTCCTCGGCCTTGAGCGTGGCGCTGCTGCTGCGCTCCTCCTGCAGCGCCGCCAGGTTGGTGTCGATGGTCGTGGCGATCTTGCGTGCCTCGGCGACGGTGGCGTTGCCCAGCACCCGGTTGTTGTCGACGTAGGCATCCACCGCCGCGAGCATCTTGCTGCGAAATTCCTCGATCTGCGCGGGCATCTGGCCAAGATCCACACCATGCTGTTGCTGTTCGGCCAGTACCGCCTTGAGTCGTTCATGGGCTTCGTCGGCGGCACTTTCCGAGTCGTTCAGCCAGCTGACCTGCAGGTCGTACAGCCAGAAGCGCATGGCGCCGAATTCCCGCAGGCCGCGGTCGGCCAGCTGCCAGCGGCTCAGCTCTTCGACTTGCTGGTGCACCGCCTCCTGCTGTTCATCCATACGGGTATTGTTGGCGCCTATGACATTGGCCAGATAGAACAGCATCGCGGCCAGGAGCACAGCCACCACAGCGGACAGCAGCAGCAAGCGGGCGCTGATGCTGAGGTTGGTTAAACGAGGCATGCCGGTGGCCTCTACTGGTAGATGATCAAGGAAATCGCGCCGCCGAGCTCATCGAGCTTGGCACCTTCCTTCTTGCCGCCGGTGATATCGATCTCGCCTTTGGGGTCGCCATGGCAACCCAGACAGGAGGCGCCGTAATACTCCGGCAGGATATAGCGATAAGCCGGCTTGCCTTTGACCGGCACGGCTTCGGCATAGGCTTTGCCCTTCTCGTAGCCGGGTTGCTTGAACATGGTTTCGATCACCTTGTTCTCCCACTCGTCGGGGCGGTTGGCGCGGTTACGCACGTAGGCCTTGGGCGCGGTCAGCTTGATCGCGAAGGTGCCGGCCATGGTCGCGCTGAAGTTACTCGCCACGCGTCCACCGAACACCGCCGGGAGGAAGCCCTTGAAGCCTTTGCCCTGCTCGTTGATCAGTGGCTGGGCTTCGTCCATGGTCGCCCGCACGGCTTCGATCATGGCGATACGCGCCTTGGCGGCCGGGCTGCCGTCGTCGCTCAAGTCCAGATCCTTCCCCGTAGCCGTCTTGTAATTGGCTTTGGTTTGCTCGACTACCGCCGTCGCGCTCAGGCCTTTGTCGCCTTTGCTGGGGTCGTTGATCTGGTCCTGGTTGTCGGAAATCATCTTGCGCGCCGCGCGGAAGATCAGCGTCAGATCGCTGCTGATGGCTTCGACATCGTCTGCGGCGAGTGCCTGAGGTATCGAAACGGGCGCGGCGAGCAGTGCCATGAGTGCGAGACCGGTGATACGTAGAACGGCATTCATACATCCTCCTCGCCTTTCGGGGCGATGGGCTGCGCGACCGTCCATGGTGGGAGATGGCAGGGTGTGTTCCGTCTGGTCGGTAAGTTCGATCGATTTCGATGCCTGAGACTCTGATAGCGCGTCGCCGCCCAGTCTCGGAGCGTGGTCGTTCGAACCTGAATCAGCCAATCAGCCGCATGGATCGATGGGCACGGGCTGCCTTTGTCTGGGCCTACAACTTTAGTAGTAGCAGACTAATTTCGTTGTGCGAGTATCCTGGCCGGTTGGCCCAACCTGCTGACGAGCGGCGTTCGGTGGCAGAGCCTGCAGCGCCGAGTGCAGGTCGTCGGAAATGCGTCGACAGCGCCGCGGCGCTAGCGGTCGGCGATCCGGCACTGGGCCGCACCCGCACTGCGGGCGCGCCAGGAATTGACGGAGGGTGTTACAGGTTGCGCGTTATCGTCAGCGCCGAATAAGTCTGCGCCACCGGCATGATTTCGATCGAGTTGACGTTCATGTGCTCGGGCAGTTGGCTGATCCAGGACACCGTATGGGCGATGTCCTCGGGGCGGATCGCCTCGACGTCTTTGTACAGCGCGTTGACCGCTTCGGCGTCGCCATCCAGGCGCACCACGGAGAACTCGGTGCCCGAGCACAGCCCCGGTTCGATATTGCTGACCCGCACCTTGCTGCCGGCCAGATCGGCGCGCAGGTTCAGGCTGAACTGTTTGACGAAGGCCTTGGTCGCGCCGTAGACGTTGCCGCCGGGGTAGGGCACGGTGCCGGCGATCGAGCCCATATTGATGATCAAGCCGCTGTTGGCGGCGACCATATGCGGCAATACCTTGTGCGTGACCAGGCTCAGGCCGGTGACGTTGGTGGCGATCATGCGTTCCCAGTTGGCCGCGCTGGCGACTTGGGCGCGTTCGATGCCCAGGGCCAGGCCGGCGTTGTTGACCAGCACGTCGATTTGCGCGCAGCGCTGGAAAATCGTCTCGAAGGCCTGATCGATCGAGGCCTTGTCGGTGACGTCCATCACCAGCGCGATGAATTTGTCGCCCAATTCGGCGGCCAGCGAGGTGAGTTTCTCGGCGCGCCGCGCGGCACCGATGACTTGGTGCCCATCGGCGATCAGCCGACGGCAAATGGCTTCGCCGAACCCGGAAGACGCGCCGGTAACCAGAACTGTTTTCATCGAACTACTCCGTTTCAATGGGAAGCTTGCACCCATTGCGAATCTCGCTTTTGGCCAGATTTCGCAGGTGGCGGTGGATAGGGTCGGCCTCGGGCCAGGTATACGATGGCAAGGCTACCGAACAAGCGCGGCAGCGGGAGCGCCAGCATTCTCGCATCATTGTCGGTTTGGGGCCAAAGCGTTGCTGGCGACGAACAGGGCTTGGTCGATTCGATAATTAACTGTACATTCATACAGTATTTTGTCGGAACCCTGCCATGTCCGTTGTTCTCCCGCCGCGCGGTCGCGGCACCGCCAGCAACCCGCACAACCGCTTCGCCCCGACCCGCTCGGTGGCCGAGGACGATGGCTGGTTCCAGGACGAGACGCCGCCCTCGCGCGCCACCGAAGTGCGCCGCGAAACGGCGAAAACGGTGATCAGCCGCAACCAGTCGCCGGATGTCGGTTTCGACCGTTCGGTGAACCCTTATCGGGGCTGCGAACACGGCTGTATCTACTGCTTTGCGCGGCCCAGCCATGCCTATTGGGATCTTTCGCCGGGCATCGATTTCGAAACCAAGTTGATCGCCAAGACCAACCTCGCCAGCCGTCTGGAAGAGGAGCTGCAAAAGCCCGGTTACGTGCCGCGGCCGATTGCCCTGGGGATCAATACCGATGCCTACCAGCCGATCGAACGCGAGCAGCGCCTGACCCGCCAGGCCCTTGAGGTGCTGCTGCGTTACAAGCACCCGGTGAGCATCATCACCAAGGGCGCGCTGATTTTGCGCGATCTCGATCTGCTCGCCGAGTTGGCCAGCCAGCGCCTGGTCAGCGTGGCGTTCAGCTTGACCACCCTGGACGACGAACTGAAACGCATCATGGAGCCGCGTGCCGCCGCCCCTGCCGCGCGTTTGCGCGCCATGCGCACGCTGCGCGAGGCCGGCGTGCCGGTCAGTGTGCTGTGCGCGCCGATGATCCCGATGATCAACGACATGGAGTTGGAGCACCTGCTCGAAGCCGCCCGCGATGCCGGCGCGCGCTCGGCCGGTTACGTGCTGCTGCGCCTGCCGTTGGAGATCGCCGACTTGTTCGAGGAGTGGTTACAGGCGCATTTCCCCGAGCGCGCGGCCCATGTCATGAGCCTGATCCGCCAGTCCCGCGGCGGCAAGAACTACGACAGCCGCTTCGGCAGCCGCATGCGTGGCGAGGGCCAGTTCGCCGAGCTGCTGGCCCAACGTTTTCGCCTGGCCAAGCGCAAGTTCGGCTTGGACAATCGGGAATACGAGGGCCTCGACTGCAGCCTCTTCGCCCCACCGGGCGCGCAGCTGTCGCTGCTATGAATGCAACCAATAGCATGCTAATGGTGTCTCTGGACGGGCGGGCGAGGTGCGTTAAGCTGCCTGTGTTGGCTCGGTCGCGAGCGGTTCAGACACTTGATTGAGAAAGGGAGCGTTCAAATGCCTATTCGATCCGTAACCAGTGGCGACCCCCAAGGCGCTGCTCCCGAGAGCGCCGAGGAGGCGCTGCAACAGCTGGTTGCCGGCTTCATGCGTTTTCGCCATGAGGTGTTCCCGGAGCAGCAGGAATTGTTCAAGAAGCTTGCCCACGAGCAGACGCCGCGGGCGATGTTTATCACTTGCGCCGATTCGCGCGTGGTCCCCGAGCTGATCACCCAGAGCTCCCCGGGCGACCTGTTCGTCAGCCGTAATGTCGGCAATGTGGTGCCGCCCTATGGGCAGATGATGGGCGGCGTTTCCACCGCCATCGAATACGCGGTGCTGGCCCTTGGCGTGCATCACATCATCATCTGCGGGCATTCCGATTGCGGCGCGATGAAGGCGGTGCTCGACCCTTCCGGGCTCGAGCGCATGCCCACGGTCAAGGCCTGGTTACGCCACGCCGAGGTGGCCAAGAGCGTGGTGGCGGACAACTGCGGCTGCGCCGACCACACCACCCTGGGCGTCCTCACCGAAGAGAACGTGGTCGCGCAGCTCGATCACCTGCGCACCCACCCCTCGGTGGCCTCGCGTCTGGCCAGCGGGCAGCTATTTATCCACGGCTGGGTCTACGACATCGAAACCAGCAATATCAGGGCCTACGACGCTGAGAAAGGCGAGTTCCGCCTGATCGGCGACGGCCCCCTGCCGATGGCCACACCGCGGGCGCGTTACCCGCAGGGCTGAGCGGCGGCGAATGGTCAGGTGCGCATTAACGGGCGGCCGTTTGGGCAAGAGGTGCCGAGCGCTGCTCCCGTAGAGTGGGTCGGGCTGCGCAACCCACCAGGCGATGGATGGAGTTGCGCCTATGGTGGGTTACGCCGCACCAGGCGCAGCGAGTCGACCGACAAACGCAACAGGCGGCTAACCCACCCTACGAAGCTGGAAACCTCGGAATCAGGATTGGCGAGTCTCGCTTACAGCGATGCGCGGGTCACCAGGGGGCAATCCACCCGCTGCGGCCCGCTCGCCTCCAGGCTGTCGATCAGGTGCTGCGCAGCGCGCTGGCCGATCTCGTAGTAGGGCAGTTGCACCGTGGTCAGCGGCGGAATGAACAGTTCGGCGATGCCGATCATGTTGTCGTAGCCGAGCACCGCGACATCGCCGGGAATCTTCAGGCCGCGGGCCAGCAGCACCTGATAGGCGCAGAAGGCGATGCGGTCGTTGCCGCAGATAAGGATGTCGAACTGGGCACGGCCATCGACGATATGTCGATCGAGGATGCCCGGCGTCTCGCCGTAGGCGTCATGGGCCGAGAGGTCGTACTGCAGCACCTCGTCGGGCGCCAGGCCGAACTCGGCGAAGGCGCGTTGCATGCCCTGCTGGCGCAGTTCCCAGGCCAGGCTCTGGCTCGGCAGGTTGATGCACAGCGGGCGCCGATAACCCTGGCTCAGCGCGTGGCGCACGGCACGGTACTGGCCCGCCTCGTCATCCGGTATGTAGCTGACCAGGTTGCTGTCTTCATCCAGGCAGTTGGCGAGGATCAGCGGTTTGCTTTTCAGCCGCTCGGGAATGCTCACCCGGCGCAGGCCCATGGCGGTGAAGATCAGGCCGTCGGGGCGGTGCGAGAGCATCAGGTCGATGCTCTGCTCGCTCGGCGGATCGCTCAGCAGGTTGAGCACGAATACGTTCCAGCCGGCCTGTTGTGCGGTCCGTTCGATGGACAGCAGCAGCTCCACGGCGAACGGCGTGGTCGCGGTGTCCAGGGCGAACACGCCGATGGTGCGGCTCTGCAGGTTGTCGCCGCGAATCTTGCGCGCCGACATGCTGGGCACGAATTGCAGTTCGTCGATGGCGCTGCGTACCCGTTGATAGGTCTCGGGGCTGAGCTTCTCCGGATTGTTCAGCGCCCGCGAGACCGTCATCAGGGACACGCCGGCCAGCCGTGCAACGTCTTTCACTGAAGTCATGCAATACAACCAGGCAGGATGAGTCGTGAATCATGCCACAGCACCGCGGCCTGTCGCGATGCTGTGGCGCGGCCGGTCATCTATGTCCCCATCATGTGTTGCAGGCGGCTTTTGTAGGGTGGGTTAGCGGCGCTGGGGTTGGTATGGGGTATCTCCACGCAACCCGAGCGCCGCGTAACCCACCATTGCGGTTTGTCGGTAGACCGCCATGGTGGGTTACGGCGCGCTGGGTGTTGATGTTGTTTGCCTGATTCCGGTTCGCGCCTAACCTGCGCGGCCCGACCCACCCTACCCATTG